>NZ_MAXF01000132.1 GCF_001704635.1 Streptomyces sparsogenes | reverse complement strand
GGGCAGGGCACCGAGCAAGGCGCGGCCGGGCAACTCCCGCCCGAACCCGACAGCTCACCTCGCAGGCGTCAGGAGAGGATGAGCTCAATGGCTGCACGCGGACGTCACCGCAGGCCCCGGCCCCGCCGCGTCTCCCGCGCCTCCCTCGCGTTCACCGCGGGCGGCGCCGGCGTCGCGCTGCCCCTCATAGGCGTCGGCCAGGCGAACGCCGCCTCCGTCGACACCTGGGACAAGGTGGCGGAGTGCGAGTCCACCGACAACTGGAGCATCAACACGGGGAACGGCTACTACGGCGGCCTGCAGTTCTCCCAGTCCACCTGGGAGGCGTTCGGCGGGACGGCCTACGCGGCGCGGGCCGATCTGGCCACCAAGGCCCAGCAGATAGCCGTCGCCGAGAAGGTGCTCGACGCCCAGGGCCCCGGCGCCTGGCCGGTCTGCTCGGTCAAGGCGGGTCTGACCCGCGGCGGTCAGCCCGCGGACGTCTCCCCCGGCACCGCGGCCTCCAAGGCCGCGCCCAGGACCACCCCGAAGGCCGCCCCGAAGGCCACCGCCGCACCGAAGGCCGCCCCCAAGACCGGCACCGGGGCCGCCGACCGGGGCGCGGCCGCCGCGGGACGCTCCGGCTCCTCGTACACCGTGGTGAGCGGCGACACGCTGTCCCGGATCGCCGACGCGCGGGACGTGGACGGCGGCTGGCAGCGGCTCTACGACGCCAACCGCCGGGTCATCGGCGGCGACCCGGACCTGATCTACCCCGGCCAGAAGCTCACGCTCGACGCGAGCCGGGCCCCGGCCGGGCAGGCCCACCAGACCCGGCCGCGGGCCGGGCAGCCGGACCGGGCCGAACAGACCGAGCAGGCCGCGCAGCGGGCCAAGCAGGCGGAGCGGGCCGAGCAGCGGGCCGAGCAGGCGGCTCAGCAGCGGGCGGAGCAGGCGCGGAAGGCGCGCGAGCGGGCCGGGCAGTCGGGCTCGTCGGCGCACTCCTCGTCGTCCTTCACCACGCCGGTCGCCGGCCATGCCATCGGCACCGCCTGGGGCGTCCCGGGCAGCCACTGGTCAAGCGGCCACCACACCGGCGTGGACTTCCCCGTGGCCACCGGCACCCAGGTGCGGGCGGTGGGCTCGGCGGAGGTGGTGGCCGCGGGCTGGGGTGGCGCGTACGGCTACCAGGTGGTGCTCCGCCACCCCGACGGCATGTACACCCAGTACGCGCACCTGTCCTCGCTGTCCGTCCACGTCGGTCAGAAGGTGAGCGGCGGCCGGCAGATCGGCAGATCCGGGGCGACCGGCAACGTGACCGGCCCGCACGTCCACTTCGAGGTGCGCACCGGCCCCGACTACGGCTCGGACGTCAACCCGCTCGCCTATCTGCGGTCCAAGGGCGTCCAGATCTGAGGGTGTTCGAGGGACCCTCCGAGGGGCGTCTCCGAGGAGCGTCGCGTACGAACGGAACGGTGCTCTGCCGCGGCTGGATGGCCGCGGCAGGCCCGCCCTACATCACCAGATGTGCCTTCGCGTGCGTGACCTCCTCGATGTCGCCGCCCGCCTTCGAGATCAGCCGGTGAGCGAGGTTGTTCAGCGCCCGCGCCGCCGCGATCTCCTCGCCGACCCGCGGCTGTGCCGGGTCGTCGGGGTTCCGGTTCGCCCGGCCCTGAGCCAGCATCTCGGTCCCGTCGTGCATCCTCAGCCGGACGACCGCTTCGGTCAGCGGGCCGAGCTCACGGAATTCCATCTCGATGTCGCATCCCACGATCGTCTCCATCGCGGTCATCACCTCCTGCGTCACTTACCAGGATGCGCCTCACCTGGCATTCCGGGCGACCGGGACAGCAGGGCGACGACCTCCGCGTCGCTGGTCTGGGAGAAGTCCTCGTACCACTCGCCGACCGCCGAGAACTCCGCCGGGGTGGACAGGCACACCACGTCGTCCGCGTCCTGCCGCAGCGCCTCGGCGGCGTCCGGCGGCGCGACCGGGACGGCGAGGACCACCCGGGCGGCTCCCTGGGCCCGGGCGACCCGGCAGGCGGCCCGGGCCGTGGCGCCGGTGGCGATCCCGTCGTCCACGACGATCACCGTCCGGCCGCCGACCGCGACCCGCGGCCGGCCGCGCCGGAACCGCCGCGCCTGCCGGGTCAGCTCCTCCTGCTCGTCCCGCTCCACCTCCGCGAGCTCCTCCTCGCGCGCCCGGCTCATCCGCACGATCGCGTCGTGCACCACGCGCACCCCGCCCTCGCCGATGGCGCCGAAGCCCAGCTCGCGGTGGAAGGGGACGCCGAGCTTGCGCACGATGATCACGTCCAGGGGGGCCTCGAGCTCCCGCGCGACCTCGAAGCCCACCGGCACCCCGCCGCGCGGCAGCCCGAGCACCACCGGGTCCTCGTCGGCCAGCGGCCGCAGCCGTGCGGCCAGGCGCCGCCCGGCGTCCGCGCGGTCGACGAAGATCATGATCACCCCCAGCGCAGGAGACCGGACCGAAGAGCCGGCCGCCCGTCGCCTCGCCCGGCCCCCTTACGAATCAATCCGAGAATGCGCCGGTCCGCAAACCGGCGGGGACCCGGTCGGCCCCGCCGGCGCGCGCGAGCGGGCCGGGGCGGCCCACCCTGGAGCCATGGAGAACGCCACGGATCCGAGCGAGTCCGGCCATCTCGTCTTCGTGGACTCGTACGACGCGGACAGCAGATACCGGCGGGTCTGGCTGCGGGGGCTGGGCTGGGAGCCGATGGAGCGGGAGGAGTTCGAGCCGCGGGTGCGCCGGCTGTTCCCGGACATCGACCTGGACGACCCCGGGCAGGTCCACTGGGTCGACCGGCCCGGCCAGTGGCCGCCCTGGCACCCGGGCGAAGCATGACCGTCCTGGTCGGCACCTCGGGGTGGCAGTACAAGGACTGGCGCGAGGTCCTGTATCCGGCCGGCTGCCCGCAGCGGCTGTGGCTGGAGGAGTACGCCCGGGGCTTCGCCACGGTCGAGTCCAACAACGCCTTCTACCGGCTGCCCAGCCGCGAGCAGTTCGCCGCCTGGCGGGACCGCACCCCCGACGGGTTCGTGATGGCCCTCAAGGCCAGCCGCTTCCTCACCCACATCAAGCGGCTGCGCGACCCCGAGGAGCCGGTCGGGCGGCTGATGTCGCACGCCGAGGGCCTCGGGGACCGGCTGGGCCCGGTGCTGCTGCAGCTGCCGCCCACCCTGCGCGCCGACAGCGGGCTGCTGGACGCCGCCCTGGGCTGCTTCCCCTCCGGGACGCGGGTGGCCGTGGAGCCCCGCCACGACTCGTGGTGGACCGACGGGGTCCGGAAGGTGCTGGAGCGGCGCGGGGCGGCGCTGTGCTGGGCGGACGCCGGCTCCCGGCCGGTGACCCCGCTGTGGCGCACGGCCGGGTGGGGCTATGTGCGCTTCCACCACGGGCTGGCCCGCCCCGCGCCGCGCTACGGCCGCCAGGCGCTGGCCGCCTGGGCGCGCCGGGTGGCCGACGCGTGGCCGGAGGGCGCCGAGGTCTACGCGTACTTCAACAACGACCCGGGCGGCGCGGCCGTACGCGACGCGGTGGTCTTCGCCCGGGCCGTGGACCGGCTCGGCCGCCGGGTCAGCCGCACGCCCTCCCTGTGACCCTCCGCGCCACCCCTACTCCTTGACCGCGCCGCCGAGCATGCCCTCGATGAAGCGGCGCTGGAGGGCCACATAGACCACGACCACCGGGAGCGCGATGAGCACCGAGGCCGCCGCGAGCAGCGCCGCGTCGGAGCTGTGCTGCCCCTGGAAGAAGGCGAGTCCCAGCGGGACCGTGCGGTGCGCCTCGCCGCTGACCATGACCAGCGCCATCAGGAACTCGTTCCAGGTCCACATGAAGGTGATGACGACCATGGTGGAGATGGCCGGGCGGCCCATGGGGACCAGGACCCGCCACAGCGTGGTCCAGCTGTTCGCGCCGTCGATCCGGGCCGCCTCGATCACCGCCCGGGCGCTGCCCCGGAAGTAGGTCCGCATCCAGAAGACGCCGAAGGCGAGGGACTGCGCGGTCTGCGGCAGGATCAGCGCCCAGTAGGTGTCGGTGAGCTCGGCGTACCGCAGGTCGAAGTAGAGCGGTACGACCAGCGCCTCCTGGGGCAGCGTCAGGCCGATCACGAACAGGTAGAACAGCACCGTGGAGCCGGGGAAGCGCATCACCCCGAAGGCGTACGCGGCCAGGACGGCCAGCACGGTGGTGGCCGCCACCACGGCCGCGGTCACCAGGACCGAGTTGCCGAGGTAGGTGCCGAAGTGGCCGCGGTTCCAGGCGTCGGCGAAGTTGCTCCAGTGGAGTCCGCCCTCGGGCAGCGAGAAGCCGGTGTGCAGGGAGTTCTGCGAGCCGAAGGCGGTGGAGAGGATGCCGATGACCGGGGTGAGCGCGATGACGGAGAAGAGGGCGAGGATGCCGTAGGTGACAGTGCGTTCGAGGCGTGTGGTCATGACCGCCGCCCTTCCACGAGCCGGGAGACCGTGACGGTCAGGACGAAGATCAGGACGGTGAGGGCCACCCCCACGGCGGCCGCCGAGCCGACCTGGTTGGTCTCGAAGGCCCGGTGATAGACCTCGTAGGCGGGCACGGACGTGGTGTTTCCGGGGCCGCCGCTGGTGGTGATGTAGATGAGGTCGAAGTTGCGCAGCCCCGCCACGATGGTGAGGGTCAGCGCGACGGCGATCTGCGGCCGCAGTCCGGGCAGGGTGACGGAGAAGAACTCCCGCACCGGCCCGGCGCCGTCCATCCGGGCGGCCTCGTACAGCTCGCGCGGGATGCGCTGGGCGCCCGCCAGGAAGAGGACCATGCACAGCCCGGTGCCGACCCAGGTGCCGACCACGCCGACGGCGGGCAGGGCCCAGTCGTAGTCGCCGAGCCAGGGGCGGGCGAGCGAGCCGAGGCCGACCGCGCGGAGCACGTCGTTGAGCAGCCCGTCCGGGGCGAGGATCGAGCGCCAGGCGACGCCGACCACGACCAGCGCGAGGACCTGCGGCAGGAAGAGGACCGTGCGGAAGAAGGTCATGCCGCGGACCCGGGCGCGGGACAGCGCGGCGGCCAGCAGCAGGCCGATGGCCACCGGCAGGGCCGAGTAGAAGACGAGGAGCAGCAGCGCGTGGGCGAAGGGGGCGCGCAGCGCGGGGTCGGTGAACAGGTCGCGGTAGTTGTCGAAGCCCGCGGAGGTGGCGACGGTCAGGCCGTCCCAGTGCACGAACGACAGCCAGACCGCCTGCCCGAAGGGGTACAGCAGGAAGGCGGCGTACAGCAGGAGGGCGGGCAGGATGTAGAGGTAGCCGATGGCGCGCGGCTCGCCCGGCGCCCGCCGGCGCCCTCCCGCGGTGTTCAGGAGGCGCTTCATCGGGGCTCCGCCGGGGAGGGGGTGGCCGCCGCGTGGCGCTCGCGCTGTTTCCTCATGAAGGCGCCGTAGTCCTTCTGCAGGGTGGCGGCGAACGCCTCGGGCGAGGTCTTGCCGCTGATGACGCCCTGGAGCCCGGCGGTGATGGTGTCGAAGAAGGTGGGGGTGGAGTAGTCGAGGTAGGGGACCAGCCCGTCGGCGGCGCTCAGCCGCTTCCATCCGGCGATCATCTGGCCGTCCACGGTGTCCGGCTTGACCCGCTCGGCGGCCGCTCCGGGCACCGCGGGCAGCACGCCGTGGGCGGTCATGACGTCGGCGGCGTGTTCGTCGGTGATGAAGTCGAGGTAGGCGGCGGCGACTTCGGGGTGCTTGGAGCGGGAGGTGATGGACCAGGCGAGGCCCTGGCCGCCGGTGGTGACGGGGGCGGCGCCGGCCGAGGCCGGGGGTGGCGTCATCATGCCGAGCTTGTCGCCCATGGCCTTCTTCAGGTCGGCCAGCTGCCAGGTGCCGGTCAGCAGATAGCCGCCGTCGCCGGAGGAGAACTTCTTGGCGGCGTCGTCGTAGCCGAGTCCGTTGGCGCCCTTGGGGAGGTAGCCGCGCTTGGTCCAGTCGGCGAGGGTGGCCGCCGCGTCCTTGGTGGCGGCGGTGTCGAAGCCCGGGCCGCGGCCGAGGACGGTGTCGCGGGCCTCGGCGCCGGCGAGCTGGTCCTGCAGCACGCCGAAGGTGTGGATGGCCGGGTACTTGTCGAGGTTTCCGAACTGGATGGGCTGCTGGCCGCGGTCCTTGAGGCGGGCGAGGCTCTCGGTGAACTCGCCCCAGGTCCTGGGCGGCTGGACCCCGGCCTTCGCCAGCACGTCCTTGTTGTAGTAGAGGCCGATGTACTCACCGGTCTGGGATATGCCGTACAGCCGGCCGGTGCCGAAGTCGGTGCCGTCGGCGGAGACCCGGTTGAGGTTGAGCAGGGTGTTGGGGTAGCGGGTGTTCCAGGCGTAGATGCCGGCGTAGTCGTCGAGCGGGGCGAGCAGCCCGGCCCGGACGAAGGACACCATGTCCGGGTAGCCCTGGTTGGCCTGGATGACATCGGGCGGGTTGTTGCCGGAGACGGCGAGCTTCAGGGTGGTCTTGAGGTCGTTGAAGCTGCGCGCCACCCGCTTGATGGTCACATTGGGGTACTTGCGGTGGAACTCCTTGTTGAGCTGCTCCAGTTCCCCGTTGGTGCCGCCCCGGATCTCCTGGTCCCAGACCGTGAGGGTGACCTTCCCCGCCTTGGCCGGGTCCGGTACGGCGGTGGCGGGGCCGCCGCCGGGGCCGTAGGCCATCGAGCCGTCGGTGCCGGGCACACAGGCCGTGGCCAGCAGGGCGAGCCCGGCGGCGAGCAGGGCGGGCACGGCTCGGCGGCGTATGCCGCGCGAGCCGGTACGGGGACGTCCCATCAAGGTCTCCTTCAGGCGTATCGGTGGACTCGCGGGCATCGTCACACGCCCCGGAAGCCGATGGTGGGCAGCGCCCGCAGGCGCGGCCACTCGCGCACCCCGGCCGGAATCAGCTCGTCCAGGAACCGGTAGCGGCGTACGAGTTCGCCGCAGTCCGCGCCGTCCTCGGCCTGTCGCGCGGTCAGCGCCCACCAGGCCGCCACCTCCGCCCAGCCGGGGGCGGCCAGCGAGCCGCCGAAGTGCTGGACCGAGAGGGCGGCGGTGAGGTTGGCGAAGGCCAGCCGGTCGGCGAGCGGCCAGCCCGCGAGGGTGCCGGTCATGAAGCCCGCGACGAAGACGTCCCCGGCTCCGGTCGGGTCGAGGGCGGCCACGTGCAGCCCGGGCACCTCGGCGCTCTCCCCGGTGAGCGAGTCGATGGCCACGGCGCCCTCGGCGCCCTTGGTGACCACCGCGATGGGCACCAGGTCGGCCAGCGCGCGCACGGCCTGCTCGGGGGTGTCGGTGCGGGTGTAGCGCTGGGCCTCGGCCGCGTTGGGCAGGAAGGCGTGGGCGTGGGCGAGGTCGGGCAGCGCGGCGAGGTCCCAGCGGCCGGAGTCGTCCCAGCCGACGTCGGCGAAGACGTGGCTGCCCTGCGTGTGGGCCCGGCGCACCCAGTCGTCCTGCCGGCCCGGCTCGAAGGAGGCCACGCAGGCGCGGGCGGGCGGCGGGGCGGCGGGGCCGGCGGGCGGCGGGGCCGGGTGCTCGTGGGTCACCATGGTGCGCTCGCCGTCGTAGGCCATGGAGACGGTGACCGGTGAGTGCCAGCCGGGCAGGCGCCGGGAGTGGCTGAGGTCGACGCCCTCGCCGGTGGCCAGGGACTCCCAGCAGTAGTCGCCGTACACGTCGGCGCCGAAGGCCGCGGCGAGGGTGGTGTGGAGGCCCAGGCGGGCGAGGGCGGTGGCCATGTTGGCGATGCCGCCGGGGCTCGAGCCCATGCCGCGGGCCCAGGTCTCGGTGCCGCGCACGGGGGCGTGGTCGAGGCCGGTGAAGATGATGTCGAGGAACACCGTGCCGGTGAGATAGACGTCGTGCTGGGGGTCTCCGGGGGCTCGCAGGGCGGCCAGCGGGTCTATGGAATCTGCGGTTCCGGCAGTGCTCACCGGCGCGCCCTTCCTGTGCTTCGTGCTGTTCATGTCGATCTGTTCAGGTCGATCTGCGTGAGCGAAACCTTGCATGGCCCGGGCGCCGATTGCAAGAGGTCGGTCACACTCGCGCAAACCCGCTCACGTGGAGTAGGTTTGCCGCCATGTTGCGAGAGACCCGGCACGAGAAGCTGCTGAGCATCCTCGGCGAGGAGGGCGTGCTGCCCATCGGGGAGATCGCCAAGAGGCTCGGGGTCAGCGAGGCCACCGCCCGCCGGGACCTGACCGAGCTGGGCCGCGCCGGCCGGCTCACCCGGGTCTACGGGGGCGCGGTGGCCACCTCGCGCCCGGACGACGAGCGGCCCTTCAGCGAGGTGGAGGTGGACGACCTCGCCGACAAGACGGCCGTCGCCCGCCGGGCCGCCCGGCTGGTCGCCGACGGGGACGTGGTGCTGCTGGACATCGGCACCACCACGCTCCAGCTCGCCAAGCTGCTGCGGGGCCGCCCGGTCACCGTCGTCACCAGCAATCTCGCCGTCTACGAGGAGCTGCGCGACGACCCCGAGGTGACCTTGATCCTGCTGGGCGGGCAGGTGCGCAGCAACTACCGGTCCATGGTCGGCTTCCTCACCGAGTCCAACATCCGCCAGCTGCACGTCGGCCGGCTCTTCCTCGGCGCCAGCGGGGTGCTGCCCGACGGGAGCGTGCTGGACAGCACGCATGTGGAGGTGCCGGTCAAGCGCGCCATGCTCGCCTCGACCCGCGAGGTGGTGCTGCTGGTCACCGCCCGGAAGTTCCCCGGCGACACCGGGCTGGCCCGGATCTGCGGGCCGCAGCAGATCGACACCCTGATCACCAACAAGACATCAGACCCGGCGACCCTCGAGGTGTTCCGCGAGGCCGGTGTGGAGGTAGTGACCGTATGAGGCTGACTGTGCTGGGCGGCGGCGGATTCCGTATGCCGCTGGTGTACCGGGCCCTGCTGGAGGACACCGGGGACGACGCCGGGCGCTGCACCGAGCTGGTCCTGTTCGACACCGACCGCGGCCGGCTGGACGCGATCGGCGCGGTGCTGGCCGAGCAGGCCGCGGGGCGCCCCACCGCCCCCGCCGTGCGGGCCACCACCGACCTCGACGAGGCGCTGCGCGGCGCCGACTTCGTCTTCTCCGCCATCCGCGTCGGCGGCCTGGCGGGCCGGGCCCGCGACGAGCGCGTACCGCTGGCCGAGGGCGTCCTCGGCCAGGAGACCGTCGGCGCGGGCGGGGTGCTGTACGGGCTGCGCACCCTGCCGGTGGCCCTGGAGATCGCCGAGCGGATCGCCGCCGTGGCCCCCGACGCCTGGGTCATCAACTTCACCAACCCGGCCGGGATGGTCACCGAGGCCATGCAGCGGGTGCTCGGCGACCGGGTGATCGGCATCTGCGACTCCCCGGTCGGGCTGTGCCGCCGCGCCGCGCGGGCGCTGGGTGCCGACCCGGGCCGGGCCGCTTACGACTACGTGGGCCTCAACCACCTCGGCTGGCTGCGCGGGGTGATCGTGGACGGACGGGACCGGCTGCCCGAGCTGCTGGACGACGCCACGGCCCTGGAGTCCTTCGAGGAGGGCAAGCTCTTCGGGGCGCGGTGGCTGCGGGCGCTGGGCGCCCTGCCCAACGAGTATCTGCACTACTACTACTTCAACCGGGAAGCGGTGACCTCCATCCGCAGCGCCCCCGCCACCCGCGGCGAGTTCCTCCGCGACCAGCAGGCCGGCTTCTACGAGCGGGCCGCGGCGGCGGGGCGGTCCGGCGGGACCGGGGCGCTGGAGCTGTGGGAGCGGACCCGCCTGGAGCGCGAGGCCACGTACATGGCCGAGAGCCGGGAGGCCAGCGGCGGCTGGCAGCGCGACTCCTGCGACCTGGACGGCGGCGGCTACGACCGGATCGCGCTGGCCATCATGCGCGCCATCGCCCGCGACGAGCGCGCCACGCTGATCCTCAACGTCCGCAACCGCACCGCGGTCCCCGGACTGGACGCGGACGCCGTGGTGGAGGTGCCCTGCCTGGTCGACGCCGGCGGCGCCCGGCCACTGGCCGCCGGGGCGGTGGCGCCGGACCAGCTCGGGCTGATGCTCTCGCTCAAGGCCGTGGAGCGCGCCACGATCGCGGCGGCGACCAGCCGCGGCCCCGCCGCCCGCGCCCAGGCGCTGCGCGCCCTCGCCCTCCACCCCCTGGTCGACTCGGTCAACGTCGCCGACCGCATCCTCGACGCCTCGGGAGCGCTCCCCACCCCATAGCACATGCCCGAACGGGCTTTCCCCAGTCTTCCAGAGACTCCGAACGCGCCCGGTCGGGCGCCGTTCGTGCCCTCTTCACAGAAACGGGCGACGAACGGGCCCGACGGGCGCGCATTCGGTCATCCCCGTACTTCGCCGATCCTCGTCGCAGCCCCGTCGACCAGGCACGACGACGCCCCCGCTCCGGGCGCATCCGGGCACGATCCACCCGGTGCCGGCCCTGGCTTCCCCGTTGCGGGTTTGTAAAACTGCCACGCAAGACAGCAGCAGGCAGGAGGTGCGGTGTGGACGCGGAGGAACGCCGTCGGGAGATCCTCGACGCGGCCCGGCGCGCGGGGTCCGTGGACGTCGGCAAGCTCGCCGCGGACCTCGGGGTCTCCAAGGAGACCGTGCGGCGCGACCTGCGGGTGCTCGAGGACCACGGACTGGTGCGGCGTACCCACGGCGGCGCCTACCCGGTGGAGAGCGCCGGCTTCGAGACCACCCTCGCCTTCCGCACCACCATGCACGTCCCGGAGAAGTCCCGCATCGCCGCGGCCGCCGCCGAGCTGCTCGGCGACGCCGAGACGGTGTTCATCGACGAGGGCTTCACCCCCCAGCTGATCGCGGAGGCCCTGCCCCGCGACCGTCCGCTGACCGTGATCACCGCCTCGCTGGCGGCCGCCGGCGGCCTGGCCACCCGAGAGAACACCACCGTGCTGCTCCTGGGCGGCCGGGTCCGCGGCGGCACCATGGCCACCGTCGACCACTGGGCCACCCATATGCTCTCGGGCTTCGTCATAGACCTGGCGTTCATCGGCGCCAACGGCATATCCCGCCAGTACGGGCTCACCACGCCCGACCCGGCGGTCAGCGAGGTCAAGGCGCGGGTGGTCAAGGTGTCCCGGCGGAAGGTGTTCTCCGGGGTGCACAACAAGTTCGGGGCTGTCAGCTTCTGCCGGTTCGCCGATGTGTCGGACTTCGAGACCATCGTGACGGACACCGGGCTCCCGCTGACCGAGGCCAATCGCTACTCGCTGCTCGGCCCGCAGATCATCCGCGTCTGAGGCCCCCTCTTCCCTTCTCGCTCCACCCCGGTTTCCCGACTGTTCCTCCGATTGGACCCGTGATGCCCACCCTGACACTTCGTGCTGCCCGGATACCGGTCGTGGCCCTGGCCGCGGGGGCGCTCCTCGCCGGGTGCGCCGGTATGGGGGGCGGTGGTTCCGGCGGCAAGACCATCAACGTGCTGATGGTCAACAACCCGCAGATGATGGATCTGCAGAAGCTCACCGCCAAGCACTTCACCAAGGAAACGGGCATCCGGGTCAACTTCACGGTGCTGCCCGAGAACGATGTCCGCGACAAGATCAGCCAGGACTTCTCCAACCAGGCCGGGCAGTACGACGTCGCCACCATCAGCAACTTCGAGGTGCCCTTCTACGCCAAGAACGGCTGGCTGCTGCCGCTGGACGACCATGTCGCCGACGACCGGGCCTTCGACCAGAAGGACATCCTGCCCTCGATGCGGGAGTCGCTGACCGCCGACGACGGCAAGCTGTACGCCGAGCCCTTCTACGGCGAGTCGTCCTTCCTGATGTACCGCAAGGACGTCTTCGCCGAGAAACACCTCACCATGCCCAAGCGTCCCACCTGGCGCCAGGTCGCCGAACTCGCGGCCGAGGTGGACGGCGCCCGCAAGGGGATGCGGGGGATCTGTCTGCGCGGGCTGCCCGGCTGGGGCGAGCTGATGGCGCCGCTCACCACGGTGGTCAACACCTTCGGCGGCACCTGGTTCACCAAGGACTGGAAGGCGCGACTCACCTCCCCCGAGTTCACCGAGGCCACGAACTTCTACGTGGACCTGGTGCGGAAGCACGGCGAGTCCGGCGCGGCCCAGTCGGGCTTCGCCGAGTGCCTCAACAACCTCACCCAGGGCAAGACCGCCATGTGGTACGACGCCACCTCCGCCGCCGGCTCGCTGGAGAGCGCCAAGTCCCCCGTACGGGGCAAGATCGGCTACGTCCAGGCGCCGGTGGAGAAGACCAAGAGCTCCGGCTGGCTCTACACCTGGGCGTGGGGGGTGCAGAAGGCGTCCCGCAACACCGACAACGCGTGGAAGTTCGTCTCCTGGGCCTCCAGCAAGGAGTACGAGGAGCTGGTCGGCCGGACGCTGGGCTGGTCCAACGTGCCCGCGGGCAAACGGGCCTCCACCTACGCCAACCCGGAGTACCGCAAGGCCGCCGGCACCTTCTCCGAGGTCACCCGCCGCTCCATCACCAGTGCCGATCCACGCGACCCGGGGGTGCAGCCGCGGCCGACCATCGGCATCCAGTTCGTCGACATCCCGGAGTTCTCCGACCTCGGGACCAAGGTCGCCCAGGAGATCAGCGCCGCCATCGCCGGAAAGCAGTCCGTCGACTCGGCACTGGAGAAGTCGCAGAAGCTGGCCGAGAAGGTGGGCGAGGAGTACCAAGATGACTGATTCCGTGGCGACGACGCCCGTACGCAGCGGACCGCCCCCCGCCGTGGCCGCGCCCGCCCGACGCGCCCCGAAGAAGCCGGGGGCGGCCCGGGCCTGGGCCACGCGGGCACCCCTGATGCCCGCCCTGATCTTCCTCATCCTGGTCACCCAGCTGCCGTTCGTGGCGACCTTGGTGATCTCCCTCTTCGACTGGAACTCGCTCAAGCCCGACGAGCGGAAGTTCACCGGCCTGTCCAACTACACCTCGGTGGCGAGCGACGAGGCGCTGCGCGAGTCGATCGTCACCACCGTGCTGCTCACCGCCACCGTGGTCATCGTGAGCGTGGTCCTCGGCCTGCTGCTGGCCCTGCTGATGGACCGGAAGTTCCGCGGCCGGGGGCTGGTGCGCACCATGCTCATCGCCCCGTTCCTGCTGGTCCCCGTGGCGTCCGCGCTGCTGTGGAAACACGCGCTCTACAACCCGGAGTACGGGCTGTTCAACGGCGTGCTCAGCTGGCTGGGCGAGCTGTTCGGCGTGGACAGCCCGCCGCAGCCGGACTGGATCTCCGACATGCCGATGTTCGCGGTGGAGGCCTCGCTGGTGTGGCAGTGGACGCCGTTCATGATGCTGATCCTGCTGGCCGGGCTGCAGAGCCGCCCCCTGGACATGATCGAGGCGGCGCGGCTGGACGGGGCGGGCAACTGGCAGATCTTCCGCTTCCTGACCCTGCCGCACCTGCGGCGCTATCTGGAGCTGGGCACCCTGCTGGGGTCGATCTACATCGTGCAGAACTTCGACGCGGTGTTCACCATCACCCGCGGCGGCCTCGACACCGCCAACCTCCCGTACACCATCTACGAGACCTTCTACAACGCCCACGAGTACGGGAAGGCATCCGCCGCGGGCGTGCTGGTGGTGATCGGCACGATCGTCATCGCCACCTTCGCGCTGCGCGTGGTGTCGTCCCTGTTCCGTGAGGAGGTGTCCCGCGCATGACCTCCTTGACCACGCCGGCCGCGCCGACCGCCCCGGTGTCCGTGTCCGCCACCCCGCCGGGCGCCCGCCGGGCTCGCCGCCGCGGCGCCGCGCTGGGCCTGCTGGCCTGGCTGGTCGGCATCCTGTTCGTGCTGCCGGTCGTCTGGATGGCGCTGACCTCGTTCCACTCCGAGGCCGACGCCGCCACCAACCCGCCGTCCCTGACCGCCCCGCTCACCCTGGACGGCTACCGGGAGTTCTTCGGGGTGAACGGCGGGGCCGACCCCTGGCCGCCGCTGCTCAACTCGCTGGGCGCGAGCCTGTTCTCCACGGCCTTCGTGCTGGTGCTGGCCCTGCCGGCCGCGTACGCGCTGTCGATCCGGCGGGTGCGCAAGTGGACGGATGTGATGTTCTTCTTCCTGTCCACCAAGATGCTGCCGGTGGTGGCCGGGCTGCTGCCGGTGTACCTGTTCGCCAAGAACACCGGTTTCCTGGACAACATCTGGCTGCTGGTCATCCTCTACACCTCGATGAACCTGCCGATCGCGGTGTGGATGATGCAGTCCTTCCTCTCCGAGGTCCCGGTGGCCCTCATCGAGGCGGCCCAGATGGACGGGGCCAAGCTGCCGACCGTCCTGCTCCGGGTGGTGGCCCCGATCGCCGCCCCGGGCATCGCCGCCACCTCCCTGATCTGTTTCATCTTCAGCTGGAACGAGCTGCTGTTCGCCAATGTGCTCACCGGCGTGGTCGCGCAGACCGCACCGGCCTTCCTGACCGGCTTCGTCACCAGTCAGGGGCTGTTCCTGGCACAGGTGTGCGCGGCCTCGATGGTCATTTCCCTGCCGGTGCTGGCCGCCGGTTTCGCCGCCCAGGACAAGCTGGTCCAGGGCCTGTCGCTAGGAGCAGTCAAATGAGGGCCGCCGTCATCGAAGCCCCCGGCAAGGTCACCGTCACCACCGTCCCGGACCCGGCCCCCGGGCCGCGCGAGGTGGTGGTGGACGTGGCGGCCTGCGGGCTGTGCGGCACCGATCTGCACATCCTCCAGGGCGAGTTCGCCCCCACGCTGCCGATCGTCCCCGGACACGAGTTCGCCGGGGAGGTCGTCGGCGTCGGCAGCGAGGTCACCGAGGTGGCGGTGGGCGACAAGGTCGCCGTGGACCCCTCCCTCCACTGCCACGAGTGCCGCTACTGCCGCATCGGGCGGGGCAATCTGTGCGACCGGTGGAACGCCATCGGGGTCAGCGTGCCCGGCGGCGCCGCGGAGTTCGCCGTCGCGCCGGTGGCCAACTGCGTGCGGCTGCCGGAGCACGTGGACGTCGCGGACGCGGCGCTGATCGAACCGCTGTCCTGTGCGGTGCGCGGCTATGACGTACTGGGCAGCCGGCTGGGCAACGAGGTGCTGATCTACGGGTCGGGCACCATGGGCCTGATGATGCTGGAGCTGGCCAAGCGGACCGGGGCGGCGAGCGTCGACGTGCTGGACGTCAACCCCGAGCGGCTGGCCACCGCACAGCTGCTCGGCTGCAGCCGGGCCGCCGCCTCGGCCGACGAGCTGGACCAGCCGCGCGGCTGGGACGTGGTGATCGACGCGACGGGCAACCAGGCCGCGATCCAGGACGGGCTGGGCCGCGTCGCCAAGGCGGGCACGTTCCTGCAGTTCGGCGTCTCCGACTACGCCACCAAGGCGGTCATCGAGCCGTACAAGATCTACAACCAGGAGATCACGATCACCGGCTCCATGGCCGTGCTGCACAGCTATGAACGCGCGGCCGAGCTGTTCGCCACCGGGGTGCTCGACCCGAAGGTCTTCATCAGCGACCGGCTGCCGCTGGAGCAGTACCCGCAGGCGCTGGAGCGGTTCCGCTCGGGCATCGGCCGGAAGATCGTCGTCGAGCCCTGAGATCGGAATCGAACCCCGGGACCGGAACCACCCCCCGTACCGATGTGCGTGGTTGACGGCCCGAGCCCGGCGCCCCCAGGCTTGGGCCGTACTGATCACGTGCTGACCACGTACTGACTCACGTACGGAGCACCGGGGACGAGGGGGCGTGGGATGGGCGGCGGCGCGGTGGTGATGGGCGGCGGGCTCGCGGGCACCCTGGCCGTGGCCGCGCTGCTCGGCCACGTGGACACGGTCACCGTCGTCGAGCGCGACCGCTACCCGGAGCGGCCGGTCTTCCGCAAGGGGGTGCCCCAGGGCCGCCACCTCCATGTCTTCCTCTCCGGCGGACAGCGGGCCCTGGAGAGGCTGTTCCCCGGGATCGTCGCGGAGCTGGAGGCGGCCGGCGCACACCGCATGGAGGCGCCGCGCGATGTGCTCACCAGGTCCCGGAACGGCTGGCACCGCCGGCTGCACGAGGGCCGCCACGCCGTGATCAGCTGCACCCGCCCGCTCCTGGACACCACCGTACGGGCGCGGGTCCTGGCGGAGGCCGCCGGTTCGGGGACCCGGGTCGAGGTGCTCCAGGCCTGCGAGGCGGTCGGGCTCCTCGGCGACGCGGAGCGGGTGACCGGGGTGCGGACGCGCTCGCGCGACACCGGGCGCGCCGAGCGGGACCTGCCCGCCGACCTGGTCGTCGACGCCTCCGGGCGCGGCTCGCGCGCCCCGAGATGGCTGGCGGAGCTGGGCCGCCCGGCGCCGCGCGAAGAGGTGATCGACGCCGGAATCGGCTACACCACCCAGATGTTCCGGCCCGCCGAGCCGCTGCCCATGGCCGTGGTCATCGAAGCCAGGCCCGATCTCCCGCGCGGCGCAGCCTGGTCGCCCGTCGAGGGCGGCAACTGGCTGCTGACCCTGGCCGGGATGCGCGGCCACCACCCGCCGACCGACGGCTCGGCGGTACCCGACTTCGTGGCGTCGCTCGGCGAGCCGTATCTGCGCGACCACCTGGGGACCTGCGAGGCGGTGTCCCCGCCGTACGCCTACCGCGACACGGCCAACCGGCGCCGCTACTACCACTCGGCGGGCGGCGTCCCCGAGGGGTTCGTCGCGGTCTCCGACGCCGCCTGCACCTTCAACCCCGTCTACGGGCAGGGCATGTCGGTGGCCGCTCTGAGCGGGCTGGCCCTGCGGGAGTGCCTGGCCGACGGGGGCCCGCGCCGCCCCGGCTTCGCGGCCCGCGCCCAGCGCGCCGTCGCCCGCGCGGGCGAGACCGCCTGGCTGACCGCCGTCGGCGCGGACCGCCCGTACGTCGCCGGTGGGCCGGCGACCCCGCCGGGGGCCGCCGAGCGCCTGCAGACCTGGTACTTCGGCCGGCTGGCGGACCGGGCCACCCACGACCCGGTGGTGGGCGCCGCCTTCCGTGACGTCACCCATCTGGCCGCGCCGCCGACCCGGCTGCTGTCCCCCGCGGTCGCCCTGCGCACGGTGCTGCTGCCGCGGCGGCCGGGGCCGGCGGGCATTCCGCTGCGGGTGGAGGGCGCGGCGGGTTAGCTCCACGGCGCGAGGGCGGGTCAGCTCCGCGGCGCCGGGTTGGCTCCGCGGCGTGATGGCGGGCTGGGGAGACGTCAGCCGCGGGCGTCGCGGAGGTGGGCGGCCGCGGCCTGCTCCAGGTGGACCAGGTCGCTGCTGACCGTGGCGAAGGTGAAGCCCTGGGCCAGCCGCTTGGCGGCCGTGACGCCGTCCGGGCAGTGGATGCCGGCCGCGATGCCCGCGGACTTCGCCGCCTCGGCCACCGTGGTGAGGGCCGCGTCGAACGCCTCGGCGACCGAGGGGTCGGTCGAGGTGCGCCCGCCGAGCGCGATGGTGAGGTCGGAGGGGCCGATGTAGACGCCGTCGAGCCCCTCGGTCGCGCAGATCTCCGCGGTGTTGCCGAGCGCCTGGGCGGTCTCGATCATCACCACGCAGGCGACCTGCTCGTTGGCCTCGGCCGGGGTCGGCCCCACCCGCAGCCCCGAGCGCATCGGGCCGTAGCTGCGGACGCCGTGCGGGGGGTAGCGGCAGGCGCGCACCGCGGCGGCCGCCTCTTCGGCGGTGTTGACCAGCGGCACGATGACACCGCGGGCGCCGGCGTCGAGGGCCTGGCCGATCCAGAACCCGTCGTTGGCGGGGACCCGCACCATGCCGGCGCAGGTGCCGCGCGCGTCGATGGCGGTCATCGCGCCGAGGGTGCCCTTGTAGTCGAGCAGGCCGTGCTGGGCGTCCACGCAGACGTAGTCGTAGCCGAGGCCGGCCAGGCGCTCGGTGCCGACCGGGTTGTCGAGGACCACCCAGTAGCCGAGGATCCGCTCGCGTGCGCGCAGCCGGGCCGCGAAGTCGGCGGGGGAGGTTGTCATGGTCTCAGTCTCTCCGGTCGGGGTCGGGGGGCGCGCTCTCCGCCTGCATCTGATCTCCCCACCCAGTGCGTGTTATGAGCGACACGCTCGCATGGTTGCGCGTAACACGCAAGTATTTGGACCATCACAGCGAGGGAAGGGCGCGGAATGCGCAGAATGCTAAGGTAACCCGCCCGTGCGGCTGACGAGACGGCCGGGCGAGTGAGTCCTCAAAAAGGGGAGGGGACGGCAGGCATGAGTCCGGCAGGTATCCGCACAGCACGCACGACGGCCGAGCCGACGGGGGCGCAGGACCGCAGGAGGCTGCGGGCCCGGGATCGCCGGGCGCTGATCGCGCGCATGGTCCAGACCGACGGGGCCGTGGTCGTGGAGGAGCTGGCCCGCTCCCTGGACGTCACCCCGTCCACGATCCGCCGGGATCTGGCCCTGCTCACCGAGCAGGGCACCATCGCCCGCACCTACGGCGGCGCGATGGTCGCGGGCCACACGGCCGAGCCGACGCTCGGCCAGCGCAGCGGGCTGGCCGTCGCCGAGAAGGACCGCATCGGGCGCTGGGCGGCCGCGCGGATCGCGCAGGGCGACACCGTCATCCTGGACGCCGGCACCACCACCGGCCGGCTCGCCCACCATCTGCGCGGCCGCACCGAACTGACGGTCATCACCAGCGGGCTGACGGCCCTGCGGGAGCTGGCCGAGGCGGACGGCATCGAGCTGATCACGCTGGCCGGGACGCTGCGCCAGGTCAGCCAGGGCTTCGTCGGCCCGCTCGCCGAGCTGACCCTGACCCGGCTCACCGCGGACAAGGTGTTCCTGGGCGCCGACGGCCTCGACGCGAAGCTCGGCATCTGCGAGGCCAGCCTCCAGCAGACGGCGCTCAAGGAGCTGATGGCCCAGCGCGGCGGGCAGGTGTACGTACTGGCCGACAGCAGCAAGCTCGGCCAGTCGCCCTTCACCGCCTGGGCCCCGCTGACCGGCCCCTGGACGCTGGTCACCGACAGCGGCGCCACCGACGACCAGCTCGCGCCCTTCCGCGCCCTGCCCGACGTGGACGTGGTCACCGCGTGAAGGTGTGCCTCCCCGAGCCCACCTCGAAGGGCCGGTCGTCGCCCGGCAGCCGGACCTCGGCCCGGGTGTTCGGCGGCACCAGCGCCTCGACGACCAGCCGCTCGCCCTCGTACCGCCAGCCCGCCTCGGCCCGCCCGTACGGGGTGAGATGGGCGGCCCCGGCGTGGCGGAGCCCGCCGCCGGGGACGGGCGCGATCCGCAGCCGCCGCCAGCCGGGGGCGGCCGGGGCCAGGCCGGCCACGGTGCGGTGCAGCCAGTCGGCGACCGCGCCGAGGGCGTAGTGGTTGAAGGAGGTCATCTCGCCCGGGTTGACGGTGCCGTCGGGCAGCATGGAGTCCCAGCGCTCCCAGATGGTGGTCGCGCCCATGGTGACCGGGTACAGCCAGGACGGGCAGCCCCGCTCCAGCAGCATCCGGTAGGCGAGTTCCGGCTCACCGGCCTCGCACAGCGCGTCGCAGATCAGCGGGGTGCCCGCGAATCCCGTGGCGATCCGGAAGTCCGCCTCCCGCACGATGGCGGCCAGCCGCTCCCCGGCCCCCGCCCGCTGGCGCTCGGTGGGCAGCAGCGCGAAGCACAGCGCCAGCGCGTAGGCGGTCTGCGCGTCGGAGGACAGCCGCCCGGCCGGGGTCACGAACCGCTCGCCGAAGGCCGCCCGCGCCTCCTTCGCCAGCGCCTCGTAGCGCCGCGCGTCGTCGTCCTCGCCCAGCAGCCGGGCGGTCCGCGCCAGCACTTCGGCCGAGCGCGCCAGGTAGGCGGCGGCCACCAGGTCGCCGTCGGTCCGCGCGGCCTCCGGGCTCTCCGGCGGCGCCGCCGGGTCCAGCCAGTCGCCCAGGTGGCGCTGGTGCCACACGCCGCCGCCCTCGCGCGCGTACCGGGCGGCGGTCTCCACCCAGCCGCGCATGCTCGGGTACTGGTCGCGCAGCACGCCCAGGTCGCCGAAGCGCTGGTGGAGCACCCACGGCAGCAGCACCGCGACATCGGCCCAGACGGCCTGCGCTCTGGGGAAGACCTCGAACTCCTGCGGAACGGCGTCGGGCACCACCAGCGGCGGCACCCGCTCGGGGTGGGTCAGCTGCTCGGCGGCCAGGTCGCGCAGCCAGCCGGCGAGCATGCCGGAGCAGTCGTACAGGAAGGTGGCGGTCGGCGCGAACACCTGGATGTCGCCGGTCCAGCCCAGGCGTTCGTCGCGCTGCGGGCAGTCGGTGGGGATGTCCAGGAAGTTGCCGCGCATGCTCCACACGACGTTCTCGTGGAGCCGCTCCACCAACGGCTCGGAGCAGGAGAACCAGCCGGTGCGCGCCATGTCGGTGTGCAGGACGACGGCGCGGACGTCGGCCGGGTCCAGCGGCCCGGGCCAGCCGGTGACCTCGGCGTAGCGGAAGCCGTGGAAGGTGAACCGCGGCTCGTAGGTCTCGGGGCCCCCGCCGCGCAGGGTGTAGACGTCGGTGGCCTTCGCCTCGCGCAGCGGCCGCACTCCCAGCTCCCCGCCTTCCAGCACCTCGGCGTGGCGCAGGGTGACGGTGTGCCCGGCCGGGCCGCTGACGGTGATGCGCAGCCGCCCCACCAGGTTCTGGCCGAAGTCCAGGACGGTACGGCCGGACGGCGTGGTGATGACCTCGACCGGGGCCACGGTCCGCACCCGGCGCACCGGCGGGCCGGTCGGCGCGACCAGCGCCCCGGCCGGCGGGGCGGTGTGCCGCACCGGGCCCCAGCCGGTGGTGTCGTGTCCGGGGCGGGACCAGCCGTCGCGCTCCAGGCGGGCGTCGTATACCTCGCCGTCGTAGATCTCCGAGCGCAGCAGGGGCCCGGTGGCCGCCCGCCAGCCCCTGTCGGTGGCCACGGTCTCCCGCGAGCCGTCCGCGTAGCGGATCTCCAGCTGCGCCAGCAGGGCGGTCTCCTCGCCCCAGATGGCGCGCCGCCCGCCCCCGAAGCCGATGCGGCCCGCGTACCAGCCCTCCCCCAGCAGCGCGCCGACGGCGTTCGGGCCCTCGCGCAGCAGGGCGGTCACGTCGAAGGTCTGGTAGCGCAGCCGGTGGGCGTACGAGGTCCAGCCCGGCGCCAGGACGTGGTCGCCCACCCGCGCCCCGTTGAGCTCGGCCTCGTAGACCCCGCAGGCGGTGGTGTACAGCCGCGCCGAGGCCACCGGGCCGCGGACGGTGAACTCGCGGCGCAGCAGGGCGACGGGGCGCGGGCCGTCCGCGTGGGACCCGCCGGGGGTGACGGGGCGGGCCGTCCAGTCGTCGGGCCGCAGCAGCCCCGCCTCCGCGTGGGCGGGCTCGGACCACGCGGAGGGCCCGTCGCCGCCGCTGCCCCAGACGCGCACCCGCACCGCCACCCGCTGCCGGGAGCGCAGCGCCGGGCCCGGCCAGGGGACGAGCACGCTGTCCGCGGACTCCACCCGCCCGGACGCGGCCAGTTCGGTGCCGTCCTCGGCGAACACCCGCAGCTCGTAGGCGGTCTGTTGCCAGTTTTCGGCCTCGGTCTCGGTGCGCCAGCTCAGCCGGGGCTCGGCCTCGCCGATGCCCAGCGGCTCCCGGTGGTGTTCGAAGACCGGTGTGGTGACCTGCACGGGCTTCATTCCTTTACGAGTCGGAGTCGTACCGGGCCGAACAGGCCCGTCCGTACCTGGCCGGCCGCGACGGCGCGGGTCGGCGAGGCGTCGTCGAGGTATCCGGCGAGCGTGCCGCTCACGACGATCTCGATGTCGTTGTCGCCCGCTTTCAGGGCGTCGGTGACCTCGACCGTCCACGGCCCCCACACCCGGCGGCCGGCCGGGGCGCCGTTGACGTGGATCTCGGCGGTGCCGCGGACCTCCCCCAGGTCGAGCAGGGTCCGCCCGGCCGGGGACCGCGGCAGGTGGACGGTGGTGCGGTAGCGGACCCGTCCGCCCAGGGCGCGCAGCCCGAGCTCCTCCCAGGGGACGAGGTCCACCGGGGCCTCGGCGACCTCGGCCTCGATCGCCGCGTCGAGCAGCGCGCCGCCCCGGCGGCCGTCCACCGCGGCCACCTCCAGCAGCACCGGGGTGGCGGCGGCCAGCGGGGCGGGCAGCCGCACCCGGCCCTCGCGGTCCGTGGCGTACCTCCGGCCCTCGATCTCGACCGTGACGTCGAGCGGGGTGGGGACGCGCAGCGCGACGGTGCCGAGCGGGGCGGGGAAGCGCAGCCGCTCCACCCGCTCGGGGCCGGGCGCCAGGTCGGGCACGAGGGGTTCGACGACATCGCCGGGGGCGGCGGCCGGCTCCAGCCAGTGGGCGCCGGGCAGCGGGTGGGGACGGGCCCAGGAACACACCCAGCGCGGGTCGCGGCCCCCGCTCGCGGTGCGCCGCCGCAGCGGTACGGGCGCGCCGTCGCGGCTCGCCCGCCAGTCGCCGCTGCCGCTGAGCCAGCCGGGGCCGCCGCGCGCCGGCGGGGCCGAGTCCAGGGCCGCCCCGGTCGGGGTGGTGCCGGCGTCGGTGACCCGCAGGGTGAGGGTGTTCTCGCCGACGCGCAGCAGCTCGCCGAGGTCGTACGGGTGGACGCGGATGTCACGGTGGCCGGGGTACGGGCTGAAGTCGCCCTGGCGGCCCACCTCGACGCCGTTGACCAGGACGGCGCAGGCGCCGTCGGCGGCGACCTGGACGACCGGGTCGTCCGGGAGGCGGTCCAGGCGCGCCCGCAGCGTCAGCTCGTGGGTGCGTCCCGGCACCGAGCCGTCCCCGGCCTCCATCCACTCCGGGCGGCGGAAGGCGTCCGGGTCGCGGACCACCGCGAAGGACGCGCGCACCGGCCCGTCCTCGACGGCCGTCAGCTCGATCTCGAGGGCGACGGTGCGGCCGCGGGCGGAGGCGGGCAGCGGGCTGAAGGTGCGGTAGCCCTCCCCCTCCAGGGGCAGCTCCGCCCCGTCGAGCAGCACCCGGCGCGCCGCGCCCGCGCCCACCGCGAGGTGCAGCCCCTCGCGGTCGGGGATGGTCAGATGGGTACGGACGGCCACCCGGCCGCCGGCCGGGACGGCCCGCCAGTCCAGGAACTCCTCGGGGACGTAGCCCTTGGGGCCCAGCCGCTCGTCGTGCAGCGGGTCGTCGGGGATGCCCCGGGACAGCGACCACCTGGCGGGCCGCCACTGGTCCGAGTCGGGGCCCTGGACCAGCGCGAAGGGGCCGAACCCGGCGGTGACGGGCCGCCACCGGGCGCCGTCGGGGCCCTCGCCCGGGTCCAGGTGCTCCAGGCGCCAGACCTCGATGGGCAGCACCCCGGTGCGGTGGGCCGCCGCGAGGTCCCCGTCGCTGTTGTCGAGGGTGGAGGTGGCAAGCCCGCGCCAGGGGCCCGGCAGCGGAATGGTCTCCCGGGCCGGGCCGAGGGGGGCGCGGGTCGGCTCGGGCAGCTCCTCGGCGAGCACCACGAGCGCCACCGCGCCGTCCTCGAACGCCACCTCGAGCAGCCAGGCCCCGTCGGGCGCCCGGGTCACGGCCAGTTCGGTGCGGTCGCCGGTGCCCGGGTCCCAGCGCTGGGCGCGCGGCCGGGCCGGGCCCTCGACCCGGACCCGGGCCGTGCGGCCGTCGGCGGGGACGAAGTCGTAGCCGGCGGTGCGCAGTTGCTCCCAGTACCGCTCCCAGGAGAAGCCCTCGGTGGGCCAGTCGCCCATGGGGAAGCCGACGATCGGCGCCCTGGTGCCGGTGGTGTCGTCGTGGGCGGTCAGGGCGAGGACCAGCGCGTCGCGGTGGCGGCGGAGCAGGTACGGGGCGTCGGCGGTGATCCGCAGCGGGCCGCGGGCCACCGCCTCGGGCACCTGCTCGGCGCGCTCGACGACGGTGATCAGGCCGCGCGCGACGGCGTCGGCGAACAGCCGCGCGGCGTCGGGGCCGTCGGTGGCCGGGTCATCGGTGTCGGGACCGCGGGCGTCGGGACCGCCGGGGAACAGTTCGGGCGCGCGGGCCACGCACACCACGCGGCCGCCCGCCGTGGCGAAGCGGACCAGGGTGCGGGCCGCCGCGGCGCCCAGCGCCCGCGGCCCGGGCAGCACCACGGTGCGGTAGCGCTCGTGGCCGATGACCAGGGCGGCGCCCGTCTCGTCGGCGGTCACCTCGCCCCCGGCGAGCGTGTTCTCGTCGAAGGTGTCGTGGTCGAGGCCCGCGCGCTCCAGCACCCCGCGGCGCTCGGCGAACCAGCAGTTGACGCCGTTGAGCTCGTGGTAGAGGCGGCCGGCCTCCGTGGCCGGGGCGAGCGGGCCGTCCAGCGTGAGATACGCCTGCGCGGTGGTGGTCGGCGACAGCAGCACGGTGTCGCACACATGGCCGCCCTCGGTCAGCACGGAGCACAGCCGCGCCACGGCGGTGGCGAACACGTGGTACGAGGACCAGTACGGCTGGCGCCAGCAGGTGGACGGCGGCGCCCACTCCCACCAGCCGCCGACGGTGCTGTAGTAGACGGCGTGCGGGTCGTACAGGGTGGCGCCACGGCGCAGGAAGGGCGCGAGCCAGTCGTAGGTCTCCTCCAGCGTGCCGCCCCAGCCGGAGGAGTGGAACGCCTCGATCCAGGTGCGGCCGTGGCCCAGCGCGTGCGCCATCGAGCTGTGGACCTTGGCGTCGCCCCAGTGGTCGCTGCCCGGCGCCCCGTATCCGGCGTGGGTGCCCTGATAGTCGCCGTAGACCCGGACGCCGCCCACCGGGTCGCCCTCGCGGGCCGGTGAGGGCTGGTCGAAGCCGCAGACCAGGCCGTGCCGGGCGAAGAACGCCTCCTGCGGGTCGAAGAAGGCCCGGCGGCCCAGCCGGGCGCGGTGCTCGTGGTAGTCGCGGCGCACCCGCGCCGCGTGCGGGTCCCCGCCCTCCCACAGCGCCCACAGCTCGGGTACCAGGTCGTAGCCGTACGCCTCGGCGAAGGTCCCGGCGAAGTCGCGGCCCCAGGTGGGCAGGGCGGGCAGCTCGTCCTGGAAGAAGCCGCCGATGGCGCGGCCGAACCACTTTCCGACGTGCCGCTCGAGCGTGCCGTGCACCCGGTCCAGCAGCGCCGCGCAGGCGGCCTCGCCGAAGTAGTCGAAGCCGCTGACGCCGCTGTGCACCAGGGTGAGCTCGGCGGGGCCGCCGCTCCAGCGGGCCGCGCCGCCGACGACGGGCACGGCGACCCGCCCGGCCGGGCCGCCGCCGTCCCGGCCGCCGCCGTCCCGTGGCGCGCCGCCGTCCCGGGCGCCGCCGTCCCGTGAAGCACCGGCGTCCCGGGCGGGAACGGCGTACGCGGCGAGCGGGGTGTGCCCCGTGGGGGGCCGCACCACCGTCTCGCCGTCGCCCGCGACCACCCTCGTGCGGTAGAGGGCGAGCCCGGCGAACTCCGGGTGCTCGGCGGTCAGCCGGCCCTGGAAGTTGGCGCCCGAGAACCCGATCTGGTCGTACATCCACAGGCTGAAGCCCAGCTCCTCGGCGTCCGCGCAGACCCCGTCGAGCAGCCGCAGCCACTCCTCGCTCAGATACGGCGGGTCGTCCGCCAGCGAGCCGAAGGTCGGGCCGGTGGGCGCGAGGCACATCACCACGGCCTGCCGGATGCCCTGGGAGGTCAGCTCCGCCATCTGGCGGCGCAGCCGGTCCCGGGTGACCTTGGCGCCGCTCCACCACCAGATCGGCAGCGGCCCGTACTCGGGGGCGGGGTCGGTGAAGCGGGCCAGGAGCTCGCGGGCGCCGTCGGTCACGCCGCCGCCCGGCGCTCGGCCTCGATGCGGTCCAGGGACTTCCCGGCCGTGTCCGGCATGAAGAAGTAGCCGAGGCCGCCGCTGATGACCAGGAACGCGGTCAGCAGGGCCGCGATGGCGGTGATCCCGGTGTCGGCGAGGTGGGGCACGAAGTAGCTCCAGATGCCCAGGCAGGTGCGCGCCGCGCCGAAGGTGAAGCCCTGGGCGGTGCCGCGCAGCATGGTCGGGAAGAGCTCCTGGCTGAAGGTCTTGTAGACCGCCTCACCGGCCAGCGAGGCCCCGACACCGAACAGGAAGGTGTTCAGCAGGATCGTCGGCACGGTGAAGGGGAACCACAGGAACAGCGCGTAGGCGATGATCTGCATCACCGCGCCGACGGCCCACAGCATCCGGCGGGTGCGGTGGTCGCGGTCGGTCAGCGGCATGAACACCAGGACGGTCGCGGCGATGCCGACGCCGAACCCGGCGCAGGACAGCGCCACGCTGGTGCCCTGGCCCCCGGCGCCCAGGTTCTTGACCATGTACGGGGTGAACAGGCCCGCCGTGCCGGCGGCCAGGTTCCAGAAGAGGTAGAAGCTCCCGGTCCACAGCAGCGCCTTCAGGTGCGGTCCGCGGAACAGCTCCCGCACCCCGGCCGTGGCGGCCGCGCCCTTGCTCGCCGCGGCCTTCCACACCGCCGACTCGGTCATGCCCCGGCGCAGCGCCCAGGTGATCAGCGCGACCACGAACAGATGGAGGAAGACGATGCGGATGCCCAGCAGGTCGAGCGGGGAGAGGGCGAGCGCGAGCAGGAGCACGATCATCGGCCCGATGTTCCAGGCGACCTGGGTGAAGCCGAGCAGCTTGCCCCGGGCCCTGGCCGGCGAGAACTCCCCCACCAGGGCGAGCGAGGTCGGCACGTCGGCGCCCACGGCCACGCCCACCACGAAGGTGCCGATGAACAGCATCGCCGGGTTGACGGCGAGCGCGATGCACAGGATCGCGGCCGCGTAGATCAGCAGGTCCCACTGGTAGATCCGCTTGCGGCCGAGCTTGTCGCCGAGCCGGCCGCCGATGAAGGCGCCGACCGCCGCGCCGATGGCGTTGGGCCCGATCGCGGCGAGCGCTCCGACGCCCGTGACGCCCGAGTCGCTGAGGCCCAGTTCGTCCTGGAAGAGGGCCAGGCCCGCGCCCAGGGCCACGATCGACCCCGCGTCCAGGTACGAGGCCATGCCGGCCAGGACCGACCACTTCCACTGCTGACGGCTGACGGTGCCCTCGGCTTCGGCCGAGGAGTCCTGGGTGGCTTGATGCATGGTCATCCGGTCGCTCCCGTCCTCATTGACATGCCCCGGAGTCCCGACCCGGAGAAACGTTCGCACGACAGTTCGCGAGAAACGTGGAACGGTCTCCGAATTGAAACGACTCAAAGGTGGGCCGAGGGAGCTGCAAGGGTCAAGTCACGGGCGCATAACAATGAGATTCCGTGCGATGCCGGGGCCGACGGCGACCGCCCCCTTCGACGGCGTACAGTGCGGACCGTAGACCGTTTCACGAGACAGTTACCCGGAAGGCAGCTCCATGGCCCCCACGAGCGACCGGCGACGCCGCGTGACGATCACCGATGTCGCGCGGCACGCCGGTGTCTCGAAGTCGGCCGTGTCCAAGGTGCTGCGCAACGCCTACGGGGTGAGCCCCGCGATGCGCGAGCGGGTGAGCGCGGCCATGGCCGAGCTCGACTACCGCCCGCACGCGGCCGCCCGCGGCATGCGCGGCCGTACGTACACGATCGGCGTCCTGCTGGACAACATCCGCAACGCCTTCTTCGCGGACATCCTCGACGGTGTCAACACCGAGCTGCGCGACGGCGACTACCAGGTGCTGATCGGCGCCGCCGGCTTCGCGGAGGAGGACCAGACCAAGCTGGCCCGGGCCCTGGTGGACCGCCAGATGGACGGGCTGATCCTCATCGGGCCGGGCTTCCCGCGCGCCGAGGTGCTGCGGACGGCGGCCACCGTGCCCACGGTGGTGATCGGCCACCACGACGTGGCGGAGGAACACGACTCGGTCGTCGACGCCGACGCCCTGGGCGCGGGTCTGGTGGTCGACCACCTGGTCGGGCTCGGCCACCGCCGGATCGCCCTGACCTCCACCGCCGGCAACCGGGGCAGCGGCTGGACGGGCACCCCGGAGCGGGTCCAGCGCCGCGGCTACCACGAGGCGATGCGCCGCCACGGCCTCGGGGACCTGGCGCGGGTCGCCATGACCGCCTTCTCCGAGGAGGGCGGCTACCGGGCCGGGATGGAGCTGCTGGCCTCGGCGGAGCGGCCCACCGCCGTCTTCGCGGGGGCGGACGTGGCCGCCATGGGCGTCTTCCGGGCCGCGCGCGAGCTGGGGCTGCGGATCCCCGAGGACTTCTCGCTGGTCGGCTACAACAACACCGCCGTTGCCGCGCTCGCCCCCGTCCGGCTGACCAGCGTCGACCAGGCGGGCGGCCTGATGGGCGCGACGGCGGCGCGGCTGCTGCTGGAGCGCGTCGAGGGCCGCACCCGGTCCGTCCTGATGACCGTCTCCCCCACCCTGGTCCACCGCGACACCACGGGCCCGCCGCCGCCCGAGCCCGCCGGGCCGCCCGGCGGGTGAGCCGGGCGGCCCGGGCGCTCACGGCCCCGCGCCGTGCATCAGTCCACGAAGAGCAGGTCACGCGTGGCGGCCGTGCCCGTGAGGGCGGTGGCGAAGTTGTCCTCGACCTCCGCCTTCTCGGCCGCGTTGGGGTTGGGGTTGGTGCAGGAGACGCCGGCCGTGGAGCCGGACATCAGGCTGGAGCAGGGGCCGGGCTTCATGTCCGGCAGGCCCAGGATGTGGCCCAGCTCGTGGGACGAGATGCGCACGGTGTTGTAGCCCTGGCCGACGGCCTGGCGGCCGAAGTAGATCGTGCCGCTGCCCAGACTCGTCGTGGCGGTGCGCGGCCAGCCGTCGTCCGCGATGATGCGGATGTTGGCCCGCTGGCCCGTGGCGACCGGCTTCAGCTGCACGTTGGCCACGCCGGCGTTCCAGATCCCGGCGCCCTTGGTGACGGCGTCCTTGAACTCCGCCGCCTGGGACGCGTCGTACGTCAGCACCCGCGCGGCGACGGCGTGCGGCTGCGCCGCTCCGGGCGCGGGCGCCGCCACCGCCTGGCCGCCCGCCAGGGCGAGCACCGCGACCGCGACGGCGGGTAATGCGCGCAGGGCCTTGCTGGATCTCACGATCGGCCTCCTCGTGGGGTAAGGGCTGAATCGATGTGCGGCTCCGCCGCGTTCTTGACGCGAGCATGACCAGCCTGCCCGCCTCAGGGCCACACTGCCCACTCACAGCCCTCCCCAACCGACCCCTTCGGGTGTCCGTCCCACGGCACGATCCACCCCTTCGGCCTACTAGACTCGCCGGGTGGCTCTCCCCGAGAACGATCCCCTCACGAACGGTGACCTCACGAACGGTGACCTCAGCGACCCGGCCCCCAGCAGCCCGGACGACAGAGAGCCGGACCCGGGCGACATGAGCGACGCGCTGCGCGTCCTGCGCCGGGTCTTCGGCTACGACTCGTTCCGGGGCGAGCAGCAGGAGATCATCGACCATGTCGTGGCCGGCGGCGACGCGCTGGTCCTGATGCCGACCGGCGGCGGCAAGTCGCTGTGCTACCAGATCCCCGCGCTGGTCCGTAAGGGCGTCGGCGTCGTCGTCTCGCCGCTCATCGCGCTGATGCAGGACCAGGTCGACGCGCTGCGGGCGCTCGGCGTACGGGCCGGGTTCCTCAACTCCACCCAGGACCTGGACGAGCGGCGGCTGGTGGAGGCGGAGTTCCTCGCGGGCGAGCTGGACCTGCTCTACCTGGCGCCGGAGCGGCTGCGGGTGGAGTCCACGCTCGCGCTGCTGGGCCGGGGTTCGCTCTCGCTGTTCGCCATCGACGAGGCCCACTGCGTGGCCCAGTGGGGGCACGACTTCCGGCCCGACTACCTCGCCCTGTCCGAGCTGCACGAGCGCTGGCCCGACGTGCCGCGCATCGCGCTGACGGCCACGGCCACCGAGGCCACCCACGCCGAGATCGCCTCGCGGCTGAAGCTGCAGCACGCCCGCCACTTCGTGGCGAGCTTCGACCGGCCGAACATCCAGTACCGCATCGCGCCCAAGAACGACCCCAAGCGGCAGCTCCTGGAGCTGCTGCGCACCGAGCACCCGGGGGACGCGGGCATCGTCTACTGCCTGTCGCGGGCCTCGGTCGAGAAGACCGCCGAGTTCCTGGTGAAGAACGGGATCGACGCGCTCCCGTACCACGCGGGTCTGGACGCGCGGACCCGGGCCGAGCACCAGGCGCGGTTCCTGCGGGAGGACGGGCTGGTCATGGTCGCGACGATCGCGTTCGGCATGGGCATCGACAAGCCCGACGTCCGGTTCGTCGCCCATCTGGACCTGCCCAAGTCCGTCGAGGGCTACTACCAGGAGACGGGCCGGGCCGGGCGGGACGGGCTGCCCTCCACCGCCTGGCTGGCCTACGGCCTCCAGGACGTCGTGCAGCAGCGCAAGATGATCGACGGCTCGGAGGGCGACGCGGCCCACCGCCGCCGTCTCGCCGCCCACCTGGACGCGATGCTGGCGCTGTGCGAGACGGTCGAGTGCCGCCGGGTGGGGCTGCTCGCCTACTTCGGGCAGCGGAGCACCCCGTGCGGCAACTGTGACACCTGCCTGACGCCCCCGGAGGCGTGGGACGGCACCGTCGCCGCGCAGCAGCTGCTGTCGACGGTGGTGCGGCTCAAGCGGGAGCGCAACCAGAAGTTCGGCGCCGGCCAGGTGATCGACATCCTGCTCGGCAAGAAGACCGCCAAGGTGATCCAGTTCGACCACGACGCCCTGTCGGTGTTCGGGATCGGCACGGAGCTGCGCGAGGCCGAATGGCGGGGCGTGGTGCGCCAGTTGCTCGCCCAGGGGCTGCTCGCGGTGGAGGGCGACTACGGCACGCTGGTGCTCTCCGAGGCCAGCGCCGAGGTGCTGGGCGGGCGGCGCCAGGTCATGCTGCGGCGCGAGCCGGAGCGGGCGCCCCGGGCCGCCAAGGCGGGGTCCTCCGGCTCGTCCGCCAAGTCGGGCCGCGCCACCGCTCCGGTGGACCTGCCGCCCGAGGCGGTGCCGGTGTTCGAGGCGCTGCGCGCCTGGCGCGCGGCCACCGCCAAGGAGCAGGGCGTCCCCGCGTATGTGATCTTCCATGACGCGACGCTGCGCCAGATCGCCACGCTGTCCCCCGGCACCCTGGCGGAGCTGGGCACGGTCAGCGGCGTCGGCGAGAACAAGCTGGCCAAGTACGGGCAGCAGATCCTGGACACGCTCGCGCAGGCGCCTGCGGAGTGACACCCGCGCGGGCGGGGCGGCGCCCGCCCCGCCCGCGCGCGGTGTCCGTGCGACGGCGCTACCGCGTCACAGCGTGTGCTGGAGCCGGTCCGCCATCAGCTTGATGAAGCGCGCCGGGTCGCCGAGCTCGCCGCCCTCGGCGAGGACCGCCATGCCGTGGATGAGTTCGGCCGTCTCCGCCAGCCCCGCCGCGTCCGGGTCCGCGCTGTGGGCCTCGCGCAACCCGGTCACCAGCGGGTGGGTGGGGTTGAGCTCGAGGATGCGCTTGATCTGGGGCATGTCCTGGCCCATGGCGCGGAACATGTTCTCCAGCTGCGGCGTGACGTCATGGGTGTCGCCGACGACACAGGCGGGCGAGGTGGTGAGCCGGGAGGACAGCCGCACCTCCTTCACCTGCTCGCTGAGGGTCGTCGTCATCCAGGACAGCAGCTCGGCGAAGTCCTTCTTCCGCTGCTCGCGCTCGGCCTCGCCCTCCTTCTTCTCCTCCTCGGTGTCGAGGTCCACCTGCCCCTTGGCGATCGACTGGAACTGCTTGCCGTCGAACTCCGGCACGGAGCCGACCCACATCTCGTCGATCGGGTCGGTGAGCAGCAGCACCTCGTAGCCCTTCTCCCGGAAGGCCTCCATGTGCGGGGAGCTCTCGATGATGGAGCGCGACTCGCCCGTCATGTAGTAGATGTGCTGCTGCCCGTCCTTCATGCGGTCCAGGTACTGCCGCAGGGTGGTGGGCCGCTCCGGGTCGTGGGTCGAGGCGAAGGAGGAGATCTCCAGGATCGCGTCCCGGTTCTCGAAGTCGTCCAGCAGCCCTTCCTTGACGGCGCGGCCGAACTCCTTCCAGAACGTCGCGTAGCCCTCGGCGTTGTCGGACATCATGTCCTTGACCGTCGACAGCACCTTCTTGACCAGGCGCCGGCGCATCAGCTGGATCTGGCGGTCCTGCTGGAGGGTCTCGCGGGACACGTTCAGCGACAGGTCCTGCGCGTCGACCACGCCCTTGACGAAGCGCAGATACTCCGGCATGAGCTCTTCGCAGTCGTCCATGATGAAGACGCGCTTGACGTAGAGCTGCACACCGCGCTTGCGCTCCCGCATGAACAGGTCGAGCGGCGCCTGGGACGGGATGAACAGCAGCGCCTGGTACTCGAAGGTTCCTTCCGCCTGCATGCGGATGGTCTCGAGCGGGTTGTTCCAGTCGTGGCTGATGTGCTTGTAGAACTCGTGGTACTCGTCGTCGGAGACCTCGTCCCTGGAGCGCGCCCACAGGGCCTTCATCGAGTTGAGCGTCTCCAGCCGCGGCTCGTCCCCGGCCTTCTCCCCGGCCTTCTCCCCGGCCTCGTCCTGGGACTTGTCCGCCTCCGCCTCCGCCTCCGCCTCCGCGTCCGTGGTCGCGTCCGCGTCCGCGTCCGCGTTCGTGGACTCGGCGGCCATGCGGATGGGCCAGGTGATGAAGTCGGAGTACCGCTTGACGATCTCCTTGATCTTCCACGGCGAGGTGTAGTCGAAGAGGGAGTCCTCGGTGTCCTCCGGCTTGAGCCGCAGGATGACGGAGGTGCCCTGGGGCGCCTCGTCCAGCTCCTCGATGGTGTAGGTGCCCTCACCCGTGGACTCCCAGCGGGTGCCCCGGGTCTCCGTGGCGTGGCGGGTCACCAGGGTGACCTGGTCGGCCACCATGAAGCCGGAGTAGAAGCCGACGCCGAACTGCCCGATCAGGTCCTGCGAAGCGGCGGCGTCCTTCGACTCCTTCAGCTCGCGCAGGAACTCGGCGGTGCCGGACTTGGCTATGGTGCCGATGAGCCCGACCACCTCGTCGTGGGTCATGCCGATGCCGTTGTCGCGCACGGTCAGCGTGCGGTGCTCCTTGTCGACCTCGATCTCGATGTGGAGATCGGAGGTGTCCGCCCGCAGCTCGGTGCCGCGCAGCGCCTCCAGCCGCAACTTGTCCAACGCGTCGGAGGCGTTGGAGATCAGCTCCCGCAGGAAGACGTCCTTGTTGGAGTAAATGGAGTGGATCATCAACTGCAGGAGCTGGCGCGCCTCGACCTGAAACTCGAACGTCTCGGCCTGTGTGTTCACATGCTTCCTTTCACGAGGGAGTACCTGACGTCAGCTTAGAGGGGGTCGCCCGCCCGGTGCCGGAAACCGGCATGCCGGCCCCGATGAACACGGATCCCGTCATACTCGACGACATCGACCGCGGCCTGGTGCACGCCCTGCAGATCGACGGCCGGGCGCCGCTGCGCACTCTCGGCGAGGTCCTCGGCGTCTCCCGCCGGGCCGGGGTCAAGCGGGCCGGGGCGCCGCTGCCGATCCGACCACCCCTTGTCAGGGGGTTTGGCGCGATGGTTTCCTGCGCAGGCTTGCGTCGTTGCTGGATTGAGTCGTTTCAAGCGTTCGTTTCAAGCGTCCGCTGTTCCGCGTGTCCGAAAGGGAGCTGGAGCGCATGGCCCTGTTCGACCTTCCGCTCGAGGAGTTGCGCCGCTACCGGCCGCGCGTCGCGGAGCCCGAGGACTTCGACCGGTTCTGGGAGAAGACCCTCGCCGAGGCCCGCGACCACGAGCTGAACGCCGTCTTCGAGCCCGTCGCCACGGCGCTCACCGGGGTGGCGGTGTACGACGTCACCTTCGCGGGGTTCGGCGGCCATCCGGTCAAGGGCTGGTTCCTCCACCCGGCCGGGGCCCGGGAGCCGCTGCCCGTCGTGGTCGAGTACATCGGCTACGGCGGCGGGCGCGGGCTGCCGCACACCCATCTGCTGTGGCCGGTCGCGGGCTTCGCCCACTTCGTGATGGACACCCGCGGCCAGGGCAGCGGCTGGTCCGGCGGCGACACCCCTGATCCGGTCGGCTCCGGGCCCGCGTACCCCGGGTTCATGACCCGGGGGATCGAGAACCCGGAGGACTACTACTACCGGCGGGTGTTCACCGACGCCGTGCGCGCGGTGGAGGCGGCCCGCTCCCACCCGCTCGCCGACCCCGCCCGCACCGCGGTCGTGGGCACCAGCCAGGGCGGGGGCATCGCGCTGGCCGTGGGCGGTCTGGTGCCGGACCTGGCCGCGATCGCCCCCGACGTGCCCTTCCTGTGCCACTTCGAGCGGGCGGCGACGCTGACCGACCGCGATCCGTACCGGGAGATCGGCAAGTACCTCAGGACCCACATCGGCCGGGACGAGCGGATCTTCCGTACGCTCTCCTACTTCGACGGCGTCCACTTCGCCGCCCGGGGGCGGGCGCCGGCGCTCTTCTCGACCGCGCTGGAGGACCAGACCTGCCCGCCGTCCACGGTGTTCGCCGCGTACAACGCCTACGCGGGCGAGGACAAGCGCATCGAGGTCTACGCCTTCAACGACCACGAGGGCGGCGGCCCGGCCCATCAGGAGGTCCAGCTGGACTGGCTCCCCCCGAGGCTGCGGTCCGCGTGACGGTGACGCCCTCCGGGCCCAGGCGCTCGGCCAGGCCGGAGGCGTAGACGTAGACGTGCAGATGCGCCGTGGTGCCGCCGTACGCCCCGGGGCCGCGCAGCGCGGCGAGCGTTGCCGGATTCGCGGCATCTCGCGAAGTTTCTGGGTTTTCGCGCGATACCGGACCCCATATCGGGCACTCGGGGCTTCGGAGAGGATTGACCGCAGGAGGCGAAAACGATGGAACCGACCCATGCGACCATCGAGTCCCATCCGGACATCCTGCAAATGCGGGAACGCCACACCTGGGCGGAACAGGCGGCGACCAGGCCCCTGGCCCAGGCCGTCGAGGCGATGTGCCTGATCACCGGTCTGTACCTTGCCGCGTCCCCCTGGATCGCGGGCTTCAACGGCATGATGACCCTGGCCGTCACCAATCTGATCGTCGGCATCGCCTACGCCCTGCTCACGGGCGGCTTCGGCCATGCCTATGAGCGCACGCACGGCATGGCCTGGGCCGCCGTGCTGCTGGGCGTGTGGACCATCATCGCGCCGTGGGTGGTCTCGGGGAGCGTCGCCACCACCCGCACCATCATCAGCAATGTCGTCGTCGGCGCCGTCGCCGTCGTGCTCGCGCTCGTCGCCTGCTCGTACGCGACCAAGGCCGCCCGGGGCGGGGGCGGCGGCCGGGGCCCGGCCGCTCGTACGGGGCGGTAACGGCCCGGAACCGAACGGAGCGTTCCCATGAGCGAGCCCTACCGCACCACCCCGTCCCAGGCGGAAGGCGAGCGCGACAACGAGACCCCGGGCCGCGCCGACCACCCCGATGTGCCGGTGTCGACCCCCTCACAAGCGGAAGGGGAGCGTGAAGAGGAAGAGGAGGAAGAGAAGAAGCGGTAGCGGCACACACAGGCGCCGGGCCTCCGGCCCGGCGCGTGCTGCCCTGTCACCATGCCCTCACGCCGCCGTGCCACCACCGCCATGCCCACCATGACGAGCGCCTGGGCGCGGGAGCGCTTCGCGCGCGCCAGAGTCGCCCGGCTGGCCACCGTGGCCGCCGGGGGGCGGCCGCATCTGGTGCCGGTGGTCTTCGCGGTGTCCGGCGACACGGTGGTGACGGCGGTCGACCACAAACCCAAGCGGTCGGCGCGGCTGACCCGGCTGGACAACATCCGGGCCCACCCCGCCGTGTGCCTGCTGGTGGACGCCTACGCCGAGGACTGGGACCTGCTGTGGTGGGCGCGGGCCGACGGCACGGCCCGGGTGCTGCCGCCGGCGGACGCCTCGGCCACCTCGGCGGGATATGTGCGGCTGCTGGCCGGCAAGTATCCGGCGCAGTACGGGGAGCGGCCCCCGTCAGGGCCGGTGGTGGAGGTCACGGTGGGCCGGTGGAGCGGCTGGCGGGCCGCCTGAGAGCGTCAGCCGGCCGGCTCGGCCATCCTCGCGAAACCGCTGCCGAGCTGGGACATCGCGTGGTCGAACTCCTCCCGCGAGATGGCCTCCCGCAGGGTCCGCAGCACCGCGCGGACACCCCGGTCCGCCTCGGACTCGGACAGTCCGGTGCGCCCGCGCACCCGGTGGACCGACTCCTCGGGCTCGAAGAGCCGCACCTCCCCCTGTCCCCGGAGGAGCGCTTCCCGAAGCGGCTCGGGAAGTTCCCGGGCGAGGTCGCGGGCCTCGCCGTCGGTCAGCCGCAGTGCCAGGGTCTCCAGGGTGGCGCGGGTGAGATCGGCCGCCTCCTGCCTGGACAGCCGCGCCCGGTCGGCCACCGCCTGGAAGAACTCCCTCTCGTCCATGCGGGTCTCCTTCTCGCTCACACCTCGCTCGGACGTCGCTCACACCCCACCTTGCCACGCGCCTCCACCGGGTGCGAGGCACCGTGTCATCAGGCGAAGAGGCACGCGCGGGGAGAGGATGGTTGTGTCGGGTACGGCCATCTGTTCCATCACACGTTTCCCTCGAGGAGGTGGACGGCATGAGCTTCTCCTCCGACACCCCGCACGAACCCGAACAACACCGTCCCGAAGAACACCGTCCGGAACAACCCCGTCCCGAGGAACACGCCGCCGGGCAGGCGCGTCGGGAACAGCACGCCGCCGAACCGCCCGGTGCCGGACAGCCCGCCGCCGAGCCGTTCGGCGCCCCGCGGCGCGGCGAGCGGCCCTCGGGCCCCGAGTCCCCGTTCGCCGGTCCCCTGGGCATGCTGTCCGACGCCGCCTGGCAGGTCATGGTGACCGCGGGCGTGGTCGCGATCGTGCTCGGGGTCATCGTGCTGGCGTGGCCCGGGACCACCCTGGCGGTGCTCGGCGCCCTGTTCGGCGCCTATCTGCTGATCAGCGGGATCTTCCAGCTCGCGGGGGCCTTCGCCGCCCATGTGCCCGGGCACTTGCGGGTGCTGAGCTTCGTCAGCGGCGGACTCGCCGTACTGCTCGGCCTGCTCTGTCTGCGGGGGCCGGCGCAGTCGGTCCTGCTGCTCGCCCTGTGGATCGGATTCTCCTGGCTGCTGCGGGGCGTCATGCTCACCGCCGCGGCCATCTCCCATGAGCAGCTCCCGGCCCGCGGGTGGCAGATCTTCTTCGGCATCATCAGCATCCTGGCCGGCATCATCCTGATCGTGGCGCCCTTCGGCTCCATCGCCGCGCTCACGGCGGTGGCCGGCATCTGGCTGCTGGCGCTGGGCGTGATCGAGGTCATCCACGGCATCCAGCTGCGGATGCGGCTCGGCCATCACCCTCCGCGCGCGGCGGAACACCGTGCGCACTTCCGGCACTTCCGGCCGCACCCCCAGCCGTAGGCCGCCGCGGCGGCGCCCTACGGTCGGCCCCCGCCCGGGCGTGGTGATCCGCAACTCGGTGGCCCCACCGGCGCACGTCAGGGCGTGACGCCGATGGAGCCAGTGGGCCCGGAGCGGGACATGAAGGGTGCCGGCCGAGGCGCCCCGGGGGTCAGCCGGCCGCCATGCCCTCCCCCAGGGCCGCGGCGAGGTCGGCGGCGTGGGGCTCGATCGAAGGGCTGCTCGGCCCAGACGGTCTTGCCCTCGGGGGTGTAGCGGGTGCCCCAGTCCTGGACGACGTGGGCGACGAGGAACAGGCCGCGGCCGCCCTCGTCCGTCGTGCCGGCCCGGCGCAGATGCGGGGAGGTGCTGCTGTGGTCGGAGACCTCGCAGATCAGGGCGCGCTCGCGGATCAGGCGCAGCCGGATCGGCGGGGAGCCGTACCGCACCGCGTTGGTGACCAGTTCGCTGACGACCAGTTCGGCGGTGAAGGCCAGCTCGTCCAGGCCCCACTCGCCCAGGGTGTCGAGGGCCCAGGCGCGGGCGTCGGAGACGGCGGCCGGGTCGCGGGAGATCTCCCGGGAGGCCACCTGCCCGGCGCCGAGGGCGCGGGTACGGGCCAGCAGCAGGGCCACGTCGTCGTCCGGCGGGTTGGCCGGCAGGGTCTCCATGACCCGATCGCACAGAGCTTTGGCGGGCCGGTCCGGCCCGGCCAGCGCGGCGCACAGCCGTTCGATCCCGGCGTCGGCGTCGAGCCCGGGGGCGGCGATGAGGCCGTTGGTGTACAGGACGAGCGCGCTGCCCTCGTCCAACGTGAGCTCGGTGGACTCGAAGGGCTGGCTTCCCAGGCCCAGGGGCGGGCCGCTGGGCAGCTCGAGCACATGGACGGGCCCGCCGGGGACGGCCACCAGCGGCGGCGGGTGTCCCGCGCGGGCCAGGGCGCAGCGCCGGCTGACCGGGTCGTAGACCGCGTACAGGCAGGTGGCGCCGACGACCCCGGCCTCGGCGCCGCCGTGGCCCTCCGACTCCGCGAGCCGTCCGATCAGGCCGTCGAGGTGGGCCAGCAGCTCGTCGGGGGCCAGGTCGAGGCCGGCGAGCGTCTGCACGGCGGTGCGCAGCCTGCCCATGGTGGCGGCGGCGTGGATGCCGTGTCCGACGACGTCTCCGACGACCAGCCCGACCCGCGCCCCGGACAGCGGGATCACATCGAACCAGTCGCCGCCGACGCCGGCCTTCGCGTCGGCGGGCAGGTAGAGCGAGGCCGCCTCCACCGCGGTCTGCTCGGGAGCCCCCTGCGGCAGCAGATCGCGCTGCAGGGTCAGGGCGGCGTTGTGCTCGCGGGTGAACCGGCGGGCGTTGTCCACCGCGACGGCCGCCCGGGAGGTCAACTCGGTGGCCAGCGCCAGGTCGGTGTCCTGGAACGGCTGGGGGCGCGGCCCGCGCCAGAAGAGGGCCGCCCCCAGGTGACTGCCCCGGGCCCGCAGCGGCACGGCCATCAGCGAGTGGAAGCCCGCCTCCCGCATCCGGGCGATCGGGTCGGGGCCCGGCGCCCCGCCGTCGCCGGGGTGCGGGCCCAGCCGCGCCACCAGGCGCGGCCGGCCGGTGCGCAGCGCCCGGGCGACGGGTGAGGTGGCGGGGTGTGCGGCGGTCTGCCCCACCTCGACCGGGGTGCCCGGCGGGCCGTCGCCCACGGACCGCAGCCCCGCCCGGCGCAGCACCACCCCCGCGCGGGGGTCCGGCGCCGGCTGCGGCTCGTCGCCCCGGAAGACCGGGTCGAGCAGATCGACGGTGACGAGGTCGGCGAACTCGGGCACGGCCACGTCGGCGAGGTCCTGGGCGGTCTGTGCCACGTCCAGCGTCCGGCCGATGCGCTCGCCGGCCTGGTCCAGCAGGTCCAGCCGGCGCTTGGCCAGAAAGCGGTCGGTGATGTCGTTGGCCATGGTGCACAGGCCCAGCGGGTTCCCCGCGGCGTCGTCCAGCCGGAAGACGGAGGCCAGCAGGGCCTGCTCCTGGCCGGCTTTCCAGGGCGGTTGGTTCACGTACTCGCGGCCGAGGAGCGGGACGCCGGTGTCCAGCACCGCCCGCAGCTCCGCCTCGACGGCCTCGACGTCGATCCCGGGGAGCATCTCGGCCAGCGAGCGTCCCAGCCACTTGTCGGCCGGGATGCCGCTGGCGCGTGCCGTCGCCGCGTTCACCCAGACGTAGCGCAGATCGCTGTTCAGCACGGCCATGCCCATGGGCGCGAGCGCGAACATCCGCTCGATCACCGATCCGCTCGCGCCCCACCAGGGCACCCCCTCCGTGCCGACGGCGCTCACCACCCACCGTGCGGTGCCCTCGCCGTCGGTGACGGCGTTGACCCGCACCCCCAGGTGCACGCGGCGCCCTTCCCGGGTCACCGCGGGCACCAGCCCGGCCCAGCCGCCCTCGTCCCTGATCCACTCCAGCGCGGCGGCGACGCCCCGCGCGTCCGGCGCCACGGCGAGCAGCTTTCCCACCGGGGCGCCGAGCACGTCGGCGGCGGCGAATCCCAGCAGCCTGGTGGCCGGGGCGCTCCAGCCGGTGACGACCCCGTGCGCGTCCAGCAGGGCAGTGGCGGTCTCGACGGCGCCGAAGGGCATTGCGACCGCCGTGACCTGCGATTCCTCGGTGTTCGCCATCGTTTTTCGCCAGTTCTGCCCCCGGCTCCCCACGGTACTCCGCGGGCGGCTCCTCAGCCGGGCAGGCGCGGCACGCTGTCGACGAGGCGGCGGGTGTACGGGTGCGCGGGGTCGCCCAGCACCCGGGCGGTGTCGCCCTGTTCGACGACGCCCCCGCGCTCCAGGACGGCGGTGCGCTCGCACAGGGAGGCGACCACCGACAGGTCGTGGGAGACCATGACGAGCGTCAGTCCCCGCTCCTGTTTCAACTCGGCCAGCAGGTCGACGATTTTGACCCGGGTGGTGACGTCGAGGGCGCTGACGGGTTCGTCGGCGAGCAGCACCCGTGGCTCGCACACGGTCGCGCGGGCGATGGCGATGCGCTGGCGCTGGCCGCCGGAGAACTCGTGCGGGTAGCGCCGCGCGGCGTCGGCGGGCAGCCCGACCCGCTCCAGGGCCTCGGCCACCTTGGGCGCCGCCGTACGCCTGTCGGCGATGCCGAGGGAGCGCAGGGGCTCGGCCACGATGGCGCCCACCCGGCGGCGCGGGTCGAGGGAGGAGTACGGGTCCTGGAACACGCACTGCACGCCGCGCCGGAAGCGGCGCATCTGCTCGCGGTCCCGGAGGGCGAGCGGCTCGCCGTCGAAGCGCACGGTGCCGGCGGTGGGCCGGGCGAGGCCCAGCAGCAGGCGCAGCAGGGTCGTCTTGCCGGCGCCCGACTCGCCGACCAGGGCGAGGCTGTGTCCGGCCCGGACGGTGAGGGACACGTCCCGGACGACGGGGGCGGCGCTCCCCCGGTAGCTCAGCGCGACGTCGTCCAGTTCGAGGACGGGGGTCGTGGTTTCCAGGGCGCGGGTTTCCAGTACGGGGGTCATGGCGCGCTCCTCAGGTCCAGGGCGGACTCCAGCCGTCGCGCGCTGGTCACCAGCGCCTTGGTGTACTCCTCGCGCGGGGCGCGGACGAGTCGTTCGACGGTGCCCTCCTCCACGGCGCGGCCGTCCTTCATGACCAGGGCGCGGTCGGTGACCTTGGCGACGACCGCCAGGTCGTGGCTGACGAACAGGACCGCCATCTCGCGCTCGCGCACCAGGGTGTCGATCAGGGCGAGCATCTCGGCCTGCACGGACACGTCGAGGGCGGTGGTGGGCTCGTCCGCGATGAGCAGTTTGGGCTCGCAGGCCAGGGCCATGGCCAGCGCGACGCGCTGGCGCTGGCCGCCGGAGATCTCGTGCGGGAAGGCGCGGGCGATGCGGTCGGGCTCGGGCAGCCGCACCTGTTCCAGGGCCTCGGCGACGGCCCGCTTCAGCGCGCCGCCGGTCAGGCGGCGCTTTCCGCGGAGCGGTTCGGCGAGCTGCCGGCCCACGCGCATGAGGGGGTCCAGGGCGGTCAGCGGCTCCTGGAAGACGATGGCGGCGTCCCGGCCGCGTACGGTCGTGAGCCGTTTCTCGGTCGCGCCCACGATCTGGGTGCCGGCCAGTTCGACGCTGCCGGTGGCGGTCATGCCCTCGGGCAGCAGTCCGAGGACGGCGAGGGTGGTGAGCGACTTGCCGGAGCCGGACTCGCCGATGACGCCGAGCCGTTCGCCGGGGCCGAGGGTCAGCGAGAGGTCGTCCACGAGGGTGCGCCCGTCGGCGGTGCGGACGGTGAGGCCGCGTATGTCCAGGAGGGTCATGCGCGCCTCCGCCGGGTGGCCGGGTCGAGGGTGTCGCGCAGGCCGTCGGCGACGAGGTTGACGCCGATGACGAGCAGCACGAGCAGGATGCCGGGGGCCAGCGCGCCCGCCGGGGCGGTGGTGAAGGTGGCCTGCGCCTCCTGGAGCATGCGGCCCCACGAGGCGTTCGGCGGCGGGGCGCCCAGGCCCAGGTAGGACAGCCCGGCCTCGGCCAGCACGGCGAGGCCGAACTGGAGCGCCAGGTTGACCACCAGGGTGGGCCAGATGTTGGGCAGCACGTGTCCGGCCACGATGCGGGGCCAGGAGGTGCCGGAGGTGCGGGCGGCGGTGATGTAGTCCTGGGCCAGGACCCGCTTGACCAGGATGCGCACCAGGCGGGCCACGACGGCGCTCTGCGCGAGGCCGATCGCCAGCACGGCCGAGCCGAGGGTGGCCGAGCGGGCGGCGACGATCAGCATGGCGAGCAGCAGGGTCGGGAAGGCGATCAGGATGTCGAGGAACGCGGAGAGCGTGTCGTCGAGCCAGCCCTGGGCGAAGGCGCTCAGCACGCCGAGGGTGACGCCGATGGCGGCCGCGACGAGCACGGACCCGAGTCCGGCCTCGACGGCGATCCGGGAGCCGGTCATCGCCTGGGTGAACAGGTCGCGGCCGAGCTTGTCGGTGCCCAGGAGGTGGTCGGCGGCGGGGCCGGTGAGCCGTCCGCCGGAGGTGTCGTCGGCGGCGTACGGGAGCCAGACGAGGGAGACGAGGGCGAGCAGGGCGATCAGCCCGGCCAGGACGCAGCCGGCGATCAGGGTGTAGGACCGGTTGGGCCGGTTGGCCCGGTCGGCCGGGGATGTGCGGCGCTTCATCGGGGGCCTCCGGAGAGCCTGTTCCGCAGCCGCGGGTCGACGATGCGCTGCACGAGGTCGGCGGCGAAGCCGATCAGCAGCACCGCGAGGGTGGACACGAACAGCACGCCCTGGATGACCGGGTAGTCGTGCTGGGCGATGCCGGTCGCGAGCATCGAGCCCAGGCCCGGCAGCGCGAACACCGACTCCACGACGACCGCGCCGAGCAGGGTGGACGCCAGCTCGATGCCGAGGATGGAGATCACGGGTACGGAGGCGTTGCGCAGCCCGTGCCGCCACATGGCCCGCCCGAACGAGGAGCCGAGGGCGCGGGCGGTGCGCAGGTAGTCGCTGTTCAGGACGTCGAGGGTGGCCGACCGGACGTACCGGGTCAGCGAGGCGCCCATCACCAGCGCGATGGTGACGACGGGCAGCGCGAGGGAGCGGACGGCCTCGGTGGGCGCCGCCCAGCCCTCCTGGGGGAAGCCTCCGGCGGGCAGCCATCCGGCGTTCAGCGAGAAGACGGCAATGAGGATCATGCCGAGCCAGAACACCGGGACGGCGATGCCCAGTTGGGACACCCCGCTGAGCAGCGCGCCGTACCAGGTCCGCCTCTTGTACGCGGCGACGAACCCGGCCGGCACGGCGATGAGCACCGCCAGGACGAACGCGGCCAGGGTCAGCGGGACCGTGACGTCGAGCCGCGAGGACACCTCGGGCCCGACCGGCAGGGAGCTGACGAAGGAGGTGCCGAGGTCACCCGTGGCCAGCTGCCCGATCCAGTGGGTGAACTGCTCGGGCAGCGGCCGGTCGGAGCCGATGGAGTGGCGTGCCGCCGCGATCTGCTCGGGTCCGGCGCCCACCGAGGTGAGCGCGTTGGCGGGGTCCCCGGGCAGCATGCGCAGCAGCACGAACAGCACCACGCTCGCGAGCGCCAGCGACACCAGCAGGAAGGCGAGGCGGCGCAGCAGATACCGCGCCATCAGCCCTTCTTGATGTCGTAGGCGAAGAACTGCGAGTTGAGGCCGTTGACCGGGTAGCCGGACACCTTGCTGCTCGCCACGACGATCTGCGGGTACAGGTACAGCCAGTCGCTGGCGGCGTCCTCGGCGGTCTTGCGGTTGACCTTCTTCAGCAGCTCGGTCTGCTGCCGCGTGGTGGCCGCGGCCTCGGCCTGCTCCACCCACCTGGTGACCTGCTTGTTGTCATAGCCCCAGTAGAAGTCGGGGTTGCCGTACCAGACCAGGTCGCGGTCGTTGACGTGTTCCTGGAGCGTGGCCGTGAAGTCGTGGTTCTTGTAGACCTTGGTGTACCACTCGTCGGGCGTGATGGTGTGGATCTTGACGGTGATGCCGACCTTGGCGAGCTGCGACTTGATGAAGGTGGCCGCGGTGGGGTGCGGGTCGTAGTTGGGGGTGTCGAGGGTGAAGGTGAAGCCGTTTTCGTAGCCGGCCTCCTTCAGGAGCTTCTTCGCCCGGGCGGTGTCATACGCGTTGACCTTGGTGAGGTCCTCGTACCAGGGGTCGGTGGGCGGCACCATCGAGCCGATGAGCTTGCCGTAGCCGCCCCAGACGGAGTCCAGCAGCTTCTTGTCGTCGATGGCGGCGGACACCGCCTGGCGGACCCTGACGTCGGTGAACGGCTTGGCCTTGTCGTTGAAGGCGAGCAGCAGCTTGGTGGTCGAGTCGCCGTCGTTGACCTTGTAGTTCTGGTTGTTCTTGAACTGGTCGAGGGCGTCGGGCGACTGCTCGCTGGTGACGACGTCCACCGCGTTGGTCAGCAGCGCGTTGTTCAGCGCCGTGGCGTTCTTGTAGTAGTGGAAGACGACGTGCTTGTTGGCGGCCGCACGGCCCCAGTAGCCGGCGAAGCGGTCGAGGCTGAGGGCCGAGCCGCGGGTCCACTTGTCCAGCCGGTAGGGGCCGGTGCCGTCCTCGGCGGTCTTCAGGCCCTTGGCGTCGGAGTTGACGATCCAGACGTAGGAGAGGTTGTAGACGAAGGAGATCGACCGCTTCGAGAGGGTGACCTTCACGGTCTTCGCGTCGGGCGTCGCGATGTCCTTGATGACCTCGAGGTTGCTCTTGCGCGCGGACTGCGAGTCCGGCGCGATCACCTTCTCCAGGCTGTACTTGACGTCCTCGCTGGTGAGCTTCTTGCCGCTGTGGAAGGTCACGCCGTCACGCAGGGTGAAGGTGTAGGTGAGCCCGTCGCCGCTGACCTTGTAGTCGCGGGCGAGCAGCTTCTCCACCTTCCCGGCGTCGGTGAGCTTGAACAGCCCCTCGTACACATTGCCGTTGAGCGCCTCGGTGACGCCCTGGCCGCCGCCCGCGGTGTTGTCGAGGTTCTGCGGCTCGTAGAGCGAGCCGATGTTGACGGTGGCGTTCTTGTCGTACGCGCCGCCCGCGGCACCGCCGCCGCCCGCGCCCCCGCCGCAGGCGGTGAGGGTCAGGGCGAGGGTGGCGGCCGCGGCGCCGCCGTACAGGGAGGTCTTCTTGATGCTCATGGAGGTGGTACGCCTTTTTCTGCGGGATGTGCTGCGCGGCGTGGCCGCGGGAGGATCAGTGCTGTGCGGGGAAGCCGTCGCGGAAGACCGGAAGCCGCTCGCCTGCTTCGACGGGCAGGTGGAGGCGGTTCTGCCGCGGCGGCATCGGACAGTTGTACTGGTCGGAGAATCCGCAGGGCGGCACGAAGGCGCGGTTGAAGTCCAGGCGGACCCGGTCCGGGTCGGCGGTGCGCTCCACGAAGAGGAAGCGTCCGGCGCCGTAGGTGGTGTCGCCGTTGGTGGGGTCGCCGAAGACCAGCAGCAGGGTGCCGTCGTCGTCGAAGGCGCTGAGGGTGTAGGCGCGGCCGTCCACGGTGAGGCTGATGTCGCCCGGTACGACCAGGTCGCGGGTGCCGCCGTTGTCCCGGATGTGCTCGAAGGCGACCCGGCGGGCGCCCGGCACCGGGTGGTAGGCGGCCTCCAGGACCCAGGCCGGGTCGTACGGGAAGACGTCGATGCGCTCGAAGTGGCGGATGGCCGCCGACCGGGCGTCCCAGAACCGCAGCCCGTGCTCCGGCTCACCGGTGACCAGGTCGGTGCGGGTGAGGCTGGTCACGGTCACCTGCTCGGGGGCCTCCGCGCGGGCCGCGTCGAGGTCGGGGCGCTCGCCGGCCGGGAGCCAGCGGGTCTCGACGAGGGCGAGGTTCCCGGTCGGGGAGGTGACCGCCCGCCGCCGCTCGGCGCGCCAGGCCTCCCAGGCCGCGGCGGGGTCGGCGGTCGGCTGATCCGGGATGGTGTGGGACACGGCGTGGCTCATTCGCGTAGACGATCACAGGCTGTCACGCCTCGATGGTCACGCTGCGTGAGAAACACCCAAAGAGCTTTCTTTATCTTTCATAAGTACGCCTAATGTCAAGTTTGCGCCGCATGCCGAGACGGCCGGCGACGACTCGCGACGGCCCGGTCGGCGCCCCCCGCCGCGTCCTGGGCTTTGTCCTGCCACAGGAGAAAGTCTGCGGTAATTGCGGCGCAAGTGCTTCCCAGCGCCGACAAGCACTGCTACGTTCCCGGGGAAAGCCCGGTCAGTGGCATGCCGATGACGGCGGGAGGGGCAGCGTGAGGCGCATGACGGCACGACCCGCGAACGCCCATCAGGCGCGTCTGCTCCGCCTGCTGCGCGACGGCGGTCCCACCTCCCGGGCCCAGCTGGGCGACCGGATGGATCTCTCGCGCTCCAGGCTGGCCGTCGAGGTCGACCGGCTGCTCGACACCGGGCTGGTGATCGCCGACGGGCTCGCCGCCTCCCGGGGCGGGCGCCGCTCGCACAACATCCGGCTCTCGCCCGCGCTGCGCTTCCTCGGCGTGGACATCGGCGCCACCTCGGTCGACGTCGCCGTGACCAACGCCGAGCTGGAGGTGCTCGGCCACCTCACCCAGCCCATGGATGTGCGCGAGGGGCCGGTCGCGGTCTTCGAGCAGGTCCTGGCGATGGCCGCGAAGCTCAGGGCCTCCGGGCCGGCCGAGGGGTTCGACGGGGCGGGGATCGGGGTCCCGGGCCCGGTGCGCTTCCCCGAGGGGGTGCCGGTCGCGCCGCCGATCATGCCCGGGTGGGACGGCTTCCCCGTACGGGAGGCGCTCAGCCAGGAGCTGGGCTGCCCCGTCATGGTGGACAACGACGTGAACCTGATGGCGATGGGAGAGCAGCAGGCGGGGGTGGCGCGCTCCGCGAAGGACTTCCTCTGCGTCAAGATCGGCACCGGCATCGGCTGCGGCATCGTGGTCGGGGGCGAGGTCTACCGGGGGACGACCGGCAGCGCGGGCGACATCGGCCACATCCAGGCCGAGCCCGACGGCCGGCCGTGCGCCTGCGGCAACCGCGGCTGCCTGGAGGCCTACTTCGGCGGCGCGGCGCTGGCCCGCGACGCCGAGGCGGCGGTGCGGGAGGGCCGGTCCGCCGAGCTCGCCGCCCGGCTCGAGGCCGCGGGGAGGCTGGCCGCCACCGATGTCGCCGCCGCCGCGGCGGCGGGGGACGCCGCCGCGCTGGACCTCATCCGCGAGGGCGGCACCCGCACCGGCCAGGTCCTGGCCTCCCTCGTCAGCTTCTTCAACCCCGGCCTGGTGGTGATCGGCGGCGGGGTGACCGGCCTCGGCCACACCCTCCTCGCCGCCATCCGCACCCAGGTCTACCGCCAGTCCCTGCCGCTGGCCACCGGCAACCTCCCCATCGTGCTCGGGGAACTCGGCCCCGTCGCCGGGGTCACCGGGGCGGCCCGCCTGATCAGCGACCACCTCTTCTCGCCGGCCTGACCCGGCACACCGCGCCACACACCGCCACCGGCCACGCACCCCGGCCCCCGCACACCCGCACGAGCACCCGCACACCGCTTGACGCCAGGCACCACCGCACACCCGCACACCGCTTCACGCCAGGCAACACCGCTTTACGCCAGGCACACCGCACACCCCCCGCCGCTCCGCGCTCAGCCCTGCCCGCTCACCGGCGCACCGCCGAGGAGGCCCGCCATGGCACCGCCCGCACCACATCCGCTGCTCACCATGTCCGCGATCGCCAAGTCCTTCCCCGGCGTACGCGCCCTCGACGGGGTGGACCTCGACGTCGAGGCGGGGGAAACCCACTGTCTGCTCGGCCAGAACGGCGCGGGCAAGTCCACCCTCATCAAGGTGCTGGCCGGGGCCCACCAGCCCGACCGCGGCGAGATCCGCTGGCAGGGGCGCCCGGTGCGGCTCAGGTCGCCGGTGGCCGCCATGCGCCTGGGCATCGCCACCATCTACCAGGAACTCGACCTGGTGGAGGGGTTGTCGGTGGCCGAGAACGTCTTCCTCGGCCATGAGCTCGCCACCGGCGGCTTTCTGCGCCCCCGCGCGGCCCGTACCGCCACCGCGGCCCTCCTGGCCCGCCTCGGCCACCCGGAGATCTCCCCGGACGCGCTGGTCGGCACGCTCTCCGCGGCCGGGCAGCAGATCGTGTCCATGGCCCGCGCCCTCTCCCACGAGGTGCGCCTGATCGTCATGGACGAGCCGTCCGCCGCCCTCGACCCCGACGAGGTGGAGAACCTCTTCCGCATCGTCGCCGATCTGACCGCCGATGGCGTCGCCGTGGTCTACATCTCCCACCGGCTGGAGGAGATCCGCCGCATCGGTGACCGCGTCTCCGTCCTCAAGGACGGCCGCGTCGCCGCCCGCGGGCTGCCCGCCCGTACCACGCCGACCCGCGACATCGTCGCCCTGATGACCGGCCGCGACGTCGAGTACGCCTTCCCCCGACGAGCCGAACGAGCCGAACAGGCCGACCGGGCCGAGGGGGCTGAGGGGGCGGAAGGGGCCGAGGGGGCCGCCGGCCCCGCGCCCGTGCTGCGGCTGGAGGGGCTGGCCAGGGCCGGGGAGTTCGAGCCGCTGGACCTGGAGCTGCGCCCCGGCGAGATCGTGGGGCTGGCCGGCCTCGTCGGCTCCGGCCGCTCGGAGATCCTGGAGACCGTCTACGGCGCCCGGCGACCGACCGCCGGCCGGGTCCTCGTCGACGGCCGCCCGCTGCGCCCCGGCAGCGTCACCGCCGCCGTACGCGCCGGGCTCGGCCTCGCCCCCGAGGAGCGCAAGGCGCAGGGGCTCCTGATGCTGGAGTCCGTCACCCGCAATGTCTCGGTGTCCTCGCTCTCCCGCTTCTCGCGCGCCGGGTGGCTCGACCGCCGGGCCGAGCGGACCGCGGCCCGGGCCGCCGTACGCGATCTGTCGCTGCGCCCGGACGACCCCGAGCGGCCGGTGCGGACCCTGTCCGGCGGCAACCAGCAGAAGGCGGTGCTCGCCCGCTGGCTGCTGCGCGGCTGCCGCGTCCTGCTGCTGGACGAGCCCACGCGCGGCGTCGACGTGGGCGCCCGCGCCGAGTTGTACGCCCTGATCCGCCGCCTCGCCGACGACGGCGTGGCCGTGCTGCTCGTCTCCAGCGAACTGCCCGAGGTGCTCGGCCTGGCCGACCGGGTGCTGGTGCTCCGCGAGGGCCGCGTGGTGCGCGCGGCGCCCGCGTGGGAGCTGGACGAGCACCGTGTCCTGGACCTCGTCATGGAAGGGAGCCCGTCGTGCTGAACCAACCCGGGGGGCGGCCGGGGTCCGCCACCCCTGCCGATGCCGCCTCCGCCGATGCCGTCCCCACCGGTACCGCCCCCACCGGTACCGTCCCCACCGGTACCGCCTCCGCCGATGCCGTCCCCGCCGGTGCCGTCGCCGGATCGGTGGCCGTGCCGGCGAAGGCGGGCCCGCCCGGAGCGCCCGCCGGCGGTCCGCCGGGCGGCACCCGCTCCGCGCGCGACCGGCTGTGGTCGCTCGGCGGCCTGCGCAACCTGTCCCTGGTCGGGGTCCTCGCGGTGCTGGTCACCGTGGGCGGCCTCACCAAGCCCGACGAGTTCCTGAGCACGGACAACCTGCAACTGGTGCTCACCCAGGCGTCCGTCATCGGCGTCGTCACCGTCGGCATGACCTTCGTCATCACCAGCGGCGGCATCGACCTGTCGGTGGGCGCGATGGTCGCCCTCGCCTCCGTCTGGGCCACCACGCTCGCCACCCAGGACTTCGGGCTCGGCGGCATCCTGATGTGCGCGGTCCTCGTCGGACTGGGCTGCGGCCTGGTCAACGGTGTGCTGATCGCGTACGGCGGTGTGGTGCCCTTCATCGCCACGCTGGCCATGCTGGCCTCCGCGCGCGGCCTCGCGCTGCAGATCAGCGACGGCAGCACCCAGGTGGTCACCGTCCAGCCGGTGCTCGACCTGGGGCTGCCCGACGCGTATGTGCTGGGCGTCCCGCCACTCGTGATCATCTTCGCCCTCGTCACCGTGGCCGGCCGGCTGGTGCTCACCCGCACCACCTTCGGCCGGCGGACCGTCGCCATCGGCGGCAACGCGGAGGCCGCCCGGCTCGCGGGCATCGACGTCAGACGGCAGCGCCTGCTGCTGTATCTGCTGTCCGGGCTGTGCTGTGGCATCGCCGCGTTCATGCTCATCGTGCTCACCGGCTCCGGCCAGAACACCAACGGCAACCTCTACGAACTCGACGCCATCGCCGCCGCGATCATCGGCGGCACGCTGCTCAGCGGCGGCCGGGGCACCATCACCGGCTCCGTGCTCGGGGTCCTCGTCTTCACCACCATCACCAACCTGTTCGCCCTGAACAACCTGCAGACCGACGTCCAGCAGATCGCCAAGGGCGCGATCATCGTCGCCGCCGTCCTGGTCCAGAAGGGTCGTACCAGCCATGCGTGACAACCCCCGCACACCGGCCGCCGCGCCGGTGCGCCCCAGCCGCAGAAACCTGCTGTTCGGCACCGCCGCGGCGGGCGCGCTCTTCGCCGCCGGCTGTACCAGCAACGAGAACAACGACAGCGGTGGGGACTCCGCCGACAGCCGGCAGGCCGCGAACGCGGCCGACACCAAGCCCGGCAAGGAGGTCACCATCGGCTTCGCCGGCCCCCAGGCCGACCACGGCTGGCTCAACGCCATCAACGAGCAGGCGAAGCGGCGCGCCAAGGAGTACGAGGACGTCACCCTCCAGACCACCGAGGGCTCCAACGACACCGCCCAGCAGATCGGCCAGATCGAAACCCTCATCAACAAGAAGGTCGACGTCCTGGTCATCCTGCCCGCCGACGGCAAGGCGCTGACCCAGGTCGGGCTCAAGGCCATGAAGGCGGGCATCCCCGTCGTCAACCTCGACCGGGTCTTCGCCTCCCCGCAGGCGTACCGCTGCTGGATCGGCGGCGACAACTACGGCATGGGCCTCAACGCCGGCCGCTACATCGGCGAGAAGCTCAAGGGCAAGAAGAACGCGAAGGTCGTCGAGCTGGCCGGGCTCGACAACCTGGAGCTGACCAGGCAGCGCACCAAGGGGTTCGACGACGCCCTGAAGAACTACCCGAACATCGAGAAGGTCGGCCGCCAGGCCGCCGACTTCACCGTCGAGTCGGGCCAGGCGAAGATGGCCCAACTGCTTCAGGCCCACTCCGGCTTCGACGCCCTGTGGAACCACGACGACGACCAGGGCGTGGGCGCCGAGCGCGCCATCCAGCAGGCCGGTCGGGACGACTTCCTCATGGTCGGCGGCGCGGGCGCCAAGCGCGCCATGCAGGCCATCAAGGCCGACAACACCGTGCTGAAGGCCACCGTCCTCTACCCGCCGACGATGGCCGCCTCCGCCATCGACCTCGCCCGCGCGCTCGGCCAGGGCAAGGGTGTCGGCGGCCTCGCCGAGCTGGAGATCCCGGCCTCCCTGACGCTCTACTCCGCCGTGGTCACCAAGGACAACGTCGACGACTACCTCCCCACGGGATTCAGCTGACCCCACGCCGTCGGCCCCCTCCGACCCCCGTTCCCCAGCGAAGGAGTCCCATGGAACGTCCCGCGGAAGCAACCGGACCCGCCCTCGGTGTGGGCATGGTGGGCTACGCCTTCATGGGCGCCGCCCACTCCCAGGGGTGGCGCACCGTGGGCCGGGTCTTCGACCCGCCCCTGCGCCCGGTCATGTCCGCCATCTGCGGCCGCGACCGGGACGCGGTGCGGGCCGCGGCCGGAAAGCACGGCTGGGCCGCCGCCGAGACCGACTGGCGCGCCCTGATCGCCCGCGACGACGTACAGCTCGTCGACATCTGCACCCCCGGGGACAGCCACGCCGAGATCGCGATCGCCGCGCTGGAGGCCGGCAAGCACGTGCTGTGCGAGAAGCCGCTGGCCAACTCGGTCGCCGAGGCCGAGGCCATGGTGGCGGCGGCGCGGCGGGCGCGGGAGCGCGGCCAGGTCGCGATGGTGGGGTTCAACTACCGCCGTACGCCCGCCCTCACCCACGCCCGCGCCATGGTGCGGGACGGCCGGCTCGGGGTGCTGCGCCACGTACGGGTGTCCTATCTGCAGGACTGGATCGTCGATCCGGAGTTCCCCCTGGTGTGGCGGCTGCGGCGGGAGCAGGCGGGCTCCGGCGCGCTGGGCGACCTGGGCGCCCATATCGTCGATCTCGCGCAGTATCTGGCGGGTGAGCCGCTGGTCGGCGTCTCGGCGCTGACCGAGACCTTCGTACGGGAGCGGCCGCTGCCCGCCCCGGCGTCGGCCGCGGGGCTCGGCGGGCGGGCGGAGGGCGCGGCGCGGGGGCCGGTCACGGTGGACGACGCGGCGCTGTTCACCGGGCGGCTGGCCTCCGGCGCGCTCGCGTCCTTCGAGGCCACCCGGTTCGCGGCGGGCCGCAAGAACGCGCTGCGGATCGAGCTGAACGGGGACCGCGGATCGCTCGCCTTCGACCTGGAGCGGCTCAACGAGCTGCACTTCCACGACCACACCGAGCCCGCCGTGGACGCCGGCTTCCGCCGGATCCTGGTCACCGAGCCGGAACACCCCTACCTGGAGGGGTGGTGGCCGGCCGGCCACGCCCTCGGGTACGAGCACACCTTCGTCCACCAGGCGCGCGATCTGCTGCTGGCCATCGACGCCGGGACCGAGCCCGAACCGTCCTTCGCGGACGGGCTGCAGGTGCAGCGGGTGCTCGCGGCGGTGGAGGAGAGCGCCGCGAAGAACTGCGTCTACACACCCGTCCCCGTATGAGGAGGCCCCCGGATGCCCCGATCCTTCACGCTCTTCACCGGACAGTGGGCCGATCTGCCGCTGGAGGAGGTCTGCCGGCTGGCCCGCGACTTCGGCTACGACGGTCTTGAACTCGCCTGCTGGGGCGACCACTTCGAGGTGGACCGGGCGCTGGCCGAGCCCGGCTATCTGGACGGCCGGCGGCGGTTGCTGGAGAAGTACGGGCTGCGGTGCTGGGCCATCTCCAACCATCTGGTGGGCCAGGCCGTCTGCGACTCCCCCATCGACGAGCGGCACCAGGCCATCGTGCCGGGGCGGATCTGGGGCGACGGCGACCCGGAGGGGGTGCGGCGGCGGGCGGCGGCCGAGATGGCGGACACCGCGCGGGCCGCGGCCGCCTTCGGGGTCCGAACCGTCGTCGGCTTCACCGGCTCGTCCATCTGGCACCTGGTGGCGATGTTCCCGCCGGTGCCGCCGCACATGATCGAGCGCGGCTACGCGGACTTCGCCGAGCGGTGGAACCCGATCCTGGACGTGTTCGACGCGGAGGGCGTGCGCTTCGCCCACGAGGTGCACCCGAGCGAGATCGCGTACGACTACTGGACCACCCACCGCGCGCTCGAGGCGGTCGGCCACCGCGCCGCCTTCGGGCTCAACTTCGACCCCAGCCATTTCGTCTGGCAGGACCTGGACCCGGTCGGCTTCCTGTGGGACTTCCGGGACCGGATCTACCACGTGGACTGCAAGGAGGCGCGCAAGCGGCTGGACGGCCGCAACGGCCGGCTCGGCTCGCACCTGCCCTGGGGCGATCCGCGGCGCGGCTGGGACTTCGTCTCGGCCGGGCACGGGGACGTGCCGTGGGAGGACGTGTTCCGGATGCTGCGCTCCATCGGCTACGAGGGGCCGGTGTCGGTGGAGTGGGAGGACGCCGGGATGGACCGGCTGCAGGGCGCGCCCGAGGCGCTGAGGCGGCTGAAGGCGTACGACTTCGAGCCGCCGACGGCCTCCTTCGACGCGGCCTTCGGCAGCGGGGAGGGGTGAGGGACCCACGGGGGTCCGGGGGGAGGGCCGCCCGTGCACACCGCACGGGCGGCCCCGCGGGACGCCTGGCCGGGGTCCCGCTGTGGCCGGCCGTCCAGGGACCTGCCTGTGCCCAGCCGTTCAGGGACCCGACTCTGCCCGGCCGTCCAAGGACCTCACTGTGCCTGGCCGTTCAGGCCGAAGAAGGTGATGGCCCGGGCCGCCATGCCGGGGAGCGGGAGGTTGTGTGTCCCGCCCTGGATGCTGATGGCCTCGACGGGGGCCCGGTCGCCGGTGCCTCCGTAGCGGGTGCGGGTCCAGTTGGTCTGCGGACGGTCCGTGCTCGCGGGCGTCTGGCTCGCCCCGAGGACGTTGGTCCACTGCTTGATCTCCTCGCCGAAGTTCGGATAGCGCAGGACGGTGTCCTCGGTGCCGTGCCACAGCTGCATCCTCGGCCGGGCGCCCTGGTATCCGGGGTAGGCGGCGCGCGCCAGGTCGCCCCACTGCTGCGCTGTCCTGATGATGGTGCCGTTGGCACACGCGGTGTTCCAGGAGGACCCGTCGGTGGTGGCGAAGCAGCCGAAGGGCACGCCCGAGAAGGCGGCGCCCGCCTTGAACACGTCCGGGTAGTCGCCGAGCAGCACGTTGGTCATCATGGCGCCGGAGGAGGCCCCGGTGACATAGACCCGGTTGGGGTCGGCGTTGTTGTGCTGGAGGACGTACCGGACCATCGAGACGATGCCCACCGGGTCGCTGCCGCCGTCGCGCCGCAGCGCCTGCGGGGAGGAGACGTCGAAGCAGGAGCCGCTGCGGGTGGCGGAGGGGTAGACGACGATGAAGCCGTAGCGGTCGGCCAGGGAGGCGAACTCGGTGCCGGAGTAGAAGGCGGGGCCGGAGCCCGTGCAGTAGTGCACCGCGACGAGGACGGCGGGCCGCGCCGCGACGTTGTTCGGCACGTACTGGTACATCCTGAGGTTGCTCGGGTTGTTGCCGAATCCGGTCACCTCGGTGAGGGTGGCGGCGGCCGCGGGGGTCGGCGCCAGCAGGAGCAGCGACGCCAGCAGCGGCAGGACGCCGCCGAGTAACGCGGCGGCCAGCGACCGGGGTGTCCTGCGGCGCCTGCCGGCCGTGCTCGCGGTTCCCGCCGGCGCGGGGGTGTTGGTCATGTACCTGTCCTTCCTAGACTGGTGGCTGTGAAGGGCTTGCTGCTGCGGCTCTCGGCGCTCGACGCGGATGCCGCCACCGCGGTGCGCGTGATCGCCCACTTCGAGGCGCTGCTGGGCGGCGGCGCGCTGGACGCGACGTCGCTGGCCCGGTCCACCGCCGGGCTCGCGGAGTGCGCGGCGGGCCTGGAACTGCCCGACGGCCGCGGGGCCCGCTGCGGGCCGGACGGGACCGCCCTCCCGGGCGAGCCGGGGGCCGTCTCCCAGCGGGCGGAGCTCGGCCCGTCCGGGCGGGTCTGGCTGGAGCGCCCGGGGCGGCCGGGGCCGTTCGACGATCTGATCCTGGAGTGGATGGCCATCGCCGCGCGGACGCTGTGCTGCGGCCCCGTACGGGCGCGGGTGTCCCCCGCGCCCGACGCGGCCGATCCCGCGCTGGTGGAGCTGGTGCTGTCCGCGCGCGAGTCCGACCACGACCGCGCCCGCGCGCTGCGGCTGCTGGGCCTGGCGCCCGAACTGCCGCTGCGGATGGTGGCGGTGCGCGGCGACCCGTCCGTGGACCCGGGGCTCGGCGCGGTCGCGCTGCTCGGCCACGCCGGGCTCGACGCCGTCGTCCGCGTCGCCGGGACCGGCCCGTGGGGCACCGCCTTGGTGCAGCCGCCGGCCGGGGCGGCCGCCTCGCCCGCCGCCGCGCTGCGGGCCGCGATGGCCGACCCCCTCCGCGGTCCCGGGGTGCCGCGCGAGGCGGCGCGCCGGCTGCGGGTCGGCGTCGGCGGCCTGGTCCCCGCGCCCGCCGCCCGCGACTCCTGGGCCCAGGCGTGCACCGCGCTGCGGTTCGCGGTGGCGGGCACACCGCGGGAGGCGGTGGCCGACCATGACGCGCTGGGCCCGGTGGCGCTGCTGGCCGACATCCCGGCGGAGCGGCTGGGCGCGCTGCCCGAGGCGCGGCGGCTGGAGGCGCTGGCCGCCCAGCGGAACGGGCGGCTCGCCATCGCCGCGCTGGCCGCCTTCTGCCGCACCGGATCGCTGCGCCGGGCCGCCGCGGAGCTGCATCTGCACCACAGCTCGGTGGCCGCGCGGCTGGCGCAGGCCGAGGCGGTGCTGGGATGGCGGCTGCGCGACCCCGAACACCGCTTCCGCGCCCAACTCGCCCTGTACGCACGTCTCTTGTCCGAGGCCGCCGACGTCTGAGGAAGGTCCGGCTCGGTAGGCCGAGGTTGCGGGGCGCTCATCGCGCGAGCGCCCGCCGCAGGACGGTGACCGTCTCGTCTCTCATCCGCCGCACCACCCCGGCGTACTCCACGGCCGCCGCGCCGTGGAAGGTGCCCGGGAAGAGGTGCAGCTCGGTGGCCACACCGGCGGCCAGCAGGGCGCGCGCGTAGTCGACGCCCTCGTCGCGCAGCGGGTCGTACGCCATCACCGCCACATAGGCGGGCGGCAGCCCCCTCAGACCGTCCGCCCCGGCCCGGGCGGGGGCCGCGTACGGCGACACCCCCTCGCCGCCGGCCACCCCGGCTCCCAGGTACGCCTCCCAGGTGTGCCGGGCCAGGTGGCGGGTCCACACGGGCGTGTCGGTGAAGGCCCGCGCGCTCGGCGTGTCCACCCGGTCGTCGAGCGCGGGGCTGCCCAGGTACTGGAAGCGGATCCCGGGACCGCCGCGGTCGCGGGCGAGCATGGTCAGGGCGGTGGCCATGCCCGCCCCGGAGCTGTCGCCGAGCACCGCGATCCGGTCGGCCGCGACGTCCAGTCCGGCGTCGCCCTCGGCCAGCAGGCACAGCCCGGCGTAGCAGTCCTCCAAGCCGGCGGGGAAGGGGTGTTCGGGCGCCAGCCGGTAGTCGGGCGAGACCACGACGGCGTCGAGCCGGCGGCACAGCCACAGGTTGAAGGCGTGGTCCACGTCCGGGGAGCCCACCACGAAGCCGCCGCCGTGGAGGCTGTAGACGGCGGGCAGCGGCCCGGCGGCGCCCTCCGGCCGGTACGTGCGCAGCGGCACGTCCGGCGCGCCCCGCGGTCCGGGCGCCACCACCTCGCCGACCGCCACCCCCGCGCCGTCCACGGCCGCGACCCGCTCGGCGACCTCGCGCGCCTGCGCGGCCCGCGCGGCGGCCGGGTCGGAGAGGTCCACCGGCGGGATCAGGGCCGCGGCCGCCGCGAGTTCGGGGTCGAGCGGATAGTCGTAGCGCATGTCCCACACCGTGCCACGGGGTGTCCGCGCGGGTCATCAGACAGGCGTCGGGACAACGGGCGTGCTCGTCCGACGTGCGCGCGGCCGCGTGCGGGGCGTCGGCGCGGGTGCTTACGCGGCGTCGGCGTTTACG
>NZ_MAXF01000131.1 GCF_001704635.1 Streptomyces sparsogenes | reverse complement strand
GGGGCGTCGGCGCGGCGTTTACGGCGGTGTCCGCGCGGCCGCTCACGGGGCGTCGGCGGGACGGGCCCGCTGCCAGGCCGTCTCGGCCAGCAGGCGCAGCCCGTTGAGACCGACGATGACGGTCGAGCCCTCGTGTCCAGCGACGCCCAGCGGCAGCGGGAGGGTGCCGAGCAGGTCCCAGGCGACCAGGACGGCGATGAAGGCGCCGGCGATGACCAGGTTCTGCGCGACCAGCCGGCGGGCGGCGCGGGAGAGGCCCACGACGGTGGGGACGGCGGCGAGTTCGTCGCGCACCACCACGGCGTCGGCGGTCTCCAGGGCCAGGTCGGAGCCGGCCCTGCCCATCGCGACGCCGGTGTCCGCGGCCGCGAGGGCGGGGGCGTCGTTGACGCCGTCGCCGACGACCAGCACATGGTGTCCGGCCGCCTGGAGCTCCCGCACGGCGGTCACCTTGTCCTGGGGGAGCAGCCCCGCGCGCACGTCCGTGATGCCGGTGTCGGCGGCCAGCCGGCGCGCGGCGGGCTCGTTGTCCCCGGTGACCAGCACCGGGGCGGCGGCGGTCAGGGCGGTCAGGGCCGCGACGGTCCCGGCGGCGTCGGGGCGGAGGCGGTCGGCCACGCCCAGCACGCCGACCGGGACGCCGTCGGCCAGGACGACCACGGCGGTGCGGCCCGCGCCCTCCAGCTCGGCCACCGCGTCCCGCGCGGCGTCCCGCCGTGTGGCATCGGCCGGCGCGGCGGACCCGTCCAGCAGCCGGGCCGGGGCGCCGACGCGTACGACGCGGCCCCCCACCGTGGCGGTGACGCCGAGGCCCGGGGTGGAGGCGAAGTCCTCGGCGTCCGGCAGCGGGAGGCTGCGGGCGCGGGCGGCGGCGACGATCGCGCGGCCCAGCGGGTGCTCACTGGGGTGCTCGGCCGCCGCGGCCAAGGTCAGCAGCTCCCGCTCGGACACCCCGGGAAGCCCGGGGCCGGACAGCGGGCGCAGCTCGGTCAGCCGGGGGGTGCCCTCGGTGAGGGTGCCGGTCTTGTCCAGGGCGACGGCGTCCACCTGGCCGAGACGCTCCATGACCACCGCCGACTTCACCAGTACGCCGTGGCGGCCGGCGTTGGCCATGGCGGACAGCAGCGGCGGCATGGTGGCCAGGACCACCGCGCACGGCGAGGCCACGATCATGAAGGTCATCGCGCGCAGCAGCGTGGCCCGCAGCTCCTCGCCGAGCGCGAGGGGGATCGCGAACAGCGCGAGCGTGGCGGCCACCATGGCGATCGAGTAGCGCTGCTCGACCTTCTCGATGAACAGCTGCGTGGGGGCCTTGGTCTCGGCGGCCTCCTCGACCAGCTTCACGATCCGGGCGATCACCGAGTCCGCGGGGTCGCGCTCCACGCGGACCCGCAGCGCGCCGGTGCCGTTGACCGTGCCGGCGAACACCTCGTCCCCGGCCCGCTTGGCGACCGGCAGCGGCTCGCCGGTGATGGTGGCCTGGTCGACGTCGCTCTCCCCGTCCAGGACCCGGCCGTCGGCGCCGATCCGGTCCCCGGGGCGGACCAGGATCACCTCGCCCACGGCCAGCGCGTCGGCGGGGACGGTCTCCTCCCCGCCGCCGGCCGTCAGCCGGGTGGCGGTGGCCGGGGCGAGGTCGAGCAGTCCGCGCACCGAGTCCGCGGTGCGCGCGGTGGCGAGGGCCTCCAGGGCCCCGGAGGTGGCGAAGATGACGATCAGCAGCGCGCCGTCCAGGACCTGCCCGATCGCGGCGGCGCCCAGGGCGGCCACCACCATCAGCAGGTCCACGTCGAGGGTCCTGTCCTTCAGCGCCTTCAGCCCGGCCCACCCCGGCTCCCAGCCCCCGGTGACGTAGGTGGCCGCGTACAGCGGGCCCCAGGCCCAGGCCGGGGCGCCGAGCAGGTCCGCAGGCAGCGCGACCAGGAACAGCGCCAGCGCCGCGAGCGCCCAGCGCGCCTCGGGCAGCGCCAGGACGCGGGTGCGCCTGGGGGGCGCGGCGGCGGGCCGCACGGGTGGCGGGGCGGTCTCGGTCAGGGTGGAGGCCATGACGAGGGAGTCCTTCACGGGAGGAGTTCGGGGCGGAGTGCGGGACGAGTTCGGGAGTCGGGGACGAGTTGGGGGGTGCGGTAGGGGCGCTGACCCTCTCCACCGTACAGGAACGCATGAACATGCGTTCATGCTTGGGGTCCGTAGGATGGGGCCATGGGCCACGGAGCGAGCACCCCCGACAGCGGCGCGACCCCGCCGCGCACCCGTCTGACCGCGGAGAACGCGCCCCAGGTCGCCACGACCCTCCAGGCGCTGTCCACCCCGTCCCGGCTGCTGATCCTGGCCCGCCTGCGCGAAGGCCCCTGCGCGGCGACCGAGCTGGCCACCGCCGTCGGCATGGAGCAGTCCGCCTGCTCCCACCAGCTACGGCTGCTGCGCAACCTCGGCCTGGTCACCGGCACCCGGCAGGGCCGCTCGGTGGTCTACGCGCTGCACGACAACCACGTGGCCGCCCTCCTCGACCAGGCCCTCTACCACGTCGAACACCTCCGCCTCGGCCTGACCGACGCCCCCGCCGAAGCCACCGAGTCCGCCGCCGAGCCCGCCGCCGCGTACGGGGACCCGGCGGCGCTCACCCCGCGCACATGACGCTGCCCCTGCCACGGTCGGACCGTGGCAGGGGCAGCGGTGCCGGAGCGGCGGGGGCCCGAGTGCGGCGCTAGGGGGTGTCTCCCCGATCTCTGCGGGCCCGCGACGCCTGGCACGCACGCTCGCTGCGTTGTCGGGCCCGCCCAAGTAGGCCCACTACGAGGGCGACCCTCCGCCTTGCGATCGCACGCACCAGACGCCGCGGGCTGATCCACAGAGACCGGGGAGACACCCCCTAGCCGGCCGAGCCGGAGCGGCCGGCCGTCACATCGGTCACCTTCCAGCGCTGATTGGCCCCGGAGTTCGGCTGCCAGACGGAGACGGCGGCCCCGTCGTGGGTGGCCTGTCCCGAGACCTCCAGGAGGGTGCCGGTGGCGGCGTTGACCAGGGTCCAGGTGGAGTCACCGGTCGTCGACATGATCCACTGGGTGGCCTTGTCACGGGTGCCCCGGTCCGCTTCGAGAACCGCGGCGCCGTCACGGACCGCGAGGCGCTTGCCGTCCACGGGGTTGGTGAACACGTACCGCTGCCGGTTGCCCTCGCCGCTGATCTGGCGGAGTTGCCACTGCTGGGCGGCGTCCGCGGCGTCGGCGGACGCGGTCCTGATGACCAGGCCGGTGCCGCCGTCGGCGACGGTGAGCGCCTTGCCGCTCTGGGCGCCGGTCAGCCGGTAGGTGTGGCCCTCGCGCAGCAGCGGGGCGTCCTTCGCGGTGCCGGCGACCCCGCTGACGAGGAAGGAGGTCACCGACTGCGCCGGCACGGTGAAGGTGGCGCGCCGGTCGCTGACCGCGATCGGCCGGTGCTTGACGAGCTTGCCGTCGGCGCTGGTCACCACGGGGGTGACGGTGGCGCCGCGGGCGACCCTCGCGAACTTGGACAGGTCGAGGGTGACGGCGCGCTCGGCGGTGGTGCTGTTGACGTGGACGACGGTGGCGGCGTCGCCCCGCCGGGAGACGGCGGCGGCGCTGGAGGTGTCGTCCACCTTCACCAGCCGGTCGCCGGGCTTGATGTAGTGGGTGAAGTTCCTGGCGGTGTCGAACTTGGTGTTGGTGCGGATCGGGCAGGTGCTCAGGGTGTCCCGGGAGGTGCAGCTGAAGGGGATCTGGATGCTGCCCCAGTTGCCGCCCTTGGCGGACTCCCCGCCGGGCTTCATGTTGTCGTAGTCCTCGACGGGCTGCCAGAAGACCCAGGCCCGGGGCTCGAGTTCGCGCAGGTCGTCGACGATGTGCTGGGCCATTCCGAGACCGGGCCGCATGTCCTGGAAGCTCTGGCCGTCGCCCCAGTCGCCCTCGACCTCGCTCATCCACAGCGGCTTGTCCGCCGCCTTGGCCAGGTCGCGCACGGTGGTGCGGCCGCCGGTGCCGTAGGTGTGCACGTTCATCTGCCCGACCAGGTCGCGCACCGCTTGCGGGTAGGTGTTCCAGTTCCGGGCGAAGGTGGTGGGGTTGGTCTCGTCCATCGCCGAAATCCTGGCGCCGGTCCTGGCCTTCTTCAGGGCCGGGGCCAGCGCGAGGATCACCTTCTGCTGGAGTTCGGGGCCGATGTGGGCCCCTTCCTGGCGGCCGCCGACCGGCTGTCCGTCGGCTCCCAGGCGGGTGCTCCAGTAGTTGGTGTTGGGTTCGTTGAACGGGTCGACGGTGTCGACCTTGATGTGGTGGGCCTTCTCCAGCCGCTTGGTGGCACCCGCCAGGTAGGCGGCGAAGTCGTCGACGGAGTCGGCCCTGAGCTGGTCCGCGGTGGCGTCGAAGCCGCCGGAGACATAGCCGCTGGTGGTCATGAACCAGGGCGGCGAGTTACTGAACGTCTCCCAGTGGTCGATGTCGCCCTTGATCCGGTCCACCCACCAGCGCTGGTTGGCGTCGGCGTCCGGGTTCCAGTCGGCGGGGTCGTCGGCGCTCCACCAGTCGGTGTCCTCGCGGGTGGTGCCCTCGGGCGCCTTCCACCAGCCGGGGACCGCCCCTCCGGCGCGGAGGTAGTCCTTGACGTCGGGGGCGTTGCCGCCGCCGATGTTGTAGCGGGCGATGTTGAGGGCGAGGCCGTCGTCGTCGAAGAGGAGCGAGGCGAGCTTCTGGCGTATCTCCTCGGGGTAGCCGCCGGTGACGTTGGCGAACCACACCAGGCTGGTGCCCCAGCCCTCGAACTTCTGCTGCTGGTAGGAGGGGTCGGGCCGGACGGTCACGGCCTGGGCCTGCTCCTGCGCCTCCGCCTGCGGGGAGGGGGCGGTGATCAGGGCGGCGCCCGTGGCCAGGGCTGTGATGCCGATGGTCCCCAGGAGCCGTCTGGTGCGGGTACGGCGTGCCAACGTGTGCTCCCAACTCTTCGGTGGTCGCTTCGGTGGTCCGGCACGGCCGGCGGCCGTGCCGGGTGGGGGGTGGGGTCAGGAGGCGGGCTGTCGCACCACGGCGACCTCCCGCGGGCGCAGGGTGAGCGAGCCGTCCGCGGCCAAGGTGCCGCCGGCCAGCGGCTCCCCGGCCACGCCGGACAGGCTCACCTGCTCGTCGGTGCGGTTGACGAGGAACAGATAGCGGCCGTCGGCGTCGCGGCGGGCCGCCGTCTCGACCCGTCCGCGCGCCTCGGCGGGCAGGTCGCTGTGGACGTCGGCCGCCGCCAGCAGGTCCGGCAGGAGGCGGGCGAGGCCGTCGGCGCCCAGCCGGGTGGAGACGTACGCGGCCGAGCCCTGGCCCACCGGGCGGCGGGTGACGGCGGGGCGGCCGGCGTAGGCGCCGGTGCGGTAGTGGGCGAGGGTGTCCACGTCCGGCTCGGTGACGGTGATCCGGTCGGTCCACAGGGTGCCGGTGGCCGGGCCACCCGCGTCGCCGAAGCCGAAGCCGACGCCGTCCAGTTCGACGGTGTCGTCGGCGAGCAGCGGGCCGAACTCCTCGATGCGGATGCCCAGCAGCTCGCGCAGGGCCCCGGGGTAGCCGCCCAGCCAGATGTGGTCGTTCTCGTCGACGACCCCGGAGAAGTAGGTGGTGACCAGGTGCCCGCCCGTCTCGACGTACCGGGTGAGCTCCTTGGCCAGCGGCCCGGGGACCACGTGCAGCACGGGCGCGATCACCAGCCGGTAGGCGCCGAGGTCGGCGCGGGTGGTGACGACATCGGCGCGGATGCCGAGCGCGAGGAGGGCGGAGTACCAGTCGAGGGCCTCCTGCCGGTAGTTGAGGCGGGAGCTGGGGTGCGAGTCCTGCTCGCTGGCCCACCACGACTCCCAGTCGTAGACGATCGCGACCGGCGCCGGTTCGCGCTCGGACCCGGCGACCGGCGCCAGCGCCCGGAGGGTGGCGCCCAGCTCGGTCACCGCGCGGAAGACCTCGCTGTCGGCCCCGGCGTGCGGCACCATCGCCGAGTGGTACTTCTCGGCCCCGGCCGCCGACTGCCGCCACTGGAAGAAGCAGACCGCGTCGGCGCCGTGCGCCACGTGCAGCAGGGAGTCGCGCGCGAGGTCCCCCGGGCGCTTGGCCACGTTGACCGGCTGCCAGTTGACCGCGCTGGTGGAGTGCTCCATGAGGAACCACGGCCGCCCGCCGGCGATGCCGCTGGTGAGGTTGGCGGAGAAGGACAGCTCGTCGCGGTCCTGGGGGCCGGGGTGGACGTAGTGGTCGTTGGAGACGAAGTCGATCTCGTCGGCCCAGTCGGGGTAGTTCATCCCCTTGGTCTCGCCCATGACCATGAAGTTGGTGGTGACCGGCACGCCGGGGGTGATCTCGCGCAGGACGTCCCGCTCCGCGCGCAGGTACTCCTTCAGCGCGTCGGAGGAGAAGCGCTTGAAGTCGAGCTGCTGGGTGGGGTTGGGGTGGGAGGCGGCCAGCCGGGGCGGCAGGATCTGCTCCCAGTCGCTGTAGCGCTGGGACCAGAAGGCGGTGCCCCAGGCGTGGTTGAGGGCGTCCAGGGTCTCGTAGCGCGCCCGCAGCCAGCCGCGGAAGGCGCGCGCCGCGTCGTCGGAGTAGTCGTAGACGTTGTGGCAGCCCAGCTCGTTGGACACGTGCCAGGCCACCAGGGCGGGGTGGTCGGCGTAGCGCCGGGCCATCTCGGTGACCAGGCGCAGCGCGTGTTCGCGGAAGACGGGCGAGGTGGGGCGCCAGTGCTGCCGCGCCCCCGGCCACACCGTCTCGCCGGCGGCCGTCACCGGGAGGATCTCCGGGTGGGCCGTGGTGAGCCAGGGCGGCGGGGACGCGGTGGCGGTGGCCAGGTCGACCCCGATGCCGCCCGCGTGCAGCAGGTCCATGACCTCGTCGAGCCAGCCGAAGTCCCACCGGTCCCGGGCCGGCTGGATGCGGGCCCAGGAGAAGATCGCCACGGAGACGATGTTGACGCCGGCCCGGCGCATCAGCCGGATGTCCTCCTCCCACACCTCGCGCGGCCACTGCTCGGGGTTGTAGTCGGCGCCGAACGCGAGGCGGGGGGTCGCGGGGTCACCGTCCGACCCGTGCGGAAGCCGGGACAGGAGGGTGGAGATCATGGTGGTCCTTCCGGTGTACCGCACGGGGCGGCGCGGGGTTCGTGCGGTGGTGCTCTACTGCGAGACGGTGAAGCCCTGCTCCTTGCCGTACTTGACGGAGGCGTCCTGCCAGGCCTTCAGCCCCTTGGCGAGCGGGGTGTGCGAGACGTAGGCCTTGCCGACGCTGTCGTTGAAGATCGAGTTGGCGTACACCTGGTAGGGCAGGTACGACCAGCCCCGGCCGACGTTGGCGGCCGAGTCGGCGAAGATCTTGTTGGCCTTCTGCCCGCCGAAGTACGGGAACTCGGTGTCCTGGAACGCCTTGGACTGCAGGTCCTTCGTGGTGGCCGGGAAGGCGCCGCCCTTGAGGCGGGTCTGCACGCCCTTGCCCGCGTTGGCGTACTCGACGAAGGCGTAGGCGAGTTCCTTGTTCTTGCCCGCGGCGGGCAGGGCCAGCGAGCTGCCGCCGTTCTCCGCGGTGGTCTTGTCGCCCTTGGTCCACTGTGGCATGGGGGCCACGCGCCAGTCGCCGGAGGCGTTCTTGACGCCCGAGACGAAGTTGGCGGGCATCCAGGCGCCGGTGACCAGGGTAGCGATGTCGCCGTTGCCCAGCCCCTTGTACCAGTCGTCGGTCCAGCCGTTGACGGGCGCCAGGAGCTTCTCGTCGATGAGCTTCTGCCAGGTCTTGGTGTAGGTGGCGGCGCCCTTGTCGGAGAAGTTGATCCCCACCTTGGTGCCGTCGTCCGAGACCTTGTACGGGCGCGAGCCGGCCTGCCACAGCATGCTGGTGGTGAAGCCCGCGTCGCCGGTGTCACTGGTGATGTACGCCTTGGGGTCGGCCTTGTGCAGCTTGCGCGCCGCCTCGACGTACTCGTCCCAGGTGGTGGGCACGGCGATCTTGTACTTGTCGAAGACCTTCTTGTTGTAGAACAGCGCCATCGGGCCGGAGTCCATGGGCAGGGCGTAGACGGCGTCGCCTGTCTTCACCGAGTTCCACGGGCCGGGCGAGTAGGTCTTGGCGAGCTTGTCGGCGCCGTATCCGGAGAGGTTGTCCAGGGACTTGGTCAGCGCGAACTGGCCGAGCGCGTAGTACTCGATCTGCGCGACGTCGGGGACGCCCTTCTTCGCCGATATCGCGTTCTGCAGGGCGGTGTACTGGTCCTTGTTGGTGCCCGCGTTGACGAGGTTGACGTGGACCTTGGGGTGGTCCTTCTCGAAGTCCTCGACGACCTGCTTGAGCGTGGGCTCCCAGGCCCAGACCGTGATCGAGCCGCCCTTCTTCAGGGCCGCCTGGATGTCCCCGGCGGACACCTTCTTGTCACCGGAGCCGCCGTCGTCGGAGCCACCGCAGGCGGTGGCTCCCAGGGCGAGGGCGCAGACGAGGCCGATGCCGCGCAGCAGGCGGCGGGTGTTGTTGGACATGGAGGTGCTTCCACTTCTTCGTGGTGGGGTGGGGGTTGTCCCTTGAGGCTGGTTATTCCTTGACGCTTCCGGCGGCGAGTCCGGACTGCCAGTACTTCTGGAGCAGCAGGAAGGCGGCGATCAGGGGGAGGATGGTGATCAGCGAGCCGGTGATCACCAGGTTGAAGACGGCTTCGCCACCGGCCGTCTGGGCCTGGGCGTTCCAGCTGTTCAGCCCCAGGGTCAGCGGATACCAGTCCGGGTCCTTGAGCATGATCAGCGGCAGGAAGTAGTTGTTCCAGGTGGCGACCATCGTGAACAGCAGCACGGTCACGATGCCCGGCGCCAGCAGCGGCAGGCTCACCCGGAAGAAGGTGCGCAGCTCGCCCGCCCCGTCGATGCGGGCGGCCTCCAGCAGTTCGGTGGGGATGGCCTCGGTGGCGAAGACCCACATCAGATACAGGCCGAAGGGCGAGATGAGCGAGGGGAGGATCACCGCCCAGGGGGTGTTCGTGAGCCCCATCTTGCTGAACATCAGGAAGGTGGGGACCGCCAGGGCGGTGGTGGGCACGGCCACGGCGCCGATGACGACGGCGAAGACGGCGCGCTTGCCGGGGAAGGTGAACTTCGCCAAGGCGTAGCCGCCGAGGACGGCGAGGAAGGTGGCGCCACCGGCGCCGAGCACCACGTACAGCAGGGTGTTCAGCAGCCAGCGGACGAAGACCCCGTCGTTGTAGGTGAAGGTCTCACGGATGTTGTCCCACAGGGCGAAGTGGTCGCCGAACCACAGCCCGGGCGAGTCCGCGAGGCCTTCCTGGGTCTTGGTGGAGCTGATGACCAGCCATATCAGCGGCACCAGGGTGTACACCAGCACCAGGCCGGTGAGCCCGGTCAGCAGCACGCTGCGGCGGGGGCGGCGCCGGTCGGCGGCCTTGCGGGGGGTGCGCAGCCGGGGCGCGTGGCCGGGCGGGCCGGGCGGCGCGGGTGTGGGCTTGGAAGCGGTGGTGGCGGGGCTGCTCATGGTTCACGCTCCCTTGCGCATGCCGCGCAGCTGGACGACATAGGCGATGACCATGGTGATCAGCCCCATGACGATGGCGACCGTCGCGGAGTAGTTGTGCTGCTGGCCGTTGAAGGACAGCGTGTAGGTGTAGTAGTTGGGGGTGTAGTCGGTGGTGACCGCGTTCGGCGCCAGGGGCTTGAGGATGCTCGGCTCGTTGAACAGCTGGAAGCTGCCGATGATCGAGAAGATGGTCGCGATGACGAGGGCCCCGCGGATCGCGGGGAGTTTGATGGCGGTGATGACGCGGAGCTGTCCGGCGCCGTCGATCTCCGCGGCCTCGTACAGGGAGTGCGGGATCACCCGCAGCGCCGAGTAGAAGATCAGCATGTTGTAGCCGACGAACTCCCAGGTGACGATGTTGCCGATCGACGCCAGGATCAGGTCGGGCGAGAGCGGGTCGGGCAGCGAGACGCCGAAGGCGTCGTTGATGTCCCCCACCAGGCCGAAGCGGGTGCCGTACATGAAGGCCCACATGAGGGTGGCCACCACGGCGGGCACCGCGTAGGGCAGGAAGATCGAGATCCGGAAGAAGTTCTTGCCGTACAGCCGTCCGCTGTCCAGGGCCAGCGCGACCAGCAGGGCGATGCCCAGCATGATCGGCACCTGGACCAGCAGGAACAGCCCCACGCGGGTCACACCGGCCCAGAACTGGTCGTCCTGGAGGGCCTGCTGGTAGTTGTCGAGACCCACGAAGGTGTTGCCGCCGATCAGCCTGTCCCGGAAGAGGCTGAGGTAGATCGAATAGCCGATGGGGGCCAGGAAGACAAGGGCGAAGACCGCCACGAAGGGGCCGACGAACCCCCACCCCGTCCAGGACCGGCGGTCCCGTTTCAGTGAAGGCCGTGCGGTGCGGTCCACGGCCGCCGGCGGTTGCAGCGTCGTCATTGCGTTCCTCGTTCGTCCCTCTCGGGCCTACGGCCCGGCGCCCACGCGATGTTCACGCAAACACCGCGCCCGACAAAAGGCCTTGATGGGTGTTATGTTTACGTAAACATCCGGTGGCGGCATGTCTACACTGCCCGAATGTCGACGGTCAAGGGTCACCGTCCGAAGAAACCGCGAATCTGCGGGCGAGAGGGGGCATGGGTGGATAAAGCGGACAGTAGCGCCTCGGCGAGCACACCACGGACACGGCGGGTGCGGGCCGGGGCCCGCGCCGACCGACGGGTCCAGCGCGCCTCCATGGCGGACGTCGCCCGCCTGGCCGGCGTCTCCTCCCAGACCGTCTCCCGGGTCTCCAACGGCTACTCCGGCGTGACCGAGGAGACCCGGCGGCAGGTGCTGGCCGCGATGAAGGAACTCGGCTACCGGCCCAACAGCGCCGCCCGGGCGCTCAAGCGCGGCGAGTTCCGCACCATCGGCGTCATCACCTTCTCCCTCGCCACCACGGGCAATGTGCGCACCCTCGAGGCGATCGCCACCTCCGCGGCCCAGGAGGGCTACGCCGTCACGCTCCTGCCCGTGGCGGTCCCCACCCAGGACGAGGTGCGCGGGGCCTTCTCCCGCCTGGGCGAACTCGCCGTCGACGCCGTCATCGTCATCATGGAGGTGCACCTGCTCGACGCGGCCACCGTCTCGCTGCCGCCGGGCGTCCAGGTGGTGGTGGCCGACTCGGACGCCGGCGACCGCTACAGCGTGGTCGACACCGACCAGGCGGGCGGGACCCGCGCCGCCGTACGCCACCTGCTCGACCTCGGCCACCGCACGGTGTGGCACCTGGCCGGCCCCGAGGAGTCCTTCGCCGCGCAGCGCCGGGCCGACGCCTGGCGCGCCACCCTCACCGACGCGGACCGCACCCCGCCGCCGCTGGTACGGGGCGACTGGTCGGCGGAGTCCGGCTACCGGGCCGGGCTGCGCCTGGCCGAAGAGGCCGACTGCACGGCGGTGTTCGCCGCCAACGACCAGATGGCGCTGGGACTGCTGCGCGCCCTGCACGAGCGCGGCCGGAAGGTGCCCGAGGACGTCAGCGTCATCGGCTTCGACGACATCCCCGAGGCCGGCTCCTTCCTGCCTCCCCTGACCACCGTCCACCAGGACTTCGCCGAGGTGGGGCGGCGCTGTGTCGAGGGGGTGCTGAGGCAGATGCGCGAGGACGTGACGGAGCCCGGCACCACGCTGGTCCCCACCCGCCTCGTCCTGCGCGGCAGCACGGCGCCACCACCGGCGCGCCTCCGTGCCGGCGGGGCCGGGTGAGGGGTGTGACCCAGATACGCGTCGAAGGGGCAATGGGTTGATCTTGAAGCCCTGAACGTCTGGCCCGTCACTCGTTCGACTCAGCGTCGTTGGTGGTGATGTTGACCATCATCTTGGGGCCTGAGGTGGGTTGTGACCTCGATCGAACGGACCGCGTATCCGCGGTTCAAGCGGCTGATCACCGCGCATGAGCTGCATCTGTTCTGCTCGCCGACTGGCGATGAGCTGGAGTGGGCGGCCGGGGCGACGGACGGGGACGAACATCTGCCGGCGCGGGTCGGCGTGGCGTACGACCAGGCGCAGGCCCGGCGGATCGCCGAGCAGTCGATCCGCAAGGAGGCCGCGGCGAAGAACCGGACCAGGGCCAGTCCCTGCCCGGCTTGCGCGTGGTGGCCATGCGACCACGGGGGCTAGCTACGCTGGCCGGGGCCCCGGTCGCCGCGCACCTCGTTTGTGAGCCGGTGAATCCCCCCATCGGGTCAGCCGCCGACGCCACCCCGCGCCCAGGCGCAACAGCTTCAGCCGTGCCGGGCCGCCCGCCGGTACGCCGACGGCGTGGTCGCGAACAGATCGGCGAAGGCCTGCCGCAGCGTCTCGGTGGTTCGCAGTCCGCACTGGCGGGCGATGGCGGTGAGCGGCAGGCTGGTGGCGGCCAGCAGCTGGGCGGCGGCTTCGGCGCGCACGGCGCGCACGTGCCGGGCGGGCGTGGTGCCGAGCTCCGCGGCGAACAGCCGGGTGAGGTGACGCGGGCTCACCCCGGCGAATCGCGCCAGCGTGGCAGCGTCGAGGTCGGCGTCCGGGTGGGCGGTGATGTGTTCGCAGACCTCCCGGACCAGCCGGTGGTCGGGCGGCGCCGCCGCCACGTGCATGCTCACCTGCGCCTGGTTGCCCGGCCGCTGCAGGTACGCGACCAGCAACCGGGCCACCTCGCGGGCCAGCGCCGGGCCGTGGTCCTGCTCCACCAGGGCGAGCGTGAGGTCGATCGCGCTGGTGACGCCCGCCGAGGTATGGACATTGCCGTCGGAGACGAACAGCGACGCGGGGTCCACGGTGACGGCCGGGTACCGGGCGGCCAGCTCCGCCGCCCACGTCCAGTGCGTGGTCGCCCGGCGCCGGTCCAGCAGGCCGGCCGCGGCCAGCAGGGTGGCGCCCGTGCACACCGAGACCACCCGGCGGCTGAGCCCGGCCAGCCGGCGCAGGTGGACGAGCAGCCGGGCGTCCTCGGCAGCGGTCTGATGCCCCGGCCCGCCCGCCACCACCACGCTGTCCAACCGGCCGCCGACCCGCTCCAGGGCGTCGGCGGCGAGGGTGAGGCCGCAGCTCGTCCGCACCGGCAGGCCACCGAGCGAGACCAGCTCGACCCGGTATCCGGGTTCCGCGCCCCCGCGCGTGGCCGTGTCGAACACGCCTGTCGGGCAGGAGATGTCGAGCAGCTCGGTGTCCGGGTAACCGATCACGACCACACGGCGCATCAGCGACTCCTGGCGTCCGGAAGACAGGGATCACAGGATTCCAGACACGGTCCGCGCGACGGCCGCTCACCCCGGCAAAGCTGGTGGCATGACAACGACCAGGACCATCGCGTTCGTGCTCTACCCCGGCCTGACCGCCCTCGACTTCGTCGGGCCGCTCCAGGTCATCAGCGGCTTGCAGGAACTCGGACTCGGCTTCGAGGCCGTCACGGTGGCAGCGGCCCGCCAGCCGCTGCCGACGGACAGCTCGGTGTCCGTAACCGCCTCCCACACCTTCGAGCAGGTGCCCGCGCCGTACGGCCTGATCGTCCCGGGCGGCGGTGCCCCGACCTTCGCCGCCCTCGCGGACGAACAGCTGACCGGCTACGTCCGGCAGGCGGCCCGCGGCGCCGAGGTGGTGGCCTCGGTCTGCACCGGCTCGCTGATCCTCGGGGCCGCCGGTCTGCTCGAGGGCCGTGAGGCGGTCACCCACTGGGCTGCCATGCCGATCCTGCGCGCCTTCGGCGCGACACCCGTGTCCCGGCGCTGGGTCGCGGACGGGCGCGTGCTCACGGCCGCCGGAGTGGCGGCGGGCATCGACATGGCCCTGCACCTGGTCACCGAACTGGTGGGCGAGGATGCCGCCCGGATGATCCAGGCCGCCATCGAGTACGACCCGCAGCCGCCGCTCGGCCCGATCGACTGGGATCGCGTGGACCGCGCGTTCATGGAGTCCGTGATCAGGTCGGCGGCCGAGAAGGGCCTGGCAGACCATCCGGAGCTGCTCGCCCGCCTCGCTACGGCCGACGGGGCCCGGAGCGTGTCCCCCTGATGGACCGGTGTTCCATGTCTCGCGCTCCGCGGCCGGCCGTCACGACGCCTTGAGCACCGCCGCCACGATCGGCCCCGCCGAATCGCCGCCGTGGCCGCCCTGAAGGACCAGGCCGGCGGCGGCCACGCCGCCACGGTAGGCGGTGAACCAGCCGTTGGGTGTGGCCTGGCCGTCGACCTCGGCGGAGCCGGTCTTCGCGCCGTACGCGCACACGGCCGGCGTTGACGAACTCCTCGAACGGCTCCGAGCCGTCGGCTGAGGCTCCGCCACCGACTTCCGGCTCCTGCTTGCGAAGTTCAGAACAGATGGCCGTGAATGTGCCCCGGCCGCCCGCTGGCGATCTTCCCTCGCGACGAGTGAAGCCCAGGGCTGTACGCGCGGTTACTCTCACAAACGTTCCTTTCCCGGAGCAAGATCGGAAACGGGCCGCCGGGCCGCCGCCGATCCCGGATCGGTTCTCAGAACCCGTTCTCACGCAGTCTGGCGAGTGACCCCCTTCTGAGAATCGTTTGTGAACAAGATCCGGGGGCATGACGGACCTTCAAGGACCTTCCCCGGCCGACCGGGGACCGGGACAGCCGTGGCGGCCGCCTCGCTGCACGCCGCGCTGGAGCACCTGGACGCGCTGCCGGACCGCTTGGGCCGCTGCGACCCGCGGTGCGGTTTCCCCACCGCCCCCGTGCCCGTGCCCGCGCGTGCGGCCGGGCCGGCCGACGTGCTCCGCGCGCCCCGCCGCCAGGCCGCCGGGCGGGGAGCCGAGCGGTGGCGCGGTGCCCCGGTGGCCTGTTCGCTCACCGGCGACGGCGTGGCCGAGCGCGTCGGCGCCTGGCACGCGGCCCTCGACGGCGCGCGGCGGGAGCCGATCCCGGACGGGCTGAAGCTGACCCTGCCCGCCGATCGGGCCGCCGCTCTGGCCGAGCTGGCCGCCGCCGAGCAGCGATGCTGCCCGTTCTTCGACTTCCGCGTCCACCTCCACGGCCCCCGCCTGTCCCTGGAGGTGCGGGCTCCCGCCGACGGGGCCGACCTGCTCGCCGAACTGTTCGGCGCCGCCTCCTGACCAGCCGCCCCTTGTGTACTGCCCGTCCCCGCCGGAAAGACCTTTCTGCGCTCGTCGCCCGCTCCGTCGCCCTGTTCATCGCGGCCGCCCTGTTCGGGTGACCGGCCCGTCGAGGCGGGCCGCCACCCGGGCCAGGGTGGCGGGGGCCACGCCCGCGTAGTCGAGCAGCAGGCCCGTCGCGGCCGGGGGGCCATGGCCGTACGCGCTGAGCCGGTCGACGAGGATCCCGTCCCGCAGCAGCTCCTCGGCCCACTCGGCCTCGGCCCGGGCGTCCGCGGTGGCCAGCAGCACATGCAGCCCGCCGTCCAGCCCGCGCACCGGCAGCAGGGGGGCCGCCTCCCGCAGCGCCGCCCGCTGTTCGGCCACCAGCGCGCGGGCCCGCCGCAGCTGACGGGTGAGCTCGCCGGTGGTGAGCAGTTCGGCGACGGCCTGCTGGACGGGCAGGCTGGGGTACGAGTCGGTCTCCCCGCGCAGCCTCGCCACCGCGGCCGCCAGGGGGCGCGGCGCCACCAGGTGCCCCGTCCGCAGCGACGGCGCCAGCAACCGCGAGAGGGAGCCGACATGGGCGACGACACCATGGTCGTCCGAGGCGGCCAGGGCGGGCGGGCCGGCCGCGGTGAACTCGCCGCCGTAGTCGTCCTCTACCAGCAGCACGCCCTGCTCGCGCGCCCAGGACAGCAGGTCCCGACGCCGGCCGGCCGACAGCGGGGCGGTGGTCGGGAACTGGTGGGCGGGGGTGAGCAGCAGCATCCGCGGCGGCGGGTCCAGGCCCCGCACCACCTCCACGCGGATCCCGTCGCCGTCCACCGGGACCGGCTGCACGACGGCGCCGCGCTCGCGGGCCATGCGGGCGAACGGCGGATAGCCGGGGTCCTCGACGGCGACCCGGTCGCCCGGCCGGATCACCGCCCGCAGCAGCAGCCCGAGCGCCTCGGCGGCGCCGCTGGTCACCACCACATCGGCGGGCGCGGCGGCCACGCCCCGGCCGGCCACCAGGTAGTCGGTGAGCGCCGCGCGCAGCCGGCGGTCCCCGGCCGGGTCCCCGTAGCCGCTCGGCAGCCGCCGCTGGGCCGCCGCCTGCCACGCCCGGCGCCAGACCACCGTGGGCAGCACCGCTGCCGGGCGGGCGCGCAGCCGCAGGTCGAGGACCGGCTCCGGGCCGCCCGGCCCCTCGGGCGCCGGCGTCAGCCGTTCCAGCCAGGGCGCGGTCTCCGGCACCGGCCGGGCCCGGCGCGGCCGGCCGTCGGCGCGTACGTAGCTGCCGCTGCCGTGCCGCCCGGTGGCCAGGCCGCGTTCGGCGAGCACGGCGTAGGCGGCGAGCACCACATTGCGCGAGACACCGGCGGCGGTGGCCAGCGCCCGGGAGGACGGCAGCCGGGTGCCCGGGGCCAGCCGTCCGCCCTCGATCGCGGCGGCCAGCAGGCGGACCAGGCAGTCGGCCAGGCTCTCCTCCCCGTCCCGGGGCAGCGGCAGCGGGATGCCGGCGGCGGCCACCGACTCCAGGCCCCGCTCGGCGCGGACCCGCCCGCGCTCGGCGGCGCCCCTGCCGCGCCCGTGACCTCCCGCCGGGGCGGCGCGCCCCGGGGCGTGCTCCCGGCCCGGCAGGCCGTTCGCATGTGTCGCGGGTGGCGGGTCGATGTGCGGCTCGTGCGCGTGCGGCGGGTCGGTGTGCGGCTGGTCCGCGTGTGGCTTCAGCACGGCCTCCGAGTGAGTGGTCCGCGACGTCCGGGGCGAAGTGGCCCTGTCGCAGCGTACCGGCCCGGCCGAGACTGAACGCGCCACCGCACCCGCCACCCGGCGCCCGGCGCCCCGCCGGCCAAGGCCCGACACGGCACCAGCACAGAACGGACACCGCATGACGAGCACGACGCCCGCCCCCTCGACCCCCGCGCCACCGGGCCCCCGGTTCGTCGTGCTGGCCGACGATCTGACCAGCGCGGCTGAGGCGGCCGGCCACCTCGCCGACACCGGGCGCGCCGCCTCGGTCGTCCTGGACCTCGACGACCCGTCCGCCACGGACGGCGACTCATGGCCGTGTGTCGACCTCGACAGCCGCCACCTGCCACCGGACGAGGCCGCCCTCCGCCACCGGCGCGCCACCACGCGGCTGCTCATGCCGGCCCGGAGCCACCCGCTCGGCGTCTACAAGACGATGGACAGCTCCCTGCGCGGCAACTGGCCCGCCGAACTGGCCGCCGTCATGCGGGCGTCCGGCCGCGCCGTGGCCGTGGTGGCGCCCGCCTGCCCCGCGTACGGCCGGCACACGGTGGGCGGCCACCAGTACGCCGGCGGCGTGCCGGTGCACCGGGGGCCGGCCGGGCGGGACCCGGTGGGGCCCGTGACGGACTCCTCGGTGCTCGCCCCGCTGTCCGGGGCGGGGTTGCGCGTCACCGTCGTCGCGCCCACCGCCGACGCCCTGGCCGCGACCCTGGCCCCCGCCCTCGCCTCCCCCGCGCCACCGGCCGGGGGCACCGCGCCGGGGCGGGCCCTCGTGGTGGACGCCGCCACCGGCGAGGACCTGGACCGGATCGCCGCGGCGGTGGCCGGACACCTGGGTGAGGTGGTGCTGTGCGGCAGCCCCGGCCTGTGGGAGGCGGTGGTCCCGCCCGGCCCGGGGCGCTCCCCCTCGCCCAACCCCGCGCCCGCCTCCGTGGCCGAGTCCGTGGCCGCCTCCGTGGCCGGGTCCGTGGCTGCCTCCGTGGCCGGGGCCGGGGCCGCCCCCGTGGCCGGGTCTGCCGGGCGGGCGCTCGTCCTTGTCGGCAGCCGTCACCCCACCACCCGGGAACAGCTCGACCGGCTCGGCAAGGACGGCGTCCCCGTCCTCGCCACCACCGACCTCGCGGGCCGGCCCGACCCGGCCGGACACCTCACCCGGCTCCTCGACACCCACTCCGCCGTCGCGCTCACCACCCCCGAGGCCCTGGCGGACGGCCCCGAGGCCGCGGCCCGGCACCTGCGGGAGCTGGCCTCCCTCGGGGCCGCCTGCGCCCGCGCCCTGCCCGGCCTCGGGCTCGTGCTGAGCGGCGGGGACACCGCGCGCGAGGTCTGCGAAGTCCTCGGCGCCCCCGCCCTCCACGCGGTCGGCACCCTCGCCCCGGGCATCCCGCTCGGCGTCCTGAGCGGCGCCCGCCCCCACCCCGTCATCAGCAAGGCCGGCGGCTTCGGCGATCCGGAGACCCTGATCGCCGCCGTCGCCGCACTCACCCGGAGGACCGCATGACGTCCACACAGGTGTCCGCCGCACCGGCCCGGCCACGGCTCGCCGTCACCATGGGCGACCCGGCGGGCATCGGACCCGAGATCACCGCCGCCGCCCTCGCCGGCATCCGGACGCGGGACCAGGACGCCGACATCGTCGTGGTCGGCGATGCCGCCCGGCTGCGGCAGGCCGCCCGGCTGCTGGGCCTGACGCCGGCCGTCGAGACCGTCGAGACCGTCGAGACCGTCGAGGACCCCGGGGCGGGTGCGGGTGCGGGTGCGGAAGGTGCCGTACGGGTGCTGCAGACCGGCGGCCCCACCGACCACCTGCCCTTCGGCCAGGTGTCCGCCGACGCCGGCCGTGCTTCGTACGGTTACGTCGAGACCGCCGTACGCCTCGCGCTGGACGGCAGGCTCGACGGCATCGTCACCGCCCCGATCCACAAGGAGGCCTGGCACGCGGCGGGCATCGCCCACCCCGACCACACCTCCACCCTGGCCGCGCTCACCGGCGCCCCGCGCCACGCCATGATGCTGGCCAACGACGAGCTGCGGACCGTTCTCGTCACCACCCATCTGCCCCTGGCCAAGGCGCTCACCGAGATCACCGCCGAGCGGGTCCTGGGCATCGTCGAACTCGCCCACGACGAGCTGCGCGCCCTCGGCATCACCTCGCCCCGTATCGCGGTCGCCGGGGTCAACCCGCACGCGGGCGAGGGCGGCCTGTTCGGCGACGAGGAGGTCCTGGCCATCCCCCCGCCGTCGAGGCGGCCCGGGCCGCGGGCATCGATGCCTCCGGGCCGCATCCGCCGGACACCGTCTTCATGCGCGCCCGCCGCGGCGAGTTCGACATCGTGGTCGCCCAGTACCACGACCAAGGGCTCATCCCCGTCAAGCTGCTCGGCATCGAGGAAGGCGTCAACGCCACCCTGGGCCTGCCCTTCGTCCGCACCAGCGTCGACCACGGCACCGCCTTCGACCTCGCCGGGACCGGCCGCGCCGACGCGGGGAGCCTCCGCTACGCCATCCGCAGCGCGCTCGACCTCGTACGCGCCCGGCGCGGGCAGTCCGGCGGGAGGGCGCGATGACCGCCGGCCTGGAGTTCGTCTTCATGCTCACCCGCGACGACCGCACCGTCGCCGACGCCCACGCCGTGCTGGACCGGGTCGGCGACGTCGGCCTGCGCCACATCGGCTTCAAGGACGTCGGCCTGCCCTTCGGGGAGCTGCGCGCCCTCGCCGACCGCGTCCACGACCTGGGCGCCCGCTCGTACCTGGAAGTCGTCAGCGTCGACGCCGCCGACGAACTGCGCAGCCTGGAGGCCGCGGTGGGCCTCGGCGTGGACGTGGTCCTCGGCGGCACCCACGTCGCCGAGGGCGTCAGGGTGCTGGACGGCGCGCCCGTCGAGTACTGGCCGTTCCCCGGCCGCGTCGAGGGTCACCCCAGCGTGCTGCGCGGGACCGCCGCCGACGTCGTGGCGAGCGCCCGGCGGCTCGCCGGGACGCCGGGGGTGCACGGCCTCGACCTGCTCGCCTACCGATTCGGGGGCGACGCCGCCGCCCTGGCCGCCGCCGTGGTCGCCGCCGTCGATGCGCCGGTCCTGGCCGCGGGCAGCGTCGACCGGGTGGCACGGATCTCCGCGCTGCGGGACGCCGGTGTCTGGGGCTTCACGGCCGGAACCGCCGTGCTGGACGGCGGCTTCCGCGTCGACGCCGCCTCGCGCGACGTGGCGGACCTGGTGCGGGCCGTGCTCGGGGCGAGCCGCCTGCCCTGACCCGGGCACCCGCTCGGCGGCGGGCGCCCGGGTGGCGGTCAGCGCTCCGGGTCGTCCAGGGCCCGGCGCACCTGGTGCGCCAGGGCCGAGGCGTGCGGCTCGGCCAGCAGCGTCCAGTGCCGGCCCGAGCAGGGCAGCACGGTCAGCCCGCCGGGGTGCAGGGCGCTCAGCGAGGCGCGCAGCCGCGCCTCGGTGCGGTGCGTGAGCCCGGCCTTGAACAGCACCGTACGGCAGGACACCGGCCTCGGCCGGTAGCGCAGCATGGCCCGCAGATAGGCCCGGAAGACCCTGCTCACCCCGGGCACCGACCGCACCGCCCGGCCCGCGGGCCCGACCTGGAGCGCGACCAGCGCCTGGTGCCACAGGCCCGCGGCGAGGTGCTGGGGGGCGGACCCCAGGGGGCGGCCGCCGCTGTCCGGCGCGAAGCCGTCCAGGAACAGCAGCAGTTCGACCCGCTCGCCGGCCCGCTCCAGCCGCGCCGCCATCTCATGGGCCACCAGCCCGCCCACCGACCAGCCGCCCAGCGCGTACGGTCCGTTCGGCCGCACCGCGCGCAGCACCCGGATGTGGTGGTCGGCCAGGTCCTCGACCCGGTCGGGGGTGGGCGCGCCGCCCAGCAGCCCCGGGGCGTCGATCCCGTACACAGGGCGGTCCCCGCCGAGGGCCCGGGCGAACTCCCGGTAGCACAGCGCGCTTCCGGCGGCGGGGGCGGCGAGGAAGAGGGGCACGCCCGGGCCGCCCTCCTGGAAGCGGACCAGTTCCCGGGGGGCCGCGGGGACGTGCACCGGTCGCGCGCCCCCGGCCCTCTCCGCGGTGTCGGCGTTGTCGGTGCTGTCGGCCCTTTCGCCGTGCTCGGCCAGCGCGACCAGGCTGCCGAAGGTGGGCCGTTCCAGGAACTCCGTCAGGGGGACGGCGATCCGGAGCTCCTCGTGGATACGGCCGCGCAGCCGTACGGCCATGAGCGAGTCGCCCCCCAGGGCGAAGAAGTCGTCCTCGTCGCGCGCCGAGGACGTGCCCAGCAGCCGCGTCCAGATGGCGGCCAGCGCCGCGCGGCCGCCGTCCGGCGCCGCGGCCCGGGCGGGGGCTGGGGCGGGGGCCCGGGCCGGGGCCCCGGCCCGGGTTACCGCCTGCGGGGGTTCCGGGGCCGGGTGGGGCCCGTCGGGCGTGGCCGCCGCTTCCTCGACCGAGGCCAGCAGGACCGCGTGGTCGGCCGGGGGCCGCTCCACCACCGCGACCTCGGAGAACCCGGCGTCGCGGAGCGCCCGCCGCCACCCGTCGGCGGGCAGGTGGACGGAGTCGGCGCGCAGGTCGTCGGCGAAGTCCCACCAGCCGGGCGCCAGGCCCCACATGAAGTGGGTCCACAGCGCTACCCGCGTGACCTCGACCGCCCCCAGCCAGCCGCCCGAGGCCAGCAGCCCCCTGAGCCGGCGCAGCGTCGCGGGCAGGTCGGGCACCACGTGGAGGGCGTTGTAGGCGAGTACGACGTCGAAGCCGGCGGCGGGGAAGCCCTGGGGGCCGGGGTCCCGCGCGAGGTCGAGCCGCGCGCACCGCACCTGCCGCCAGGCCGGTCCGGCCGCGCGCTCCCGGGCCCGGCTCAGGGCCAGGGAGCTGATGTCGGTGAAGGTGTAGAGGTCCTGGGGGTGGGCCGGCCAGGACTCCAGGACGCGTCCGGTGAGTTCGCCGCTTCCGCCGCCGACCTCGAGCACGCGGAGCGGACGGTCCGCCCGGCCCGGGCTCCGGGCGGCGGCCACGGCGGCGGCGAGCTGGTCCAGGCAGGGCCCCGCGTCCGCGACATCGACCGAGTTGTCCGTCAGGCAGGCGCGCAGGAACGTGTCGTCGCCGTCCGGGTAGAGCACGGAGACGGGCTCGCGGCGGCCGGCCAGCACCTCCGGATACATGTCCGCGCAGTGGTCGAGCATCCGGCGCAGGCCGCGCACCTCCTCGAGACCCGAGGGGTCGAGCGCGGCGCGCAGCCGCTCCTCGATGTCGTCGGGGACCAGCAGTCGGCCGCCGCCCCGGGCCACGTCCGTGCCGCCCGTCACGCCTTCCGTGTCCGTCGGGTGTTCGGTGAGGAAGCCGTGTTCGGTCATGGCCCGGACCATCAGCCGGGCCGGTCCGGTCAGCTTCCCGCCCCCGGCCAGGCGGTCCGTCAAGTCCCGGGCGGACACCGCGTCGCCGGGCCCGAGGCGGCCGATCCGCAGGCCGAGCCGGGTGGCCAGGGCCGCGGTGTACGCGTCGAGGCGGCGCACCAGGCCGGGCCGCTGGGGCAGGGTGGGGCGGTCCGGGGGCGGCGGGTCGGGCAGCGCGTCGGCGATCCGCCGCGCGGTGGTCCGGTGCGGGGCGGGCGGCGCGGTCGGGGCCGGAGTCGGGGCCGGGGCCGGGGCCGGGGGGACGTGGCCGGCGGGCCGGTCGGTGCCGGTGCCGCAGGGCCGGGAGTCGAGGGGGTGAGGCGGCAGCGAGCAGCGCTGCCGGGACTCCCCCGCGAACTGCCCGACCTCGACGTCCAGTCCGGCCTCCCAGAGCCTGCCGACCGCTTCGAGGACCCGCGCTTCGGCGTCGTCCGTCGCTCCGTCGAGCAGGGGGACCGTGGTGGGCCGCCCGGCGTGGCCGGGGTGGTCGCGCACCGCCCGGCTCATGGAGGCGCCCGGGCCGAGTTCGACGAACACCTCGGCGCCGCCCGACAGCAGGGTGTCCAGGCCCTGCTGCAGGCGCACGGTGCCGGTCAGCTGGGCGGCCCAGTAGTCGGCCGACGCCACCTCGCCGGGGGTGGCCCAGCCGCCGGTGACATTGGACACCAGGGGCACCCGCGGCGCCCTGGCCGTCACCCGCGCCACGCGGGTGCGCAGCGCGGCGGCGGCCGGTGCCATCCTGGCGGAGTGGAAGGCCCTGCGGGTCTCCAGCATCCGGGTGGGCAGGCCGTCCAGCCGCTCGGCGAGCCGCCCGACCGCTTCGGGCGAGCCGGAGAGGACCAGGCGGTCATGGCCGTCCACGGCGAGCGTGGGCCGGGGTTCCGGCAGCCCGGCCAGCGCCTCGGTGACGGCCTCGCGGGCGCCGTCCCGTACCAGCTCGACGGCGAGCATCCGGCCGGGAGCGGTGTCCCGGGTGGCCAGCGCCCGGGTGTGCACGAGTTCCAGCGCGTCGGGCAGTTCCCACACCCCGGCGGCGAGGGCGGCGGCGTACTCGCCGATGCTGTTGCCCATCACGGCGGTGGGCCGGATGTCCCAGCCGGCCAGGGTGCGGGTGAGCGCGTGTCCGAGGGCGAACAGCCCGAGTTGCTGGTGGACCGGGTCGTGGTACCAGTCCGGTGGTGTCCCCGGGCGCAGCAGTGCCGACAGGTCCGTGCCGGTCTCCCGCAGGGCCCAGGCGCGCACCTCGTCGAAGGCCTCGGCGAACGCGGGCAGCACGGCGTACGCCCCGGCGGCGGCTCCGCCCGGGCGCAGGGTGCCCTGCCCGGGGTACAGAAAGGCCACGCCGGCGGACCCCGCCGACTCCACCGCCTCCGCCGAGCCGTCCGTCCCGGGCTCTTCGAGCGCCCCGGCGGCCCGTTCCACGTCGCGGGCGACGACGGTGGCGCGGTGGGCGTACCGGCGGCGGCCGTCGGCCAGGGTGCGCGCCACCTCGTCCAGCGGCGGGGCCGGGGTGTCCCGCAGCCGCCGGGCCAGGTCGGTCCGGGCCCGCCGCAGCGCCTCGGGGGACGCGGCGGACAGCGCCAGCAGCCGGGGCCCGCGCGCGCCCGCGCGGGTGGGGCGCGGTGCCGGGGCGGCCTCCAGGACGGCGTGCGCGTTGGTGCCGCCGACGCCGAAGGAACTCACCCCGGCGAGTGCCGGGCGGCCCTCGGGCCAGGGGCCGTGGCGGTCGACGACGGTGAACGGGGTGGTGTCGAGTTTCATCAGCGGGTTGGGCCGCCGGAAGTGCGCGGTCGGCACCAGCTCCCGGTGCCACAAGGTCAGCGCCGTCTTGATCAGGCCGCTGACGCCGGAGGCCGAGCCGGTGTGCCCGATGTTGCCCTTGACCGCGCCCAGGGCGCAGGAGGCGACCGCGTCCGTGGTGGCGCGGAACGCGGCGGTGAGCGCGGCCACTTCGACCGGGTCGCCCAGCCGGGTGGCGGTGCCGTGTGCCTCGACGTAGCCGATGTCCGCCGGGTCCACGTCGGCCCGGCCGAGGGCCGCCAGGATGACATCGCGCTGCCCGCCCGGCGAGGGCGCGGTGAATCCGGCCTTGCCTCCCCCGTCGTTGTTGATCGCGGTGCCGCGGATGACGGCCACCACGCGGTCCCCGTCGCGCAGCGCGTCCTCCAGCCGGCGCAGCACCACCACGCCCGCGCCCGAGCTGGAGACGGTGCCGGCGGCGTCGGCGTCGAAGGGGCGGCAGTGGCCGTCGGGCGACAGGATGCCGCCCTCCTCGTACACATAGCCGGTCACCTGCGGGAAGAAGAGCCCCACCCCGCCCGCGAGGGCGGCGTCGCACTCGTATCCGAGCAGGCTCTGCACGGCCTGGTGCACCGCGACCAGCGAGGTGGAGCAGGCGGTCTGCACGGTCAGCGCGGGCCCGGTGAGCCGGAGTTTGTACGCGGCCCGGGTGGCGAGGAAGTCCTTGTCGCGGCCGAGGGTCTGGGCGACGAGCTCCTCCTGGGAGGAGCCCAGGGGCACGGCGTCGCAGCCCGCGAACACCCCGATGGGGCCCGGGAAGCGGTGCGGGTCCACGGCCGCGTCGTCCAGCGCGGTGCTCGCGCACTCCAGGAACACCCGCTGCTGCGGGTCGATGCCCCGGGCCTCGCCGAGGCTGTAGCCGAAGAACGACCAGTCGAACCGGTCGGCGCCGGCCACCACGCCGCGCGCGGCCACGAAGTCCGGCCGCTCCGCGAGCCGTCGGTCGATCCCCGCCGCGGCGAGCTGGTCGGAGGTGAAGCGGGAGACGGTGTCCCGGCCGGCCACCAGGTTCTCCCAGAACGCGCGGACGTCCCCGGCGCCCGGCAGCCGACAGGCCATGCCGATGATGGCCACGGCGTCCTCATGCATCGTCGCCCTCCTTACGGCCGGTGGCCGGGCGCCGGTCGCGCTGTCTGGCCCGCCGTCCCTTCCGGGCCCGCTCCTTGAAGTCCTCCGCCGCCGACACGGCGTGTTCGCGCTCGTCCGGCCCGCCGATCGCCCGGGCCATGGCGTGGACGGTGGCGTGCTCGAAGAGCCGCTGGACGGGCAGTTCGATACCGAAGGCGCGTTCCAGCCGGCGCTGGAGGGTGGCCAGGCGCAGCGAGTCGCCGCCCAGGTCGAAGAAGTTGTCGTGCACGCCGACGGTGTCGACGCCCAGCACCTCGCGCCACAGGGCGGCGACCCGCCGCTCCCGGTCGTCCTGAGGCGCCACGGCCGGTGCCGCGCCCACCAGGTCCTCGCGCCCGGGCCGGGGCAGGGCCGCGTAATCCACCTTGCCGTGGGGGGTCAGCGGCAGCTCGTCGAGCCAGACCAGCGCGTCGGGGACCAGCGGGGGCGGCAGCGTCTCGCGCAGCGCACCGAGCACCGTCGCGGTCGCGGTGCCGGGATCGGTGTCGCCGTCGCCGCCGGGCACCGCGTACGCCACCAGGCGCGCGGACGCGGCCTCGAAGGCGCGCACGGCGGCCCGGGCGACCAGCGGGTGCGCGGCGAGCCGGGCCTCGATCTCCTCCGGCTCGATGCGGTGTCCGCGCACCTTGAGCTGCCGGTCCGCCCGGCCCAGGAACTCCAGGGTGCCGTCGGGCAGCCAGCGCCCCAGGTCTCCGGTGCGGTAGACGGGTCCGGGGGCGCCCTCGGGGCCGTCGGGGAGGAACTTCTCCGCGGTCGGCCCGGGGCGTCGCCAGTAGCCGAGCGCCACGCCGGCGCCCCCGACGACGATCTCGCCGGTGGCGCCAACAGGACAGCGCCGGCCCTGCTCGTCCACCACGTGCACCCGGACCCCGGCGGCCGGGCGGCCCACGCGCCCCGGGCGGAAGTCCGGCTCGCCGGGGGCGAGTACATGGGCGGTCGCGGTGACGGTCGCCTCGGTCGGCCCGTAGCAGTTGACCAGCCCGTACGGCAGGCCGGGCGGCGGGGCGGAGCCGAGCGCGGCGCCGCCGTAGACCAGCCGGCGCAGCGCCCGGGGCGGCTCGCCGTGGGACCAGAGGGTTTCGGCGAGGGCCGCGGGAAGGACGGCGACGGTCACCTGGTGGGTGTCCAGCCACCGGGACACCTCTCCGGGGAACACGGTGCCCGGGTGCGGGACGAGTGTCGCGCCCGCGCCCAGGGTGGGCCAGATCTCGGAGACGGCCGCGTCGAAGCCGACGTTGACGAGCTGGCCGACCCGGTCGGCCGGCCTCAGGGCGAGCAGGTCGGCGAACCACAGGGCGTGCTGGGCGAGCCCCGCGTGGCGGACGACGACGCCCTTGGGCAGTCCGGTGGATCCCGAGGTGTAGACGATGTACGCGGGGTCGTCGGCGCCGGGCGGCTCCGCTGCGGCGGCGGGCGTGTCGCCGTCGGCCGCGCCCTGGGTGACATCGAGCACGGTGACCGTGTCCGCCACCGCGTCCGGCAGGGGGTGTCCGCCGTCGGTGAGGACCACGCGCGCGCCGAGGTCTTCGAGGAGGTACGCGATGCGCGCGGGCGGGTATCCGGGGTCGATCGGACAGTACGCGCGACCGGCGTACCAGGCCGCCAGCATCGCCACCACCAGCTCGGGCCCCCGGTCGAGCAGCACTGCCACCGGCTCCGGGCCGTCCGGACGCGCGGAGCGCCCGGTGTCGGCCGGTCGCTCGGTGTCCGCCGGCCGCTCGACGGGGGCCGATCGCTTGATGCGAGTGATGCGAGCGGCGAGCCGGCGGGCCCTGGCGTCCAGTTCCGCGTAGCCGATCGGGCCCTCGGGGGTGTCGATCGCCGTGGCGTCCGGTGTCGCCCTCACCCGCGCGGCGATCAGCTCGGGCAACGTGGTGGGCGGCGCGGCGGCCGGGCCTTCCTCGAGGGCGGCCAGCGCGGCACGCTCGTCGGCGCCCAGGCGGGGCAGCGCGGCCAGCGGGCGGTCGGGCCGGTCCACGAGGTCGGCCAGCACGGCCGCGGTCAGGGCGGCGAGGCGTTCGGCCTCCGCGCGGCCGACGCGGTCGCCGCGGTAGGCCAGCAGGCCCCGCAAACTGCCGTTCTGTTCCTGGAAGGACACGGTCACGGCGCCCTTGGCGGCCCAGTCGGCGCCCTCGCCGCTCAGCGGGAACCGCCGCAGGGGGTGGCCGCCGAGCGACGGCGCCCGGGTCTCGGGGACGACGGGGGTCAGGGCGAGGTCGACGTACGGGGTGACCCCGTAGCGGCGTTCGGGATTCAGCGCGGCGACCACCTGGTCGAACGGCACATGCTGGTCCTCCAACGCCTCCAGCACCCGCTCCCGCATCCCCCGCAACAACCCCGCCACCGTCGTGCCCCCGTCCACCACCGACCGGATCACCACCGTGTTCGTACACGGCCCCACCACCGAACCGAACCGCTCACCACCACGATTCGCCACCGGACACCCGAACGTCACATCCCGCTCACCACTCCACCGATGCAACGCCCCCGCGAAAGCCGCCGCCACCGCCATGAACCACGACACACCCTCCCGCTCCGACACCCCACGCAACCCCTCCAACACACCCACCCCCAACGGCACCTCCACCACCCCCGACGGCTCCACACCCCCCGACCCCGGCCACGACACATACGCCGGCGCACCCGCCAACCGCCCACACCACCGCTCCACCCCCGCACGACCCGCCACCGACACCCCCAGCTCCGCCTGCTCCCGCACGAACTCCCGGTACTGGGCCACCCCGGCGGCGCCCTGGGGCAGGACGGGGTCGTGGGCGGTGTCGGACAGGGCGGACAGGGCGGCCAGGAGTTCGCGCAGCAGTCCGGCGAGTTCCTCGGCGTGCCGCCGGGTCAGCAGGTCGCCGCGGTACGAAAGGCCCACGCGGTCCCGCCCGTCCTCTCGGTAGACGGTGACGGTGACCGGGAACTTCTGCTCGGCGGCGAGCTGGCTGCTCATCAGCGGGGTCAGGACGGTCCCGCCGAGGGGGTAGCCGTCGTCCATCGGCGCCAGGTTGAGGACCGCGGCCGCGTACGGGGTGACGCCGTAGCGGCGTTCGGGATTCAGCGCGGCGACCACCTGGTCGAACGGCACATGCTGGTCCTCCAACGCCTCCAGCACCCGCTCCCGCGTCCCCCGCAACAACCCCGCCACCGTCGTGCCCCCGTCCACCACCGACCGGATCACCACCGTGTTCGTACACGGCCCCACCACCGAACCGAACCGCTCACCCCCACGATTCGCCACCGGACACCCGAACGTCACATCCCGCTCACCACTCCACCGATGCAACGCCCCCGCGAAAGCCGCCGCCACCGCCATGAACCACGACACACCCTCCCGCTCCGACACCCCACGCAACCCCTCCAACACACCCACCCCCAACGGCACCTCCACCACCCCCGACGGCTCCACACCCCCCGACCCCGGCCACGACACATACGCCGGCGCACCCGCCAACCGCCCACACCACCGCTCCACCCCCGCACGACCCGCCACCGACACCCCCAGCTCCGCCTGCTCCCGCACGAACTCCCGGTACTGCACCGCTTCCGCGCCGGGTTCCGCGCCCTCGTACGCGGCGCTCAGGTCCTGTACGAGCGGCACCAGCGAGGGGCCGTCGCACACGAGGTGGTGCAGGCACAGCAGGAACAGCTGCCCCTGCTCGCCCAGGTCGATCAGGGCGGGCCGCAGCAGCCGGCCCGAGGCCAGGTCGAAGGGGGCGCCGGCGATCTCGCTCACCGACTCCCGCCACCGCGCCTCCTGCTCGGCCGGAGGCTGTCCCGACAGGTCAACCTCCTTCAGGGGCGGCGCCCAGGGCTCCCCGATCCGCTGCCACAGGCGCCCGCCGCGCTCCACGAACCCGGTGCGCAGCGCCTCGTGGCGCGCCACGACGGCGGCCAGGGCCCGGCGCAGCCGCCCGGGGTCCAGGCGCCCGCCGCGCACCCGCCACACCAGGGGCATCGCATAGCGGTCGGGGCCGGAGGAGAGCTGCTGGTCCAGGGCGATGCGGCGCTGGAAGTCCGACGCGGGCACCAGCTCCCCGTCCGCCGCGGGCTCCGCCCGCGGTCCGTCCTGGGAGGTGTCCGGGGTCGGGAGACGGTGTCCGCGCTCGGCGAGCGCCTCGTCGACGCGGTCCGCCAGATCCTTCAGCCGCGGGTTCTCGAACACCGTGCGCACCGGCAGATCCACGCCGAAGCGCGTCGAGACCTGGGACAGCAGGGTGGCGGCCAGCAGGGAGTGTCCGCCCGCCTCGAAGAAGGAGGTGTCCGCGAAGATCTCCGGTACGGGCAGCAGTTCGCCCCACAGCAGGGCGAGGGCCCTGGCCGTCTCGGTGCGCGGGGCGCTGCCGGCCCCGTCGGTGAGGACGGTGCTCGCGGCGGCCAGCTCGGCGAGGTCCACCTTGCCGTTCACCGACAGGGGGATGCGGTCCGCCACCTTGAAGACCGAGGGCACCATGTACTCGGGCAGCCGCTCGGCGAGCCGGGCGCGCAGCTCGCCCGCGCCGGGCACCGCGGCGGGGCACCAGACGTGGGCCACCAGGCGGTCGGGGTCCGCCTCGTCCACGGTGACGACGGCCTGCGCCACCTCCGGGTGTCCGGTCAGGCAGCTCTCGACCTCGGCCGGCTCGATGCGATAGCCGCGCACCTGGAGTTGGTCGTCCATCCGGCCCAGGTACTCCAGGGTGCCGTCGGGCAGATAGCGGCCCAGGTCCCCGCTGCGGTAGAGGCGGCCGGATCCGTACGGGTCGGGCACGAACCGCTCGCGCTCCAGCTCCGGCCGTCCCACGTACCCGGCCGCCACTCCCTCCCCGCCGACGCAGATCTCTCCCACCGCGCCGGCCGGCAGCAGCCGGTGGCGCCCGGCGGTGAGGTGCGGGTCCAGGAGACGGACGGTGGTGGTCGGGAGGGGTGTGCCGATGGGGCTGCGGTCGGCCGCGATGTCCTCGGGGGTGATGGTGCGGGCGGTGACGTGCACGGTGGTCTCGGTGATCCCGTACATGTTGACCACCTCGGTGCCGGGGTGCGCGGCGGGCCAGTGGCCGAGGGTGGTGGGGGCGAACCTGGCCCCGCCGAGGATGACGTACCGCAGGCTCGCCAGGCGCCGCTCCTCGGTGTCCGTGACCCGGACGAGCTGCGCGAACATGCCCGGGGTCTGGTTGAGGACGGTGACCCGGTGGCGGCGGACCAGCTCCGCGAGGCCGCGCGGGTCGCGCAGCTCGGGGCCGCCCGGCAGCACCAGCCGCCCGCCGTGGACCAGACAGCCGAAGATCTCCCAGACGGAGAAGTCGAAGGCGTACGAGTGGGCGAGGACCCACACGTCCTCGGGCCCGAAGCGGAACGGCAGGCGGTCGCCCGTCACCAGGCGCACCACGTTGCGGTGGGTGACCCGCACGCCCTTCGGCCGGCCGGTGGTGCCGGAGGTGTAGATGATGTAGGCGAGGTCGTCCGGGGCGGGTTCGGGCAGGGGTTCCCGGTCCGGGGACACGGCGGTGAGGCCGAGGTCGAGGTCGCCGAGGCGTACGGTCCGGCCCGCGAAGCCGGGGTCGGCGGTGTCGGGGTCAGCGGGTGCGGGGTCGGCGGTGTCGGGGTCGGCGGGTGCGGGGTCGGCGGTGTCGGGATCGTCCGTGAGCAGCAGGGTCGCCGCGCTGTCGTCGAGGATGAAGGCCGCGCGGTCCGCGGGGGCCGCCGGGTCGATCGGGACGTACGCCGCCCCGGCCAGCAGTACGGCCAGGACGGCCTCGACCTGCGCCGGCCCGCGCCGGAGGCGCAGCCCGACGGTGTCGCCGGGCCGTACGCCCAGGTCGGCGAGGGCGTGGGCGATCCGCTCGGCGCGCTCGGCCAACTGCCGGTAGGTGAGCGTGCCGCCCCCGCCGGGCCGTTCGCCGACCAGGGCCACCCGGTCCGGCTGCCGCGCCGCGCGCTCGCTCACCAGGCGGGAGAGCGTGGTGTGCGGGTAGTCGGCGGCGGTGTCGTTCCACTCCTCGATCTGGCGGCGGCGCTCGGCGTCCGTGAGCGGTTCGAAGGCGCCGAGGGGGGTGCCGGGCCGGGTGACCGCGTCCCGCAGCAGGCGCCGCCAGTGCTCGGCGAACAGCCGCATCCGGTCCGGGGCGTAGTACAGGCCGTTGAACACCAGCCGCCCGTCGGCGCCACCGCCGCCGGCTTCCCGCAGTGTCAGGATCAGATCGCACTTGCCCAGGCCCGCCAGGGGCGTGGGCGGCCCGCCGGCGGGCGCGTCGCGGTCGAGGTCGAACACCACGTCGAAGAGGGCAGTGCGGCTCATGTCCTTGGGCGGGGCGACGCGGCGCGCCACGTCGTCGAACGGGGCGAGACCGCAGGCGCGCACCTCCCTCAGGCCCGCCTCGCAGGCCCGCGCCCAGGACGCGAAGGACTGGTCGTGGCCGCCGCGCAGGCGCAGCGGCAGGAAGTCGTCCACCGGGCCCACCAGGTGGGCCGTGGCGGTGTCGCGGCGCGGGTTCGTCACGCCGACGGTGAGATCGGTCTGCCCCGAGTACCACATCAGCACGGCGGTGTACGCGGCGAGCAGCACGGCCTCGGTGCCGATGCCCTCGCGCCGGGCGAACCCGGCGAGGCCCGTGTCCTCCGGGACGGCGACCGGCAGGGAGTATTCCTCGTAGACGTGGACGGCGGCCCTGGGGCGGTCCTCGGGCAGCCGCAGGGCGCCGCTGCCGCCGTCCAGCAGCTCGGCGAGGCGGGCCGTCTGCCGCTCCTGGGCGTCGGTGTCCCGCGCCTGCCACCACTGGACGAACGACGGCGGCGGGGGCGGCAGTTGGCCACCGGCCAGCAGGGTCCGGATCTCGCGGCCGACGGTCCGCAGCGAGGCCCGGTCGGCCACCGCGAGATGCGCGACGAGCACCAGGGCGCACCCGTCGGCGCCATCGGGGCCCTGCGGGGCGACCGCGGCCCGGAACAGCGGCCCCTCGGCCAGGTGGAAGGGGCGGCGCAGCCAGGCGGCGATCCCCTGGGGGCCGGTGTCCGGCAGGGTGGCGCACTCGACGGGCAGCCGCTCGTGGACACGCTGGGCGCACGTCCCGCCGGAGAGCTCGACCGTGGTGCGCAGCGCCGGGTGGCGGTCCATGACCGCCGCGACCGCCCGGCGCAGCTCGGCCTCCCCGGGGGTGGTGTCCAGGGTGAGCAGCTGGGACACGTTGTGGTAGACGGGCGCGTCCTCGTAGACCGTGCCGCGCTCGAAGTGTTCGACGAAGGCCATGCGCTGCTGGTGCGGCGTGGCCGGGTACTCCTGGTACGGCGCCGCCTGCTCCGCGCGCGGGGCGCACTCGGCGTAGGCCCGTTCCAGGTCCCGCAGGAAGACCGGTTCGGAGCCGATGTCCCACACCAGGTGGTGCAGGCAGCACATCAGCAGCTGGTCCCGGCCGTCCTTCTCCAGGTCCACCAGCATGACGCGCAGCAGCCGGCCCGAGGCGATGTCGAACGGCTCCTGAGCAAGGGCCTCGAGCGCCGCGCGGGCGTCGGCCATCCGGTGCTCGGCGGTGGCGCCCTCGGCGACGTGGTGCGCCACCTCAGGGATCCACGGGTCGGCGACGACCTGCCGCGGTCTGCCGTCCCGCTCCCGTTCGACGAAGCGGGTGCGCAGCGCCTCGTGCCGGGCCACGACCCGGCCGAGCGCGGTGCTCAGGGCGGCCGGGTCGAGGCCGCCGCGGACCCGCCAGGCCAGCGGGACGTTGTAGAAGGAGCCGGTGCCGCGCAGCCGCTCGTCCAGCCAGATCCGCTCCTGGAAGCCGGACACGGGGAAGGATCCGTCGGCCTCCCCGATGTCCCCCTCCCCGGTGTCTCCCTCCCCGGTTTTCGCCTCGGCGGTTTTCGACTCGGCGGCGGGTGGCGCGGGGGCGCGGCGCTCGTCGAGCTCCCGGGCGAGGGACGTGAGGCGTGGGTTCTCGAAGACGGTGCGCAGGGAGATCTCCACGCCGAGCCGGGCCCCGACGCGCGAGACCAGGCGGGTGGCGAGGAGGGAGTGGCCGCCCAGCGCGAAGAAGTCGGGGTGCGCGGCCGGATCGACCTCGGTCCGCAGCAGGTCGGCCCAGATGGCGGCGAGTTCCCGCTCGGTGGCGGTGACCTGGGTGGCGGTGGCCTCGGCGCCGGAGACCTCGGCGCCGGGCTCCGGCGTGGCCGCGACCGGGGCCGGGGCCGGCGGAAGTTCGGCGCGGTTCACCTTGCCGTTGACGGACAGCGGCAGGTGGTCGAGGACCACGTACGCGGACGGGGTCATGTAGTCGGGCAGCTGCCGCTGGGCGTACGCCTCGACGGCCGCGGCCAGTCGCGGATGGCGCTCGGGCCGGATCGGCTGGTTGGTGAACGCCTCCGCCGGGGTGCTCGCGGCGGGTGTCCTGCGTCTGGGGTAGACGTCGGCGACGAAGTCCGGGGCCGTGGGCCCGGCGCTCGCGGGGAGCGCCGCGGGGTCCAGGAACAGCACGTCGAGGCTGCCGTCCGCCGCGTTGTCCGCCCAGGTGAGGACGGTGCGCAGCCCGAGGCCGCGGCCCAGCGCGGCGAAGTCCTCGGGGTCGGGGACACCGCCGTCGAGGATACCGTCGTCGGGGAGCGTGTCGCGAACGCCGTCGAGGGCGTCGCGGGCCGCGGCCACTCCGGTACCCGCGCACACCTCGTGTTCCGCCCGCAGCAGCGGGAGCACCCTCGCGTTGGGCACGCCCGCGACCCGCAGCGCGGCCGGCTGCTTGTCACGCAGCCAGCGGCCCACATCGGACAGGCCGGCCACGTCGTGGCCCCAGCGGGCCACCGTGGCGTCGGCGCACGAGTACGGCTCGGCGCCGGCGGACGCCTTGCGCAGCACGGCCTCGTAGCGGAACTGGGTGAGCTCGTTGTGCGCGCGGCCGCGCTTGACCCGTACGTCCACACCGGCGACCTCGGGCAGCGCGCCCAGGTGTTCGGTGAAGAACTCGGGCTCCACGAGGAGTTCCTTCTCGTGGAGCATCGCCCGCTCCACCGTGCGCTTGAGCCCGGCGAGGTCTCCGGGCGCACCGTCGTCACCGGGGTCGCGCCGCAGTTCGACTCCGGTGCGGAACTCCCGCAGCAGCCGCTTGGGCCGTACGTCCCCGACGAAGAGGTGTCCGCCGGGCGTGAGCGTGCCCAGGGCACCGCGCAGCGCCGCGGACAGATAGGCGGCGCTCGGCAGGTACTGCACCACCGAGTTGACGACGACGCAGTCGAAGTGGTCCAGGGGGATGCCGGACAGGTCGCGGGCCTCGCGCCGCAGCAGCCTTACCCGGCCCGCGAGCCGGTCGTCCTCGCGTACGCCCGCCTCGAGCCGGGAGACGGCGCGCTCGGAGAAGTCGGTGGCCCAGTACTCGGCGCAGTGCGGGGCCAGCCGGGCCAGGAGCAGTCCGCTGCCGGCCCCGATCTCCAGGACGCGGCGCGGGCGCAGCGCGAGGATCCGGGCGACGGTGCGGTCACGCCACTCCCGCATCTCGTGGCGCGGGAGGGGGGTGCCGTGGTAGCTGTCCATCCAGCCGCCGAAGTCCTCGCCGAGCGCGGCCCGGTCGCCCTCCCGGTACATGTCCTCGTAGATGTCCTGCCACTCGCGGACACGCTCGCGCTCATCCGTGTCGCGCCCGGCCGTGCCCCGCCCGGCCGCGTCCCACCCGGCCGCGTCCCGCTCGTTCGTACCCCCCTCCGCCGAGTCCCGCTCCGCCGAGTCCCGCTCCGCCGCGGGCAGGAGGTAGGCCACCAGGCGCTTCGCGCCGCCGGGGGCCGGCTGGGGGACCACCACGGCCCGGGCCACATCGGGGTGGCGCTCCAGGCTCAGCTCGATGTCGTGCGGCTCGACCCTGAAGCCGCGGATCTTCACCTGGTCGTCGGCGCGGCCGAGGAAGGCGAGGGTGCCGTCGGAGGCCAGCCGCACCAGGTCACCGGTGCGGTACATGCGGCCGGGGTGGAAGGGGTTGTCGCGGAAGCGCTCGCGGGTGGCCTCGGGGCGGTTGACGTAGCCGGACGACACGTGCGCGCCGCCCACCCACAGCTCGCCCGGCGCGCCCTGGGGCACGGGGCGCCCCTCGGCGTCCAGCACGTACAGGGTGGTGTTGTCCATCGCCCGGCCGATGGGGACCGGGCCGCGCGGTGGCCGGGTCATGCGGTGGCGGGTGGCGAACGTCGTGGTCTCGGTGGGCCCGTAGCCGTTGACGACGACGATGCCGGGGCAGGCGTCGAACACCCGGGCCACGGCCGTCGGGGACACCACGTCGCCGCCGGTCCACACCTCGCGCAGGCCGCGCAGGCAGTCCGGCTCCTCCTCGGCCAGCGCGGCGAAGAGCCCGGCGGTCAGCCATGCCGCGGTCACGCCGTGGCGCGCGATCGCCGTGCGCAGCGTGGCGGGCAGCAGGGCTCCCGGCGGGGCCACGCAGACCCGTCCCCCGGACAGCAGGGGGACCCACAGTTCGTACAGCACGGCGTCGAAGGCGTGCGGCGAGTGCCACAGGACCCGCTGGTGCGCGCCGCCGGACCAGCAGCGGTCGTACGCGAGGGCGACGATGTTGCGGTGGGTGAGCTGGACGCCGGAGGGCACTCCGGTCGAGCCGGAGGTGTACATCACGCAGGCCGGCGCGTCCTGGGCCACCGGCTCGTCCGGCGCCGGCGGCACGGGGGGCGCGGTCCGTTCCAGCTCGGCCACATCGGCCACGGGCCGTCCGGCGGCGGCGTGTTCGCGCACCAGGGGCAGCTCGCGGGTGGCGCCGTCCACGAGCAGCAGGTCGCCGTCGGCCTCGGAGATCAGCGTGCGCAGGCGCGCGGGGGGCTGCCGCTCGTCCAGGGGCACGTAGGGGGCGCCGTTCTTGACGAGGGCGAGCAGGGTGACCAGGAGTTCCACGGACCGCTCCATGAACACCAGGACGGTGGCGCCGGCGCGGGCGCCGCGCTCGCGCAGCAGCCCGGCGAGCCGGTCGGACCGCGTGTCCAGCTCCCGGTAGCTCAGCTCGGTGTCGCCGCCGGCCACGGCCACCGCGTCCGGGGTCCGGGCCGCCTGCCGCCGGAACAGCTCGCCCAGCGACGGCTCGGGGAGCGGCCGGGGCGCCTCGTTCCATGTGTCGAGGAGCCGGCCGCGCTCGCGGGGACCGGTGCACTCGCCGCTCGCCACCGGGCGGTGGACGGTGTCGGGGCCGAGCCCGTGCAGCAGGGTGGTCAGGCGCTCGTGGTGGTCGGCGAGCGCGGTGTCGTCGCAGCGGTCGGGGTGCACGTCCAGGGTGAGCCGCAGGTCCTCGCCGCCGGTCTGCTGGTAGCAGCACAGGGTGAGGTCCTCGGTCGGCATGACGGAGAGGTTGTGCAGCGTCCCCGAGGCGCCGCCGAAGTCGGCCGTGCCCAGCGGCGGTATCAGGTTGACCAGGGGCCCGGCGGAGCGTCTGCGCTCGGGCCAGCCCAGTTCCCGGCGCAGGTCCTCGCTGCGGTAGCGGTGGTGGGCCATCGCCTGGGCCACGGCCTCGTGGGTGTCGGCGAGGAGCCGCGACCAGGTGGTGTCGGCGGTGACGCTCAGCCGCAGCGGCAGGACGTCGGACATCATCCCGGGGAACCGCTCGGAGCCGGGGGTGGCGCGGCTGCGGCTGCCCAGGCCCACCACGACGTCCTCACGGCCCGTCATACGGGCGGTGTAGGCGGCCATGGTGGCGATCAGGGCGCGGGGGAAGTTGGTGCCCGCCTCCCGGGCGGCCGCGCGCAGGGCCCGGTGCCGTGCGGCGGGCAGGGTGAAGGCCAGTCGGCGCACCTCGTGCGCGGCCACGGCCGCCCCGCTCCCCTCGGTCAGGTCGAGGGGAGCGGGGCGGTCGGCGAAGCGGTCGAGCCAGTAGGCCCGGTCGGCGGCGAACCGGTCCGAGGCGCGGTAGTCGGCCACCTCGGCCAGGGCGTCGCCGAGGCTCTGGAACCGCGCTGGGGGGACCGGGCCGCCGGTGCTCAGCGCGCGGTACACCTCGGCGACCCGGTGCGTGATCAGGTTGAAGGCGTGGCCGTCGGTGACCGCGTGGTGGTAGCGCTGCGCCCATAAGGTGCGTCCGGGGGCGACTTCCAGGACCGCGAAGTCGGCGACGTGGCCGGCCTCCAGGTCGAAGGGGACGCGCAGGAACCGCCGCAGCCAGGTGTGCGCCGCGGCCAGGGGCTCGGGCTCGCCGGTCAGGTCGTGCACGGGGATGTCCGGCGCGGTGGGTGGCAGCGGGATCTGACGCGGTGGGTCGGACCGGCCGTCGAAGCGGACGTGCAGTCCGTCCACCTCCACGACCACGCGTCCGATGGCGTCGAGGAGCAGACCGGTGTCCACCGCTCCTTGGATGTCGAGGTATTGCAGACAGTTGTAGGCGGGGCTGGCCGGATCCAGGCTCCGCGCGTACCAGATGCCGGACTGGGACGGGGACAGGGGGTGGGACGGACGGGCAGCCATGACTGTTCCTGCTTCCTCTTCCTGCGCGCGCCGGGGTGCGGGTGCCTGGGCCTGCGTGCCCTGGTGGGGAGGTTTACGACCCCTCTTTACGACCCGTCTTTACGACCCGTCGGTGACGATGTCGTCGAGCAGCCCGCCGTGGCCGTCTCCGGTGACCCACCGCCGGGCCACCCGCCCGGTGTCGGGCCGCTCCTCCTCCCGCGCCTCGCGGGCGTACCCGGCGATCCGGCGCAGGGCCCCGGTGCAGTAGATGTCGGCCAGGTCCTGCGCCTCGGTGTCGTGTTCCCCGGCGCGCCGGGCGGCCCGCGCGAGGACCAGGCTCGCGGCCATGGCCTCGGTGGCCCAGCGGGCGACCGCGATCAGCGTGTGCTCCTGCGCGAACAGCGCCTCGTCGTCCGGGTAGGTCTCGGCCAGCCGGGCGCAGCAGTCGCGGAACTCCTCCACGGCCTGGTGCAGTCGGTCCAGGTGGCGCTGGTTGCGCGGGGTGAGCGCGGCGGCCAGCCGCTGCCGCGCCCCGGCGGCCTGCCGGGCCCCCTCGCCGTCGTCGAGGGCGTCCGCGCGGTGGTAGGAGAAGATCGCCAGCTTGGAGAGCCAGTAGTCCAGCTGGAAGTCCACGCCGCCGGAGATCCGCAGGTTGCGGGCGTCACGGAAGGAGCGCTCCAGGGGTACGGGCGGGGCGCCGCGCCGGGCCTTGCTGGCCGCCGTCTCATAGCCCTCCGCGGCGTAGAGCGACATGGTGCGGTCCACGACGCCCCAGCACAGCAGGGAGCACAGGTTCTTGGCGACGGCCTGCTCGAAGAGCGGGTTGAGGCCGGCGTCCTCGCACAGCAGGCTCCACTCGGCGATGGCCTCGAGCGCGAAGGTGTCGGCGAGGGACTGGCCGATCAGGTGCTGGATCTCCTCGTACTCGGCCAGCGGGACACCGTCCACGCGGCGGCGCACCGCGAATTCGCGGGACCACTGCAGGCACAGCTTGGAGATGGCCAGGGACGGCGCGGCGACGAGGTACATCCGGCCCAGGATCGCCAGCCCGCCGGCCTGGGCGGTGATCCGTACGTCGTGGGCGCTGGGCTTCTCCACGAAGACGTGGTCCCGGGGCACGCGCACCCGGTCGAGGGTGAACCCCCCGTTGGGGAAGCCCTTGATGCCCATGAACTCGTGCTCGGCCGACCGCCGCACCCCGGGCGCGTCCGGGTCGACGACCACGAGCCGGCGTATCTCCCGGCCGTCCTCCTGGACGGTGGCGACCACCCCGAGCAGTTCCGCGAAGGGCGCGTTGCCGCTGAAGACCTTCTCGCCGCTGACGAGGTAGGCGTGCCCGTCCTCGGTGGGGACCGCGACGGTCTCCCGCCGGTGATTGGCCGCGCCGGAGGGTTCCGTATCGGCGAAGCTGGATATCAGCCCGCGCGCGACCCGCTCGGTGAGCATGTCGCGTAACGGGCCTTCGGGAAGAAGCCGGAGCAGCGGGGCGAAGCCGATGGAATTCTGTACCGCGACCACCAGGCCGAGCGGAAGCGACCAGCTGGAAATGGCCTGAACGACGCGAAAGGTATTGAGATCGGACAGTTCGAGGCCGCCGACCTCCCGTGGGCTCTGGAGTTTCACGTAACTGCTCTCCCGCAGCCGTTTGACGGCTTCCCGGGGCAGTTCCCCCGTTTTCTCCACAAGGGCGGGGTCGACCAAGCCGCGGGCGAACTCCTTGGCATCCGCGACAAGCGTGTCGCCCTGTTTGCGGTCGCTCTCCGGCTGCGCCGGAAACGGATGCACGAGGTCCAGTCGGAGCGCACCGCGGAGGATCTCCTCCAGGAAGCTGGTCCTTCCCGGCACGTTCATGGCGTTGAGCGGACGAGACATGAGGCATCCTCCTGGCAAAAGGCATGATCAAGCCATCGCGCGGGCGCGCGCTCGGCGACGGATCACAGGGAAGAGGAAAGGGGGAAACGGATCGCAGAACCGGACAGGTTTACGCGCGTCGGGAACCGGAGCGGGTGGGCGAAGCTCAGCCCGGTGCTCCCCCACGTGCCGGACTTCGGAAATCACCCACACCCTCGTACGGCCGGGTGCCCGAGGTCAACACCTCGGGGTTGGCAGCCAAATGCCAGATTCTCTCCAACGCCCCTCATCAGGCGGTGTTTTTCGACCACGGCCCGGCGTGACTCTCTTCATGGATTGCCCGGGGCGGGGGTGGGGTAATGTGCGGCCAGCAGGAGCCGCCGACGCCTCTCGGGAAGGAACGCGCATGACCTTCGACTCGCGAAAGCCCGGCGCTCTGCCACCCGCTTTCCTGTCTCGCGAGACCTCCTCCTTCATGGATTTCCTCAGCGCGCAGGCTCCTCATCTGCTGCCCGCCGGGCGTCATCTGCCGCCCGCCCGGGGCGACTTCCAGGCGCCCCACGGCACGACCGTCATCGCGGCGACCTATGCGGACGGCGTGCTGGTGGCCGGCGACCGGCGCGTCACCTCGGGCAATCTCATCGCGCACCGTGAATACGACAAGGTGTTCCCGGCCGATGAACACTCCGCCGTCGCCATCGCCGGCACCGCGGGCCTGGCGGTGGAACTCGTCAGGCTCCTGCAACTGGAACTCCAGCACCACGAGAAAATAGAAGGCACGCCCCTGTCCCTGGACGGCAAAGCCAATCGGCTCACCAAGATGGTCCGGGACAATCTCGGCATGGCGATGCAGGGCATGGCGGTGGTTCCGCTCTTCGCCGGCTACGACCTGAACAAGGGCCGGGGCCGCGTCTTCTCCTATGACGTCACCGGCAATCGCTCGGAGGAGTCGGGCTTCGCCACCACCGGCTCGGGCTCGGTCCACGCCCGCGGCTCGCTGAAGAAGCTCTACCGGGAGGGCATGCCGGAGGGCGACATCGTCACCGCCGTCGTCCAGGCGCTGTACGACGCGGCGGACGAGGACTCGGCCACGGGCGGCCCCGATCTGACCCGGCGGCTGTTCCCCCTCGTCGCCCTCGTCACCGAGGACGGGTACCGGCGGCTCGGCCAGGAGGAGGTCGCCGCGGTCGCGCGGGCCGTCGTCGAAGGGCGTCACACGGCGCCCGACGGGCCGCGGGCACCGGTCCTCTAGGCCACCCCGTCCACGCACACCACCCCCGCCCCCAACCCCCCACCGAGCCTCCCGAGGAGAGATGACCATGTCCGGGGTCAACCGCCGTCAACTGCTGCGGGGCGCCACCGTCGCCGCGTCCGGGGTCGTCGGGGGCTTATCCCTCCAGACCCCCGCCGGCGCCGCCGAGGGCACCGGGCGGGCGGACTGCGCGCCCCCGCTCGGCCCGGTCAAGGCCGGCCCCGACGATTCGCGCTACGCGTATCTGGTGCGGCGCGGCCAGAAGCGCTGGGTGGGCACCCCGGACCAGGTGTGGGTCGTCGGCTCGACCGAGCAGGTGGTGGCCGCGGTCCAGGAGGCGGTGGACTCCGGCCGGCGGGTGGCGGTGCGCAGTGGCGGACACTGCGCGGAGGGGTGGGTGGACGACCCGGCCGTGCGGGTGCTCATCGACATGTCCGGGATGACGCAGGTCGGGTACGACCCGGCGCGGCGCGCCTTCGCGGTGGAGCCCGGCGCCACCCTGGGCGAGGTCTACCGGCGGCTGGTGCTCGGCTGGGGGGTGACGATCCCGGCCGGGTGGTGTCCCGGTGTCGGGGCGGGCGGCCACATCTGCGGGGGCGGCTACGGTGTGCTGTCCCGGGCCATGGGGCTGGTGGTGGACCACCTCTACGCGGTCGAGGTGGTGGTGGTCGACGCGGACGGCAGGGCGCGGGCGGTGGTGGCCACGCGTGAGGCGTCCGACCCCAACCGCGAGCTGTGGTGGGGCCACACCGGGGGCGGCGGTGGGAACTTCGGCGTGGTGACCCGCTATTGGCTGCGCACACCGGGCGCGGAGGGCACCGACCCGGGGCAATTGCTGCCCCGGGCGCCCAAGAGCGCGATCGCCTTCTCCGCCCAGTGGCCGTGGCAGGCCCTGGACCTGGACAAGACCAAGTTCACCCGGCTGATCCGCAACCACATGGACTGGTGCGAGCGCAACAGCGCGGTCGGCGCCCCCGCCACCCGGCTGTACGCCGACCTGACGGTGGGCCGCAAGGCCAACGACCTCAATCTGGCCAGCGGGCAGGTGTTCGGAGCCGACGCCGCCGATCTGCTGGAGGACTATCTGAGCGCCGTCGGCGCCGGGGTGGGCGCCCCGGTCAACGTGGTGAAGACCGAGCAGCCGTGGCTGGCGGCGGCGCTGGACGGCCCGAACTCCGACAGCTACCGGCTCAAGATCAAGTCGGGCTATCTCCGCAAGGGCTTCTCCGACGCCCAGCTCTCCGCGATCTACGAGAACCTGACCCGCGAGCAGGACCCGACCCTGCTCTTCGGCTCGGTGGGCATCGCCAGCTACGGCGGGCGGATCAGCGCGGTGGCCCCCGACGCCACCGCCTTCCCGCACCGGGACGCGGTGATGCGCGTCCAGTACACGGCGGCGTGGGCCGCCGCCGACCGGGACGCCGCGCAGGTCGACTGGTTGCGCAGGCTGTACCGCGAGATCTACGCCGACACCCACGGGGTGCCGGACCCGAAGGACGGCGCCTACATCAACTACCCGGACGACGACCTGGCCGACCCCGCCGTGAACACCTCGGGCGTCCCCTGGTCCACGCTGTACTTCAAGGACAACTACCCGAGGCTGCGGAAGGTCAAGGCCGCCTGGGACCCGAAGAACATCTTCAGCCACACCCTGGGCGTCGAGCCTCCGAAGGCCACCCACTGACCGGGCGCTGACCGGCCGCCGCGCGCCCGCCGTTTCACTGGTTCAGGTGCAGCGGGTGTGACGTGCGGCCGGAGGCCGCGTCGATCTCGCCGTGTGCCTTGTCGAGCAGTTTCGTCGCCAGTTCGCTGAGCGCCCGGGCGCCCGCGATCTCCTCGCCGACCCGCGGCTGGTTGGAGTCGGCGGGGGCCCGGCTGGCGGAGCCGTGGCCCCGTACCTCGCTCCCGTCGGCGAGCCGGACCAGGGCGGCGGCGCGGGTGTGGCGGCTGTCCTCGTCAAACTCCAATTCGACATGCCAACCCACGGTGGACTGTGGCATGACGATCACCTCCGGACTGTGCCTGCGCGTATCCACTCCCCAGCGTGCATCCACTCCCCGTGCCCGCACCACCTGGCCCGGTACGCCGCGGCCCCGTACGCCCTGGTGGCGAAGATCAGGTGGCGGAGATCAGGCGGCGGGGATCAGGTCGCGAAGATCAGCCAGAGGTCCCAGCCGCCGTCCTTGGCCCGGCACTCGTAGTTGTCGGCCCCCAGCTCCAGGTACTCCTCCCCGACGGCCACGCACGCCTCATGCGTCGCGTAGTGGTCGTGGTACTGGTAGTAGTCCATGACGGCGGAGCCACTGGCCCCGACGTGCGGAGCGGCCGCCGCCGGCCCCACGGCGAGCGCGAGCCCGACCGCCACGACCGCCGCAACCCCCGAAGCGCGTAAGCGAGTTCTCATGGAAAGCCCTTTCTACGGACGGTGAGGCCCCTCATTGAAGGAGAGATTCACCCACCCGGCAAGACCCCGCTGAGGCCGGCGCACGCGAACCCGGAGGCCCCGGCGGGGGCGCGGCGTGCGGCCATTGCGCGCTCGGTCAACGGGTCTGCACCCGGTGTCAATGCCTGACGGCCCGGTCTGCGGCAGACTCGACGCGCCCCTTCGTCCCCTGACCCACCCTGGAGGGACTGCGCGGTGCGGATCGTCTACGCCGACGGCGAGACCGAGCGGGAGATGGAACTGCGCGTCGGCCGGCCGAACGCCACGCTGGCCGATCTCGCCGCGGCCCTGGACATCCCCGCGAGCGGCCTGAGCGTCGACGGGCGGACGGCCCCGCCGGAGACGGGGTTGGCCGAGTCCGGTCTCGCCCATGGATCGCGGGTGGCCCGCGCCGGCTGGGGCTCCGCCGGCGCGCCGCGCGTGGCGGCGGCCGTGCTGCGGGTGGTCGGCGGGCTGGAGGCCGGGCGGAGCATTCCGCTGCGGGTGGGCAGGACGGTCATCGGCCGGGGCGCCGAGGCGGATGTGCGGGTCGTGGCCACGGGGGTGTCGCGGCTGCACGCCGCGCTCGAGGTGTCGGCCGACGGGCAGGCGCACATCACCGACCTCGGCTCGGCCAACGGCACCGACGTGTCCGGCGAGCGGATCTCCAAGGCCGCCCGGGTGCAGCCGGACGACCTGGTCTCGCTGGGCGGCGAGGTGCTGCTGCGCGTCCTGCCGCCGGACCGCCTCGGCCCCGTGCAGCGGGTCAACCCCGTCCGCGAGGTGGGGCCCGGCGGCACCCTGCCGTTCAACCGCGCGCCACGCGGCGGCAGGCCGGCCGAGCCGCCGCGGCTCGCCGCCCCCTCGCCGCCGCCGCGCGCCAACAAGGCCCCGTTCTCCATCTCCAGCATGCTCGGCCCGCTCGTCCTCGCCGGGGTGATCGTCGCCCTCACCCACGACGTCCGCTACGCGGCCATCGCGGCGCTCACCCCCCTGATGTTCGTGGGCAACTTCGCCGAGGAGCGCCTGCGGGGCCGGGTCGGCTTCCGGCGCGGGATGCGGGACCACGCCGCCCGGGTCGAACAGTTCGAGGAGACCGTGGCCGCGCGCCACGCGTCCGAGATCCGTCACCGCCGGGCCGCCCACCCCGACCCCGCGGAGGTGGTCCACCGGGCGACCGTGCCGGGGGTCGCCCTGTGGGAGCGGCGCCCCGGCGCGCCGGACTTCCTCAAGGCGGTGGTGGGCACAGCCGATCTCCCCTGGGCCCCGCCCCTGGACACCGACTCCGCGGGGCCCGCCCCGGAGGTGGCGGGCATCCTGGCGGCACGGTGTGTGCTGCCGCAGGTGCCGGTGGTGGTCGGGATGTCGGCGGGCGAGGCGGTGGGGTTCGAGGGGGACCGGCGGGCGGCCCTCGCCGTCGCCCGGTCCCTGCTGTGCCAGGCGGTGGTGGGCAGCGGGCCGGCGGATGTGACGCTCGCGGTGTTCGTGGACCCGGAGCGGCTGGCCGACTGGGACTGGACGAAGTGGCTGCCGCACGGCGCGGATCCGCAGTCGGGGACCACACGGCTGGTGGCGGCCGGACCGGAGCAGGCGGACACGCTGGCCCGCGCCCTGCGCGCCGCCGCGCCCAGGCGTACGGAGGACAACGCCGGACCGGTGCTGCTGGTGGTCGTGGACGGCGCCACCCTGCTGGAGGGCCGGCCCTGCCCGCTGCGGGACCTGCTCGCCGACCGGACCCTGCGCTGCGGCGCCCTGGTGCTCACCACCCGGCTGCCCGCCCTGTGCACCTCCGTGGTCACCGCCGCGTCCGACGGCCGGGGGCGGGTGCGCGACGTGGCCTCCGACGAGGTGGTGCCGGACGTGCTGCTGAACGGCGTGCCGGACACCGGGGCGCGTGACACC
>NZ_MAXF01000130.1 GCF_001704635.1 Streptomyces sparsogenes | reverse complement strand
TCCACCGCGCGGACCTTCCCCCGGTCGCCGACCAGGGCCTGCACACCGAGGCCGCCGGGCTGCCCGCCTGGGCTCTCGCCGACGACCCCGACCGCCAGCGGCAGTACCCCGTCGGCTGGGACCCGGCCGCCGGAAACCTGCTGATCTACGGGGGCGGCGGCTCGGGCACCTCCACCGCGCTGGCCGCCCTCGCCCTGGCCACGGCCGGCTCCCGTCCACCCGACCGGCTCCACCTCTTCGCCCTCGACCTGGGCGCGGGCGACCTGGCCCCGCTGGCCGCCCTGCCGCACACCGGGGCGCACATCGGGTCGGCCGAGCGGGAGCGTCAAGTGCGGCTGATCAAGCTGCTGCGCCGGGAACTCGACGAGCGCAAGGCCCGCGGGCCCGCGGGAGCTCCCGACTGGCTGGTGCTGCTGGACAACCTCGGGGCCCTCCTGTCGGACCTCGACAAGGACGTGGCGGGCATGAACCTGATCGACGAGCTCGCCCGGGTCTACGCCGACGGCCCGGCCGTCGGCATCCGCTTCGCGGTCAGCGCCGACCGCTCGGGCGCCGTGCCGTCGGCCTGGTCCGCCCTGACCCAGACCAAGCTGCTGCTGCGGCTGGCGGACCCCGGCGAGTACGGATACTTCGACGTGCCGCGGGGCTCGGTCCCCGCCCCCGTGCCCGGCCGGGCGGTCGTGGCCGCCAACCGGCAGGTGGTCCAGATCGGCTGGCCGGGCGAGGACCTGGCGGCGGCCGTCGCCGAGACCGCCGCCCGCTGGGCCGGGGCCGCACGCTCCGCGCCGGAGGTCGGGCTGCTGCCCACCGAGGTCCCCGCCACCGCCCTCACCGCCCCGGCCCGGACCGCCGCGGACCCCTGGTGGCTCCCCGTCGGCCTGGACTCCGACACCCTCGGCTGCGCCGGGCTCCGGCTGTACGAGCGCGAGCACGCGCTGATCGCCGGGCCCCAGCGGTCCGGCCGCAGCACGGCGCTGTGCACCGTCGCCCGCCTCGTGGCGGCCTCCGCCGACGCCCCGCCCGCGCTCGTCGGCTTCGCCCCCCGCCGCTCCCCGCTGCGGGACCTGCCCGGGCTGACCGCGCTGGCCACCACGTACGACGACCTGGAGCAGGCCCTCCTGGCCCTCCCCCTCGACCGGCCCGCGCTGCTGCTGGCCGACGACGCCGACACGGTCGACGACGAGCGCGGCCTCCTCGAACAGTGGCTCTCCTCCCCCACCGCCGGCCACCACCTGATCGCCGCCGGCCGCGCCGACGCCCTGCGCCGCGCCTACGGCCACTGGACCCAACGCGCCCGCGACAGCCGCTGCGGCGTCCTCCTGTCCCCCGACCACGACCTGGACGGCGACCTCCTGGGCACCGAACTGCCCCGCTACGACCGCATGGAGCCGCTGCCGGGGCGGGGCTACCTCGTGGTGGACGGGATCGCGGCGGGGGTACAGGTGGCCAACTGACCCCCGGGCGTGTGCATATGCCGCATTGCACGGAAGGCACATGGACTGTGCGCCCGAGGTCAATGACACGGCGCACCCCCGAGCGGAGAATTCTCGCGTGAACCACATGGGGGGAACCGACTGATGCCACCGAAGTACGACTTCGCCGCCGCCGCTCGGCTCAGTCAGCAGCTTTCCCAGCTCGTCGAGAAACTGGACTGGTTCATCTGGCTGCGCAACGGCCAGCGTCACACCCTCTTCGGCAGTCCGCACAGCGACAACTGGCAGGGCGCGAAACGCGATCGCTTCGAAATCGAATTCCAGCGCCAGCAGAAGGCGCTCACCGCGCTCAAGGAAGCGGCCCTCAGATACCAGTCGCAGGTGAACAGCGCGACCACCGCGGCGCGCGCTGCCGAAAAGGCCGAGAAGACCAAGCATTAGGTGCAAGGCGACATGACCACCGTCTCCGCGATTCCCGAGTACCTCGCCAGGTACTCCGATGTGTGCACCCAGGGTGCCGAGCAGCTCCAGACCTGGGTGCGCACTGTGCTGACGCCGTCTCTCCTGGCGTATGAGAACGGCGGTGGGCCCTGCGTCGCCGAGGCCATTGACGCGAATGTGGCCAGGCAGGTGGCGGCCGCGTATTACACCGATCGGGACGTGAGGACCGTCGGCCAGGCGTTCCTGCGCGCAGGAGGTGTTCTCGTACGGGGGCGGAACCAGCCGATCCGTGCCGATGGAAAGGCCGTCGAAACCTTCGTTCAGATGCTTCGGAAAGAGGCCGCGCACCAGGCACAGATCAAGGCGGGAGCCGCGCTGGCCCATGAGCTGCCGACGGTCATGAACGCCGGCGAACGCCAACGTGTCGAACGCGAGCTCGCCAAGCACGCCGACGACCCGTACTTCTGCGCCGGCTTCTTCAATTCCCTGAACGTGCGGCAGATCGAGCAGTTCCTGGCCCAGCCGGGCAACATCCAGCCGTTGGTGAGCGCCTATGCCAGCGGCGTGCTGACCGAGGCGACGACCGGCCATGTCGTCGAGGCGCTCAGCAGGCTCGTGGGCAGAGACAACTCGGTGGAGCACAACCACATCACTCCCGAGCAGCAAATCGCCCTGCTCAATGCCCTCAGGAGCAACCCGACGGCTGCCCTGAACTTCGCCAATTCCCTCAGCGCTGCCCAGATCCGGCATCTGTTCTACGGCGAGGCCTCGCTCAATCCCCCGCTGCGGTCCACGCTTCTCGCCGTACTCACCACGGCGATGGGGAACGTCGACGGTCAACCGCGGGCGCACGCCCTGATGCACAAGGTCTCGCAGGCCTTGTTCGGCGAAGGTGCGCCGAAACTGACGCACAACGAAATGAAGCCGCTGATCGGCCCGCTGATGCAGTTCTACGCCGCCGGAGTGACGCAAAGCCAGACCCCTCCGCCAGGAGCGGACCCCATAGCCCTTCGGCGCTGGGCCGAAGGGCTGGGAAGGCAAACCGGCCAGGGCTTGGGGCTGTTCCTCAAGGCAGCGAACGAGACCGGTGACGAGCACGAGCTGCTGAAGAGCATGATCCAGGGCGGATACGTCAACGTGCTTTTCATGCCGACAGCCGTTCTCGCGCCGGAAGCACTCATCGGCAACATTGCCTACACGGCGGGGGTAGGGGCCGCGCAGAGCCTGTTCTCGTCGGAAATGGATCCGCTGACGGGCCTCCTCGACAAGCTGTTCCCGGGCGGGAGTCATGCGAACACGTCGTTGCTCAATGACCGCCTCGCCGTCGGAGGCCTTTCCCTCACCGTCAGTTCACTGATCTCCCGAGGTCTCGTCCACCCGGCGGGATCGAACACCCCCGTGTCGTTCGGCGCCGATCCCGTCAAGAATGCCGAGCTGGTCAAGAAGATCATGCTGCACCCGGACGAGTACTACGCGGGCAAGAAGGACGCCCAAGGTCATGAGCCGCCGTCCATCACGGATCTGACGCACGCCTACCGGGATCTCGAACTCGGGGAGATCTCGAAGGCCCTCGGCGATCCCGACTACGAGCAACCGGATTAGGCCCCCAGGCCGACCCCGGCATACCCATCACCATCCACAAGAAACACAGGAGAAACATCGCCATGGCAGGCACCGTAAAGGTCGACGACGCCGCACACGCCGCGAGCCGCAAGTTCCTCAGCATCATCGACGGCGGCTTCCAGCAGTCCATCAGCCAGCTCTCCGCCGCCGGGAACATCCTGAGCGACCAGAGCCACTGGGACGGCAAGCACGCCGCCGAGTTCCGCTCCGCCTGGAGCGGCGCCCAGGCGGACCTGAACAAGATCAAGCAGTCCCTGGACGAGTTCCAGAGGAAGTTCGACGCGGTTCTGAAGAACATCTCCCAGGCCGGCGGCAACGGCTGAGCCGGACCCGGGAGCGCCACAGCAGGAACTCCGTGAGGGGACCCCATGTCTGACAGGGATCCGGCCCACCCCTGGACCGGAGAGCTGAACACCTCCGATCTCGAACGTCTCGGCGCGGAGCCGCTGCGGCGGTCGGATCCGGTGGCGATCGGGCCGTACCGGGTGCTCGCGCGCCTGGGTGGCGGCGGGATGGGCCGGCTGTACCTCGGGCGGGAAGCGGGCGTGGACGCGGAGGGGGCGACCACGTACGGGGCCCGGGCGCTGGTGGCCGTCAAGGTCATCCGGCCGGAGCACGCCGAGGACCCGAGGTTCCGGCGCCGGTTCGAGCGCGAGGTGGAGGTCGTACGGAGAGTCCACGGGAAGTACACCGCCGGGCTGCTCGGTTCGGGCTTCGACGAGGAGGAGCGCCTGTGGATGGCGACCGCCTACGTCCCGGGGCCGAGCCTCGACGACGCGGTGCGCCGCTTTGGGCCGCTGCCCGCGCCGGTGGTGTGGCGGCTGGCGGGGGAGATCGGGGAGGCCCTCGCCACGCTCGCCGCCGCGGGGATCGTCCACCGCGACCTCAAGCCGTCCAATGTGCTGCTGGGCGCGGACGGGGCGCGGGTCATCGACTTCGGGGTGGCCCACACCACCGACGCGAGCGTGCTCACCATGACCGGCCAGCACGTGGGCACCCCGGCGTTCATGTCCCCGGAGCAGGCGGACGGCCGGGAGGCGGGCACCGCGTCGGACGTCTTCTCGCTGGGCTCGGTGCTGGCACACGCCGCGACCGGCAGAACACCGTTCGGCGAGGGGTCCACGGCCGATGTCATCCATCGCGTGGTCTACTCGCCGCCGAGCGAAGACGTGCTGGCCAGGGTGGCGGAGTCCGACCAGGCCCTCGCGGAGCTGATCGGCCGGTGCCTGGACAAGGACGCGGCGGGGCGGCCGAGTCCGCAGGAGGTCGTGGACGCGGCCCGGCGGCACACGCCGGCGCCGGAGTGGCCCGCGGCCCTCGCGGAGCTGATCCGTGCCCGCTCCGAGTGGAGCGGGCACGCCGCCGCGGTGTCGCCCATGGACCAGCTGACGATCCTGCGCCGCGGCGCGCCGGAGCGCACGCTGAAGCCGGCGGAGCGCAAGAGCCGCCGTGGTCTGGTGCTGGCGGCGGCCGCGGCGGTCGTGGCGGTGACCGTCGGCGTGGTGGCCTTCGCCGTCCCGGGCATGGGCTCCTCCGACGACGGCGGGAAGAACGTGGCCGCGACCGCGTCCAAGTCCGCGCAGCACCCACACGCGTCGAAGTCCCCCGTGGCGAAGCACTCGCCGAAGCCGTCGCCGGAAACGACGCCGGCCTCCGCCGACCCCGCGACCCCCCCGGCCGCTGGCGGCGGGGACGGCGACGGGGGTGGCGACGGTAACAGCGGGGGCGGGGCCGGAGGCGGCGGCAACGGCGGCGGGGGCGGAGGCAACGGCGGCGGAGGCGGAGGCTCCGCGGAGACCCAGCCCCCCGCCAGCCCGAACCCCCCGGCCGGCAGCGCCACGGCCGCCCCGGACCCTCCCCAGCAGACGCAGCCTCCGCCGAGGACCTCACCGCCGAAGCCGTGGAAGTCCTGCCACTACTACTCCGGCATCGCGCTCACCCAGTACGGCGACAAGGGCAACCGCGTCCGCCAGGTGCAGTGCATCCTCAAGGCCCGCAAGTACGACATCGGCCCCGGCGGCGTGGACGGGCAGTTCGGCCCCGACACGCGGGCGGCGGTCAAGCGGTTCCAGCGCTATCACCACCTCCACGTGGACGGCATCGTGGGAGAGGACACCTGGCCGGCGCTCCGCGCCTGACCGCAAACGCCATAGCCGGGCCGGCGGTCCCCCGCCGGCCCGGCCTCGGCACCACCGGCGACCGCTACCGGGCCCCCGCGGGCACTCCCTCGCGCCTCCGGTATTCGCCGGGCGTGATCCCGTACTCCTTCTTGAAGGCGCGGTTGAACACGGCCGCGTCATGGAAGCCCCAGCGCGCCCGGATCACGGCCATGCTCTGCCCGGCGAGGCACGGGTCGGTCAGATCGGCCCGACAGCGCTCCAGCCGCCGCTGCCGGACGAACCCACCGACCGTCTGCCCGTCCTGCCGGAACAGATGGTGCAGATAGCGGACCGAGATGTGGTGCGCCGCGGCGATCGCCTTCGGCGACAGGTCGGGGTCGCCGAGATGGCGTTCGACGTACGACCTGATCTCGCCCAGGAGCGCCATCCGGCGCGGCTGCGGTGCCGCGTCGTCCCGCGGGTCGGTGACGCTGCTGAGGAAGGCCACCGCCAGGTCGACCGCGGCGCGCCCCAGCCAGGCCGCCTGCCGGGTCTCCACCGTCGAGGCCGGCCCTGCCAGCCCCTCCAGGAACCGTGCGAGAAGGGCCGCCGGGCCCGCCTCCGAGGGCACCGGCCGCGCCACCAGGCCGCGCAGCGCCTGGTGCGGCACCGACAGTGCGGTCCCCGGCAGGTGCAGGACCAGCGCCCGGGGCGGCCGGGCCCGGTCGGCCGCCACCGGGTCGAACGGCTCGCCGGGGTCCCACAGCACCAAGTGGCCGGGGTCGAGGCGGGTGGCGCCTGGACCTGGGCCCAGCGTCAGCGGCCCGTCGGAGACCAGGACCAGCCGCCACGTCTGCGGATCGCCGCTCCGGGCGGATCTCCGGGCCCCCGGCGTCGCGGGCGCGGCTGGAGCGGGCGCAGCGAATGGAGTGCGCGAAGCGGATGGCATGGGTGCAGCGGATGGAATGGGCGGAGCGGGACAGCGCAGGACGGTCAGCCGTACGGACCCCAACTCCAGCTCGGTGCGCGGCGACGCCCCACCGCGGTCGCCCGTCGCGAAGGTCGTCGCGAAGGCCGCTGAGAAGGCCGTCGACTCTCGTGAGCGCAGAAGCGATGGCAATGTAATGGTGTTACCTCTCCCCGTATTTCTCCCCCGCGGGGGAAGCGGGCCCGGGGCTCCGGCCGCATCGGCCCCGTCACCCGACCGACGAGTCTGCCGGGGTGGGCGCGGACATGTCCTTAGCACTCAGCGCCAGCCGCTTGGCGCTGGACGCCAATCGCGCCGCTCCCCCGGCTACCGCCGGGAGGTGCCCTGGGCGAGGTGCCGGAAGTCCTTGGGCGGCATCCCGTAGGCCGCGCGGAAGGCGCGGGTGAAGTCGGCCGGCCTGGGGAAGCCCCACCGGGCGGCGATCGCGTGGACGGGCCGGGTGCACAGCCCCGGGTCGGCCAGGTCGCGGCGGGCCCGTTCCAGCCGCTGCCGGCGGATGTAGGCGGAGACCGTGGTGTCCTGGCGGTGGAAGAGGCGGTGCAGGGAGCGGACGGAGATGTGGTGGGCCGCCGCGATCCGCTCGGGTGTCAGTTCCGGGTCGGTCAGATGCTGGTGGATGTAGCGGTGGACGCGCAGGGCGAGGGCGTGCTGGAAGGTCTCGGGCGGCTCCTGATCAGCGAGCAGGTGGGCGAGCAGGGCGCCGGCCAACTCCAGTGCGACGACGCCCAGTCGCGCGGAGTCCGAGGATCCGTAGGACGTGGTGTCGGTGGCCAGGCCGGTGAGGAAGTCGATGAACAGGGCGCCCATACCGGATCGCCCCGGCACCCTCAGGGCGGACCGCCCGTCGGCGAGGCCGGCGGGCCGCCGCAGCAGCGCCCGCGGGATCAGCATCTCCGCGGCCGAGACCGTGCCGCCTTCCGCGCCCAGGAGGCCCCGGTACGGGTACGAGCTGCCGATCATCACCAGTTCGCCCTGTCCGACCAGGGTCTCCCGGTCGTCCTGGACGACCCCCATGTGCCCGCGCAGGGGCACCGAGAGGTAGTAGATCTCGGGGTCGGACCTGCGGATCAGCGCCGGGGTCCGGGCGGAGTCCAGGGGCGGGCAGGAGAACGTCGTGACCTGGAGGACACCGAGGTCAAGCAGCCGCAGGGTGCCATGGAAGTCGGCCGTGTGGTCCGTACGGATCTCATGGGGTGAATGGCTCTCGAACGCCAGGTCGCGCCACCGCTCGAAGCGGTCCTCCACGGGCAGGTCCTCACCGCGGAACACTGTCTCGATCACTGCTGGTCTCCCCCTTGTTCTGTTGCTCCCGACCGTCCTGACGGCTGACGGCCCGGCCTCACTCCTAGTGAGTCTGGACGCCGAACGGGCGCCCTGAACAGAGCCGGTACTCTCATCCGGAATGCCGTGGTCCTGGTACGGGGGTGTAGGCACATGGGGCTCGGAGATTTCGTTCCGGATGGTGTCGAGGACTGGGTCGAGGACCGGGTCGAGGATGTCGGTGGGGCCATCGACGACGCGGGGGACTGGACGGCGGACCGGCTGGATGACGTCGGCTGGGAGAGCGGTGCCGACTGGGTCCGGGACACGTCGGACTCGGCGGCGAACGCACTGGGGGCGGCTGTCGATGAGATGCAGTTGGGGGAGAGCGAGGATCCCAAGAAGCTGATCCACGGCAGCCCGTCCAAACTCCGCTCGACGGCGAATCACCTGACCGACTTCAAGACGGCGTTCAACAATGTGGGAAAAGGGCTCCAGGGGCTGGGGTCGGGGTCGTTGAAGGGGAAGGCGGCGGATGCCTTCCGGGAGAAGGTGTCGGTCGAGCCGAAGAAGTGGTTCTCGGCGGCGGACGCGTGTGAGAAGGCGTCGGGGGCGCTGGAGCGGTTCGCGGGGACGGTGGAGTGGGCGCAGGGTCAGGCGGAGGAGGCGATCCGGCGTTTCAAGAAGGGGAAGAAGGCGTCGGATGATGCGCGTACCGCCCACAACGACAAGGTGAGTGCGTATAACGAGGCGGTGGACGCGTACAACGCGCTGCCCGCTGACGAGCGTGACCCGGCCAGTCTGCCGGAGAAGCCGGGTGCTTTTGCGGATCCGGGTGCGGGTGATGTGAAGGCCGCGCGGGAGATGCTGGCGGAGGCGCGGCGGCAGCGGGATGAGGCGCATGGGGTGGCGAAGACGGCGGTGGAGGCGGCGCGGGATATGGCGCCGAAGAAGCCGTCGTACGCGCAGCAGGTGGGGGACGGGCTGGACGGGCTGGCCCTGGACACCAGCCACTTCCTGGGCGGTGTGGTGAAGGGGACTGCGGGGTTGGTGAATTTCGTCCGGCAGGTGAACCCGCTGGACCTGTACAACATCACCCACCCGGCCGAGTACGTGACCCATCTCAACAGCACCGCCGCCGGTCTGGTGCGGATGGCCAATGACCCGGGTACGGCGGTCAAGGGGATGTGGGACGCGTTCCAGCAGGATCCGTCCGAGGGGCTGGGGCGGCTGCTGCCGGAGCTGATCGGCACGAAGGGTCTGGGTGGGGCGAAGACGGCGGTGACGGCTGCCGAGCGGCTGCCCGCCACCTTGGCCAAGGCGGAGGGCCCCGCCATGCGGACGCTGGCCAAGGACGGGGCCGCGCCGCATGCGACGCCGGATGTGGCGAAGACGGCCGGGGGTACGGATCCGGTGGATTTGGCGTCGGGGCGGATGTATCTGCCGCAGCGGGATGTGGTGTTGCCGGGGGCGTTGCCGCTGGTGTTCGTGCGGCGGGCGGAGTCGGGGTATCGGGTGGGGCGGTGGTTCGGGCCGACGTGGTCGAGTTCGGCTGATCAGCGGTTGGAGATCGGTGCGCGGGGTGTGGTGTTCGTCGCGGAGGACGGGTTGCTGCTGTCGTATCCGCATCCGGCGCCGGGGGTGCCGACGCTGCCCGAGCTGGGGCCGAGGTGGCCGCTGGAGCGGACGGTGGCGGGCGACTACACCCTCGCCGATCCGGACACCGGCCGCACCTGGTACTTCACCGGCCCGGAAGGGGGCGGGGACGGCGAGGCGCCGCTGGTGGAGATCAGCGATCGCAACGGCCACCGCCTGACCTTCGAGTACGACGTCCAGGGCGCCCCGGCCGCGATTGTCCACAGCGGCGGCTACCACCTCAAGCTCACCACCGAGGGCGGCCGCATCACCGCCCTGCACCTGGCAGGCGCGGCCCTCGACGGCACCGACCAGGAGCTGATCCGGTACTCCTACACCGATGGCAATCTCACCGAGGTCACCAACTCCTCCGGCCAGCCGCTGCGGTTCGAGTACGACACCGAGCGGCGGATCATCGCGTGGACCGACACCAACGACCGCCGCTACGACTACGTCTACGACCAGAACGACCGAGTCATCGCCGAGGGAGGCACCGAAGGACACATCTCGGTGCGTATCGACTACGGTCCCACCGATGAACGCACGGGCCACCGGGTCACCACCGTCACCACGCCCGAGGGCCACGCCACCCGCTATCTGGTCAACGACCGCTGTCAGGTCATCGCCGTGACCGACCCGCTCGGCAACACGGTCCGCACCCGACGGGACCACTACGGCCGCGCCCTGTCCCGCACCGACGCCCTGGGCCGGACCACCAGCTTCGGCTACGACCCGGCCGGCCGGCTGACCTCCGTGGTCACCCCCGACGGACACCGGCGGACCGCCACCTACGACGCCCTGGGCCTGCCGGTGCGGGTCACCCACCCGGACGGGGCCACCTGGCGTTACGCGTACGACGAGCGAGGCAACCGCACCACCGCCACCGACCCGCTGGGCAACACCACCCGCTACACCTACGACGACCACGGCCACCTCGCCTCGGTCACCAACCCACTCGGCGACACCACCCGCGTGCGCTGCGACCCGGCCGGGCTCCCCGTCGAGATCACCGATCCCCTGGGCGCGAGCACCGCCTACCACCGCGACGCCTTCGGCCGCCCCACCGCCATCACCGACCCGCTCGGCACCACCACCCACATGGAATGGTCCATCGACGGCAAACTGCGTCGGCGCACCGCCCCGGACGGCACCGAGCAGACCTGGACCTACGACGGGGAGGGCAACCTCACCGCTCACACGGATCCAGGCGGCGGCGTGACCCGTTACGAATACACCCACTTCGACCTGCTGGCCGCCCAGACCGACCCGGACGGTACCCGCTACGAGTTCACGCACGACACCCGGCTGCGCCTCACCCAAGTCAGCAATCCCCAGGGCCTGACCTGGACCTACGAGTACGACCCGACCGGCCGACTGCTCAGCGAGACGGACTTCGACGGCCGCACCCTCACCTACGCGTACGACCCGACCGGCCGGCTCGTCTCCCGCACCAACCCCCTCGGCCAGGCGATCTCCCTCGAACGCGACGAGTGCGGCCGGGTGGTCCGCAAGGACGCCGCAGGCCGGGTCACCACCTTCTCCTACGACCCGGCGGGCCGGCTGATGGAGGCCGTCGGCCCCGAGGTATCGGCGGTTTTCCGGCGCGACCGGATGGGCCGGGTGACGACCGAGATGGTCGACGGCCGGGTACTGACCCACGCCTACGACGCGCTCGGCCGCCGCATCCGCCGTACCACTCCCTCCGGTGCCACCTCCACCTACGCCTATGACGCGGCGGGCCGCCGCACCACGCTGACCGCCTGCGGCCACACACTCGACTTCGCCTACGACGCGGTGGGCCGGGAGACCGCCCGCCACTTCGGTGACACCTCCCTCGCCCAGCTCTGGGACCCCGCCGGAAGGCTGTCCGAACAAATCCTGACCACCGGTCCCGAGGGCCACACCGCCCAGCACCGCGCCTACACCTACCGCCCCGACGGCCACCTCACCGGCATCGACGACCAACTCCGGGGCCACCGCGCCTTCGACCTCGACGAGGCAGGCCGGGTCACCGCCGTCCGCGCCGAGAACTGGACCGAGAGCTACGCCTACGACGAGGCGGGCAACCAGACCCACGCCACCTGGCCGGACCGCCACCCCGGCACCGACACCACCGGCCCCCGCGCCTACACCGGCACCCGCATCACCCGCGCCGGACGCGTCCGCTACGAACACGACGCCGCCGGACGCCTCACCCTCCGCCAGAAAACCCGGCTGTCCAAGCGACCCGACTCCTGGCACTACACCTGGGACGCGGAAAGCCACCTCGCCACCGTCACCACCCCCGACGGCACACTGTGGCGCTACCTCTACGACCCCCTCGGCCGCCGCACCGCCAAACAACGCCTCGCCGACGACGGAGAAACAGTCGTCGAACAGGTGGACTTCACGTGGGACGGCAACACCCTCGTAGAACAAACCACCACCGCCCCCGATCTCCCCGACCCCGTGACGCTGACCTGGCATCACGATGGTGTGCGGCCGGTGGCACAGACGGAGCGCATCACCGAGGCCACCACCCAGCGCGAGATAGACCGCCGCTTCTTCGCCATCGTCACCGACCTCGTCGGCACCCCGAGCGAACTCGTCGACGAGACCGGCAACATAGCCTGGCGCACCCGTAGCACCCTGTGGGGCACCACCACGTGGGCCGCCACCAGCACCACGTACACACCCCTGCGCTTCCCGGGCCAGTACTTCGACCCCGAAAGCGGCCTCCACTACAACCGCCACCGCTATTACGACCCCACCACCGCCCGCTACGCCACCCCGGATCCCCTGGGGCTCACCCCCGCCCCCAACCCGGCGGCCTACGTGCCCAACCCCCACCTCTTCATCGACCCTCTGGGGCTCTCCCCCTGCACCGTCCCCGGGGAGGGTGCGACCCGTAGCCCGAATTCGGGCGGTTGGGACGAACTGAGTACCGCAGACGACGTGGGCGAGATCCCACAGGATTTCAACGTGTTCGGCCGTCCGGACAACGAACAGGTCTTCGCCGGTCATGGCGGCATCCGGGCGGGCGACACCGGCATGGTCACGGTGCCCGAAGGCACGAGCGTCGCCGCATACAGCAAGCACGGCATGGACCTTCCCGAGGAGGTGGCCCGCATGGTCGAAGAAGGCAACCCCACCCCGACGCGGATCTACCAGCCGGGAGAGCAGATGCCTGACTATTCGCTGTTCCCGCCGGGCCGTTGGGGAGCGAACCCCACGAGCACAGTCGTGGACCAGGAGACCCGTCTCTCGCAACTGCTTCAGCCCAATATGGGCCGGGTACACTGGGCCGCTTGCCGCTCGATCATCTGAGAACCAGGAGCCACTGCGGTGACCCACTACGCGGACCTGTCCCCCTACGCCTATCCAGCAGGATCGGTCCCCGAAGGGATCGAGGCGGTGAACGTCGGCTGGCTGGAGCCGGGCGAGGAATTCCCCCGAGGCGCGGTTCCGGAGGCATTCGTCCATTCCCTCGCGCTGCTGTGCCGGGACGACCCTCAGATGATGATGCGCGGGTGGCACCGCTGTGGGCTTCCGCACCCCGGCGGGGCGGATGAATACCCGGTGGTCATCCAGGTCGGCCAGGACCGCGTTTCCCTCGGCAGCGCCGAGGTGCGGGTGGTGGGCCGTGACGGCAGGTGGCTGGTGGCGCCCAATCTCGTCCACCACTACGTCACCGCGCACTCCTACCTCCCGCCGGAGGAGTTCATCGAGGCGGTCACGGCGCGGAGGACGGCCGCGCCGCGGGTGTGACCCGGCGGCGCGGCCGTGCGCCGGTACGGCTCAGCAGCGCCGGGGCTTGGTCCACGAGCACTCGAGGTCGGCGGCCCCGCCCCGCTCGGGCCTGGCGCCCGGCACGGCCTTCGGCCGGACGGCGGTGACCCGGTCCGCCCCGGACTTGGCGAGCGTCACGACGATCGCGTCCTCCAGGCTCTTCACGGACGGCGCGAGGTAGTTGTTGGTGACGACACTGTAGACCAGCTCCCTGCCGTCCGCGTCGGTGACGTACCCGGAGAGCCCGGAGGCCCCGGTCAGCGAGCCGGTCTTGCCGCGCGCGTTGCCGGCCGCCGGGGTGCCGCACATCCGCGAGCGCAGGGTGCCGCCCACCATCCGGTCGGGGGCGCAGGCCACCGGCAGCGAGGCGTACCAGTCGGCGTACCAGGGTTCGTCGCGCACCGTCAGGAGCAGCTCGGCGAGGCGGCCGGCCGCGATGTTGTCCATCCGGGACAGCCCGGAGCCGTCGACCTGGCGCACCGAGCCGGTGTCCACGCCCTGCTTCTTCAGCCAGTCGGAGATGGCCGCCAGGCCCGCGTCCCAGGTGCCGCGGCCGGCCGTCTCGTAGCCGATGGCCTTGGTGAGCACTTCGGCGTGGATGTTGTTGGACAGCTTCATGAACGGGAGCAGCAGTTGCTTGAGGGGCATCGACCGGTGTGAGGCGAGCGGCCGCGCGTCGGGCGGGGTGGCCTTGCCGAGGCGGGTGGCCTTGTCGAGGTGGACGCCGTGCCGGGCCAGCGCGTCGGTGAAGACGGAGGCGGCGTAGCCGGTGGGCTCCCAGACGCTGACCCACTCCTTGGCGGGGCTGCTCCCGGCGGGGAGGGCGCCGCTGACCGTGAGGGTGTTGGAGCCGTGCTGCCGCTCGACGGTGAGGGTGGAGCCGCTGCCGGTGGCGCCGGTGGTGGCGCGGTTGTCGATCCGGAGGTAGTCGGTGCTGGGGGTGAGGGTGACCTCGGGCCGGTCGCCGGCTGCCGCGCCGGGGGTGGTCCGGACGATGACGCTGCCCGCGTCGTAGTCGGTGTCGGGGGCCAGGGTCAGCGGGGAGATCTGCGCCGCGTAGTAGGCGGACTCGTCGTCGGCGGCCCAGGAGCGGCCGACGCGCTGGGTGTCGAACCGGGTGTCGTCGGCGATCAGCCGGCCGGTGACCCGCTCGATGCCCGACTCGGCGAGGCTCGCGGCGAGCCGGTCGTAGTCCTCGGCGAGGAGGGTGGGGTCGCCGGTGCCGCGCAGATACAGGTCGCCGCGGAGCACCCGCCCGTGGCGGCTGCCGGCGGTGAGGACCTCGGTGCGGAAGGTGTAGTCGGGGCCGAGCAGTCCCATGGCCGCGGCCGAGGTGAGGAGTTTGGTGTTGGAGGCGGGCATCAGCCGGTCGTCGGGGCGGTGCTGGTAGAGGACGGCGCCGGTGTCGGCGTCGGCGACGACCACCCCCGCCGCGCCGCCCTTCAGCAGGGGGTCGGCGAGGATGGTGTCGAGGGCGTCGTCGAGCCCGGCCCGGGAGGTGTCGGCGCCGGCCGGCGAGCTCCAGGTCAGGGTGCAGACGAGGCCGATGACGAGGGGCCAGATCCAGGCGCGTGCCGCTCGGTTCACGCGATCAGCGGGTCTACTCATGGCATCGGAGGATGTCGTACGGCGGCCCGCCGCGACAGGGTCCGGCCCCGGGGAGTTCGATCAGCCCAGCCCCCACGCGTGGCCCACTTGGTAGGCGGCGCAGAGGTTGACGTCGAGGACGTACGCGGCGGCGGTGCCGCACTGGGCTGGGCCGGTGCCGGGGTCGACCGGCTGGCCGTGGCCCATCCCGGTGATGCTGTACGTCTCGACCACGGGCGCGCCGGAGGGGTTGGTGTAGATCTTGTGCGGGTAACCGCCGACCGTGTCCTCGGTGTCGGCGGTCCGGTCGGCGCCCTGGACATCGGTCCACTGTGCCACCAGGTCGGTCATGTTGACCGGTTTCACGGTGTAGTCGGCGGTGCCCTGGAAGGCGATGAGCCGGGGCCAGGGCCCGGCGTATCCGGTCGGCGCCGCCGCGCGCACCCGGTTGCCCCACTGCGCGGCGGTCTGGGTGGCGCCCACGTACATGCAGGTGTACGGCGATCCGGCGGCCTGTGCGCAGCCGTACGGCAGTCCGGCGACGACCCCGCCCGCGGTGAACCGGTCGGGATAGGCGGCCATCAGCACCGTGGCCATCCCGCCGCCGGCGGACAGCCCGGTGGCGTAGACGCGCGAGCGGTCGGCGCCGGTGTCGGCGAGCTGCCGGTCGACCATCTGCTTGATCGACTCGGCTTCTCCCTGGCCTCGCGCGATGTCGCCGCTCTGGAACCAGTTGAAGCAGGAGCTGATGTTGTTGGCGGTGGTCTGGCCGGGCAGCACGAGGGAGAAGCCCCAGCGGTCGGCGAGTTGGGTCCAGCCGCTCTGTGTGCCGTAGGCCGGGGCGTTCTGCTGGCAGCCGTGCATGGCGACGACCACGGGCCGTCCGGCGGGCAGCCCCTCGGGTATGTAGCGGTACATCTTCAGCGCGCCCGGGTTGGTTCCGAAGCCGGTGACCTCCTGGACGGAGGCCGCCTGGGCGGCGGGGGCGGGGAGGAGGACGGCGGCGAGGGCCGTCAGCAGGGCGAGTAGTGCCGTTGCGGCTCTTGTCTTGGCCATGCCAAGCACGGTAGGAGCGCCCCCGGCGGCCCGATATGGCGCGGGACCCCACACCGCCGGGCACGCCGCCGGGTCCCGGACCCAGGGTTCTCCCGCCGGGACTTCGTCCAGCCCCACGCCCGCCGCGCCGCCACCGCCCGACTGGCCAGGCGGCCCTCCCGCATGATAATTCAATCAACTGACTTAAATAGCTGAGGCAGGCCGGTATCCGTCTGCCCCGACGCGGAGGCCGCGCCCATGCCCACTCCCCCCGCCCCGTCCCCCGACACCGGAGCGTCCGCCCCGCCGCGCACGAACACCGTCGTGGCCGTCCTGGCCTTCGCCGGGATCGTCGTCTCGCTGATGCAGACCCTGGTCATCCCCGTGGTGCCCGAGCTGCCGAAGCTCCTGCACGCCTCGCCGTCCGACGCCACCTGGGCCGTCACCGCCACGCTGCTGGCCGGCGCCGTCGCCACACCCGTGGTGGGCCGCCTGGGGGACATGTACGGCAAGCGGCGCATGCTGCTGGTCAGCCTGGGGCTGCTGGTGGCGGGGTCCACCGTCGCGGGCCTGAGTGACTCACTGGCCCCGATGGTGGTCGGCCGCGCCCTGCAGGGCCTGGCGGCCGGAGTGATCCCGCTGGGCATCAGCATCATGCGCGACGAGCTGCCGGCCGAGCGGCTCGCCGCGGCGACCGCGCTGATGAGCGCCTCCCTGGGCGTCGGCGGCGCCCTGGGCCTGCCCGCGGCCGCCCTCCTCGCCGAGCACGCCGACTGGCATGCGCTCTTCTGGACCTCGGCCGGCCTCGGTGTCCTGGCCACCGCGCTCGTGGCCAGGCTCGTTCCGGAGTCCGCCGTGCGCACCGGCGGACGCTTCGACCTGGTGGGCGCCGCGGGGCTGTCGGTCGCGCTGGTGTGCCTGCTGCTGGCGATCTCCAAGGGCGCCGACTGGGGCTGGACGGGCGGCCGCACCACCGGTCTGTTCGCCGCGGCGGTCGCCGTCCTGCTGCTGTGGGGCCGCTGGGAACTGCGCGGCGCACAGCCGCTGGTGGACCTCCGCACCACCGCCCGGCGCCAGGTGCTGCTCACCAACCTCGCCTCGGCCGTCTTCGGCTTCTCGCTGTTCGCCATGTCGCTGCTGCTCCCCCAGCTGGTGCAGCTGCCGAAGGCCACCGGCTACGGACTGGGGCACGGCATGCTCGCCGTCGGTCTGATCATGGCGCCGAACGGCCTGGTCATGATGGCGATGGCACCGCTGTCGGCGCGGATCTCCCAGGCGAAGGGCCCCAAGGTCACGCTGATGCTCGGCGCCGTCGTCGTCGCCGGCGGTTACCTGCTCAACACCGTGCTGATGTCCGCCGTCTGGCACCTGGTGCTGGCCGGCTGTGTCATCGGCGCCGGCATCGGTCTCGCCTACGGCGCCATGCCCGCCCTGATCATGTCGGCGGTGCCGGTCTCCGAAACGGCCGCCGCGAACAGCCTCAACACCCTGATGCGGTCGATCGGCACCTCCGTGTCCAGTGCCGTGGCCGGCGTCGTCCTGGCCCAGATGACCACCTCCTTCGGCCCCCTCGCGATCCCCTCTCAGGCCGGCTTCCGCGTGGTCATGGGCATCGGCGCCGCCGCGGCCCTCGGCGCCTTCGTCCTGGCCTCCTTCATCCCCCGCGCCCGCCTCGTGCCCGGGCCTGCCGGGGAGGCCGCGGGCGCCACGGAGTCCACCGCGGCGCCCACCAGGGGCTGACCCCCGGGCGGGCGGGGCCCGTCGGACGGGGCGTGGCCGGGCAGAGCATGGCGCCGGGTGTCTCGCTCAGCCCAGGAAGCTCAGCCGAACCTGACGGTTGGGATTGTCCTTATTGGTGTCGACGAGGCACACGGACTGCCAGGTGCCGAGCGCCATCCTGCCGCCGATGACCGGCAGCGTCGCATGCGGAGGGACGAGGGCGGGGAGCACATGGTCCCGGCCGTGGCCGGGGCTGCCGTGGCGGTGGCGCCAGCGGTCGTCGGCGGGCAGCAGGTCGTGCAGGGCGGCGAGCAGATCGGTGTCGCTGCCCGCGCCCGTCTCCAGGATCGCGATACCGGCGGTCGCGTGCGGGACGAAGACGTTGAGCAGCCCGTCCCGGCCGTGGCTCACCTCCCGGAGGTAGGCCTCGCAGTCGGCCGTCAGGTCGGCCACCGTCTCGGTGGAACCGGTGGTGATCCGGAGGATGTGGGTACGGAAGGTCTCGGTCATGCCTCCATCCTCGTACGTCCGCCCGGGAAACCGCCCCAGCGGGTGGCCGGCCGCCCGCACCGCCGCGTCCCACGGCGCCGCGCGGCGACGGCGAAAAAGTTCCGGGACGAAAAAATGAGAATCGCCTAGGCGCATAAAAAACTTCGCGAATGAACTCGCCGAATTCACCTGGGCAAAGAAAGTCCATAGCTTTATCCGGGAAGAATTCTGTTAACGTGCCGTCATGAAGTCGCAGCCCCTGGCGGACGGGCACGCCGCTCCTTCCCGGCGTGCCCGTCGCCGCGTCCGTACCGCCTCTGACACCGCCTCCGACGGGCCCGTATTCGTCGACTCCTCCGGCCGCAGGGCCCGTCTGCTGCGGCGGGCCGGGGTGCTGGCGGGAATCGCCTTCCTCGGATACACCATGGTGCTCGCGCTCGCCTTCATGGGCGGAACTCCTTTCGCTCCCGAAACGCTGATCCCGGGAAAGACGGGGGCTTCCGGGGAAAAGGAGCAATCCAACAAGGGCGGTGCCGGCAAAGGGAATTCGGCGTCCTCCTCGCCGACCGGCGGGGGATCGGCGTCCGAGAGCGGTGGCTTCGCCACCGGGCCCGCGGTCCGGCCGTCGTTCGCGCGGAAGCACGCGGCCACGACCGGCGGGCGGACGTCCGCCCCCGCCTCGGCGACCACGGCGGTGTCTTCCCGCGCCTCCACGCCGTCCAGAACACCGTCGGCGTCGTCCTGGGCGTCTTCGTCCGGGGTGTCCTCGGCGTCCTCGAAGCCGACCCCGTCCGCGTCCGCCCCGGCCGACGACACCGCCACGGCCTCCCCCGAGGGCCAGGACGACGGCGGGTGGCGGTCCGGCGCCGCGGACACGGGTTCTTCCGACGAGTCGTGGGACGCCGGCTGATGGGCCGGACGGCCGCCCGCACCCCCGCACTGATTTCTCCGGCGCCACCGGCGCCCTACGACGCAACGCCCCGCTGGAGGTGGGCGGTATGAGTGACGACACCCTCGCCAAGGACACCGATGTGACGGTCACCCCGCAGCGCGCGGGACGCCATCGGTCCGGGCCGTCCGCCGCTCCGGCGGGCGGTGGCGGCCGGGACCGCTATCTGGACATGCTGCGCTGCGTGGCGTTGGTGCGGGTGGTCGCGTACCACACCTTCGTCTGGCCCTGGCTGAGCCTCGTTTTCCCCTCCATGGGGGTGATGTTCGCGCTGGCCGGGTCGCTGATGGCCCGCTCCCTGAAGCGTCCCGCGCTGTCGGTGCTGCGCGGGCGGCTGCGGCGGCTGCTGCCGCCGCTGTGGCTGTTCGGGGCGATCATCGCGCTCGCCATGATGCTCAAGGGCTGGGCTCCGGAGGAACACCAGGTGGGACGGTGGTGGGCCCGGATGCTGCTGTGGGTGGTCCCCGTGGCGGATCCCCCGCACAGCGCCTGGGGTTTCGAGGCCACCGAGATCCTCTGGTACCTGCGCACCTATCTGTGGCTCGTGCTGCTGTCGCCCCTGCTGCTGTGGGCCTTCCGGCGCGCCCCCGCGGCGGTGCTGTGCCTGTCGGCGGTGCCGATCGTGGTGTTCACCACGGTGTGGACCGTGCCGGAGGGGCAGGCGGGCATCGTCCTCCTCGACCTGGCCACCTACCTCGCCTGCTGGATGGCCGGCTTCGCCCACCGGGACGGACTGCTGGACCGCTTGCGCCCGGCCCTGGTGGTGTCCTGCGCCGCCCTGGCGATGGCGGTGGGCGGCTGGTGGGCCTTCGGCCACCGGGTCGACGGCTCGTACGACCTCAATGAGATCCCGCTGGGGCAGGCCTTCTGGTCGGTCGGGTTCGTCCTGTTGCTGCTGCGCTTCCGGCCCCGGCTGGACGGGCCGGCGCGGATCCGGGCGCTGGACCGGCTGGTGGTGGTCTTCAACAGCCGCGCGATCACGATCTATCTGTGGCACCAGACAGCGCTGATCCTCAGCGTGCCGCTGATCGACCACCTGTGGCATGTGCGGGCGTTCGAGCTGTCGCTGCCGCTGGGAAACATGTGGTTCCAGTTCGGGGTGGCCTGGGTGCTGATCGCGGTGGCCGTGGCGCTGTTCGGATGGGTGGAGGACCTGGCCGCGAAACGCGAACCACGGCTCCTGCCGTCGCGTTGACCGGGCGCGGCGGCGGCAGGGCGGTCCGTGCGGCAGGGCAGTCAGGGCGGCAGGGCGGTCAGGGCGGCAGGGCGGTCGGGGGGCCCGGGCCCCGGCTCAGCCGTCGCCGCGCTCCCGTGTCCCCTCGGCGCCTTCCGCCCGGGCCCCGCGGGCCCGCCCGCGCCCCAGCAGCGCGCCACCGCCGACGACCAGGCCGATGGCCACCACCCGGGCCGCGCCGTAGTAGCCGGTCGCCGACTCGCCCGGGGCGCCGGGCAGTTCGAGGAAGACCCACGCGCCCGCGAGAACCCCCGCCACGATCAGGAGCGCGCCGCCGATCGGCCCGAGCCCCCACCACCAGGGGGACGCGTCGTGGCGTGACGCGTCCGGCCGGTCGGTCCGCTGTTCCGTCATGGGGGCTCCTCTCGCGACGGTGTCCGGGGGTGGCCCGAAACCCTTCGAGCAGTCAGATGCACGACGGGCACAAGGGGTTCCCGACCAGCGTATCTCCGGCCGCGGCACCTCCGCCGGCCGGTCAGCCGAGGGCCTCGCGCATGTTGCCCCGCAGCACGTCCAGATCGTCGCGGACCGCTTCGTACGTGGCCTTGTTCCGCTGGATGTCGGCGCGCTGGTGCTTGGTGGCGGCGGTCCACCACACGCCGGCGGTGTTGTGCTCCCGCTTGCACTCGACGTCCGCGACGGCGGTCCGCACCTCCCGCCGGGTGTGGGTGGTGTTGCCGTCCTTGCCCCGGCCCCACGCCTTGGCGCCGTACGCGGCCAGCGGATCCGGGTAGCGCTCGCCCCCCTTGTCCGTGACGCACTTCGACCAGGTGGCGAAGGCCCGGCGCACCTCCCGGTCCTTCATCACCGCCTTGTGCAGGGCCGCGTCCCGCCTGGAGACATAGGTCCACATGCGGGTGAGGTTCTCGACGCCCTTCGCGAGCCGACGGTTCGCCTGCCCCGAGCACCCCTGCTCGGGGGGCTTGCGCCCGCTGGGCGTGTCCCGGCCGCCGGACCTGCCGTACAGGGCGGCGAACTCACGGTCCGTCATCGCCCGTCCGGCCGGTTCCGGGGGCCGGCGGCGGGAGACCTTCGGGTCCCAGCCGTAGCCCCACCGCTCGGCCTTGTCGAGGTCGAGCCGGCCCAGCGGTGTCGGCGCTGCCGTGACGGTCAGCGTCCCCGAGACCGTCGGCGCGCTCGGGGGCTTGGGATCGGCGGGGAAGTCGGTGAAGCCGAGGTCCACCATGCACCGCTGGGCCAGTCGCTGCTGCGCCTTCGTCCACCGCCTGCTCTCGTCGTTGCCGAGCCGGTAGCGGTCGAGCGGGAGGGGCGGCAGGTGCTTCTCGTCCGTGACCTCCGGGGCTCCCTTCGCCCCGGGGGACGAGGGCGTGTCGGCGGTGGAGCCACAGCCCGTCAGCGCCGCCATGAGCAGGGCGGCGGCCCACCACCGCGCGCGTCGTGTCACCATCGAACAACCTTCCGGACGTCCCACCCGAGACGTCGGACCCTACCGCGAGGGACACGGCCGGGAAGATCCGGCCGCCCGCCGTCGTTGGTGGAAGCGTGAACGACACAGCAGCGGTGCGCGAGGTCGACGTCGTGGTCATCGGCGCCGGGCAGGCGGGGCTGTCCAGCGCCTACCACCTGCGACGGGCGGGGTTCGAGCCGGGCACGGGCTTCGTCGCGCTCGACCACTCCCCCGGCCCCGGGGGCGCCTGGCAGTTCCGCTGGCCGTCGCTGACGTACGGCAAGGTGCACGGGATGTACGACCTGCCGGGCATGCGGCTGACCGGCGCGGCCGACGGGCGGCCGTCGTCCGAGGTCATCACGGAGTACTTCGCGCGCTACGAGGCCGCCTTCGACCTGCGGGTCGCGCGTCCGGTCGATGTGGCGGCGGTGCGCGAGGGCGAGGGCGGGCGGCTGCGGGTGGAGAGCCTGGCGGGGGTGTGGTCCACCCGCGCGCTGATCAACGCGACCGGCACCTGGGACCGGCCCTTCTGGCCCCGCTACCCCGGCCAGACGACGTTCCGCGGGCGGCAGCTGCACACCGCCCAGTACCCGGGTCCTGAGGCCTTCGCCGGGCTGCGGGTGGTCGTCGTCGGGGGCGGGGCCTCCGGCGTGCAGCACCTCCTGGAGATCGCCGAGGTGGCCGCGGAGACCACCTGGGTGACGCGCCGGCCGCCGGTGTTCCGCTCCGGGCCGTTCGGCGAGGAGCAGGGGCGGGCGGCCGTGGCCATGGTGGAGGAGCGGGTGCGGCGCGGGCTGCCCCCGCTCAGCGTGGTGTCCGTGACCGGGCTGCCCATGACCGAGGCGATGGAGCGGGCCCGCGCGAAGGGCGTGCTCGACCGGAAGCCGATGTTCGAGCGGATCACCCCGACCGGCGTGGCCTGGGCGGACGGGCGGGCCGTGGACGCCGACGTCATCCTGTGGGCCACGGGCTTCCGCGCCGCCATCGACCACCTCGCGCCCCTGAGGCTGCGCGAGCCGGGCGGCGGGATCGCCGTCGAGGGCACGCGGGCGCTTCGCGACCCCCGTGTCCACCTGGTCGGCTACGGCCCGTCGGCGAGCACGGTCGGCGCCAACCGGGCGGGGCGGGCCGCCGTACGGGAGATCAAGGCACTGCTCGCGGCGCCCGAGCGCGCCACAGCGCCGACCGCGCCGCTCGCACCGGTCGCCTGAGCCCGAGCGCCGGCGGCCGCGTCGCCGGCGTCGCCCACCCCGGCCGCGTCGGTCGCCTCGGTCGCGTCTGTCGCTTGGACCGGAGCGCCGACAGCCGCGTGAGGTCCCAGGCCGGTGGAACCCGGTCCTAGGCGCCCCGCCCGTGGCGGCCGGCGGCCGCCAGGGTCGAGTCGCGGACCACCAGCTCCGGCCGCAGGACGATGCGCCGGTGCCGGTGCGCGTCGGCGTCCTCGCCGGTCTCCTCGATCAGCAGCTCCGCCGCCGTACGGCCCATCCGGAAGGCGGGCTGCCGTACGGAGGTCAGCGGTACGGCCGCGGCCGAGGCGAACTCGATGTCGTCGTACCCCACCAGCGCCACGTCGTGCGGCACCGACACCCCGGCCGCGAAGAGCGCCTGCAGCACCCCGAGCGCCAGCAGGTCGTTGGCGCAGAACACGGCCGTGGGCCGCGGCGACATGCCCAGCAGCCGCGCCCCCGCGTCCCGCCCCGCCGCCACGTCGAGCCGCTCGGCCTCGATGTGCACCAGCGCCTCCGGCTCCATGCCGGCCTCGGCGAGCGCGGCGAGCACGCCCTTGTGCCGGTCCTGGCACTGGGGCAGTTGCATCGGGCCGCTGACGTAGACCAGGGCGCGGTGCCCCTGGGCGATCAGGTGGCGGCCGGCGAGGGCGCCGCCCTCGATGTCGTCCACGGACACCGAACAGCCCTGGTCGTCCGGCATCTCACGGTCCACGAAGACATACGGGATGTCGTGGCGCCGGAAGTTGCGCAGATTCTGCCCGGCGGCGTCGGCGGGGGTGACCAGCACCCCGCGCACGCGGTGCTCGGCGAACAGGGCGAGGTAGTCGGCCTCTTCGTCGGGGCTCTGCGCGCTGTTGCACACCATCACCCCGAGCCCGGCCTCGCGCGCCGCCCGCTCCGCGCCACTGGCCACGTCCACGAAGAACGGGTTGGCCATGTCCAGCACCAGCAGCGAGATGATCCGGCTGCGCCCCGCCCGGAGCTGGCGCGCCGACTCGCTGCGCACATAGCCCAGCCGTTCGATCGCGGCGTGCACCCGGTGGCGGGTGGCCTCGGCGACCATCTCCGGCCGGTTGATCACATTGGAGACCGTACCGACGGACACGCCCGCCTGCCGCGCGACGTCCTTGATCCCTACCATGCGTCCCACGACCTTCGACCGCCGCCTTCCCGCGGCCGATGGGGGCCGCGGGACCCATGCTAGGCCGTCCGCGACGCGGTCCTCGTCCCGATCTCCGGGTTCAGCGCGGCCGTGCCAGGCTCGATCCGCGGACCACGAGTTCCGGCAGCAGCACGATCCGCTGGTGCCGGTGGGCGTATGCCGTCTCGTCCGTCTCCTCGATCAGCAGCTCCGCCGCCGTACGCCCCATCCGGAACGCCGGCTGGCGCACCGAGGTCAGCGGCACCGCGGCCGCCGCCGCGAACTCGATGTCGTCGTAGCCCACCAGCGCCATCTCCTCGGGCACCGACACCCCGGCCCCGTACAGCGCCTGCAGCACCCCGAGCGCCAGCAGGTCGTTGGCGCAGAACACGGCCGTGGGCCGCGGCGACATGCCCAGCAGCCGCGCCCCCGCGTCCCGCCCCGCCGCCACATCGAGCCGCTCGACCTCGACATGGCGCAGCGCGTCCCCGTCCAGGCCTGCCTCGCGCAGGGCGCGCAGCGCGCCGGTGCGGCGGTCGTGGCACTGGGCGAGCTGCATGGGGCCGCTGACGTACGCGAGGGAGCGGTGTCCGTGGGCGAGGAGGTGGCGGACGGCGAGCGTGCCCCCGATGACGTCGTCGACCGAGACCGAGCAGCCCTCCGCGCTGGGCACCACGCGGTCGACGAACACGAAGGGGATGCCGTGGCGCCGGAAGGACTCCAGGTTCCGCCCGGTGATGTCGGCGGGGGTGACCAGGACGCCGCGTACCCGCTGCTCGGTGAAGAGCGCCAGGTACTCCGCCTCCTCCTCGGGGCTCTGGGCGCTGTTGCACACCATCACCCCGAGCCCGGCCTCGCGCGCCGCCCGCTCCGCGCCACTGGCCACGTCCACGAAGAACGGGTTGGCCATGTCCAGCACCAGCAGCGAGATGATCCGGCTGCGCCCCGCCCGGAGCTGGCGCGCCGACTCGCTGCGCACATAGCCCAGCCGTTCGATGGTGGCCAGGACCCGGGCCCGGGTCTCCTCCGACACCGACTCCGGGCGGTTGATGACGTTGGAGACCGTGCCGACGGAGACCCCGGCCTGGCGGGCCACCTCCTTGATCCCCACCGGACGTGCCATCAAGCGGCGACTTCCACAAGCTCCAGGCCGGTGAGGTCGGCCAGGGCGCGCAGCTCGGGCAGCAGCCGGCCGGTGGCCAGCGCCCAGTGGTGGGCGACGCCGCTCGCGCTCCAGGCGTCGGTCCACTCCCCCGGGTCACAGCCGAAGTCGACGCGCGAGGTGGTGTTGCCGATCCGCAGCAGCGGGCCGCCGACCACCTCGCCCTCGGAGGCGACGATCTTGTAGCGGCCGTCCCGGGTCTGGCCGAGTCCCACCAGGGTGACCGGGCCGTGCCGGACGTCGAACTCGACGGACACGCCCCAGCCGCGCTTCCCGTGGTAGACGCCGAGGCCGCGCAGCAGCGGCTTGCGTTCGCTGATGGCCAGATGGCCGGGCCCGTCGTGGCCCATCTCGACCACCGCGTCCCGGAAGTTGAGCGCCTGCAGCTCGGTGAAGGAGCCGCCGGCGCCGAACCGGTCGCAGATCAGCATGGCCAGCGAGGTGCGCAGCTCGTACTCGCCGGCCGCCGGGACGCCGCGGGCGGTGAGCAGCGAGGAGCCGAGGATCATGCCCGCGCCCAGCTTCTCGTGGATCTCGCCGTCCAGTCCCCGGTGGTAGTACGCCAGCGAGTCCAGGTCGAAGTCGGCCACCAGCCGATCCAGGCCGACGGCCACCCGGGCCGCCCAGGTCAGGTCCTCCTCGACGACGGAGTCGGCGAGCTCGAACACCTGGCGGGTCTCGGCCAGCTTCGCCTCGACCTCGTCGTCCTCGACCTGCTGGACGCGCACCCGCAGGTCGTCGAACTCCAGCACCTCCACATGGCCGCCGAGATTGCCGGTGACCATGGTGAGGTCGGTGGACACGTCGTACATCCCCGGGTACAGGTGGCCCATCAGCCCGTGGCGCCCGTGGCGCAGCACGGACCGCACCCCGGCGGCCCGGATCCAGCGGCCGATGCGGTCCCAGGCCCGCTGGTCCTCCAGATACCCGGACACCGAGCGGAAGGGGACGCCGACCCGTTCGAAGGCGTTCGCCATCTCGGGCAGCGGACACGCGCCGCAGTAGGCGAGCCAGGCGCCGGTGTCGAAGGACGCGTGGTCCATGGCCTCGGTGGGCTGGAGGTTGATCAGCAGGACGGGGGCGCCGCTGCGCTGGGCGATGGGGACCAGCATGGTGGCGGTCATGTAGGTGGTGAGGAAGCCGACGATGAGGTCGCAGTCGGCGGCGCGGAGTTTCTCGGCGGCCACCGCGCCCTCCTGGGCGTCGGAGATGAAGCCCACGTCGACGACCTCGGCGTCGAACTCCCGCATGCGCTCGGTGACCCGCTCCGCGGAGCGGCGCAGCTGCGGCAGCAGGTCGGGGAACTGGGGCCAGTACGCCCCGAGTCCGCCCGCGACCAGCCCGATCTTCGGCTTGCGGGCGACGGCGGGGGTGCGTGCGTTCATGACGGGTCCTTCGTGTCGTCGGTTCCTTGTCCGGTGGCGGCCGCGCCGCGGGTTCGGGGGCCGCCCGGGGAGAGGCGGTCCCCGGCCCCCGGGGCTACGCGAGGTGGAAGACCTCTGTCAGCGGCTTCATCGCCTCGTCCGGCTTCGCGCCGTCCAGCGCCTCGAAGAAGTCCGCCATCTCGGCCTGCCACCGGGCGTTGACGTCGGTCCCGTCCATGGCGGCCCGGGCCGCGGCGAAGTCCTCCGTCTCCAGGTAGCCGACCAGCAGTCCGTCCTCGCGCAGGAAGAGCGAGTAGTTGTGCCAGCCGGCGGCGGACAGGGCCTCGAGCATCTCGGGCCAGACGGCGGCGTGGCGCTCGCGGTACTCCGCGAGCCGGTCCTGGCGGACCTTCAGCAGGAAGCAGACGCGCTGCATGCCGGGCCGCCTCAGAAGTCGAAGTCGTCGATGTTGTTCTTGTCGAAGACGGTGGGCGGCCCGAGGATGACCTCGCCGTCCTTGCCGATCGTGTACTGGCCGAGCTTGCCGGCCTTGAACTTCTCGCCCTCCGCGCCGGTGATCTGCCCGGAGGCGAGTGCCGCCGCCGCGTACGAGCCGAGGTAGCCGAGCTTCTTCGGGTCCCACAGGGAGAACTGCTCGACGGTGCCGTCCTTGACGTACTTGCGCATCTGGTTGGGCGTGCCGAGGCCGTTGATGACGACCTTGCCCTTGTAGGAGGAGCCGCTGATGTAGCGGGCGGCCGCGGCGATGCCGACGGTGGTGGGCGAGATGATGCCCTTCAGGTCGGGGTAGGCCTTCAGCAGGCCCTGGGTCTCCTGGAAGGACTTCTGGTCGTCGTCGTCGCCGTAGGCGGTCTTGACCAGCTTCATGTTCTTGTACTTGGGCTTCTTCAGCTCGTCCTTCATGAACTCGATCCAGGTGTTCTGGTTGGTCGCGTTCTGGGTGGCCGAGAGAATGGCGATCTCGCCCTTGTAGTCGAGCTGTTCGGCGATGTGCTGGACCTGGCTGCGGCCGATCTCCTCGGAGCTGGCCTGGTTGATGAACAGCTGGCGGCAGTCCTTGGCCGTGTCCGAGTCGTAGGCCACGACCTTGATGTCCTTCTTCATGGCCTGCTTGAGGGGGCCGCACACCGCGTTGGGGTCGTTGGCGGCGATCAGGATGGCGTCCTGCCGCTGCTGGATGAGGGTGTTGATGTACGAGACCTGGGAGGAGGCGCTGGCGTCGGAGGGGCCGACCTCCTTGCCCTCGCCGCTGAACTCCTTGGCGGCGGCGATGCCCGCGTCGTCGACGATCTTCTCGTACGGGTTGTTGATCTGCTTGGGCAGGAAGGCGAGCTTGAGCCCCTTCTTCAGCGGGGCGCCGGGGTCGGCCTTGGCGTCCGTGGCCTTGGCGCCACCGCCGCTGTTGTGGTCGGAGTCCTTCTTGGTGGTGCCGCCGCATCCCGCGAGGGTGACGGCCAGGGCACAGGCCGTGGCGAGGGTCGCCGCGGCGCGGCGCCGGGAGGACGTGCGGAGGAACATGGGGAGACCTTTCGGGGAAGGGGGAGGTGGTGCGCCGGGGCGTCAGTTCGAGGAGGTGGCGGCGGCTCTGCGGTGGCGCCACTCGCCGACGGTGGAGATCAGGCGGGGGGTGAGGACGGACGCCACCAGCAGCAGCCCGGTGACGATCACCTGGACCTCGTTGGCCACGTCGTTGAGGGTCAGCAGGTTCTTCAGGACGCCGATGAGCAGCACTCCGGCGACCGCGCCGAAGAGGGTGCCCTTCCCGCCGTCGAAGTCGATGCCGCCGAGCAGGACGGAGGCGATGACCAGCATCTCGAAGCCCTGGCCGTTGTCGGCGCGGGCGCTGCCGTAGCGCAGGGTGAACACCACGCCCGCGAAGGCGGACACCAGCCCGGTGACCACGAACAGGGCGAGCTTGATGCGCCCCACGCGGATGCCGGCGTAGTACGCGGCGTCCTCCTGGGCGCCGATGGCGAACAGCGACCGGCCCAGGCCCGTCGCGTGCAGCACCACCGCGGCGACGACGGCCAGCACGATGAACAGCGCCACCGGATAGGTGATGAAGGTGCCGGGGACGGTGGTGGTGTCCACCGCCCACGCGGCGTAGTTCTCGGGGAAGTCGGTGATGGCGTTGGACCCGAGCACCACGGAGGCCAGGCCCCGGTAGAGGGCGAGGGTGCCGATGGTGACGGCGAGCGAGGGCAGTCCGACCTTGGTGACCAGCCAGCCGTTGAGCAGGCCGCCGGCCACGCCGACCAGCAGCACCACGGGCACGATCGTCTCGAAGGCCCAGCCTGAGTCCCACAGCTGGCCGGTGAGGGCGCTGCTCAGCCCCAGCATCGAGGCCACCGACAGATCCACCTGCCCGGCGACCACCAGCAGCGTCATGGGCAGCGCCATCAGCGCCACCTCGGCGATGTCGTTGAAGGCGAAGGCCAGGTTGTCGCGGCTCGCGAAGCCATCGGTGGTGCCGAGGCCCGTGACGAAGACCGCCACCAGCAGCACGCCCACCGCGGTGTCCCAGCGCAGCCCCGTGCGCAGCAGCCTCATCGGGCGCTCCTCTTCCTCAGCGCGCGGGTCATGCGCACATTGACGATCCGGTCCACGCTGATCGCGGCCAGCAGCAGGGCGCCGGCGATGGCGTCCTCCCAGAAGGAGTCGACCTTCAGCACGGACAGGGCGCTGCCGATGGTGGTGAGCAGCAGCGCGCCCAGCGCCGCGCCCCACACCGTGCCGGTGCCGCCGACGATGGCGACGCCGCCGACCACGACCGCGCTGACCACGGTCAGCTCCCAGCCGTGCGCGTTGTCCGCGACGACGGTGCCGAAGCGGGCCAGCCACAGCGAGCCCGCGAAGCCGGCGACGGCGCCGGAGAAGACGTACGCGCCCAGCACCCGGCGGCGGATCGGCACCCCGGCCAGCCGGGCGGCCTCCGGGCTGGAGCCGATGGCGTACAGCTCGCGGCCGCTGCGGTAGGTGCGCAGGAAGTACGCGGTCGCGGCGAGCACGGCGAAGGAGATCAGCGGCAGATACGGGATGCCCAGCACGCTGCCGCTGCCGAGGTCCAGCACGGACTGCGGCACATCGGCGGCGTTGATCTGCTCGCCCTCCGCCCACCAGTAGTCGACACCCTGGATGATGTAGAGCATCCCGAGGGTCACCACCAGCGCGGGCACCTTCCCGAAGCTGACGAGCGAGCCGCTGACCAGGCCGCAGGCCGCGCCGACCGCGATCCCCAGCAGGGCCACCAGCAGCGGGCCGTGGTCCGTGCCGGACACGAACTTCCCGCAGGCGAAGGCGGAGAGCCCGACCACGGAGCCGACCGACAGGTCGATGTTGCGGGTGACCACGACCACGGACTGCCCGACGGCGAGCAGCACCAGGATCGCGGCGTTGAGCAGCAGGTCCTTGACGCCCTGGCCGCCCAGGAAGCGGGGCTCGGCGATCCAGGTGAAGAGCACCAGGAGCACCAGGGCGCCGGCGATGCTGATCTCGCGGGCGCGGAAGACGGTGTCGACCAGGGAGCGCGCAGAGCGGCCCGCCTCGGCCGGGGCCGTGGGCTTGTCGATGGTGGCCGTCATGCCGCGGCCCTCCCCTCGCCGGTACGGCCGGTCGCGGCGGCCATGACGGACTCCTCGGTGGCCTCGGCGCGCGGGAGTTCCGCGACCAGCCGGCCCTCGTGCATCACCAGGACCCGGTCGGCCATGCCCAGCACCTCGGGCAGGTCGGAGGAGATCATCAGCACCGCGAGCCCCTCGGCGGCCAGCGAGGACAGCAGCCGGTGCACCTCGGCCTTGGTGCCGACGTCGATGCCGCGCGTCGGTTCGTCGACGATGAGCACCGCCGGGTCGGTGGCCAGCCACTTGGCGAGCACCACCTTCTGCTGGTTGCCGCCCGACAGCACACCGACCTGATCGCTCAGCCTGCCGTACTTGAGCCGCAGCCTGACGGCCCAGTCGGCGGCCCGGCCCCGCTCCAGGGCCCGCTTGACGAGCCCCTTGCCGCTGATCCGGTCAAGTCCGGTGAGCCCGATGTTCCGTTCGATGGACATCTCCATGACCAGCCCGCGCTGCCGCCGGTCCTCGGGTACGAGCGCGAGCCCGGCGGCCATCGCGGCGCTGGGCGAGCCGGGCCGCAGCGGCTTCCCGCCCACCCGCACCTCGCCCGCGTCCGCCCGGTCCACGCCGAAGGTGGCCTGGGCCACCTCGGTGCGCCCCGCGCCGACCAGCCCGGCCAGCGCGACGATCTCGCCGCGGCGCACGTCGAAGGACACGTCCCGGAACACGCCCTCGCGGGTCAGCCGCCGCACGGACAGCGCCGTCTCGCCGACCCGGGTGTCCTGCTTGGGATACAGCTCGTCCAGGTCCCGGCCCACCATGCGGCGCACCAGGTCGTCCTCGGTGAGGCCCGCCAGCGGCTCGGAGGCCACCCAGCGGCCGTCCCGCAGGGTGGTCACGCGCTGGCAGAGCCGGAAGATCTCCTCCAGCCGGTGCGAGATGAACAGCACCGCCGCGCCCTCGGCGCGCAGCGCCTCCACGACCGAGAACAGCCGGGCCGTCTCGCTGCCGGTGAGGGCGGCGGTCGGCTCGTCCATGATCAGCACCCGGGCGTCGAAGGAGAGCGCCTTGGCGATCTCCACGATCTGCTGGTCGGCGATGGACAGCCCGCGGGCGGGCCGGTCGGGATCGAGGGCCACGCCGAGCCGCCCCATCAGCGCGGCCGTCGCGGCGCGCACCGCCTTGTGGTCGATCCGGCCGAGCCGCCGCCGGGGCTGGCGGCCCATGAAGATGTTCTCGGCGATCGACAGGTCGGGGAAGAGCGTGGGCTCCTGGTAGATGACGGCGATGCCCGCGTCGCGGGCGTCGGCGGGGCCGTGGAAGACCACCGGCGCGCCGTCGAGCAGCACCTGCCCGGAGTCGGGGCGGTGCACCCCGGCGAGCGTCTTGATGAGCGTGGACTTGCCGGCGCCGTTCTCGCCGGCGAGGGCGTGCGCCTCGCCGGGGAACAGCTCGAGGGAGACGTCCCGCAGGGCGCGGACGGCGCCGAAGGATTTGTTCACCCCCTTGAGGGCGAGGACCGGAACTCCGGTCGGAACAGCCTGGCTCACGGTGTGGGGTCTCCTTGCTTCCTTGCCACGAGAGCGGCCTTCCGGCTCCGCGTAAATGAAATGTTTCAAAGCCGGGTTTCGGGAAGCTAACCCGGCGATTTGCCACCGTCAAGGGGGTATGCACCGGGTACACCAAGTCGTTGTGGCCCCTCTTGACGCACCAGGACCGGTGGCCCTACGGTCCAGGCGCTTTGGATTGAATCGTTTTTCGTGATCGGGGAGCCCCGGCCCGGAGCCGCACCGCTGCTTGACGCGTGACCATCCGCACGGTTAGCGTCGCTTGAATCGTTTCATAGTTGCCTTCGAGGAGACCGTATGTCTGACCTTTCGGCCGTGAAGGCGGCCCTCAAGACCCAGGCCGTCGAGACGCCGTCATGGGCGTACGGCAACTCCGGAACCCGCTTCAAGGTGTTCACCCAGCCCGGGGTCCCGCGCACCCCCCAGGAGAAGCTCGACGACGCCGCCCAGGTGCACGCCGCCACCGGCGTGGCCCCGACCGTCGCCCTGCACATCCCCTGGGACAAGGTGGACGACTACGGGGCGCTCGCCAAGTACGCCGAGGAGCGCGGGCTGAAACTCGGCGCGATCAACTCCAACGTGTTCCAGGACGACGACTACAAACTCGGCTCGGTCACCAACCCTGATCCCGAGATCCGCGGCAAGGCCCTCGCCCACCTGCTCGAATGCGTCGACATCATGGACGCGACCGGCTCCCGCGACCTCAAGCTCTGGTTCTCCGACGGCACCAACTACCCCGGCCAGGACGACATCGCCGCCCGCCAGGAGCGGCTCGCCGAGGCCCTGCAGGCCGTCTACGAGCGGCTCGGCGACGACCAGCGGATGCTGCTGGAGTACAAGTTCTTCGAGCCCGCCTTCTACACCACCGACGTCCCGGACTGGGGCACGGCCTACGCCCACTGCCTCAAGCTCGGCCCCAAGGCCCAGGTCTGCGTGGACACCGGCCACCACGCGCCCGGCACGAACATCGAGTTCATCGTCGCGCTGCTGCTGCGGGAGGGGAGGCTCGGCGCGTTCGACTTCAACTCCCGCTTCTACGCCGACGACGACCTCATGGTCGGCGCGGCGGACCCCTTCCAGCTCTTCCGGATCATGTACGAGGTGGTCCGCGGCGGCGGCCTGGACTCGGGCGTCGCGTTCATGCTGGACCAGTGCCACAACATCGAGCCGAAGATCCCGGCGATCATCCGCTCGGTCATGAACGTCCAGGAGGCGACGGCGAAGGCGCTCTTGGTGGACCGCGACGCGCTGGCCGCCGCGCAGGCCTCGGGCGATGTCCTCGGCGCCAACGCGGTCCTCATGGACGCCTACAACACCGACGTACGGCCGCTCCTCGCCGAGGTCCGGGAGGAGCTGGGGATCGACCCCGACCCGATGGCGGCGTACCGGGCCTCCGGGTGGGCGGAGAAGATCGTGGCCGAGCGAGTGGGCGGCACGCAGGCGGGCTGGGGCGCGTAGGGGGTGTCTCGCCTCCGCCGCCGCTCCGCCGCGCGGCGCGGGGCTCCGCCCCGGCGGTCCCGGGAACGGGTCCCCGAACACCGGCCGACTTCACCACCACACAGAGGGAAGAACTTGACTTCCTCCCCCTCCTGAAGGAGGGGGTTCCTACGGCTCGCGCCGTGGGGGTTCCTGCTTCGTCGCCGACTGCCCGCCCGGAGTGCTCCGTTGAGGTCTTACACCGGCTCCACAGGCCGATACCGCCAGCCCGGCGGCCAGGATGTTGCGTGCCGCGTTCACGTCGCGGTCGTGGGTCGTGCCGCAGTCGCAGGTCCAGGTACGGACGTGCAGCGGCAGCTTGTCCCGCAGGGTGCCGCACACGGAGCACAGCTTGGAGGAGGGGAACCAGCGGTCGACCGCGATCACCTCGCGGCCGTACCACTGGGCCTTGTACTCCAGCAGGCTCCGGAACTCGCTCCACGCCGCGTCGGAGATGGCGCGGGCGAGCTTGCCGTTCTTCAGCAGGTTCCGAACGGTGAGGTCCTCGATCACGATCGTTTGGTTCTCACGAACGAGCCGAGTGGTGATCTTGTGCAGCGTGTCGCGCCTGCGGTCGGCGACGCGGGCATGGATACGGGCGACCTTCCGCCTCGCCTTGGCCCGGTTCGCGCCCTCGCCCGGGGCCTTGCGGGCAAGGTGCCGCTGGGCCCTGGCCAGGCGGGTACGGTCGCGCCGCTCGTGCCGGGGGTTGGAGATCTTCTCCCCGGTCGAGAGGGTCAGCAGGTGGTCCAGTCCGGCATCCACGCCGACCGCCGCATCCGTTGGGGCGAGCGGCCCCACGGTGGGGTCCTCGCACAGCAGGGACACGTGCCAGCGTCCGGCCGAGTCCTGCGACACGGTCACGGTGGACGGCGACGCGCCCTTCGGAAGGGGGCGGGACCACACGATCTCCAGCGGCTCCGTCATCTTCGCCAAGGTCAGCTCGCCGGCGCGGAAGCGGAAGGCGCTGGTGGTGTACTCGGCGGACTTCCGGGACTTCTTCCGCGACTTGAACCGCGGATACCCGGCGCGCCTGGCGAAGAAGTGGGTGAAGGCCGTCTGGAGGTGGCGCAGGGCCTGCTGGAGCGGGACGGAGGAGACCTCGTTGAGATACGCCAGTTCCTCGGTCTTCTTCCACGCCGTCAGCATCGCCGAGGTGGCGTTGTAGTTGACCCGCTCCTGTCGCAGTGTCCACGCCTGCGTGCGCGCCTCAAGGGCCAGGTTGTAGACCTTCCGCACACACCCGAACGTGCGCGACAGCTCGGCTGCCTGCGCATCGGTCGGATAGAAGCGGTACTTGAACGCCCGCCGCACCTGTACGGCCTCCACGGCTCACATACCAGGCCATCAGTTGGTGACTCCCCGGCGGCAGTTGGAGGCGCCGGGTCGGCGCCGGGCCGCCCTGGGGGCGAACCGGCTTTCCTGCCCTGCTCGGCAGGGGCTCGATTCCTCCCCGCCCTGCAAGGCGGGATTTCCTCGAAGGAGATCAGATGACCGCAGAACCGCACCCCGAAGCGGCCGCCCTGCTCCAGCGCTCGCACCGCCTCGGAGCCGATCCCCGGAACACCAACTACGCAGGCGGGAACACCTCCGCCAAGGGGACCGCGACCGACCCGGTCACCGGGCAGGACGTCGAGCTGATGTGGGTCAAGGGCTCCGGGGGCGACCTGGGGACCCTGACCGAGGCGGGTCTCGCCGCGCTGCGGCTGGACCGGTTGCGGGCACTGACCGAGGTCTACCCGGGGGTGGAGCGCGAGGACGAGATGGTCGCCGCGTTCGACTTCTGCCTGCACGGCAAGGGCGGCGCCGCGCCGTCCATCGACACCGCCATGCACGGCCTGGTCGACGCCGCCCATGTCGACCACCTGCACCCCGACTCCGGCATCGCGCTCGCGTGCGCCGCCGACGGCGAGGCGCTCACCAAGGAGTGTTTCGGCAACCAGGTGGTGTGGGTCCCGTGGCGCCGCCCCGGGTTCCAGCTCGGCCTGGACATCGCCGCCATCAAGAAGGCCAACCCCGAGGCGATCGGCTGCGTCCTCGGCGGCCACGGCATCACCGCCTGGGGCGACACCTCCGAGGCGTGCGAGGCCAACTCCCTGCGCATCATCCGCACGGCCGAGCGGTTCCTCGCCGAGCGCGGCAAGGCGGACCCCTTCGGCCCGGTCCTCCCCGGCTACGAGCCGCTCCCCGAGGCCGAACGCCGGGCCCGCGCCGCCGCCCTGGCCCCCGTCCTGCGGGGGCTCGCCTCCACGGACCGCCCGCAGGTGGGCCATTACAACGACTCCGACGCCGTCCTCGACTTCGTCTCCCGCGCCGAACACCCGCGCCTGGCCGCGCTCGGCACCTCCTGCCCGGACCACTTCCTGCGCACCAAGGTCCGCCCGCTGGTCCTCGACCTCCCGCCCGCGGCGCCCCTCGACGAGGCGATCGGCCGGCTCAGGGAGCTGCACACCGCATACCGCGCGGACTACCGGGCGTACTACGAGCGGCACGCCACCCCCGACTCCCCCGCGATGCGCGGCGCCGACCCGGCGATCGTGCTGGTCCCGGGCGTGGGGATGTTCAGCTACGGCAAGGACAAGCAGACGGCCCGGGTGGCGGGCGAGTTCTACGTCAACGCGATCAATGTGATGCGCGGCGCCGAGGCCGTGTCCAGGTACTCCCCCATCGAGGAGTCGGAGAAGTTCCGCATCGAGTACTGGGCACTGGAGGAGGCCAAGCTCCAGCGGATGCCGAAGCCCAAGCCGCTGGCGACCCGCGTCGCGCTGGTCACGGGCGCCGGTTCGGGCATCGGCAAGGCGATCGCGCACCGTCTGGCGGCCGAGGGCGCCTGCGTCGTGGTGGCGGACATCAACGCGGAGAACGCCGAGGCGGTGGCCGCCGACCTGGGCGGCCCGGACAAGGCCACCGCCGTCACCGTGGACATCACCTCGGAAGACGAGATCAAAGCGGCCTTCCAACAGGCCCTGTTGGCCTTCGGCGGCGTGGACCTCCTGGTCAACAACGCGGGGATCTCCATCTCCAAACCCCTCCTCGAAACCACCGCCGAGGACTGGGACCTCCAGCACGACATCATGGCGCGCGGCAGCTTCCTGGCCTCCCGGGAGGCGGCCCGCATCATGATCGACCAGAACATGGGCGGCGACGTCGTCTACATCGCCTCCAAGAACTCGGTGTTCGCGGGCCCGAACAACATCGCGTACTCCGCCACCAAGGCCGACCAGGCCCACCAGGTGCGCCTGCTCGCCGCCGAGTTGGGCGGTCACGGCATCCGGGTCAACGGTGTGAACCCCGACGGGGTCGTCCAGGGGTCGGGGATCTTCGCGGGCGGCTGGGGCGCGCAGCGGGCGGCCACCTACGGCGTCCCCGAAGAGGAACTGGGCAAGTTCTACGCCCAGCGCACGCTCCTGAAGCGCGAGGTGCTGCCGGAGCACGTGGCGAACGCGGTCTTCGCACTGACCGGCGGCGACCTGACGCACACCACCGGTCTGCATGTGCCGGTCGACGCGGGGGTTGCGGCGGCCTTCCTGCGCTGACCCGCACATGAGGGGGCGGGGTGCGGGGGTGGCGCCCTGCCCCCGCACCCCGCCCCCGCCCCGGCTCCCCTGCCCCGGCTCCCCTGCCCCGGCCCCCGCGCCCCGGCCCCCGCGCCCCGGCCCCCGCGCCCCGGCCTCCGCCCCGCGCACAGCAACCACACCACGAGGTCCCACCGTGCCCCCAACACCGTCACCCCAGTGCTTCGCCGCCGTAGACCTGGGCGCGTCGAGCGGCCGCGTCATGGTCGGCACGGTCGCCCCCGGCACCCTCGAACTCCAGGAGGCGCACCGCTTCCCCAACCGCCCGGTCCGCGTGGCCGGCACCCTGCACTGGGACGTCCTCGCCCTCTACCAGGGCGTCCTGGACGGTCTGCGCGCCGCGGCGGCAGCCGTGCGGGCCAAGGGCGGCCGCCTCGCCGGCATCGGCATCGACACCTGGGCCGTGGACTACGGCCTCCTGGGCGAGGACGGGGCGCTGCTCGGCAACCCGGTCCACTACCGCGACAGCCGCACCGACGGCACCGCGGAGAAGGTCGCGGCCGTCCTCGCGCCCCGGGAGCTGTACGCGGCCACCGGCCTCCAGCACCTCCCGTTCAACACGATCTACCAGCTCACCGCCGCCCAGGGCAGCCCGGCCCTGGGCGCCGCCCGCCGCCTCCTGCTCATCCCGGACCTGGTCTCGTACTGGCTGACGGGCGAGGCCGGCACCGAGCTGACCAACGCCTCCACCACCCAGCTGATCGACCCGCGCACCCGCACCTGGTCCCGCACGGTCGCCGACGCGCTCGGCATCGACCTGTCGCTGTTCCCGCCCCTACGCCACCCCGGCGACCCGGCGGGCACGCTGTGCGAGGAAGCGATGGCCGCGACCGGGATCGGGGAGCCCGTGCCCGTCACCGCCGTGGGCTCCCACGACACCGCCTCGGCCGTCGTCGGCGTCCCCGCCACCTCGCCCGACTTCGCGTACATCGCCACCGGCACCTGGTCCCTGGCCGGTCTCGAGCTCGACTCCCCGGTCCTCACCGAGGCGAGCCGTCGGGCCAACTTCACCAACGAGCTGGGCGTGGACGGCACGGTCCGCTATCTGCGCAACATCATGGGCCTGTGGATGCTCCAGGAGTGCCTGCGCACCTGGGAGGCCCAGGGCCGGCCCCAGGACCTGCGGACACTCCTGGACGAGGCGGCCCGGTGCGCCCCCCTTCGCTCGGTGGTGGACGCCGGGGCGCCGGAGTTCATCGCCCCGGACCGGATGCCCGACCGCATCGCGGAGGCCTGCCGCCGCGCCGGCCGGCCGGTCCCCCGCACGCCCGCCGAGACCACCCGCTGCGTGCTGGACTCCCTCGCCCTCGCGCACCGGCGCGCGATCGAGGACGCCCGGCGCCTCTCCGGCCGTACGGTCCGCACCGTGCACATCGTCGGAGGCGGCGCGCACAACGAGCTGCTGTGCCGGCTGACCGCCGACGCCTGCGGGCTGCCGGTGCTCGCGGGCCCGGCGGAGGCCACGGCGCTCGGCAACGTCCTGGTCCAGGCCCGGACCGCGGGCGTGCTCACCGGTGGCCTCACCGACCTGCGGGAGCTGCTTCACAGCACCCAGCGTCTGAGGCAGTATGAGCCGTCGGGTGATCAAGCAGCGTGGTCCCGGGCGGCCGCCCTCGTGGAGGGCGGCCGCGCCGAGGACCAGGAGGAGGAACCGTGCGCGTAGCGCTCTTCATCACCTGCGTCAACGACACGCTGTATCCCCGCACCGGCCGGGCCGTCGTCACCCTGCTGGAGCGGCTGGGCGTCGAGGTGGGTTTCCCGCCGGAGCAGAGCTGCTGCGGCCAGCCGCACTTCAACACCGGCTACCGCCATGAGACCGAGCCCCTGGTCCGCCGCTACGCCGCCGCGTTCCAGGACTACGACTACGTGGTCACCCCTTCGGGCTCGTGCGCCGCCATGGTGCGCGACAACTACCCGAGGATCGGGGCGAAGGCCGCCGCCGAGGGCCGGGGCCAGGAGCTGACCGAGCTGGCCGCCGCGGCGGTCCCCAAGACCTACGAGCTCACCGAGTTCCTCACCGACGTGCTCAAGGTGACCGATGTGGGCGCGTACTACCCGCACACCGTGACCTACCACCCCACCTGCCACGGGCTGCGGATGCTGCGCCTGGGCGACCGGCCGCGCAGGCTGCTGGCGGCGGTCAAGGGGCTCGAGCTGCTGGAGCTGCCGGGCGCCGAGGAGTGCTGCGGCTTCGGCGGCACGTTCGCCGTGAAGAACGCCGCCGTCTCGGCCGCGATGGGCGCCGACAAGGCGCGCAACATCACCGCGACCGGGGCGGAGACGGTGTGCACGGTCGACAACTCGTGCCAGATGCACATCGGCGGGACACTCGCCCGCCAGGGCTCGACCGTCCGCCCGGTCCACATCGCCGAGATCCTGGCGAGCACGGAAGGAGACGTCTGGTGACCGGCACCTATCTGGGCATGCCCGCGTTCCCCGAGGCGGCCGCCGTCTCGACGAAGAACACCCGGCTGCGCGCCAATCTGCGCCACGCCACCCACACGATCCGCGCCAAGCGCGCCGCGGCGGTCGCCGAGCTGGCGGACTGGGAGCGGCTGCGCGCCGCGGGCGCGGCGATCAAGGACCGTACGCTGCGCCACCTGGACCACTACCTGGAGCGGCTGGAGAGCACCGTGACGGCGGCGGGCGGCCAGGTGCACTGGGCGGCGGACGCGGAGGACGCCAACCGGATCGTCACCGAGCTGGTCCGGGCCACCGGCGAGCGCGAGGTGGTCAAGGTCAAGTCGATGGCCACGCAGGAGATCGGCCTGAACGACGCGCTCGCCGAGGCGGGCATCCGCGCGTACGAGACCGATCTGGCCGAGCTGATCGTGCAGCTCGGCGACGACCTGCCGTCGCACATCCTGGTGCCCGCGATCCACCGCAACCGCACCGAGATCCGCGACATCTTCACGCACCGGATGGCCCGCTGGGGCCGCCCCGCCCCGGAGGGGCTGACGGACGCCCCGGCCGACCTGGCGGAGGCGGCCCGGCTGCATCTGCGCGAGAAGTTCCTGAACGCCAAGGTGGGCATCTCGGGCGCCAACTTCATGGTGGCCGAGACCGGCACGCTGGTGGTCGTGGAGTCGGAGGGCAACGGCCGGATGTGCCTGACCCTCCCCGAGACGCTGATCTCCGTGGTGGGCATCGAGAAGGTGGTGCCGACGTGGCGGGACCTGGAGGTGTTCCTCCAGCTCCTTCCCCGCTCCTCGACGGCGGAGCGGATGAACCCGTACACCTCCACCTGGACCGGCACCACCGACGGCGACGGCCCGCGCGTCTTCCACCTGGTCCTGCTCGACAACGGGCGCACCGACACCCTCGCGGACACCGTGGGGCGCCAGGCGCTGCGCTGCATCCGCTGCTCGGCGTGTCTCAATGTGTGCCCGGTGTACGAGCGGGCGGGCGGCCATGCGTACGGGTCGGCGTACCCGGGGCCGATCGGGGCGATCCTCACCCCGCAGCTGCGCGGCACGCAGAGCGAGCTGGACGCCTCGCTGCCGTACGCCTCGTCGCTGTGCGGGGCGTGCTACGAGGTGTGTCCGGTCGCCATCGACATCCCGGAGATCCTGGTCCATCTGCGCGAGCGGGTGGTCGAGGGCGGCCCGGCGTCGGTGCGCGGGACCCGGGCCGTGATCAAGCCCGCCAAGGGGCACGCGGCGGAGCGCGCCGCGATGCGGGCGGCGCGCTGGGCCCTGGACCACCCGGGGGTGCTGCGCGCCGGGCAGCGGCTCGCCTCCCGTACCCGCCGCTTCCATCCGCGCCGGCTGCCGGGGCCGGGGCGGGCGTGGACGGACACCCGGGACCTGCCGGCCGTGCCCGCCGAGCCGTTCCGGGACTGGTGGCAGAGAACACACGGCGACGGGAACCGGAGCGAGGGGAAGAGCACGACGTGAGCAGCCGAGACCTGGTGCTGGCCCGCGTCCGCCGCGCGCTGGCGGACGTGCCCCGCACGGAGCGCCCCTCCGACGCCCCCGTGGACCGCGACTACCTGCGGGCGCACGGGGACCGGACCACCGAGCAGACCGTGGATCTGCTCGCGGAGAACCTCGCGGACTACCGGGCGATCGTCCACCGCACCGACGCGGCCGGGCTGCCGGCCCTGATCGCCCGGCTGCTGGCGGGGCGCGGCGCGACGAGCGTGGTCGTGCCGCCGGGGCTGCCCGCCGAGTGGCTGTCGGCCACGGACCCGGAGGAGGTGGCGCGGATCCCGGACACCCCGGAGCTGACCCCGCACGACCTGGACGCGGTCTCCAGCGTTGTCACGGGCTGCGCGGTGGCCGTGGCCGAGACGGGGACCGTCGTACTGGACGCGGGGCCGGACCAGGGGCGCCGGCGCATCACGCTGGTGCCCGACCACCACATCTGTGTCATCAAGGTCCCCGAGCAGGTGGTGGACTCCGTACCGCAGGCCCTGGAACGGCTCGCCCCGGAGCGCCCGCTGACCTGGATCTCCGGCCCGTCGGCGACCAGCGACATCGAACTGGACCGGGTGGAGGGCGTGCACGGCCCGCGAACGCTGGAAGTCGTGCTGGTGGAGGGGTGACGGACGTGCTGGTGGAGGGGTGGCGGCGGCCGTCCAGGGCCGTGCACCGGATGCGTTCTTGCTCACATACCCGCGGTAACAGCGCACTTGAACGGTTTGCACCGGTGCCGATGTCAGTGGCTGCCCGTACTCTTATTCCCATGCGTCCGACTCCTACTCACCCCGAAACCGCTTTACTCACCCTCTCCACCGACCAGGCGAACGAGGCCATCCGCGTGTTCTTGCGCGCGCGGGCCGGCCGGGCGCTGCGTCCGCAGGAGCGGGCCGAATACGGTCGGCTGCTGAAGGTCTACACCAGGGCGCTGCGGGGAGAGGTCGAGCAGGCGGCGTGAGCCGTCGCGGCGCGCCCGGAGGGCGTGTCGCGGGTCACGCGGTGCGCTTGTGGCCTGAAGTAGCCCCTTGTGATGGAGTGTCACGGTCCATAGGTTGTGGACTCGTTGTGCGCCCTGCCGCTTGACGCGGGGGTGGAGCGGCAGGGCGCCAACCTCAGCTCGGGGATCATCGGGGGATCTTGGGGGGCGGACCACGCCATGCGCACAGTGGGAAGAGTCGTGCTCGGAGTCACGGCCGTCGCGGTCGTGGGTGTCGCGGGCCTCGGCGCGTACAACCTGTACACCGGGCTCACCGGCGGCGACCGGGGGCCGGGGCACGACGGCCCGGTCAGCGCGTCCGAAGTGCGGGAGACCGCACGGGACTTCCTCGCCGCCTGGGCGGAGAAGAACGACGTGAGGGCCTCGCAGCTCACCAACGACGCCGCGTCGGCCGTGGCCGCGCTGAGCGGCTACCGCCACGACGGCCATGTGGCGAAGCTGACGCTCAAGGCGGGCCGGGCGCAGGGGACCCGGGTGCCATTCGACGTCAGGGCCGACATCTCCTACGAGGGCACCCGCGCCAGCTGGAGCTACGCCTCCGAGCTGTCGGTGGTGCGGGGCAGGACGACGGGCAGACCGCTGGTCGACTGGATGCCCTCCGTGCTGCACCCCGAGCTGACCGCCGACCGTCCGGCGCTGCGGACGGGCCTCGCCGCCCCGCCGTCGGTCCGGGTGGTGGACCGCGACGGCAAGGAGCTGACGAAGGAGCGCTATCCCTCGCTCGGCCCGGTGCTGGCCGAACTCCGCAAGCGGTACGCCGCCGCCTCGGGCACCGGGGGCCGGATCGAGGTGTGGGCGGCCGGGGTGGACGACACACCCGCGAAGACCCTGCACGTGGTGGCCAAGGGCAGGCCGGGCACCGTGCACACCACGCTCGACGCGCGGGTGCAGAGCCGCGCCGAGGAGGCGGTCGCGCGGCGCTCGGGGGCCTCGGTGGTGGCGCTCAAGCCCAGCACGGGCGAGGTACTGGCAGTGGCCAACTCCGACCGGACGGAGTTCAATCCGGCCTTCCAGGGGGCCACCGCGCCCGGCTCCACGTTCAAGATCATCACCTCGGCGGCGCTGCTGGAGTCCGGCAAGGTGACCCCCGGCCGTCCGGTGCCCTGCCCCAAAACGATCTCGTACCAGCAGGGCATGACCTTCCACAACGTCGAGGACAGCGAGAACCCGGCCGCCACCTTCGCGCAGGACTTCGCCGCCTCCTGCAACACCGCCTTCGTGTCGCTGGCCGGCGATCTGTCCGACAGCGCCGTCGCCGACGAGGCGCGGGCGGTGTTCGGGATCGGGCTCACCTGGCACGTGGGGGTGGAGACCTTCGACGGCTCGGTGCCCACAGGTGGCGGGGACGACAAGGCCGCCGCGCTGATCGGGCAGGGCAGGGTGCAGATGAACCCGCTCACCGTGGCCTCGGTGGCGGCCACCGCCCAGACCGGCACCTTCCGGCAGCCCGTCATCGTGCCCCGGTCCCTGATCCGGGAGGAGCAGGCGAAGACGGAGCGCGGGCTGAGCCCGGCGGCCGTCCGGCAGTTGCGGAGCATGATGCGGCTCACCGCCACCAGCGGCACGGCGGCGCGCGCGATGTCCGGGCTCAGCGGGGACATCGGCGCGAAGACGGGCTCGGCGGAGATCGACGGACAGCAGACCACGAACGCCTGGTTCACGGCCTACCGGAACGACATCGCGGCGGCCGCCGTGGTCGTCGGGGGCGGCCACGGCGGCGACACGGCGGGGCCGGTCGTCAGGGACGTGCTCACGGCCCACGGCTAGCATCCGCGCCGGCCGGGCATCCGGGTCCCGGGCAAAGTGCGCTTCGTGCGAGGGTTGCGCGAAGGAGTTGCCCAAGGGGGGCGCGCACTCTAGGGTGGCGCGGCGTCATACGGGCCGCACCACCGAGCACGGAGGACCCGGCGTGAAGCGCACGTCCCGCGACATCCGCACCGCGAACCGCTACGACGTGTTGCGCCACATCATCGCCGAATCCCCCGTCTCCCGGCAGCAGCTGGCCGCCGCGACCGGGCTGAGCCTGGCCACGGTCGCCACCCTGGTGGGCGAGCTGCTGGACTTCGGCATGCTGGTGGAGGGCGGGTACGAGGACTCCGACGGCGGCCGGCCGCGCGGGCTGGTCGCCGTCAACCCCACCGGCGGCGCGCTGATCGGCGTGGACGTGGCCGAGACGTACATCCACGTCGAGCTGTTCGACCTGGCGCTGACCGTGCTGGCCCGCGCCGACGAGGAGCTGCGCCCCGGCGAGCGGGACGCGGCGCGGGTGGTGGCGCGCATCGCCGGCGCCGTGGCCGAGGTGGTGGCGCGGTCGGCCGTGGCGCCGGAGCGGGTGCTGGGCGTCGGGGTCAGCATGCCCGGGCAGGTGGACCGGGAGGGCGGGGTGTCCGTCTACGCCGCCAACTGGAACTGGCACGACGTCCCGCTGCTGGGCCTGCTGGCCGAACACCTCCCCTACCCGCTCCACCTCGACAACCCGCTGCGCGCCACCACCGTCGCCGAGCAGTGGTTCGGCGCGGCGCGCGGGCGCGATGACGCGATCGTGGTCAACCTGGGGACGGGGGTGGGGGCGGGGCTCGCACTGGGCGGCACGCTGCACCGGGGGGCGACCAACAGCGCAGGCGAGTGGGGGCACACCACCCTCGTGCTGGACGGGCGGCCGTGCCACTGCGGCAACCAGGGCTGTGTGGAGACGTATGTCGGCGCCCCGGGCATCATGCGGAACCTCCGGGAGCTGAGCCCCGACAGCCCCCTGCTGCACCCGGACGACCAGACCGCCACCATCGAGGCGCTCGGCCGGGCGCTGGCCGACGGCGATCCGGTGGCCGTGCGGGTGGTCCGCGAGACCGCCCGCTATCTCGGCGCGGCCCTGGCCGACCTGGTCAATCTGCTCAACCCCGAGGTGATCGTGGTCAGCAGCTGGGTGGCGGCCGCGCTGGGCGAGCCGCTGGTGGCGGAGGTACGGGAGGCGGTGGCGCGGCGCGCGCTGCGCCGCCCCTTCGGGAGCGTCGAGATCGTGCTGTGCCCGATCCCGTCCAACCCGGTGAGCCTGGGGGCCGCGACCTTCGCCCTGGAGGGCTCGCTGGCGGCCATGAGAGCGAAGCCGCACCGGGGCTAGCGAGCGGCCCCGCGAGCGGACCTGCCAGGAGCCCGGCGGGGAGCCCGGCGAGCGGCGCCGGCGAGCGGGCCTGTCGAGGGCGTCCCGGCAAGCCGCCCCGGCAAGCGCTTGCCACAGACTTCACGCCGACTTCGTCCAACCCCTTGAAAAAGTCTCTCGCCGCTCGTTAACGTCCCGTGCTGGCGGCCCGGGCCCAAGCGCCCGGGCCGACGCGCGCCCGGGCCGCTCCGGCCCGGGCCGGCCCGATCGTCGTCCCCCTCCATCGCCGACCGAGGAGACCGATGAGCACCACCACCCCCGACACCCCACTCCCCTACTACGAGGACGTGTCCCCGGGAAGCGGTGGGCTGCCGCCCCGCGCCTGGACCGCCGGGTCCGACGCCGCGCGGCTGAGCCTGGGCGGCGACTGGGCCTTCCGGCTGTCGCCGACCGCCACCGCCGAGGACGAGTCGTTCGCCCGCCCCGACTACGACACCACCGGCTGGGACACGGTCGCCGTGCCGGGCCACTGGGTGCTCCAGGGCCACGGCGCCCCCATCTACACCAATGTGCTGTACCCGTTCCCGGTGGACCCGCCTCGGGTGCCCACCGAGAACCCGACCGGCGACCACCGCCGCGTCTTCGACCTGCCCGAGGACTGGCCCGCCGACGGGGACGCCGTGCTGCGCTTCGAGGGCGTGGAGTCCTGCGCCCGGGTCTGGCTCAACGGGCAGGAGCTGGGCGTCTTCAGGGGCAGCCGGCTGCCGCACGAGTTCGCGGTGGGCGAGCTGCTGCGGCCGCGCGGCAATGTGCTGGCCGTACGCGTGCACCAGTGGTCCTCCGGCAGCTACCTGGAGGACCAGGACCAGTGGTGGCTGCCGGGGATCTTCCGCGAGGTGACCCTGTTGCACCGGCCCGCGGACGCGGTCGGCGACTTCTTCGTGCACGCCTCGTACGACCACGCCTCGGGCGAGGGCACCCTGCGGGTCGACGCCGAGCCGGGCGGCCGGGTCACCGTGCCCGAGCTGGGCCTGGACCTGGCCACCGGGGAGAGCGCCACCGTGGCCGTCGAGCCGTGGACGGCCGAGACCCCGCGCCTGTACGAGGCCACGCTCGCCACCGGCGGCGAACGGGTGTCGCTGCGGGTGGGCTTCCGTACGGTCGTCGTCGAGGACGGCGTGATCAAGGTCAACGGGAAGCGGGTGCTGTTCCGGGGGGTCAACCGGCACGAGTTCCACCCCGAGGCCGGGCGCGCGCTCGACCTGGAGACCATGCGCGAGGACCTGGTCCTGATGAAGCGCCACAACATCAACGCCGTACGCACCAGCCACTACCCGCCGCACCCCGCCTTCCTCGACCTGTGCGACGAGCTGGGCCTGTGGGTGATCGACGAGTGCGACCTGGAGACCCACGGCTTCGTGGACCTCGGCTGGCGCGGCAACCCGGTCGACGACGACCGCTGGACTCCGGCGCTGGTGGACCGGGCCCGCCGGATGGTCGAGCGCGACAAGAACCACGCCTCGGTGGTGATGTGGTCGCTGGGCAACGAGTGCGGCACCGGCCGGGGGCTGACCGCCATGGCGGAGTGGATCCGCGACCGCGACCCCTCCCGCGTGATCCACTACGAGGGCGACCTGTCCTGCGCCGACACGGACGTCTACTCGCGGATGTACGCCCCGCACGAGGAGGTCGAGCAGATCGGCCGGCGCGCCGAGGCCCCCTGGGCGGACGCCGGACTGGACGCCAAGCGCCGCGCGCTCCCCTTCATCCTGTGCGAGTACGCGCACGCCATGGGCAACGGGCCGGGCGGACTGAGCGAGTACCAGCGGCTGTTCGAGGCGCACGAGCGCTGCCAGGGCGGCTTCGTGTGGGAGTGGATCGACCACGGCATCGCGAAGCGCACCCCCGAGGGCGAGCTGTTCTACGGCTACGGCGGGGACTTCGGCGAGGAGCTGCACGACGGCAACTTCGTCTGCGACGGGCTGCTCTTCCCCGACCGCACCCCGTCCCCGGGGCTGGTCGAGTACAAGAAGGTCATCGAGCCGGTCCGGATCGAGGGCGACGGCGCGGCGGGCACGGTCCGCGTCACCAACACCCACGACTTCGCCGACCTGTCCCATCTCGCCTTCTCCTGGGTGTACGAGGCCGAGGGCGTGGAGGTGGACGGGGGAGAGCTGGCGGTCCCGCCGCTGGGCCCGGGCGAGTCCGCCGAGGTCAAGCTGGCCGGCCGGCCCGCGACGGACGCCACCGGCGAGGCGCTGTGGACCGTACGGGCGCGGCTCGCGGCCGACACCGCGTGGGCCCCGGCGGGGCACGAGGTGGCGTGGGGTCAGTTCCCGGCCGCGCCCGCCACGCAGGCCCCCGCCGCCACGCAGGCCCCGGCCGCAGCGCAGGCCCCCGCCGCCACGGGAGCCGCCGCCGTCGCGCCGCGCCGCGAGGGCGACACGATCGTGCTGGGCCCGGGGGTCTTCGACCCGGCGAGCGGCGCGCTGGTCTCCCTCGGGGGGCTCGAGGTCACCGGCCCCCGGCTCGACGTCTGGCGCGCGCCCACCGACAACGACAACGGCGCGTCCTGGCAGCCCGACGAGCGCTACGGCCTGATCTGGCGCGCGCTCGGCCTGCACCGCCTGCGGCACCGCGTCGACGCGGTGGAGATGGCGGACGACGCCCTGACCGTCCGCACCCGGGTCGCCCCGGCGGCCACCGATGTCGGCCTGGTGGCCGTCTACCGCTGGATCGCCGACGCCGCCGACGAGGACCGGCTGCGGCTGGCCGTCTCCGTCACCCCCCACGGCGAGTGGCCCTGCCCGCTGCCGCGCCTGGGCGTGCGGCTCGGGGTCCCCGCGGCGCTGGGCCGGGCCGAGTGGTTCGGCGGCGGCCCCGGCGAGGCGTACCCCGACACCCGGGCCGCCTCCCGGATCGGCCGGTGGGCGCTGACGGTCGACGCCCTGCAGACGCCGTACGTCCGGCCGCAGGAGAACGGGGCCCGGGCGGACGTCCGGTGGGCGCGGCTGACCGGTGAGGACGGGACCGGGATCGCGGTGGAGGGGGCGCCGCCGTTCTGGTTCACGGCGCGCCGGTGGACCACGGAGCAGCTGGACGCGGCCGAGCACACCCCGGACCTGTCCGCCTCGGCGGACACGGTGTGGGTGAACCTCGACCACGGGCAGCAGGGCATCGGCAGCCAGTCGTGCGGCCCCGGGGTGCTGCCGTCGTACCGCCTGGACGCGGCGCCCGCCGAGTTCTCGTTCACGTTCTCGCGGATCTGAGTGGCGGAGGGCGCGCGGGTCATGGCCCGCGCGCCCTCCGTGCTGTCGTCCCGCTTACGCCGCCCTGCGCCGCAGCGCCTCGAGCGCCTTGTCGGCGTGCACGCTCATCCGGAACTCACTCTTGACGACCTCCAGCACCCGGCGGTCGGTGTCGATCACGAAGGTGACCCGCTTGGTGGGGACGGCCGCGATGCCGCGCTTGACGCCGAACCGCTCCCGTACGGTCCCCTCCGGGTCGGACAGCAGCGGATAGCCGAAGGAGTGGGTACGGGCGAACTCCGCCTGCTTGTCGACCGAGTCGGCGCTGACGCCGACCGGCTGGGCCCCCAGCGCCGTGAACTCCCCCGCGATGTCCCGGAAGTGGCAGGCCTCCTTCGTGCAGCCGGGTGTGAAGGCCGCGGGATAGAAGAACAGCACCACCGGGCCGTTCTCGAGCAGCCCGCTCAGCGTGCGGGCGGCGCCGTTCTCGTCCGGCAGTTCGAAGTCCTCGACGACATCACCGATATCCATGGAGCGAGGCTACTCGGCGGCCCCGGCTCACTCGCCCGGGGTCGCCGCGCGCGCAGCGTGCCGGCCGGGTCGGCGGCGGTGCCGCGGGAGAAGCCGATAGTGGGCCAGGTCTCCTCGTCCAGGCCGGCGAGGATCGTTTCCGGGTCGTACCGAGCCGTCATGCGGGCGATCCTGTCATGGCGGCGATCACGTCCGGCGGCCAGGCAGGGCGGGCCGGGCCGCCGGACGCGGGTCTCAGCCGGCGCGGGTCTCAGCCGGCGTGGACGATGGGCTCCTGGAGCTCGGTCACCCACTGGGTGCGGTCCTCGGGGCAGGCGAGGGAGAGCTCGCGGGGCAGCCCCGTCGAGCGGTAGCCGTGGGCGTCGATCCACCGGGCCAGGGCCTGGGAGGTGGGCAGCACGTCGTCCATCGGGCCGCGGTGCACGACGGTGGCGGCGCGTTCGACGCCGGGCAGGTGGACGATCCGGAAGCCGTGGTCGGTGCCGACGTGCGCGGCGACCGGCAGCCCGGCGTGCACGGTGATGGCCCCGCCGCCCCCGGGGGCGTCCTCGTAGTAGGCGAGCCCGGGGCCGGTGGGGGCCGCCCCCGCGGCCTCCAGCAGGCCGCACAGCCGGTCGAACAGCGGGCCGATGACGGGCCCGATGTCCTGCGGCTGGAAGCTGGCCGCGGTGGCGGTCAGCTCCGCCAGGCGGAGCGGCGGCAGGCTCTTGATCACAATGTCCTCGGTGGGCATGCGTCCCTCGTTCTCGATGGTGCGGAGCCTCGCCTCGACCTGGCCCAGCCGGGCCATCGCCTCCGCGACGGCCGACTCCAGCTCCGCCCGGCGCAGCCGCAGCATCCCGCGCAGCTCCTCGGTGCCGATGTCCTCGTCGAGGAGCACCTTGACCTGGTGCAGGCTGAAGCCCAGGTCCTTGAGCGCGATGACGCGGTTGAGCCGTGCGAGCTGGCCGGCTTCGTAGTAGCGGTAGCCGCTGGCCGGGTCGGTGCGGACGGGGTGCAGCAGCCCGATGGCGTCGTAGTGGCGCAGCATGCGGACCGACACCCGCCCGTGTTTGGCGAACTCTCCGATGGTGAACATGACGCCTTCCAGTGCAGGCCCTCACACAGTGAGAGGGTCAAGCGTACGGAGACGGATGTTCGGTCCTGTGGTCAGCTGCCGCCGCTGACCTTGACGTAGTCGACCACCAGCCGCTGCGGAAAGGTGGTCGAGCCGTCCGGGTCGCCGGGCCAGTAGCCGCCGACCGCGAGATTGAGGATGAGGTAGAAGCGGTGGTCGAACACCCAGCGGTTGCCGCCCAGATCGGCGGGGGTGCGGGTCTGGTAGACGTTGCCGTCCACGGACCAGGTGATCTTGTTGGGTGACCAGTCGACCGCGAAGGTGTGGAAGCCGTCGGCGAACTTCTGCCCGTTGGGCAGGGTGTAGCCGGCGCCTATGCCGCCCGAGCCGGAGTAGCCGGGGCCGTGGATGGTGCCGTGCACGGTGCCGGGCTCGTAGCCGACGTTCTCCATGACGTCGATCTCGCCGCAGTTGGGCCAGCCGGCGCTGCCGATGTCGGTGCCGAGCATCCAGAAGGCCGGCCACATGCCCTGGCCCCGGGGCACCTTGAGCCGGGCCTCCACGCGTCCGTAGGCGGTGGTGAAGGTGCGGGCGGTGGAGAGCCGGGCGGAGGTGTACTGGCACCGGCCGTACCAGCAGTTGTAGTTGGCCGGGTTCTCCTTGCGGGCGGTGATGACCAGGTTGCCCTGGCCGTCGAGCGCGGCGTTCTTGGTGCCGTCCGTGTAGTACTGGCGCTCGTGGTTGTTGACGTTGTCGCCGGTCTCGTAGCCCCATTTGGAGCCGTCGACGGCGCTGCCGGCCGGGCCGTCGAAGGTGTCGGTGAAGGTGGCGGCCGGGGCCCGGGGGCCGGCCTCGGCGGCGGGGGCCGGCCAGGGGGCGGCGGCCAGGGCGGCGGCCGCGAGCAGTCCGGTCAGGGCGGTGCGCAGGGTTTTCCTCATGAAGCGATGGCCTTCCTGGTGTGGGGGGGCGGCCGCGCGCGGCGGCCCGCGGGGAAGGGTGCGCGGTGGGGACATCATGCCGAGCCTTGTTAAGGGCATGTCAATAGTCTGGACCAAGCACGTCAAAGAAGTTGAGACAGGAGATCGCCCCCGGGACCATCGGTCAACAGAAGTCGAACGGGGCGCACCGCGGGGGAGCGCGAGGCCCCTACGGACTCACTCCGCCGCGCCGAACAGCGCGAGCAGGTCACGCCGCCCGAACATGCGTGCCGTCTCCACCGCCGAGGGCGAGCCCGCCCGCGGATCGGCACCACCGGCCAGCAGCACCCGGAGCACCTCCTCCTCACCCCTGAAGGTGGCGCCCGCGATGGGCGTCCGGCCGCTCTCGTCGCCGCGGTTGGGGTCGGCCCCGCGGCGCAGCAGGGCGGATACGGCCGCGGCGTGCCCGTGGTACGCCGCGAGCATGAGGAGCGAGTCCCCCCGGTCGTCGGTGAGGTTGGCCGGGACACCGGCGTCGACATAGGCGGCGAGCGTGTCGGTGTCCCCGTGCCGGGCCAGATCGAAGACCTTGGCGGCGAGCTGCAGCACCTCCGGGTCGTGGGCCGGCCCGGGCTCACGGTTCCGGTCATCGGTCATGACGCCTCGCCTCCGGCTTCGCTCCTGGGGGCACCACTGCCGCCCACCCTACGGAACGATCCAAAGCGGTGAATATACCGATAATCCACCCATTTGCACCTTTTGCCGAGTGAGCACCTGACGTGACCCTGGAAGGACTCATGGTGACCGTCCCCCACCAGCCAGGAGACCGTGATGATCCTGTCCATTTCCGGCGTCGTACTGCTCGGTGTCGTCGTCTTCGTGTTCTTCCGCAAGGACGGCCTCAAGGCGTCGCACGCCGTCGTCTGCGCCCTGTTCGGCTTCTACCTCGCGAGCACCGCGATCGCTCCGAGCATCAAGGCCGGCGGCGCCAGCCTGGCCAATCTGCTGGGCGGGATCAAGATCTGACGTGCGCCGCCCACCGCTCCCCCGTGCCCTTCGCGGCGGCGGCCCGCTCGCCCGCGCCCGCGGGTTCGGCCGGGTCCGCGGCTTCTCCCGGCCGCGCGGCTTCGGCCGGGTCCGCGGCCTGGCGCGCGCCGTCGGCGACGGCGCCGCCGATGTGCTGCATCCGCTGCTCCCGCTCTGCCGGGGGCTGCGCGCCCTGTCCGCCGCCGGGCGGCGCAGATGGGCGCAGACCCCCAAGGACCGGCGCGGCCCGGCGCTCTTCCTGCTGGCCACCTGCGTGGTGGGCGTCGCGCTGCTGCCGTACGGCCCGACGCTGTCGGCCGTCGGCCTGATGGGAGCGGCGTTCTGGGCGGGGCGGAAGGGCCCCGCGAAGGACCCCGGGCCCGGCACGGCCGGCCAGGAGCGGCTGCGGATCCTCTACGAGGCCCTGGTGCCGCACTTCTCCGCCCCGGAGGACCCCAGCCCGCTGTACGCCCACGGCGGGGAGTGGGCGCGCGCCTTCGAGTCCTTCGAGTTCGACGAGAGCGGCCGGCCGACCCGGCTGAGGCTGCGCTACCCCGCGTACTTCGCCGACGGCGACCCGGAGGCCCGGGCCCGCGTCGAGCGGCTGCTGTACGCGAAGTCGGGGCGCGGCCGCGAGTACTTCTTCGAGTGGGACGAGGAGGCCAACCAGCTGACGCTGACCGTGCTGCCCGCCCTCTCCACCGCGATCGGCGCGCAGCGCTTCGTGACCACGCCGGGCGAGACCGTCCTCGGCTTCACCGACCCCTCCTCCGTCCAGCGCACCCTGCCGGTGGTGGAGACCGCCGAGGACCCGGGCGACGACGACGTGGCGGCCGGGGACCCGGCGGGCGAGGTGCGACGGGACGCCCCGCCGGTGGTCTGGCGCACCGGGCCGCGGTCCACCGAGCCGCACCTGCTGGCGCTCGGCCCGCCCGGCAGCGGCACCACGACCCTGCTGCGGTCCATCGCGCTGCAGGCTCTGTGCCACGGTCAGGTGCTGGTGGTGGACGGCAGCGGCACCGGCGAGTACGCGTTCCTGGGCGGCCGGTCCGGGGTGCTGGGCGTCGAGTGCGGGCTGGCCGGGACGCTGGCGACGCTGGAGTGGGCGGCGCACGAGACCGAGCGGAGGCTGATCGCGGCGAACCGGGCCCGCCAGACGGGCCACCCGCCGCCGCGGGACACCCTCCGCCCGCTGTGGCTGATCCTCGACCGGCCGACCGTGCTCAGCCAGCTCGCCGCCGCCGAGGGCCGCCACGACCCGCAGGAGCTGCTGCGGGTGCCGCTGCGGCACGGGCGGGCGGCCCAGGTGCGGGTGGTGGTGGCCGACCAGCTCGACGCCGCGGACGCGCTCGGCGAGACCGTACGGACCCACACCCCCGCCCGTGTGGTGCTGGGGCCCGCCTCCGCCGAGCAGATCCGGGCCGTGCTCGGCGCGCCCCCGCACACCACGCCGCCCCCCGAGGTGCCCCCGGGCCGCGGCTACGCACGGCTGGGCGCGGGCCCGGTGCACCGGCTCCAGGTGCCGGCCACGCCCGATCCGTACGACGAGGCGACCGGCGAGGCGCAGCGGCGGGCCGTGCTCGCGCTGCTGCCGGAGCCGGAGGCGCCCCGCGGGCCGGCCCCGGCCCCGGCGCCGGAGGCCCCGGGGCGCGTGGACGTCGTGAAGGCCGGCCCCGCGGAGGGTTAGGGTCTTTCGTTTGGGTCAGGCCGGATCAGGGAGCGGGGTCCGGTGCAGGGGGCACCTCCCAGCGGTAGCTGGGGGAGCATCGCAAGGCGGAGGAGGGCGCCATGGCAGAGCCATGGCAACCGACGACAACGCCGCGAGGCGCGGTGCCGGACCCCGCGAGCCCGGCATGATCCAAACGAGAGGCCCTGGACCGACGTGACGGGGCTCAGGCCACGTAGCTGCGCGGGACCTGGGGTTCGACGGCGGCTCCGGTGGCGACCAGGTCCACCGCGGCGGCCAGGCGGGTGGCGGCCTTCTCGGCGACCGCGCCGCCGACCGTGAAGGGCAGGCGTACGTACCCCTCGAAGGCGCCGTCGACCCCGAAGCGGGGGCCGGAGGGGACCCGCACGCCGAGCCGCTCGCCCGCCTCCGCGATACGCGAGCCGGACAGGCCGCCGGTGCGGGCCCACAGGGTGAGCCCGCCGTGCGGCACGGCGAACTCCCAGTCGGGGAGGTGGCGCCGGACGGCGGCGACGAGCGCGTCGCGGTTCTCCCGCGCCTGCGCGCGGCGCAGCTCGACCGCCTCGTCCCAGCCGCCGGTGGCCAGCAGCCAGCCGACCGCGAGCTGCTCGACGACCGGGGTGCCCATGTCGGCGTACGCGCGGGCGGCGACCAGACTGCGGATCACGTCGGGCGCGGCGCGCACCCAGCCGATGCGCAGCCCGGCCCAGAAGGACTTGCTCGCCGAGCCGACGGTGACGACCGTGCTGCCGCCGGGGTCGAACGCGGACACCGGCGGGGGCGGCTCCACCTCCTCGTCCAGGCGCAGTTCGGCCATGGTCTCGTCGACGACGAGCAGGGTCCCGTTCGCGCGCGCCGCGTCGACGAGCTGCCGGCGCTGCTCGCCGGTGGCGAGCGAGCCGGTGGGGTTGTGGAAGTCGGCGACGACATAGGCCATGCGCGGCGCGGCGTCGCGCAGCGTCTGCCGCCAGGCCGCGATGTCCCAGCCGGCGAGCCCGGGGGCCATGGCCACGGGGACCAGCCGGGTGCCGGCCTCCCGCAGCAGCTGGAGGATGTTCGCGTAACTGGGCGACTCGACGGCGACCCGCTCGCCGTGGCGGACGAACAGCCGGCAGGTGGCGGCCACGGCGCCCATGGCCCCGGTGGTCACCATGATCTGCTCGGGCATGGTGGGGATGCCACGGGCGGTGTAGCGGTCGGCGAGCGCCTGGCGCAGCGCGGGCAGCCCGGCGGGGTAGTCGCCGTGGGTGTGGGCGTACGGCGGGAGCTCCTCCAGGGCGCCGCGCATGGCGCGGGTCAGCCAGGGCTCGGGCGCCGGCAGGGCCGCGCAGCCCAGGTCGATCACCGAGCGGGCGACCTCCGGCGGCAGCGGGTCGAGCCCGCGGGTGGGCAGGGGGCTCCCGGCGGGCATCGCGGTCCAGCTGCCCGCCCCGCGGCGCGACTCCAGGAAGCCCTCCTGGCGCAGCGCTTCGTAGGCGGCGGCCACGGTGGTCCGGCTGACGCCCAGGGCCGCCGCGAGCTCGCGCTCGGCGGGCAGCCGCGCGGCGACCGGGACGCGGCCCTCCAGGACGAGCAGCCGTACGCGGTCGGCGAGCGAACGGTAGGCGGGCACGCGCCGGCCGCCGGTGACCGCGACGATCGCCGCCGCTTCGGCGTCGCGGGTGTGCTCCGGCCCGAGCAGGCGCGCCAGCTGGGGCGCCCCCACCGCGGATGTCCACGGACTCATCGGCTGCGGTCCACCTTTCCGGAATTGGCCATGGAACTGGACTGGTCTCGGGGTACAGAGTGACATGCCACCGTCCATTGCCTCCACCAGCAAGGCCAATTCAGTTTCAAGGAGCACTCGTTGTCCGCGTCACCGGCCGATCCCCCCTCCCCCGGCTCCCCCGGCTCCCCCGGCTCCCCCGGCCCCCGGCTCAGCCGCCGCCTGGTCCACCTCTACGCCGGGCTCGTGCTGTACGGCGTGAGCATGGCGCTCCAGCTGCGCGCCGGGCTCGGGCTCGACCCGTGGGACGTGTTCCACCAGGGCGTGACCGAGCGCGTCCCGCTGTCCTTCGGCACGGTGACCGTGGTGGTCGGCGCCGCCGTGCTGCTGCTGTGGATCCCGCTGCGGCAGCGCCCCGGTCTCGGCACGGTGTCCAATGTGCTGGTGATCGGCCCCGTGGTGGACGCCACACTGTGGCTTCTTCCGGAGCTGCACTCCCTGGCCGTGCGGATCCCGCTGCTGGTGTTCGCCGTGGTGCTCAACGGCGCGGCCACCGGCCTGTACATCTCGGCGCGCTTCGGCCCCGGCCCGCGCGACGGCCTGATGACCGGACTTCACCGGCGCACCGGCCGCTCGGTGCGGCTGGTGCGGACCGCGATCGAGGTCACCGTGCTGGCGACGGGGTTCGCGCTCGGCGGGTCCGTGGGGGTCGGCACGGTGCTGTACGCGCTGGCCATCGGCCCGCTGTCGCAGTACTTCCTGCGCTTCTTCGCGCTTCCCTCGCCCGCCGATGAGCGGTCTCCGGTCGTCGCGCGGGGCGGGACACGGAGACCGATGCGTGACCGGATTTAGCCCTCGTGGGTGGGGAGCGGTAGTGTACGCCCTCGGCCTACCAGGCGGACCGTTACTGCGCGCTAAAGTACCAGAAACGCTGGGTGACATCTGCTGCCAGATGTGACAAACCGGGCGCCTGTGGGTAGAACAACGGGGCGGCACGACGGGCGACGCATGTCCCAGTACGGGAATCTTCACCGCCGACCGGACGTTGACCGGATGACGACGACAGCGACACCTGTCCTGTGGGCGACAAAGCCCGGGAGGCACGATTCATGAGTGAGCGAGCTCTCCGCGGCACGCGACTCGTGGTGACCAGCTACGAGACCGACCGCGGCATCGATCTGGCCCCGCGCCAGGCGGTGGAGTACGCATGCCAGAACGGACATCGATTTGAGATGCCGTTCTCCGTGGAGGCGGAGATCCCGCCGGAGTGGGAGTGTAAGGCCTGTGGTGCCGTCGCACTCCTGGTGGACGGCGACGGTCCTGAGGAGAAGAAGGGCAAGCCCGCGCGCACGCACTGGGACATGCTCATGGAGCGGCGCACCCGCGAGGAGCTCGAGGAGGTGCTGGCCGAGCGGCTGGCCGTGCTGCGCTCCGGGGCGATGAACATCGCGGTGCATCCGCGCGACACCCGGAAGTCTGCCTGATCCTGCGGCAGCACTGACAGACACCATTTCAAGGGCCGGGGCCACTGCTGAGCAGTGGCCCCGGCCCTTGTCGACCCTTCGGTCCCTGCGCGGCTTCAGTCCCTGCGCGGTTTCAGTCCCTGCGCGACGGCCGCGGGTCCCGGGGGTCCTCGTCGTCCCGGACGACCTCGCCCTGGATGACCTTGCCGTCGGGATGGCGCAGCCGGTCCTGCTCGAAGCCCGGACCGAAGCCGCCGCCCCTCGGCCCCGGGACATACCCGACCCGGCGCCGGAGCATCGCCTCCGCGCGGCCGCGCAGCAGCGCGCGCGTGGGCGGGAACAGACACACCAGCGCGGCCACGTCCGAGATCAGGCCGGGCATCATCAGCAGCAGCCCGCCCAGCATCGTGAAGCTGCTGCCCCCGCCCTCCCCCGGGTCCCGCGCCGGCTCGGCGCCCGGCTGCATGGACCGGGAGAGGTTCTGCCAGGCCCGGCGGCCGGCGCGCTTGATCACGGCCGCGCCCACCACCACCCCGGCGAGCAGCAGCAGGAAGACCGCGAACCCGCTGGCGGCCTCCGCCACCACGGTCAGCAGCCAGATCTCGAGCACCAGCCAGGCCGCGATTCCCAGCGGCACGAAGGTGCGGGCGCGCGAGCGCTTCGGGCGGGTCGGGTTGGTCTGCTGCTCCGGGCCGGTCATCATGCTCCAAGTGTGCCCGGACCGGCGCCATGGCCGGGCCCCGGGGCCGGAGATCCGCGCGGAATCGCCCGCGGACATCCGGGTACCCGCCGCGCCACCGGCGAGTGAGCCGAAGGGGCGCGCCGCCCGCGCCGGAGGTGCTGAGGTCACCGTGAAAGGGAGGTGAGCGGGGTGCTTGAGGTGCTCGCCTGGTGGGTGGGGCTGACCGGGCTGTGGCTGGTGCTGATCTCCACCGTGGATCCCCTGGAGGTCGTCGTGGGCGCGGGCGTCGGGCTGGCCGCCGCCGTCGCCGCGCGGGCCGCCCGGCGCGCGGCGGCCCGGCCGTGAGCGCGGCGGACGGCTGGCTGCTGGCCGGTCTGGTGCCGCTGCTGGGGCTGGTCCCGGTGCTGTGGCGGATCGCGTACGGGGAGCCGGGCGACCGGCTGATCGCCCAGAACCTGGCCTGTCTGCTGGCCGCCCTGGCCCTGCTGCTGACCGCCCAGGGCTTCGGCCGCCCCGCCTACGTGGACGTGGCGCTCGTCCTGTCCGTGCTCGGCCCCGCCGGGACGCTCGTCTACGCCCGCTTCCTGGGGGTGCTGCCCGGTTCGCGGCTGGTGCGGTGGATCGCGCTGGCGGGCGTGCCGGCCGCCGTGATTCCGCTGTGCGTGGCGACCGGGCCGGGCCGGGCGATGGTGAAGCTGCTGGTGATCGGGGCGCTGCTGATGGCGGGCGGCCTGGTCACCAGCGCCGGGAGCCGGGACGAGGGCGTGGGGGCATGACGGGGACGCTCACCGACGTACTGGTCGCCGTGGCGCTGCTGCTGGTGGCCGCCGCCGCCACGGCCGCGGTACTCAATCGGGACCCGGTGCGGCAGGCGCTGGTCCTGTCGTTCCTCGGGCTGTCGCTGGCCCTGCTGTTCACCTTCCTCCAGGCGCCGGACGTGGCGCTGTCGCAGCTGGCGGTCGGCTCCGCGGTGACCCCGCTGATGATCCTGCTGACCGTGCGCAAGGTGCGGCGCCGCCCCGGCGACGGCGGCCCGCCCCAGGGCGGCGCCGGGGACGGCCGCCGGGGCGCGGGCCGGGACGGGCGGCCGCCGCGATGAGCCCGCGCGGCAGGCTGGGGCTCTTCCTCGCCGGGGCGGCCGTGGTCGCGGCCCTGTTCACCGTCGCCTGCCTCGGCCTGCCGCCCTTCGGCGGCGCCCACCACCCCTACGGGGACCGCGCGGTACGGGCCGCCGTGCGCCACCACACCTCGAACGCCATCGCCTCGGTCAACTTCGACCAGCGGGCCCTGGACACCCTCGGCGAGGAGACCATCCTCTTCTCCGCGGTGCTCGGCGCCGTCGTGCTGCTCCGCCAGACCGCCGACGAGCGCCGCCACACCCCCGCCCCCGCCGCCGTCCGCCCGCCCATCCGCCGGTTCGGCCTGCTGATGCTCCCCGTCGCGCTGGCCGTCGGCCTGTACGTGGTCGCCCACGGGCAGCTCAGCCCCGGCGGCGGCTTCCAGGGCGGCGTGGTCGTCGCCACCGCGCTGCACCTGCTGTACATCGCGGCCGACTACCGGGCGCTGGAGCGCGTGCGACCGCTCAGACCGTACGAGATCGGGGAGGCCGTGGGCGAGGCCGCGTATGTGATCACGGGGCTCGCGGCGGTGCTCGCCGGGTCGGCGTTCCTGGCCAACGTCCTCCCGTACGGGACCTTCGCCACCCTCTCCTCGGGCGGGACCGTCCCCCTGCTGAACGCCGCCGTCGGAATGGAGGTCGCCTGCGGGGTGGTGGTGCTGCTCGCCCAGTTCCTGGACCAGGCGGTGCAGATCGAGGGGGCCGACGGCGGCGGATCCGACGACGACGGGCCGCGGGGCCCGGGAAGGAGGGAGCGGGCGTGACCGTGCTGCCGTACCTGGTCGCGGGGTGGATCTTCCTGGTGGGCGTGTACGGGCTGGTGACCAGCCGCAATCTGATCCACGCGGTGGGCTGCCTCGCGGTGGCCCAGTCCTCCACGTATGTGCTGCTGCTCGCCGTCGGCTACCGGCGGGGCGGCACCGCGCCGGTGTTCTCCGACGTACCGCCCGACCGCCGCGTCGTCGACCCCGTCGTCCAGGCCCTCGCCCTCACCGACATCGTGGTCGGGGCGACCGTGACCGCCCTGCTGCTGGCGCTCGTCGTCCAGCTGCGCAAACGCCACGGGACCGTCGACCCGGACGCCCTGTCGGACCTGAAGGGGTGACGGCGGATGGACACCGCGGGGCTGCTGCCGTTGGTGATCGCCGTGCCGCTGCTCGGCGCGGCGGTGCTGGTCGCGGGCGGGCGGCGGCTGCCCCGGATCGTCACCGACGCCCTGGGCTGTGCCTTCGCCGCCGCCCCGGCGGCGCTGGCGCTGCTGGTGCTGGCCCGGGTCGCCGGGGGCGGGGCCGGGCCGTACGCGGTGGAGTGGGTGGGCGGCTGGCACCTGGCGGGCGGGGAGGGCGTGGGCATCGTGCTGGTCGCCGACCCCCTGGGCGCCGGGCTCGCGGCGCTGGTGTCCGTGCTGGTCGTCGCCGTACTCGCGTACTCCTGGCATTACTTCGAGGAGCCCCCGCGCCGCCACGGCGGCGCCTTCACCGCGCTGATCCTGCTCTTCCAGGCCGGGATGTGCGGCTTCGCGCTGACCGGCGACCTGTTCAACGCGTTCGTCTTCTTCGAGCTGATGGGGGTCGTGGCGTACGCGCTGACCGGCTACCGGGTGGAGGAGTCCCGGCCGCTGCACGGCGCGCTGTCCTTCGGCATCGTGAACTCCCTCGGCGGGTACTGCATGCTGCTGGGCATCACCCTGCTGTACGCCCGCACCGGCGAGCTGGGGCTCGCCCAGATCGGCCGCGCGCTGGACGGGCGCGCCCCGGACGGGCTGGTCCTGGCCGCGTTCGTGCTGGTGGCGACGGGGCTGCTGGTGAAGGCCGCCGCCGTGCCCTTCCACTTCTGGCTCCCCGACGCCCACGCGGTCGCCCCGACCCCCGTGTGCATGCTGCTGTCCGGGGTGATGGTGGAGCTGGGGGTGTACGGGGTCGCGCGGGTGTACTGGACCGTCTTCTCCGGCCCCGGCGGCGTGCCGCATCCGGATCTCACCCGCGCGCTGCTGGTCATCGGCACCCTCACGGCACTGCTGGGGGCGCTGATGTGCTGGCGGCAGCGGCACATCAAGCGGCTGCTCGCGTTCTCCACCGTGGCCCACACCGGGCTGTTCCTGACCGGCGTGGCCGTGCTGTCCCCGGAGGGCGTCTCGGGCACCGCGCTGTACGTCCTGGGGCACGCGGGCGTGAAGGCGGCCCTGTTCGGGTGCGTGGGCGTGCTCCTCGACCGGTACGCCTCCGTCGACGAGCACGAGCTGTACGGCAGGGCCGGGGAGTTGCCGGTGACGGGCGTCCTGTTCACCGTGGGCGGACTCGCGCTCAGCGGGCTGCCGCCGTTCGGCACCGGGCTCGGCAAGGCCCTGGCGGAAGAGGCGGCCGGCCAGGCCGCCGGCTGGCTGCCCGCGCTGTTCGTCCTGGTCTCCGCGGTGACCGGCGGCGCGGTGCTCCGGGTCGCGCTGCGGGTCTTCGCCGGGGCCGGGCGGCCGCCGCGCGCGGCGGAGGACGGCCCCGAGACCACGGGCGAGGCGGAGCCGGAGACCGGCGGGCGGCTCCGGCGCGTCCCCGTGCCGATGCTCGCGGTGCCCGCCGCGCTGCTGGCGGGGGCGCTGTCGGTCGGCGTCCTGCCCGGGGTGGCCGCGACGGCCGAGCGGGCGGGGCGGCTGTTCACCGACGCGCGGGGCTACCGCGCCGCCGTCCTCGACGGGCGGCCGGTGGCCGCCCCGGCCGCCGTGGCCCAGCACTGGCCGACGACCGGGATCCTGCTCGGGCTGCTCTCCACGGCCCTCGCCGCCGCCCTCGCCGCCCTCGCGGTGTGGCGGCCCGCCCGCACCGGGGCGACCGCGCTGACGGCCCCGGTACGGCGGCTGCAGTCCGGCCACATCGGCGACTACGTCGCCTGGCTGGTCGTCGGCATGGCCCTGCTCACCGCCCTGACCGCCACGGGGCTCCGCTGAGCGCGGGGGGCGCCCCCCGCGACGGCAGACCCTGGCGGCAGACCTAGGACGGGTCGCGCCCCAGCAGCTTGTTCGCCCGGGACGACACGCCCCAGGTCGCCACCCGCCAGAACGCCTCGGTGACGATGTCGCGGCTCATCTTGCTGTCGCCACGCTCGCGCTCGACGAACGTCACGGGCACCTCGATGACGTGGAAGCCCGCCTTGACCGCCCGCCAGGCCATGTCGATCTGGAAGCAGTACCCCTGGGACGCGACGGCGTCCATGCCGAGCCCCTCCAGGGTCTCCTTGCGGAAGGCGCGGAAACCGGCCGTCACATCGCGGATCGGCACATCCAGCAGGATCCGGGAGTACGTGCTGGCACCGCGCGAGAGGTACTCCCGCCGCTTGGGCCAGTTGACGATGCGGCCACCGGGCACCCAGCGGGAGCCGATCACCAGGTCGGCGCCCTTGAGCGCGGTCAGCAGCCGGGGCAGCTCCTCCGGCTGGTGCGAGCCGTCGGCGTCCATCTCGACCAGCACGCCGTAGCCGTGCTCGATGCCCCAGCGGAACCCGGCGAGGTAGGCGGCGCCCAGGCCCTCCTTGCCCTTGCGGTGCAACACGTGGACGTGGTCGTCCTCGACCGCGATCTCGTCCGCGACCTTGCCGGTGCCGTCCGGGCTGTTGTCGTCGGCGACGAGCACATGCGCCTCCGGCACGGATTCCCGCACCCGCTCGACGATCGGTCTGATGTTCTCCGCCTCGTTGTAGGTCGGGATGATCACCAGCACCGTGCCCAGCGGCCCGTACTTCCGCCGCCCCCCGTCCTGGTCGGGGTTCCGCTCGGTGACGGCCGCGGCGTCGCCCTGTTCGCGAGGCGAATCCGCGGCGTCCGAGGTGTGGCGCGGCTCGTCGGCCTCGCGTGCGTCGCTCACGGTACTTACTGCCCTTTCTCGTCCATACGTCCCCGACGGCCGATCACGAGCGCGGCCGCGCAGGAGAGAACGCCCACCATAGCGAGCACCCACTCGGGGATCGCACCGACGCGGTCGGCGACAGTCGTGCCATCGCGCAGCGGGATGCGCGCGGTGAGCACATCTTGGGTGAATTCTTTCGTCTGCTGCTCGATCGTGCCATCGGGGGCGACGACCGCGCTGATGCCGCTGGTGGCCGCGGAGACCACCGCGCGGCCGTGCTCGATGGCGCGCAGCCGGTACATCGCGAGCTGCTGCTCGGGCTGGCCGGTCCGGCCGTACGTGGCGTTGTTGGTCTGGACGACGATCATGCGGGCGCCGGCGTTGACCGTGTCCCGGACGATCTCGTCGTACGCGACCTCGAAGCAGATCACATCGCCCAGCCGGGCCGGGCCGACCCGCAGCACACCGCTGTGGTGACCGGGGTAGAAGTCGCGCGGGACCCGCTGGAGGCGGGTGATGAACTTGCTGAGCTGGTCACGGAAGGGGACGTACTCGCCGAAGGGCACGGGATGCTGCTTGGTGTAGGAGGCGCCGGGGCCCGTCCTGGGGTCCCAGACGATGCCCTGGTTGAGCACATAGCCCTGCTTGGTGGGGTGGTCGACCAGCGCGCCCACGAGAACCGGCACGTTGATGGCCTTCACGGCCTCGTCGATCCGCGCGTACGCCTCCCGGTACTGGAAGGGGTCGAGGTCGGAGGCGTTTTCCGGCCAAATCACAAGATCGGGCTTCTTGATCCGGCCCGCCTTCACGTCCTTCGCGAGGTCGATCGTGGCGTTGACGTGGTTGTTGAGGATCTTCATGGGGCGGCCCAGGAAGTCCATGCCGGGCTTCTGGACGTTGCCCTGGACGATCGCGATGTCCACGGCGTCGTCGGCGGCGGTGGGGATCGGCACGGCGAGCCCGGCCACGGTCACGGCCGCGGCCACGGCGACCGAGCCGCCGGCCGCCAGCGCGGCGCGCGGGCGCGGGGCACCGCCGCGCATGCCGTACAGGGCCAGGGCCGCGGCGGCCAGCAGCGTGCCGGTCAGGGCGACGGCGAAGCTGACCAGCGGGGCGCCGCCGAGCGCGGCGAGCGGCGTGTAGGGCGAGCCGGTGTTGGCGAAGGCCAGCCGCCCCCAGGTGAAGCCGCCGAACGGCACCCGGTCGCGGACGAACTCCTCGGCGATCCACAGACAGGCCGCCCACAGCGGCCGCAGCCAGGGCACCGGGAGCCGGGAGATCAGGACGAGCCCCGCCCCCAGCGGGATGAAGTAGAGCGCCTGGAGTATGGAGAGCCCCACCGTCGCGTCCCAGCCGACGACGTGCAGCCACTTCAGCAGGAAGACGAAGAACGGCAGGCCCATCGCGAAGCCCGTCCAGGCGCCCTGGCGGACCGTCCGGCCGTGGGTGAGCAGGCTCAGGGCCGCCACGGCGGCCACGGACAGCGGCCACACCCCGTACGGCGGGAAGGCGAGGGCGAGCGCGAGGCCGCACACGACCGCGAGGGCGCTGCGGCGCGCCTCGCGGCGGGCGAGCCGGGCCAGGCGCCGCATCCGGCCGGGGCGGGGCTCCTCGGCCCGGTCCCGGCCGGGGCGGCCGGCTTCGGGACGGTCGCGCTCGGGGCGTGCCGCGGCCGGGGCGTCGGCGTCGGCCGGGGCGTCGGCCGCGGGAGGCGCGGCCGCGGCCTTCGGACGCTTCCCCGGTCGGTCTTCGGCCGTGCCCGGCGGGCCGGCGTCGGCGTTGGTTTCGGTACCCGGATGCACGTGCTGCCTTCCTGCAAGTCGTGCTGTGGTGAGGTGACCGTACAACGCGGGACTCCGCGATGTGTCCCGAGGTGCGGAACGCCAGGAGGAGACGGCCGGTTCCGCGGGGCGCCGGGGAGGTGTCGGGAACGCGCCAGGAAGCCTCGGGAAGGCGGCGGAAGCGCGGCGCGATCCCGCCGCGCACCGCGGGGCGGTGCGTGCGGATCGGGGCCCGGCGCCCTTCGGGCCGGCCTGGGACCCGCTGGCTGCGGGTCGACCGAGAGCCGTTGTCTACTGAGCGTCCGGGCCCCTCCCGGGTCGCACCTGCCGACCCGGCGATCCCTCCCTCGCCCCCGTGCGCTGGACCTGGCTCCCAGCGGCGGCGCGCCGGTCCGGCACGCCACCCCATGGCCCAGCGGCGTTCGACGACTGCGTGGAGATTCCCCGGTCGGACGTCCTGTGGTGGACTCGGCCGAACCTACCGGCCGCCGACCGCACCCTGTCAACACCGGCATGACCTGCGCCGTTTCCTCAAATGAGCAGGTCAGTACGGACAGTGTTCAGCCGCCGCGACAACCCGCGGGAGCATCGTTCGGCGGTACGGCGCGACCGTGCGTCACTCGTCCGGCCGGAGGTACACGGTCCGCCCGGCCACCACCGTGCGCACACAGACCGGGAGTTGGGCGCCCGGCGTGAGGTCGGGCAGCCCCGGCGTCCCCGAGCGCGGATCGGTCGACCAGCCGGCGACGCGGGTGTCGGGCACCTGTACGACGAGCTCCCCGGTGCGCCACACCGCGTAGTCGGCGGGCGCGCCGGGCACCAGGACGCCCGCGTCGTCGCGCCCGATGGCCCGCCAGCCGCCGCGGGTGTGGGCGGTGAAGGCGGCGCGGGCGGAGACGCGGTGCTCGGGGGTGCGGTGGAAGGCGGCGGCGCGGACGGTGCCCCAGGGGTCGAGCGGGGTGACCGGGCTGTCGGAGCCGAGCGCCAGGGGCACGCCGGCGCGCAGCAGCGCGGCGTACGGGTTGAGGGTGCGCGCCCGCTCCGGTCCGAGCCGCTGCGCGTACATGCCGCTCTCGCCGCCCCAGGCGGCGTCGAAGGCGGGCTGGACGGAGGCGGTGAGGCCCAGGTCGGCGAAGGCGGCGATGGTGTCGGGGGTGAGCATCTCGGCGTGCTCGACGCGGTGGCGGGCGGCGCGGACGCGGGCCGGGCCGACCTTGTCGGCGGCCGCCCGTACGCCCTCCACGACGGCGGTCACGGCGGCGTCGCCGATGGCGTGGAAGCCGGCCTGCAGCCCGGCCTCGGTGCAGGCGATGACGTGGGCGGCGATCGCGGCGGCGTCCAGGTGGGCGGTACCGGTGTGCGGCGCGTCGGCGTACGGCTGGTGCAGATGCGCGGTGTGCGAGCCGAGCGAGCCGTCGGCGAAGAGGTCGCCGGCCGCGCCGAGGGCGCCGAGGTCGCGCACCTTGTCCAGGTCGGCGGCGCTCGCGGCGGGCTCGGCCCAGTAGCCGAAGACGCGCGGGCCGGGCTCCTCGGCGGCCAGCCGCAGCAGCCCGGTGAGGTCGTCCTCGCCGGAGATGTCGGGGCCCGCGCACTCGTGGACCGAGCCGATGCCGAGGGAGGCGGCCCGGGCCAGGGCGGCGCGCTGGGCGTCGGCGCGCTGCCGGGCGGTCACGGCGGCGTGGGCGGCGGCGCGCACGGCGTGGTGGGCGGCGCCGGTCAGCGGCGCGTCGGGACGGTATCCGGCCAGCCCGGCGATGTCCGGAACCAGGTCGAGCACGGCGGTGGTGACGACGGCCGAGTGCACGTCGACGCGGGTGAGGTAGAGCGGGCGGCCCCCGGTGGCCTCGTCGAGCTCGGCGCGCGTGGGCGGCCGCCCCTCGGGCCAGGCGCTGGCGTCCCAGCCGTGGCCGAGCAGGATCCGGTCGTCGGGGTGGGCCTCCGCGTACGCCCGCACCCGGCCGAGCGCGTCGGCGAGCGTGCGGGCGCCCGCCAGGTCGAGGCCGGTGAGGGCCAGGCCGGTGGCGGTGGTGTGCACATGCGCGTCGGTGAACGCGGGCGTGACCAGCGCCCCGTCGAGGTGGACCACCTCGTCCACACCGTCGGCGAAGCTGTCCGCGGCGCCCTCGGAGCCGACCCAGGCGACGGTGCCCCGCTCGACGACCATGGCGGTGGCGAACGGGTCGGCGGGGCTGTGCACCTCGCCGCCGCGGAGCAGGACGGTGCGGCCTTCGGCCGGGGCGGGTGTGGGGTCGTTCACGGCGGGCTGCCTCGCGGGGTTCGGGATCGGGCGTTCGGTACGCCCCTCAGTCTCGCCCTTCCGCGCGGCCGGCCCGCACAAGGGGGTGCGCGGCGCGCTCAGACCCGGGGCGGGCGGGCCTCGTACGGCGTGGAGAGCACGACGGTGGTGCGGGTGGAGACCCCGGCCAGCGAGCGGATCCGGCTGAGCAGGTTCTCCAGCTCCAGCGGCGTGGCGACGCGCACCTTGAGGATGTAGTTCTCGTCCCCCGCCACGCTGTGGCACGCCTCGATCTCGGGCACGTCGGCCAGCCGTTCGGCGATGTCGTCGGGCGCGCTGGGGTCGAAGGGTTTGACGGAGATGAACGCGGTGAGGGGCAGGCCGACGGCCTCCGGGTCCACGACGGCCGCGTAGCCGCGGATGACGCCCCGCTGTTCGAGCCGGCGCACGCGCTGGTGCACCGCCGAGGTGGACAGGCCGGTGGCCTTGCCCAGGTCGGTGTAGCTCATCCGCCCGTCCTTGACGAGCAGTTCCACGATCTGTCTGTCCAGCTCCTCCACAGCCGCTCACCTTAGACCCTCCGGCAGCAGGGCTCGCGGCGTCGCGTGCCGATGGCTCTCGCCTGACCGCACCGCGCTCGTCGCACGCAGCGCCGCTGCGCTCTCCTCACGCGGCACGCCCAGACTCGGCCCTCGACCCGCTCCTTCACCCGCGCTCCCTACTACCGGAGGGTCTTATGGTGTCGAGGACGGTCCGGCCCAGTCGGCCGCCCGCTGTGAACCAGCCAGGGACATACACCCATGTTCGCAGCATCTGCACCGGGCATGTGACGAACGCCACATACATTCGCCGGGGTCCCGGGGAGTGCCGCGATTACCCGCGTAGTGCCGCGGGAAATGCTTGCTGTGGTCGAGGCCGACGAGCCTGGCCAGGCCGAGGCCGACGAGCCCGGCCGTCCCATTCCGAGGGGGAAACTCATGCCCTATTTGGAGCGCCTCGACGAAGGCGACAACGATACGGACGAGACCTACGAGATCTTCCGGGTCATCTGCCCGGACTGCGCTCGTCCGATCGCCCTGCTGGCGGACGAGGACGTGCTTCCCGAGCACGCGCTGTGCCCGTCCCCGTGGAACCCGTTCGGACTCACGGTCTGCCCCGGCACCGGGCGGGGGGTGGCGGACGCCTCCGCCGCCGACGCGTCGCTGGACGCGTCGGAGCAGGACGCGGCGCTCCTGCTGACGCTGCCGGAGACGCTGGACTGGCGGATGCAGCCGTTCTCGCACATCGGCGGCCCCGGGTCGCAGCCGATCCGGATGCCCGGCCTGCGCCGCCGTCGGCCGTCGTCCCGGGCCCAGGAGTCCCGGGCCTGAGGTCCCGGGCCCGGGAATCCAGGCCCGCGAGTCAGCCGCTCACCGAGGGGGCCCGGCGCGCCGCGCCCCCACTGGCGTGAGCCTCACTTCCCCACCGCGCCGCCTCAGCCGCTCTCCGGCCCCGCGAGATGGCGGGCGATCACCACGCGCTGGATCTGGTTGGTGCCCTCCACGATCTGCAGCACCTTGGCCTCCCGCATGTAGCGCTCGGCCGGGAAGTCCGCGGTGTAGCCGTAGCCGCCCAGCAGTTGGACGGCGTCCGTGGTGACCTGCATGGCGGTGTCGGTGCAGAACAGCTTGGCCATCGCCGCCTGCTTGGAGAACGGCCTGCCCGCGTCGCGCAGCCGCGCGGCCGCGAGGTAGAGGGCGCGTCCGGCCTCGATCCGGGTGGCCATGTCGGCGAGCATGAAGCGCAGCCCCTGGAAGTCCGCCACGGGCCGGCCGAACTGCCGCCGCTCGGTGGTGTAGGCGAGCGCCTCGTCCAGCGCCGCCTGGGCGACGCCGATCGCGCAGGCCGCGATGCCGAGGCGGCCCGCGTCCAGGGCGGACAGCGCTATGGCGAAGCCCTGGCCCTCCTCGCCGACGCGGCGCGCGTCGGGCACCCGGACGCCTTCGAGGTGGATCTGGGCGGTGGGCGAGCCCTTCAAGCCCATCTTGCGCTCGGGCGTGGCGGCGGAGAGCCCGGGGGCGTCGCCGGGGACGAGGTAGGCGGTGATGCCCCGGGTGCGGTCGGATCCGCTGCGCGCCATGACGGTGTAGAAGTCGGCGATGCCGCCGTGGGTGATCCAGGCCTTGGTGCCGTCCAGGGTCCAGGTGTCGCCCTCGCGGGTGGCGCGGGTGGTGAGCCCGGCCGCGTCGGAGCCGGACGAGGGCTCGGACAGGCAGTAGGCGCCCAGCAGCCCGCCGCCCAGCATGGCGGGCAGGTGCTCGGCGATCTGCTCCTTGGTGCCGTAGTGGGCGAGCGCGTGGCAGGCGAGGGTGTGCACGCTGACGCCGAGGCCCACGGTGAGCCGGGCCGCGGCCAGCTCCTCGAGCACCTGAAGGTAGACCTCGTACGGCTGCTCCCCGCCGCCGTACTCCTCGGGGTACACCAGCCCCAGCAGCCCGGATCGCGACAGCAGGGTGAACAGCTCGCGCGGGAAGCGTCCGGCGGCCTCCTCCTCGGCCGCGTGCGGCCTGATCTCCCGCTCGATCACCTCGCGGACCAGCGAGATCAGATCCCGGGCCTCTTCGGTGGGCAGTTCCCGCTCCACCGGCTGCGGTCCGTGGTCGGTCATGACGGCGCTCCTCTCCCTGTCGGGCGCTGCGGCGGCGCGGCGCCGGGGGTGTGGCGGCGCCGCCGGGGTGCGTGCTGCCGGGCGGCCGGGGCCGCTCCGTCGGGTCGCGAACGGGGCGTGACCTGCGCCGTGGCGGTTGGAGTATGCCCGATCCGGGGCCCCGCGTCACCGATTGGTGGATCTTCAACCGAGTTCGTCGAGCGGTGAGCAAATTGGTCCAAACCATTGACCGCTCTGGTCTAGTCCTTCTACGGTGCTCCCACCGCGCCCTACGCGTTCATGTCAAGTCATGGGCGGGTCGTCAACAGCACCACTTCCCCTCACCCCCACGGAGGAGAATCCATGCGCAGACCTCGCGGAATCCGCGGACTGCTCGCCGCCCTCGCGGCGCTGTGTACGGCGGTACTGGCCGCCACGATGCTCGCCGGCCCGGCCGCCGCCGGGGAACCCGGACTGAAGGCCGCGAAGGCCGGCACCACGCCGGAGGCGAAGGCCGGTCCGACGGCGGGCACGAAGGCCGCCGCGGGCAACAAGGTGGTCGGCTACTTCACCGAATGGGGCATCTACCAGCGCAACTACCACGTCAAGAACATCCAGACCTCCGGATCCGCCGCCAAGCTCACCCACATCAACTACGCCTTCGGCAACGTCACCGGCGGAAAGTGCGCCATCGGTGACGCCTACGCCGACTACGACAAGGCCTACGACGCGGCGAGCAGCGTGGACGGCGTCGCCGACACCTGGGACGCGGGCGCGCTGCGCGGCAACTTCAACCAGCTGCGCAAGCTCAAGAAGCTGCACCCGAACCTGAAGGTGCTGTGGTCCTTCGGCGGCTGGACCTGGTCCTCCGGGTTCGCCGAGGCCGCCAGGAACCCCGCCGCCTTCGCCCAGTCCTGCTACAACCTGGTCGAGGACCCGCGCTGGGCCGATGTCTTCGACGGGATCGACATCGACTGGGAGTACCCCAACGCCTGCGGCCTCACCTGCGACAGCAGCGGCCGGGCCGCCTTCAAGAACCTGATGGCCGCCCTGCGCGCCAAGTTCGGCAGCGGCAACCTGGTGACGGCCGCGATCACCGCGGACGCGTCCTCCGGCGGCAAGATAGACGCCGCCGACTACGCCGGCGCCGCGCAGTACGTCGACTGGTACAACCCGATGACCTACGACTTCTTCGGCGCGTGGGCGGCCCAGGGCCCGACCGCCCCGCACTCCCCGCTCACCTCCTACAGCGGCATCCCCACGCAGGGCTTCAACACCGACGCCGCGATCAGCAAGCTCAAGGGCCTCGGCATCCCGGCCTCGAAGCTGCTGCTGGGCATCGGCTTCTACGGCCGCGGCTGGACCGGGGTCACCCAGAGCGCCCCGGGCGGGACGGCGACCGGCCCGGCCCCCGGCACGTACGAGGCTGGCTTCGAGGACTACAAGGTGCTCAAGAACTCCTGCCCGGCGACCGGCACGGTCGCGGGGACGGCGTACGCGAAGTGCGGCAGCCAGTGGTGGAGCTACGACACCCCGTCCACCATCGCCGGGAAGATGGCCTACAAGCAGCAGCAGGGCCTCGGCGGCACCTTCTTCTGGGAGCTGAGCGGCGACACGTCGAACGGTGAGCTGATCAAGTCCATCAACTGAGACCTCGACGCCCACACCAAGGGGCGGCTCCAGGACGACGCGGCGGCGCTCGTCCTGGAGCACGTCCCCGGCCGGCGCGTCCCCGGCCGAGCGGGGCTCCCCGGCGCCGGGGAGCCCCGCTAGCGGGAGCCCACCGGCTCGGGCATCGCGACGCGGGCCGGCGGGGCCGCGCGGCCCGGTTCGGCCGCACCGGAAGCCACCCGCTCCGCCGTCGCCAGCTGCTCGATCAGCGCCTCGCGGGCGCGGGCCACCCGGGAGCGGATCGTGCCCACGGGACAGCCGGCGACGAGCGCCGCCTCGGCGTACGGCAGGCCGAGCAGCTGCGTGAGGACGAACGCTTCGCGCCGGTCGTACGGCAGCAGGGCGAGCAGCTGGGACAGGGCCACCCCCTCGTCGAAGCCGGTGTCCGGGAGCCCCCGGCGCGAGGCCCGCTCGGCCGCCGTCTGCCAGTCGTCGGTGTCCGACAGCCGCGGCCTGGCCGCGTTGTGGCGCAGCCGGTCCACGACCGCCCGGCGGGCGATCGACAGCAGCCAGGTGCGCGCCGAGGATCTGCCCTGGAAGCGGGGCAGGCCGCGCAGCGCCCGCAGATAGGTCTCCTGGACGAGGTCGTCGGCCGCGTTCGGGTCGTCGCTCAGCCGGTGGACGTACCGCCACACATCGCGCCGGGTGGCGCGTACGAAGCGGTCCACGGCCTCCAGGTCCCCGCCGCGGGCGGCGAGCGCCCAGGACGTCAGGGTCTCGTCGTCGCGGTCAGGCATCGCGGCCCTCCGCGCCGACGGGGGCGGCATCGGGGACCATGAGGGGGTGGTCTGTGCTCAGTTCAGGGTCGCCGTGTCGGCCCGTGTCGACGGCGAGGCGCCGCCGCCGGAGGTCCCGGACGCGGCGCTCGACGCCCATCTGCTGGAGTGCCCGGAGTGCCGCCGCTGGGGTGAGCGGGCCCGGCGGCTGCGGGAGCTCGCGGCCCGTCTCGACGGCGAGGCCGCCGGTCACGGCGGACCGTGAGAGCCGGGAGCCGGGGTGGCCGCACCCGGGCGGCGGGGATACGGGCGGTCGGGACACGGGGGGCCTTCCCGCGCGCCGCCGGGAGACGCGCGGTGGGGATACGGGCCATCGGGCCGGGCGCCGTCGTGGCGCAGCGGCCGGTGTGCGGGCAGGGGTCATCGCCTGCGGTCCTTCCTGGGGTCCGGGCGGCCGTCGGGCCGTCCGGTGTCGTGGTGGGCCTGGAGGCCGCCGTCCGTCAGCGGACGGCGGCGGCCCCGGGCGGCGGACCACGGGTGGCGATGACGTGCGCGAGCAGCAGCCGCCGCAGCCGCTGACAGCCGCCGTGGCGGGCGGCGCGGACGCGGGGCCGCCCGGGCACGTGCGGCGGGCCGTACAGCAGGGTCAGCAGGGGCGCGAACAGCCCGGCCGCCAGGGCCCGCAGCAGCCGGAACGCGGCCTGTTCCCCGCCGGAGAGCCACATGCCGCACAGCAGGGCGGCCAGCAGGTGCGCGGACCACATGCCGAGCGCGCCGTGGCCCTCGCCGCCGGGGAGGGGGGCCGCGGCCATGGCGTGATGGGCGTGGGCGTGGTCCATGAGGTGGGCGTGCCCGGACCCGTGGGCCGCCATCGGCATGGTCATGGGCATGTGCGTCGGCGCCGCGCCGGGCGCCCCCGGAGCGGCCATGGCGCCCTGGGCGAGGGTGAACGCGACGTGGAGCGCGGTCTGCGCGCCCACGGTCGCGGCGACGACCACCAGCGGGCCGCGCTCGCGCCCCGCCAGGCACCAGGCCGGCCCGCCGGTGGCCGGCACGGCGGCGGCGATCACCCACCAGGGGATGGCGGCCCCGGACATCAGGGCGTGTCCGAGCGCGGCGAGCAGCACACAGACCGCTGCGAACACCGCGGCTCGCAGCGCCCGCAGTACGTGGCCCGCTTCCATGACGCCCTCATCGTCGCACCCGCGTCTCGCCTGCCGCCGCCAGGGGCGCGGAAGTTGAGCAAGACGCGCGTGCCGCGGGGCGCTCCCGGCTCTTGCGGGCCGGCCCGCGCGCGGGAGAGGCTGAGGAACGGGGGCGGCCGGCGCCGCTCGGCTGTACCGTGCCGCCCGTCGCCGACCTGCCCGTCCGTGACCTCGAGTGAGGACCCTTGGCCAATCCCTGGCTGGCGATGGCGTCGGACGCGGATCCGGCGGAGCGCGTCCGCGCGGTGCGCCGCGCCCATGAGGCGTTTCTGACCGAGGGGGCGGTCTCGCCGGCCGTCCGCCCGGTGGTGGCGGAGTCCTGGCGGCGCTCGGCCCGGGCGCGGGTGGCCCAGGAACGCCTGGCGCCGATCGACCTGGCGGACGCCGAGCTGGAGGCGTACCGCGCCGAGCACCCGCTGGCCCGGGTGATGCCGCTGTTCCGCGAGCTGCTGGGCGGTATCGCCCACGACGGGGCGCATCTGCTGGCGGTCTGCGACGAGCAGGGCCGCATGCTGTGGGTGGAGGGGCACGCGGGGGTGCGGCACCGGGCCGAGCGGATGAACTTCGTGGCGGGGGCGCGCTGGGACGAGCGGCACGTGGGCACCAACGCGCCGGGCACGGCGCTCACCCTCGACCACGCGGTGCAGATCTTCGCCGCCGAGCACTACAACCGCACGGTGCAGCCCTGGACCTGCGCCGCCGCCCCGGTGCACGACCCGCACACCGGGCGGCTGCTGGGCGCGGTGGACATCACCGGCGGCGACCACCTGGCGGCCCCGCACACCCTGGCCCTGGTCCAGGCGACCGCCCGGGCCGCCGAGGCCCAGCTGGCGGCCGAGGCGCCGCGCGCGACGGTCCCGCGGACGCGCCTGGTGGCGCTGGGGCGCGACGAGGCGCTGCTGCTGACCGGCGGGCGGCGGCTGCGGCTCGGGCCGCGGCACAGCGAGATCATGGTGCTGCTGGCCGCCCACCCGGAGGGCCTGAGCGGCGACCGGCTGGCCCTGGAGCTGTACGGGGAGCGGGCCGACCGGCGCTCCCCGGTCACCCTGCGCGCGGAGCTGTCGCGGCTGCGGCGCCTGGTGGGGCCGCTGCTGGGCTCGCGCCCCTACCGGCTGTGCGCGCCGGTGGGGGCCGATGTGGCGGAGGTGGCGCGGGAGTTGGCGGCCGGGAACACGCAGGCGGCGGCGCGCGCGTACGCCGGGCCCCTGCTGCCGCTGTCGGAGGCGCCCGGGGTGTGCCGGATGCGCGGGATCCTGGAGGACGACATGCGGCGCGCCGTACTGGCCCGCGGCGAGGTGGAGTTGCTGCGCTGGTGGACCCGGGCGCCGTGGGGCGAGGAGGACCTGGAGGCGGCCGAGGCCCTGCTGGCGGCCCTCCCGGCGCACGCGCCGGGCCGGGCGGCCCTGGTCCCCCGCGTGCGGCGGCTGCGCGCGGCGTACGGACTCGGCCCCCTCTGACCCCCAGCCCCCCTCTGACCGCCGGCCCTCTCCGACCGCCGGCCCCCTCTGACCGCCGGCCCCCTCTGACCCCGGCGCCGACCGCCCGGGCGCGGCCGCCTCGGCGCAACCTCCGTGCAACGTACCGGCCCCTAACCTCGCCGCCGACGTCGTCCCGCGACGTCATGCCACGACGAACACTGGGAGAGCCGCCCATGACGCGTTACGCGAACCCCGGAGCCGAGGGCTCGGTCGTCCGTTACCAGCCGCGCTACGACCACTGGATCGGCGGGGAGTACGTACCGCCCAAGCAGGGCCGGTACTTCGAGAACCCGACCCCGGTCAACGGGCAGCCGTTCACCGAGATCGCCCGGGGCACCGCCGAGGACGTCGAGCGGGCCCTGGACGCCGCCCACGCGGCGGCCCCCGCCTGGGGCCGCACCGCGCCCGCCGAGCGCGCCGCGGTGCTGCTGAGGATCGCCGACCGCATGGAGGAGCACCTCGAGGCGCTCGCGGTCGCCGAGACCTGGGAGAACGGCAAGCCGGTGCGCGAGACGCTGGCCGCCGACATCCCGCTGGCCATCGACCACTTCCGCTACTTCGCCGGGGTGCTGCGGGCCCAGGAGGGCAGCCTGTCGCAGCTCGACGAGGACACCGTCGCCTACCACTTCCACGAGCCGCTGGGCGTGGTCGCCCAGATCATCCCGTGGAACTTCCCGATCCTGATGGCCGCGTGGAAGCTCGCCCCCGCGCTGGCCGCGGGCAACGCGGTGGTCCTCAAGCCCGCCGAGCAGACCCCGGCCTCCATCCACCTGTGGATGAGCCTGGTCGCCGACCTGCTGCCGCCGGGCGTGCTCAACATCGTCAACGGCTTCGGGGTGGAGGCCGGAAAGCCGCTGGCCTCCAGCGCGCGCGTGGCCAAGGTCGCCTTCACCGGCGAGACCACCACCGGGCGGCTGATCATGCAGTACGCGAGCGAGCACCTGAAGCCGGTGACGCTGGAGCTGGGCGGCAAGAGCCCGAACATCTTCTTCGAGGACGTCTCGGCCGCCGACGACGACTTCCTGGACAAGGCCCTCGAGGGGTTCACCCTCTTCGCCCTCAACCAGGGCGAGGTGTGCACCTGCCCCTCGCGCGCGCTGGTGCAGCAGGGCCACTATCGCGACTTCATGGACGCGGCCGTGGCCCGCACCCGGAAGATCGTCCAGGGCCATCCGCTGGACACCGACACCATGATGGGCGCCCAGGCGTCCAACGACCAGCTGGAGAAGATCCTCTCCTACCTGGACATCGGCCGGCAGGAGGGCGCCCGCGTGCTGACCGGCGGCGCCCGCGCCGACCTCGGCGGCGAGCTGTCGGGCGGCTACTACGTGGAGCCGACCATTTTCGAGGGCGGCAACCACATGCGGGTCTTCCAGGAGGAGATCTTCGGCCCGGTGGTGGCCGTGGCCCCGTTCAGCGACTTCGACGACGCCATCAAGATCGCCAACGACACGCTGTACGGGCTGGGCGCCGGCGTGTGGACCCGCGACGGCACGACCGCCTACCGCGCCGGCCGCGCCATCCAGGCGGGCCGGGTGTGGACCAACTGCTACCACGCCTACCCGGCGCACGCGGCGTTCGGCGGCTACAAGCAGTCCGGCATCGGCCGCGAGACCCACAAGATGATGCTCGACCACTACCAGCAGACCAAGAACCTGCTGGTGAGCTACTCCCCCAAGAAGCTCGGGCTGTTCTGATGGGCGGGCTGTGATGGGCGGGGCCGAGGTGTCCCGGGTCGCGGTGACCCCGGCCGCGGCGGAGCTGATCCGGCGGCTGAGCGAGGCGCACGGCCCGCTGATGTTCCACCAGTCGGGCGGCTGCTGCGACGGCAGCGCCCCGATGTGCTACCCGCTGGGCGAGTTCCGTACCGGGGCGGCGGATGTGCTGCTCGGGTCGCTGGAGGTGGAGGGCGTCGCGGAGCCGGTCGGGTTCTGGATGTCGGCCGAGCAGTTCGAGCGGTGGCGGCACACCCATCTGACGGTGGACGTGGTGCCGGGCCGGGGCAGCGGCTTCTCCCTGGAGGCCCCGGAGGGCGTCCGGTTCCTGATCCGCTCCCGGCTGCTGGACCCGCCGGGCTAGCACTGGCCCTGGCCCTGTCCCGGCGCGCGCGGCGGCCGGGGCGGGGCCCGGCACCCGGGCACGGGCGTCAGGCCGCCGTCAGCCGACCGCCGGCCCGCCGTCGATGCGCCGTCAGCTCGCGTCGGCGAGGGCGAGGGTGTGGAGGCGCTCGGGCGGGCCCGGGCGGGCGTAGTACCAGCCCTGGGCGGTGTCGCAGCCCAGGCCCCGCAGGTACTCGGCCTGCACGGCCGTCTCCACGCCCTCCACCGTCACCGCCAGGTCGAGGGTGTGGGCGAGCGAGACGATCCCCTCCACGATCTTGACGTCGACGGGGTCGATCGGGGCCCGCTGCATCCCCCGGGTGAAGGAGCGGTCGAGCTTGAGCGTGGAGACCGGGAGCCGGCGGAGGTAGGACAGGTTGGAGTAGCCGGTGCCGAAGTCGTCCAGGGCGATGTCCACGCCCAGGTCGGCGAGTTGGCGCAGCGGGCGCAGCGCGTCCTCGTCGGCGCCGATCAGGTCGTTCTCGGTGACCTCCAGGCACAGGGCGCTCGGGCACAGCCCGGCGTCCTCCAGGACGGCCACGGTGTCGGAGACCAGGCTGGGGTGGCTGAGCTGGCAGGGCGAGAGGTTGACGTTGACCCGCAGCCGGTCGCCGTCGCCCCCGGCGGCGTCCCGCCAGTCGCGGGCCTGCCGGGCGGCCTGTTCCAGCACCCAGCGGCCGAGCGGCACGATCAGGCCGGTGTCCTCGGCGAGCGGGATGAACTGGTCGGGGCCGAGGACCCCGTGGGTGGGGTGGAGCCAGCGTACGAGCGCCTCGGCGCCGCGTACGGTGCCGTCGGCCAGCCGCACCAGGGGCTGGTACTCGATGAAGAACTCGCCGCGCTCCAGGGCGGCGGGCAGCCCGTTGGTCAGGCTGTGACGCGCGATGACCCGCGCGTTGGAGTCGGCGTCGGCGAGTTCGTAGCGGTTGCCGCCGGCCGCCTTGGCCCGGTACATCGTGATGTCCGCGCTGCGCAGCACCTCGGCGCGGCCGATCTCGCCGGTGGCCCCGTCGACCACGCCGATGCTGGCCCGTACCAGCAGCTCGCGGCCGTCGACGCGGACGGGCTCCTCGAGGGCGGCGAGCATCCGGCCGGCGAGGGCGGCGCTGTCCTGCTGCGCCGTGGGGCCGGTGACCAGGGCCAGGAACTCGTCGCCGCCCACGCGCGCGATCAGCTCGTCGGGGGTGGCGGCGCAGGCCTGGAGGCGCTCGGCGACGACCTTGATCAGCCGGTCGCCCGCCATGTGGCCGAGGCTGTCGTTGACCGCCTTGAAGCCGTCCAGGTCGAGGTAGCAGACGCCGAAGCGCTCGGCGCCGGACTCGCCGGCCAGCACCTTGTCGAGGTGTTCGAGGAACAGGGTGCGGTTGGGCAGCCCGGTCAGCTCGTCGTGGGTGGCCTCGTAGCGCAGCCGCTCGCGCAGCAGCCGGTGCTCGGTGATGTCCTCGGCGAGGGTGAGCTGGTACTGCGGGGCGCCGGTGGAGTCGCGGAGCAGGGTGACCGTCAGGTTGGTCCACAGCACGCTGCCGTCGTCGCGGTAGTGCGGCTTCTCGACCCGGAAGTGGTCGCGCTGTCCGGTGACCAGCTCGCGGTAGATCTCGTGGACCCCGGGGGCGTCGTCGGGGTGGACGAACTCGTTGACGTTGCGGCCGGGGCGGAAGAAGTCCATGCCGCCGAACATCCGGGCCATGGCGTCGTTGACGACCAGGATCTCCCCGTCGAGGCCGCAGATCCCGACGCCGATGACCGCGCCCTCGAACACCGCCTGGAACTTGGCCTCGCTGGCGTGCAGGGCCTTCTCGGCCTCGGTTCGGGCGGCCTCGGCGGCGCGGGAGAGGGCCTCGTGCTGATCGCGCTCGCGCTTCCTGAGCTCGCGGACGAAGCCGGCGGCGAGGGCGTGCTGCAGCCGGGTGCAGCGGGTCCGCGCCTCCTCGTCGGCCATCGGGGGGTCGGGCGGGCAGTGCGGCACCAGATGGCTGTCGATGGCGCCCAGGATGGCCGGGAGGGCCTCGGGTTCGGCGCACTGCGCGCCCACCAGCGCGGCCCCGACCTCGTACGCGGGCGCGGTGTCGAAGGGCTGGGAGGCGAGGGCGGCGCTCAGCCGGCGGGCCAGCGGCACCAGGTGCGCCTCGAATTCGGTGCGGCTCATCGTGGTCGCCGTCACCGGGTGGACGGCGGCGCTCCAGAGTTCCGCGAACCGCCTGATCCCGGCGTCCGCCGCCGTGGTCTCCTCCGCGCGCTCCCTGGGTCTCGGCCCGCCGGCCGGCCCGGAGGTCATATCGCGGGCCCCGCCGCGGCGCGGCCGTGACCGGCCGCCGCTTCCTCGCCTGTGCCGTCGTCGCCCTTCGGCCGCCAGTACACGTCCTGCACTTCCTCGCCCTCTTCCGGCTTCCGGGGCCGCCCTCGGGGTCGTCCGCGTCCTCGGGGAAGTGGAGCATGACGAATAGCGGCAGGGCAACCCGCTGCTGAACCGAGATTACTGACCGGCCGTCCGCGGTGGAACGGGAAGTGGAAATCAATAGTCCGCTTCTCGGGGTTTTTCGGGGTTTTATCGGCGCCGGTAACGGAAAAGCCGGGAGGAGCCGGGCAAGTGCCGGGCGCTTCGGGGCAGCGCCGCGCGGCAGGGGCGGATTCCACCCCCTTCCGCCGACCGCGGCGGAACGCGCCCGAGGGGGTGTCTCCTCGATCTCTGTGGATCAGCCCGCGGCGTCTGGTGCGTGCGATCGCAAGGCGGAGGGTCGCCCTCGTAGTGGGCCTACTCGGGCGGGCCCGACAACGCAGCGAGCGTGCGTGCCAGGCGTCGCGGGCCCGCAGAGATCGGGGAGACACCCCCTGGGGCGGTCCCGCCGCGCGAGGGAGCCTGCTTCGGCGAATCTCAGCCGCCTCCGCTCTCCCCGGCCTCGGTGATCTCGATGTGGCGCGGCTTGGTGGTCTCCGCCTTGGGGACGTCGATCGACAGCACGCCTTCCGACATGCTCGCCTTGACCCCTTCGGTGTTCACTTCGCCCGGCAGCCGCATCCGGTACTCGAAGTGCCCGGTGCGGCGCGTGCTGCGGCGCACGACGCCCTTGCGCTCCCGTTCCCGGATCTCGCCGGAAATGGCCAGTTCCTGCCCGCTCACCTCGACGTCGACCTCGTTGCGGCTGACTCCGGGGAGCTCGATCTGGAGGTGGTAGCCCTCGTCGCTCTCGGACACGTCGGCGGACGGCGTCCAGGCCACCAGGCCCATGCCCGGCAGGCCGCCGCCGACCGTGGATTCGAGCAGGCCGCCCATCTGGTTGAGCAGGTCGTCGAATTCGGCCAGGGGGCTGCGCGCCCAGCCGCGCCGGCGCTCCATCGCGCCCTCGTTCCCTGTGCGTCGGACGGGCATGCTCATCGCCCATCACCGTCCTCTCCGTGAGCCGCGGACTGTGGTGTCCGACGACCTCCCCCTGTCCAGCATGGGCAGCCTCGGGGCCGCCCGCACCTCGGATCATGGGCGGGGCGGGGACGGAGGCGGGGATGGGGATGGGGATGGGGAGTGGGGGGTGTGGGGGGGCGGCGCCCGGGGCCGGGCGCCGCCGGCGCGCTCAGCGGATGCCCAGCTCCAGCAGGGCCCGGCGCTGGCTCGCGGTCGGCCTGGCCGGGAAGTACAGGTAGCAGACGCCGCCGCTGCCGGAGACCACCTTGCCCTGCGCGTTGTAGCGCTTGGTGCGCAGCCAGATGTTCTCGAATTCGCGCCGCTTGTAGACGTGGCGGACGGCCGCGTTGTCGGCCGACGCCGGGTCGTTGGCGATCACGTCGCCGTCGGCGGTGAAGCCGATCACGGTCATCAGATGGCCCGCGGTGCCGTAACCGGCCCCGGTCAGCTCCTCCTTGAGGAAGGACTGGGAGGTGATCACGGGGATCCCGGCGGCGATCAGCTTCTCTGCGTCGTTGAGCGAGCCGAGCCGGGTGACCACGCCCTGCAGATCGCGGTACGTGGCGGCGTAGGCGGCGTTGAACGGCCAGTTGCCGCAGCCCTGGTACTGGTAGTCGAAGGTGTGCCGGGCGGCGTGGCAGACCTGCGGGTCGGCGTAGTCGGGGTTGACCCAGGCCAGGTCCGCGGCGGTGGGCCTGCGGCCCCAGTACTCGATGATCATCTGGGACGAGGTGGGGCTGCACCACGCCTCGCCGCCGTTGTCGTACTCCGGGTACTGGCCCTTGTGGATCTCCTGCGAGTAGCGCGGCACGGCCAGCTCCCGGCCGCCGGCCAGGCCCGGCGCGGAGGCGGGCACCTCGAAGCGGTCGGGGACGTCCGAGCCCATCGCGCCGACGCGCCACACCGTGGGCGTCAGACCGCTGCCGGGCCTGCGGTAGAGGGTCAGCCGCAGCCGGTACGAGGCCAGCCGCAGCCCGGTCGCCGGGGCGTCGATGGCGAAGGTGTCGGTCCACACCGAGCTCTTGCCGTCGCTCTGGTCGTCGACGGAGGTCCGCCGGATGGAGTCGGCGCCGTCCCCGGAGGCCCAGCGGCCCATCACGTACCAGGGGGTGTCGGTGCCGTCGGAGTACGTGCCCTTCAGCTCGGCCTGGATCCAGGTGCCGGCCGGGGTGCGGGCGTTCCAGGAGACGATCGCCTCGGTGGCGGGGTGGGGCAGGGTGTGCACCGGGGAGGTCCAGGTGGCGTACTCCCAGGCGGCCGTGGTGCCGGTGTGCGGATCGGTGTAGTCCGCGGTGCCCGCCGGGCGGGAGATGACCACACCGGGGCGGGCTCCTGCCTCGACGCGGATGCCCTCACCCGATCCGGCCCGCCAGTCGGCGAGGCTGCTCCAGCCGCGGTAGCCGACCGCCGGGGCGGCGGCCTCGCGGGAGGGCCGGGCCGGCGGGCGCACCCTCTGCGCGGCCGCGGCGGCGGGTGCCGCGGCCGATGAGGCCAGCGCGGCCGCCCCGGTGGCGGCGAGGGCGGCGGCGAGCACGGTGCGGCGAGGCGTGGATCCGTCTCCGGATCTGGTCATACGGGGTTCCCCCAGTCGTCGTCCGGGTGGGCCGCGGGTGCGCGACAGTCGCACAACTATGGCCGCTGCGAGTGGTTTCAGGCCAGTGATTCCCGGCTCCGCGCCGGATCAATATTGGTGCGACCAGTGGAGTGAACGAGGGCCGCCGGAACCCATGGCCCGGCCCCGCCCCCGGACGGGCCGAGGGCCCCGCAGCCGGGCGGCCGGGACACCGCCTAAGGTGGTCGGCGATGGACCTGCCCCGCCCCGCCGCCCCCCGCGCCCCCCTCGCCGCCCCGGACGCTCTCGGCGCGCTGGCCCGGCGGCTGCGGGCCCTGCCGCCCTCGTGCGGGCCGGTCCGGCTGGTCGCGGTGGACGGGCACGCCGGGTCGGGGAAGACCACGTTCGCCGGGCGGCTGGCGGCGGCGCTCGGCGGGGCACCCGTGCTGCACACCGACGACCTCGCCACCCACGAGGAGCTGTTCGCCTGGACCCGGCGGCTGGACGAGCAGGTCCTCGCCCCCCTCGCCCGCGGCGCCACCGCCCGGTACGCGCCCTACGACTGGGTGGCGCGCCGCTTCGCCGCCACCCCGCGGCGGCTTGCCCCCGCCCCCGTGGTGCTGGTCGAGGGCGTGGGCGCCGGCCGGCGTGCCCTGCGCCCGCGGCTGGCGCACCTGCTGTGGATGGAGCTGCCCGACGTGGACTCCTGGCGGCGGGGACAGCTCCGGGACGGACCGGAGCTGTCCACATTCTGGGACGGCTGGCTTCCCGCCGAGCGCGCGCATTTCGCCGCGGACCCCTCGCGCCCGTACGCCGGGACGCTGGTGGTGCAGCGAGACGAGGGGTACGAGTTGCTGGCGGGGCCCGCCGCGGCGGTCTGAGCCACCCCCGCGCCTCACGCTGCGTGACCACACACGGCCGGCCGGCGCCCGTCCGGCGCGCCCGACCCGCGACGCGCGCCCCAACTCCGCTTGACCTGGGGCCCATACAGGTCTTACGTTCTCAATGTGCGACTCGTACGAGTCGCCCCAAGACGCGAAGCCCCCGGTTGTTCCCCCGTGATCGGGGGCTTCGTCCTGTCCGGGGGCTCCCGGAGCCCCCGGCACAGCCCCTTCGGCGACCCTTTTCCGCCGCTTTGCTCCCCACCGCCCTCACCCTGGGTGACCAGCGTCTTCCGGCCTTTCACGCCCCCTGCGCGCCCCCGCGCACGCCGCCCGGCCAGGCAGGTCGGACACGAACAGCCGTGCGGCACCCTCGGCCCGTGCGGCCTGCGCAGGTACGATGCGAAAGGGGCAGCCGCCCCGGCGGCAACCACGGGGGCAGGGTTGGTGGGGGACGTGATGGATTTCGGCACCCAGGGTTCGCACTCCCCGGCCGATCTCGCCTGGCTGCGGGCCGTCGACGCGTACACCATGGGCGCGTACGCCCAGGCCGAGGACGAGTTCCGGACGGCGGTGCGGCACGACCCCGGCATGGCCGACGCCTGGCTCGGTCTCCACGCGCTGCGCGCCGACACCACGACCGCGCTGCTGCGGATGTACCGGCACCGCGACCGCTTCGGCGAGCAGCGCGCCCGCCACCACCGCACCCTGAACTCCTGGTACTGGCTGGGCTGGTGGGTCCAGCCGGTCCTGGAGACCAGCCGGGACCTGCTGCTCGCGCACGCCTCCCACTGGCTCGACGGCCGCCACGTCCCCGAGCTGGACCGGGCCCTGGCCGGCTGCCCGCCCGTGGAGGCCGACCCGCAGGCGCGGTTCCTGCACGCCTGCCGCGCCTACCTGGTCAAGGACTGGGAGCAGCTGGTGCGGCACACCGAGCCGCTGCTGGACGACCCCTTACTCGGCATCGAGGCGGGGCTGTTCGGCGGCATGGCCCGGGTGCGCCTGGAGATGTACGGCCAGGCCGAACCACTGCTCGCCGCGGCCCTGATGCGCTGCCGCAGCGAACAGCCGCAGCGCAAGGAGCTGCGCTACTGGCTGGCCCGCGCCCACGAGGGCACCGGCCGCAGCGCCGCGGCGCTCCCCCTCTACCGCGCGGTGCACCGCATCGACCCGACCTTCATGGACACCGCGGCCCGGCTGGCGGCCATAGCCGAGGGCGACGGCCTGGACGAGACCGCGGACCTGGCCGCCGTGTCGCTGGCCGGACTCGGCAGCCAGGACGCCGCCGAGGGCCGCGACGGCCCCGCCGCCGACCCCGACCCGCTGGTCACCGCCGACCCGGCGGACGGCCGGGAGCCGCGCCCCACCGGCCCGGAGCCGGAGGGCCCCCCGCTGGTGACCGCGCCCGCGGTGGCCGCCGACGGCCCGCGCGAGCGGGCCGGCGTCCCCCCGCAGCCCGGCCCCTCCGACCCGGTCCTGCTGGAGCACGCGCTGCAGGAGCTGGAGCGCATGGTCGGCCTGGAGCCCGTCAAGCGGCAGGTGCGGGCGCTGTCGGCGCAGCTGCACATGGCCCGGCTGCGCGCCGGGCAGGGCCTCCCGGTCCAGCCGCCCAAGCGGCACTTCGTCTTCTCCGGCCCCTCCGGCACCGGCAAGACCACCGTGGCCCGCATCCTGGGCCGGGTCTTCTACGCGCTGGGGCTGCTGAGCAGCGACAATCTGGTCGAGGCCGGGCGTGCCGACCTGGTCGGCGAGTACCTGGGCCAGACCGCCGTGAAGGCCAGCGAGCTGATCGACTCGGCGCTCGGCGGGGTGCTGTTCGTGGACGAGGCGTACTCCCTGTCCAACTCCGGCTACAGCAAGGGCGACGCGTACGGCGACGAGGCGCTGCAGGTGCTGCTCAAGCGCGCGGAGGACAACCGCGACCGCCTGGTGGTGATCCTGGCCGGCTACCCCGAGGGGATGGACCGGCTGCTGGCCGCGAACCCGGGCCTCGGCTCGCGCTTCACCACGCGCGTCGACTTCCCCAGCTACCGCCCGCTGGAGCTCACCCGGATCGGCGAGGTGCTGGCCGCCGAGAACGGCGACCGGTGGGACGAGGAGGCCGTGGAGGAGCTGCGCTCCATCAGCGGACACGTCGTGGAGCAGGGCTGGATCGACGAGCTGGGCAACGGCCGGTTCCTGCGCACGCTGTACGAGAAAAGCTGCGCCTACCGGGATCTGCGGCTGTCCGGCTGGTCCGGCACCCCGACCCGCGACGACCTCGCCACGCTGCGGCTCCCGGACCTGATGCAGGCGTACGGCGAGGTCCTGTCCGGCCGCGGCCCCATGTACCGCGACCCGCAGGACCCGCCGCCGGTGTAGCGCCGGCCACGGGCGCGGCCGCGCCCGCTCAGCCGACCATCGCCCGCTCCTCGTCCTCCGACGCCGAGGTCTCCGAGACGGAGGGCCCCGAAGCCGAGCCCCCCGAACCCGAGGCCGCTGAAGCCGGCTCCGAAACCGCGGCCGCCGTCCCGGCCCTGGGTTCGGCCACCCGGTCGCGGGTCCCGCCCCGGTGGGAGGGGTCCCGTACCTCGCCGACCAGCATCTCCAGGACGTCCTCCAGGGCGACCAGGCCCAGCACCTTGCCCGTGGCGTCGGCCACGGCCGCCAGGTGCGAGGCCGCCCGCCGCATCACGGTGAGCGCGTCGTCCAGCGGCAGCTCCGCCCGCAGCGTCCCGATCGGCCGCCACAGGTGCTGGGGCACGGCCCGGTCCGGGGCATCGAGGTCCAGGACGTCCTTCACATGCAGATAGCCCATGAAGGCGCCGCCGGCCCCGCGCACCGGGAAACGCGAGTAGCCGGTCCGTACGGTCAGCTCCTCGATCTGGCGGGGCGTGACCGAGGGATCGACGGTGACCAGGCCCGCCGGGTCAAGCAGCACATCGGTGACCGGGCGGCTGCCCAGTTCGAGGGCGTCGGCGAGCCGCTCCTGCTCACCGGGGTCGAGCAGCCCGGCCTGCCGGGAGTCCTCGACCAGGTGGGTGAGCTGCTCACTGGTGAAGACCGCCTCGACCTCGTCCTTGGGCTCCACCCGGAACAGCCGCAGCACCAGCCGGGCGCAGGCGCCGAGCAGCGCGGTGACCGGACGGCACAGCCGGGCGAAGGCGACCAGGCCGGGAGCGAGCCACAGCGCGGTCTTCTCGGGGGCCGCCATGGCCAGGTTCTTCGGCACCATCTCGCCGATCACCAGGTGCAGACAGACCACCACGGCCAGCGCGATGGCGTAGCCGAGGGGGTGGACGAGCTGCTCGGGCAGGTGGACGGCGTGGAAGACCGGCTCCAGCAGGTGCGCCACGGTCGGTTCGGCGACCGCGCCGAGCGTCAGCGAACAGACGGTGATGCCGAACTGCGCGGCCGCCATCATCTGCGGCAGGTTCTCCAGGCCGGTGAGCACCGTACGGGCGCGGGCCGAGCCCTCGGCCGCGCGTGGCTCGATCTGGCTGCGGCGGACGGAGACGAGGGCGAACTCGGCGCCGACGAAGAAGCCGTTGGCGAGGACCAGGAGCACGGCGAAGAGAAGTTGGACCAGGCTCATCGTTCCGCCCCCCGGGCGCCGTCGCTGTGGGCGCCACCGGCGAGAGCGCCACCCGCCGTCACCAGGCCGCCGGTGCCGGTGCGTATGATCCGCACCCGCTCGGCCCGGTGGTGTCCGACCTGGCGGACGGAGAGCTTCCAGCCGGGCAGCTCGGCGGTGTCGCCGACGGCCGGGATCCGCGCGAGGAGGTCGGCGACCAGGCCGGCCACGGTCTCGTACGGGCCGTCCGGCGCCTCCAGGCCGATCCGGCGCAGGGTGTCGACGCGGCAGCCGCCGTCGGCCTCCCAGGCGGGGCGGCCGTCCTCGGCGGCGGTCGGCATCAGGTCCGGGGTGTCCGCGCCCTCGTCGTCGTGCTCGTCGCGCACCTCTCCGACCAGCTCCTCGACGATGTCCTCCAGGGTGACCACGCCCGCCGTGCCGCCGTACTCGTCGACGACGACGGCTATCGGCTGTTCGCTGCGCAGCCGCTCCAGCAGGGGCTGGACCGGCAGCGTCTCGGGAACCAGCAGCGGGGGCTGGGCGATCCGGCCGACGGGCGTGCGCAGCCGCTCCGCCGAGGGCACCGCGAGGGCGTTCTTGAGGTGGACCATGCCGATCACCTCGTCGAGGCGGTCGCGGTAGACGGGGAAGCGGGACAGCCCGGTGGCGCGGGTGAGGTTGAGCACGTCCTCGGCGGTCGCGGAGGACTGGAGGGCGCTGACCCGGACCCGTGGGGTCATCACATGCTGGGCGGTCAGCTCCCCGAGGGTCAGGGTGCGGACGAACAGGTCGGCGGTGTCCTGCTCGATGGCGCCGGCCAGCGCGGAGTGGCGGGCCAGGGAGACCAGTTCACCGGGGGTGCGGGCGGAGGCCAGTTCCTCGGTGGGCTCGACCCCCAGCGCCCGCACCAGCCGGTTGGCGACCGTGTTGAGCAGGGAGATGAGCGGGCGGAAGAAGCGGGCGAAGGCGTGCTGCGGACCGGCGACGAACCGCGCGACCTGCAGCGGCCGGGAGACGGCCCAGTTCTTGGGGACCAGCTCGCCGACGATCATCTGCACGGCGGAGGCGATCAGCATGCCGAGGACGACGGCGACGCCGGAGACCGCCCCGTGGGGCAGTCCGGTCGCGGTCAGCGGGCCGGTCAGCAGTTCGCCGAGCGCCGGTTCGGCGAGCATGCCGACCACCAGGGAGGTGATGGTGATGCCGAGCTGGGTGCCGGAGAGCTGGAAGGACAGTTCGCGCAGGGCCTCCACGACGGTGCGGGCCCGGCGGTCGCCTTCGGCGGCGGCCCGCTCGGCGTCCGGCCGTTCCACGGTGACCAGGCCGAACTCGGCCGCGACGAAGAAGCCGTTGGCGAGGATCAGGACGAGTGCTGCGGCGAGCAGCAGGAGGGACAGGGTGACGCTCATGCCGCCGCCGTCGGGTGAGGGGCGGCGCAGGTACTACAGGACGATCCGTCCATCTCTGGAGGGAATCACTCCTCGGGTCGCAGGGGCCTGCCAGGGGCGCGCCGGAGGCGCGCGGACAGGTGGTACGGGCCGGGGCACCGTCGGCGCCCCGGCAACAGGGTAATCAAGGATCGGGCTTTCGGGGCAGGCCCCGTAGCCCCTGACAGGGCCGATCGAGCGGTTGGGGGCCCGCTGGGGCCCGTCTTCAAAGGGGGCGAGGCGCCCTGCGAGACGGACCCTGGGGCCGTGGTCGGACGGCTGTTCGGGGGTCCGGTTCAGTCGCCCGCCCGGCCCGTGCCGTGCGTCTCGGCCAGCGCGCGCAGCGCGCGGGCGTCACCGATGGCGCGGGCCTTGGCGATGCCGGGCTGGATGCCCATCGCGGGCAGGCTGGTGCCGTCGGCGAGATCCAGATAGACCCACGGGTCGCCGGGCCGCAGGTTGACCCGCAGCACCTCCGCCCAGGCCAGCCGGCGCTTGGTGGTCAGGTTGACGACGGTCACCCCCTCGGCGTCGGCGACCACCTTGGGCCGGCTCAGCAGGGCCAGCACGCCGAAGAACAGCAGGCCGGTGAAGATGAAGCTGATCTTCTCCCCGGGGCTCAGCCGCTCCAGGAGCAGTGCCAGCGCCGTGAGGACGGCGACCAGGGCGACCCCCGTGGTCAGCAGGACGGCCCGGGTGCGGGTGGGCCGGAAGGTGACGGGGAGGGCGGGGAGCCCGGCAGGGGGCTGCGCGGGCGCCGAGTCGGAGGCGGGCACGTGGCGTGGGGTCTCTCCGTGAGAGGAACGGGTCTGAGGAGGTGGGGCGGCCGGGCCGTCAGAGGCGGCAGGCGTGGATGCCGGTGGTCAGGATGGCCCGCGCCCCCAGGTCGTACAGCTCGTCCATGATCCGCTGGGCGTCCTTGGCCGGGACCATCGAGCGGACCGCCACCCAGCCCTCGTGGTGCAGCGGGGAGACGGTGGGCGACTCGAGCCCGGGGGTGAGCGCCACCGCCCGCTCCACCTGCTCCACCCGGATGTCGTAGTCCATCATCACGTAGCGCCGGGCCACCAGGACGCCCTGCATCCGGCGGAGGAACTGCTGGACCTTGGGGTCGTCGGCCGGGGCGCCGGTGCGGCGGATGACGACCGCCTCGGACTCCAGGATCGGCTCGCCGATGATCTCCAGCCCGGCGTTGCGCAGGGTGGTGCCGGTCTCGACCACATCCGCGATGATCTCGGCCACGCCGAGCTGGATGGCGGTCTCGACGGCGCCGTCGAGGTGCACGACGGCGGCGTCCACGCCGTTGTCCGCGAGGTGCTTGGTCACCAGGCCCGAGAAGGAGGTGGCGACCGTCATCCCGCCGAACTCGCTGACGTCCTTGGCCGTGCCGGGCCGGGTGGCGTAGCGGAAGGTGGAGCCGGCGAAGCCGAGCTGCATGATCTCCTCGGCCTGGGAGCCGGAGTCCAGCAGCAGGTCACGGCCGGTGATGCCGATGTCGAGGCGGCCGGAGCCGACGTACACGGCGATGTCGCGCGGGCGCAGGAAGAAGAACTCGACGTCGTTGTCGGAGTCGACGAGCACCAGTTCCCTGCGGTCCTTGCGCTGCCGGTAGCCCGCCTCATGGAGCATCGCCGACGCAGGCTCGGACAGTGAACCCTTGTTGGGGACGGCGATGCGCAGCATGAGACCTTTTCCTTACGTCGGCGGTCAGCGAGGTCGGGTGGCGGTGGGGCGTGCTCAGAGGTGGGCGTAGACGTCGTCGAGGGTCAGGCCCCGGGCGACCATCATCACCTGGAGGTGGTAGAGGAGCTGCGAGATCTCCTCGGCGGTCGCCTCGTCGCTCTCGTACTCGGCGGCCATCCACACCTCGGCGGCCTCCTCGACCACCTTCTTGCCGATGGCGTGCACGCCGGACTGCAGCAGTTCGGCGGTGCGGGAGGTGGCGGGGTCGGCCGTGCGGGCCTTGTGCTGAAGCTCGGCGAAGAGCTCCTCGAACGTCTTCTTGGGCATGATGCCCGTCATCCTACTTGTGTCGCGCGACCCGACTCAGCGCCAGGGCTCGGAGACCGAGCGGAGGATGGTGGCGGTGGCCACGGCGGCGGTGACCGCCTCGTGCCCCTTGTCCTCGCTGGATCCCTCGAGGCCGGCCCGGTCCAGGGCCTGCTCCTCGGTGTCGCAGGTCAGCACGCCGAAGCCGACGGGCACCCCGGTGTCCACGCTGACCTGGGTGAGCCCCTGGGTGACGCCCTGGCACACGTAGTCGAAGTGGGGGGTGCCGCCGCGGATGACGACGCCGAGGGCCACGATCGCGTCGTAGCCGCGGCCGGCGAGGACCTTGGCGACCACCGGCAGCTCGAAGCTGCCGGGGACGCGCAGCACGGTCGGCTCGTCGATGCCCAGCTCGCCGAGGGCGCGCAGCGCCCCGTCGACGAGCCCGTCCATCACCTGGGCGTGCCACTGGGCGGCCACCACGGCCACGCGCAGGTCGGCGCAGTTCTCCACGGACAGCTCGGGGGCTCCCTTACCGCTCACGTCTGTGTCTCTCCTTGGTGCGGGTCTTGCCGGGGGTGCGGGTCTTGCTTCGGGGTGGTTCCGGTGCGGGACGGGTGGTCACTGGTTGCCGCAGGCGGACATGGGCTGCGGGTGGCCGGGATCCAGCCACGGCAGGTCGTGGCCCATCCGGTCCCGCTTGGTGCGCAGATAGCGCAGGTTGTGCTCACCGGCCTGGACGGGCATCGGTTCCCGGCCGACGACCCGCAGCCCGTGCCGGACCAGCGCCGCGGTCTTCTCCGGGTTGTTGGTCATCAGGCGCAGAGAGCGCACGCCGAGGTCGGTGAGGATGGAGGCGCCGGCGGCGTAGTCCCGGGCGTCGGCGGGCAGGCCGAGCTCCAGGTTGGCGTCGAGGGTGTCGCGGCCCAGCTCCTGCAGCTCGTACGCGCGCAGTTTGGACAGCAGGCCGATGCCGCGGCCCTCGTGGCCGCGCAGGTAGACCACCACGCCGCGGCCCTCGGCGGTGACCCGCTCCAGGGAGGCGTGCAGCTGGGGGCCGCAGTCGCAGCGCTGGGAGCCGAAGACATCGCCGGTCAGGCACTCGGAGTGGATCCGGACCAGGACGTCCTCGCCGTCGCCGATGTCGCCCTGGACGAGGGCGATGTGCTCGACGCCGTCGGCGGTCGAGCGGTAGCCGTACGCGTGGAAGTCGCCGAAGGCGGTGGGCAGCCGGGTCTCGGCCTCGCGCCGCACGGGGGACTCGGTGGACCTGCGGTAGGCGATCAGGGCCTCGATGGAGATGATCGCCAGACCGTGCCGCCGGGCGAAGGAGACCAGCTGCGGCAGGCGGAGCATGGTGCCGTCCTCGCCGGCGATCTCCACGATCGCGGCGGCCGGGCGCAGCCCCGCCAGCTTGGCGAGGTCCACGCCGGCCTCGGTGTGGCCGTCGCGGGTGAACACGCCGCCGGGGCGGGCGCGCAGCGGGAAGACGTGTCCGGGGCGAGCGAAGTCGCCGGGGGCGCTGTGCGGGTCGGCGAGCAGGCGCAGGGTGGTGGCCCGGTCGGCGGCGGAGATGCCGGTGCCGACGCCGTGCTCGGCGGTGGCGTCGACCGAGACGGTGAAGGCGGTGCGCATGGACTCGGAGTTCTCCGCCACCATCTGCGGCAGCCGCAGCCGGTCGAGGTCGTCGCCCTCCAGGGTGGCGCAGATCAGGCCGCGGCACTCGCGCATCATGAAGGCGACGATCTCGGGGGTGGCCTTCTCGGCGGCGATGACGAGGTCGCCCTCGTTCTCCCGGTCCTCGTCGTCGACGACCACGACGGGCCGTCCGGCGGCGATCTCGGCGATCGCCCGCTCGACGGTGTCGAGCGCCAGCTCGTCGGGCCAGTCGGCCGCGCTCCGCACGCTCTGCAACGGGGTCATGTGTCGCTTCCTGGCGTCCCCGCCGCCTTTCACGGGTGCCTCGGCGTCGCTTGCGGGGGCGGTCATGCGAGGGCCTCCTCGTCGGTGGCGGTCAGCGGGCGGGCGTCCTTCCCCAGCAGCCGCTCGACGTATTTGGCGAGCACGTCCACTTCGAGGTTGACCGGGTCGCCGGGCTGCTTGACGCCGAGGGTGGTCAGGGCGAGGGTCGTCGGGATGAGGCTGACGGTGAAGTAGTCCGGGCCCGCGTCGACCACGGTCAGGCTGATGCCGTCGACCGTGATGGAGCCCTTCTCGACGACGTAGCGGCTGAGGTCGGCGGGGAGCGAGATCGTGACGATCTCCCAGTGCTCGGAGGGCTTGCGCTCGACGATGGTGCCGGTGCCGTCGACGTGGCCCTGCACCAGATGACCGCCCAGGCGCCCGCCGAGCGCCATGGGGCGCTCCAGGTTGACGCGGGAGCCGACGGCGAGGGCGCCGAGGCTGGAGCGGTTCAGGGTCTCGGCCATGACGTCGGCGGAGAACCGGCCGTCCTCGAGGTCGACGACGGTGAGGCAGACGCCGTTGACGGCGATCGAGTCGCCGTGCTTGGCGCCTTCGGTGACGACGGGGCCGCTGACCAGGAAGCGGGACGCGTCGCCGAGGTTCTCGACGGCGACGATCTCACCCAGTTCTTCGACGATTCCGGTGAACACTCAGCTCTCCTCGGAGACGGTGGGGTTGGGGACGGCGGGGGCGGCGGACGGTTCGGGGGCGGCGGTGACGCGCAGGTCGGGGCCGAGCCGCAGGACATCGGTCACCGTCAGGCGCAGCGCCTGCGTGATGGTGGTGATTCCCGCGTCGGCGAGGGCGGGGGCGCCCGCGCCGAGCAGGACGGGGGCCAGGTAGCCGACGACCTTGTCGACGGCGCGGGCGGCGAGGAACGCCCCGGCGAGGGTGGGGCCGCCCTCCAGCAGGACCGAGCGGACCCCGCGCGAGAGCAGCTCGTCGAGCACGGCGGGGATGTGCAGGCCCCGCCCGCCGGCGGCGCGCGGCAGCCGGACGGTGTCGGCGCCCGGCAGCCGGGGGGCGGCCACGTCCTCGGCGACGGCGATCAGCGTGGGGGCCGTGCCGTCCAGGACCCGGGCGCCCGGGGCGATCGTGGCGTCGCTGTCGAGCACGACGCGCAGCGGCTGGCGGACGCCCTCCGCGCCGCGCGCGGCGAGGTGAGGGTCGTCGGCGCGCAGGGTGCCGGAGCCGACGACGACGGCGTCCGCCTCGGCGCGCAGCCGGTGCACATCGGCCCGGGAGGCGGCGGAGGTGATCCAGCGGCTGGTGCCGTCGGCGGCCGCGCTGCGCCCGTCGAGGGTCGCGGCGTACTTCCACAGCACGAAGGGGCGGCCGTGCCGTACGGAGGTCAGCCAGGCCTCGTTGACCGCCGTGGCCTCCTCGGCGAGCAGGCCGCTCTCGACGGCGGTCCCGGCGGCGGCCAGGGTGGCGGCCCCGCCCGCGGCCCCGTCGGTGGGGTCGGCGACGGCGTAGACGACGCGGGCGATCCCGGCCTCCAGCAGGGCCTGGGCGCAGGGGCCGGTGCGGCCGGTGTGGTTGCAGGGCTCCAGGGTGACGACGGCGGTGCCGCCGCGGGCCCGCTCACCGGCGTCCCGCAGGGCGTGGACCTCGGCGTGCGGGCCGCCGGCCCGCTGGTGCCAGCCCTCGCCCGCGACCCGGCCGTCGGCGTCGAGGATCACGCAGCCGACGACGGGGTTGGGGCTGGTGTGGCCGAGGCCCCGGGCGGCGAGCGCCACGGCACGGCGCATCGCTTCGGCTTCGGCTGCGGTGGCCACCGGGTCCTCCTGCCTCTTCGGGCACGGACTCCGGGGCTGTCGAGATGACAGAAGCGGAAAGACGACACCGGGGGACGCCTGGGCCGGGATACGGTCCGCCGTGAGGGCGGGCCGCCGACGGCGGCGCACCGGTGCTCTGCTCCCGCCGCGCACTGCCTCCCATCCGGACTTTCACCGTCGGTCCAGGAATTTCACCTGGTCAACCGACCGCTGGCGGCGGACGGGTCGCGGACTGTAACCGCCGGTTCGGATTTTCACCGACCCCGGAGTGCGCTGACGTCACTGGTACGGCCCCAGTGTGCCACGGGACCTCGGCACTGCTGGAGCCCGGGGAGTGTGGCCTGCCTCACCCGCCGCTAAGCGGCGCCGAACAGCTGGTTCTGGGCGGCGTCCAGGGCGGTCAGCACCGCGCCGCGCAGCACCCCGCCGCCGCCCACCACCCCCGCCCGCACCTGGGTGCGCAGCGGGGACAGCCGCCGCAGCCGGTCCTCGACGCGGCGCGCGAGCGCCGTGCCCCCGGCCCGGCCCATCTCCCCGCCGAGGACCACACAGCCCGGGTCCAGCACCGCGCACACCGCGGCCGCCCCCACCGCGATCCGGCCCGCGAGCGCGTCCAGGAACGGCTCGCCCCGCTCCCCCGCCTCCACCGCTCCCCGTACCGCCGCCTCCGCCGCGGGCGCGTCGTCCGCCGCGTCGGCCGGCATCCCCAGCTCACGGGCGAGCGCACCGACCGCGGGGCTGCTGACCAGCGAGTGGAAGCCGCCGTCGCAGCCGGTCGCGGAGGGCAGCCCGGCCGTCCCCGGCACGGGCATGAAGCCGATCTCCCCGGTCCCGCCGGACGCTCCGCGCCGCAGCTCCCGGTCCAGCACGACGGCCGCGCCGACGCCGTGGCCGAGCCACAGCAGGACGAAGGTGTCCCGGTCGCGGACCACGCCGAGCCGCTGTTCGGCGACGGCGGCCAGATTGACCTCGTTCTCCAGCAGCACCGGCGCCCCGAAGGCGCCCTGCAGGGCGGTGCTCAGCTCCCGGTGCCAGCGGGGGAGCGCCTCGGTGGCGGCCAGTTCGCCGGTCGCCGGGTCGACGAGCCCGGGGGCGCCGACGCCGATGTGGTGCAGCCGCTCGGCCCCCGCCTTCCGGGCTGTGCGCCGCACCAGGTCGACCGTGGCCTCGGCGGCCCGCGCGGGCTCGGCGTCGGCAGCGACCGGAAGCGATGCCTCGGCGTGGATGTGCCCCAGCAGATCGGCCACGCAGACGGCAACGCTGCGCGCGCGGACGTCCACGCCCGCGACATGGGCGCTGTCGGCGACGATGCCGTAGACCCGGGCGTTGGGCCCCCGGCGGTCGGCGCCCGTCTCCCCCACGACCGCGATCAGCCCGGCGCCCCGCAGCCGCTCGACGAGGTCCGCGATGGTGGGCCGGGACAGCCCGGTCAGGGACTTGAGCTGGCCGGCGGTCAGCGGCCCCTCGTCCTTGAGGAGGTGCAGGGCGAGGCGGTCGTTGATGGCCCGCGCCGTGCGTGGGGAGGCGGTACGGCCCGCCAGGGGCACGCGCGTCGACGTCATGGGCGGGATCCTTTCACCAGGCGCCGCTCATTCGGACCAGAGGCGCCGCTCCTTCGGACCCTATCTATCAGGGACCCTTCCTGATAGTTTCCGTGGCGGATCGTGTCTCCGGGAGGATGGGCAGCGGACATGGACGGCACCGCGGAGGCGCGGGAGATCGGGCAGCGGAAAGAGGTCCGCAGGGCGCGGGTGGCCGTGGCGGTCGTGTTCGCCGTGCACGGCGCGGTCACCGGCAACTTCGCCACCCGCGTCCCCTGGATCCAGGAGCACTTAGACCTCAGCGCGGGCCTGCTCGGCCTCGCGCTGGTCTTCCCCGCGCTCGGCGCCTCCGTCACGATGCCCCTGGCGGGGCGGGTCAGCCACCGCTTCGGCGCCCGCGCCGCGCTGCGCGGGCTGATCGCGCTGTGGTGCCTGTCGCTGGCGCTGCCCCCGCTCGCGCCCGGCCTGGTCTGGCTGTGCGGCGCGCTGTTCGTCTACGGCGCCTCAGCGGGGATGGCCGATGTCGCCATGAACGCCCTCGGCGTGGAGGTCGAGAGCCGCCTGGGCCGCTCCATCATGTCGGGCCTGCACGGCATGTGGAGCGTCGGAGCGCTCCTCGGCTCGGCGGCCGGCACGCTCGCCGCCCACGCCGACGCCGACGCCCGGCTGCACCTGGGCCTCGCCGCCGCCGTGCTCACCGTGATCGGCGCGGTCGTCTGCCACTGGGTGCTCGACCTGCGCAGCGACCCGGAGGAGCACCCGCCGCCCCGCTTCGCCCTGCCGCCCCGCTCCGCGCTGATCATCGGCGCGGTCGGCTTCTGCGCGGTGTTCGCCGAGGGGGCGAGCCTGGACTGGTCGGCGGTCTATCTGCGGGACGTCCTGGACTCCTCCCCCGCCGTCGCCGCCGCCTGCACCACGGCCTTCTCCTGCACGATGGCCGCCGCCCGGCTCGTCGGCGACGCGGCGGTGGGCCGCTTCGGCGCGGTGCGCACCGTACGCGCGGGCGGTGTGCTGTCCACGGTGGGCGGCCTGCTGGTCGTGACGGCCACCGGGCCCGCCCTGGCCATCACCGGATTCGGCCTGCTGGGCCTCGGGATCGCGGTGGTCGTCCCGCTCGCCTTCGCGGCGGCCGGGCGCAGCGGCCCGGCCCCCAGCCAGGCGATCGCTGGCGTCGCGACGATCACGTACACGTCGGGGCTGATCGCCCCCGCCGCGATGGGGTCGATCGCCGACCTGACCTCGCTGACGGCCTCGTTCGGGGTGGTGACGGTGCTGGCGCTGGGGCTGGTGGTGGGGGCGGGCGTGCTGCGCGGCTCGTCGCCGGGGCAGCCGGGGACGGCCCCCGGGGGCCCCGCCGATGTGACGGCCCCGAGCTCGACGCCCCGCTGAGGCCCCGCGTTCGCGCCCCGCCCCCGACGGTTCGGCCGGGGCCGAACCACCGGGGGCGGATGATGGATGGCATGACGCAGTCCCAGCCCAACGGCCCACAGCTCGCCCGGCTCGCCGCGCTGCTCGCCGACGAGACCCGCGCCTCGTTCTGTCTGGCGCTGCTCGACGGGCGGGCCTGGACCGCCGGGGAGCTGGCGCGGCTGGCGGGGGTGGCCGCGTCGACCGCGAGCGAGCATCTGAGCAGGCTGGTCGCCGGCGGCCTGCTGGCGGAGGAGCGGCAGGGCAGGCATCGCTACGTACGGCTGGCGGGGCCCCAGGTCGCCCAGCTCATCGAGGACCTGTCGGGCCACGCCGCCCCGCCCCCGGCGCCCCGGACGCTGCGCGCCGCCGGCGCCGGTGAGGCCATGGCGCGCGCCCGCACCTGCTACGACCACCTGGCCGGGCGGCTCGGCACGGCGATCACCGACGCCATGCTGGAGCGCGGGCTGCTGGAGGGCACGACGGGGTTCGCGCTCACCGAGGCGGGCGTGGACTGGTTCGGGCGGCTCGGCGTGGACCTGGCGAGCGCCCCTCGGGGCCGCCGGCCGATGGCGCGCAGTTGTCTGGACTGGACCGAGCGCAGACCGCATCTGGCGGGGGTGGCGGGGGCCGCGCTGTGCCGGCACGCGCTGGACGCGGGGTGGTGCGTACGGATCGGCACCCAGCGGGCGCTGCGGGTGAGCGAGGAGGGGCGGCGGGCGCTGAGCGGCCTGCTGGGCGTGCGGACCGCTGACCTCTAGCCACGGTCTTCACCCCCGGTCTTCACCCGCGATCTCTGGCACGCTCTTCGGTCAGGATCTTTAGAGGGATGAAACACATTTTCGACCCACTAACATTGCTGCGATCCCCCTGAGCAATGAAGTGGAGCACAACCATGGGCCTCGGCGTGCGCTGGACCCTGCACGGAGACGGGCGCACGCCCGCCCCCGGAGCCGTCGTCAAGCCGGATGAGCGGCTCTCCTGGCCCCGTACGGTGGGGCTGGGCGCGCAGCACGTGGTGGCGATGTTCGGGGCGAGCTTCGTCGCCCCGGTGCTCATGGGGCTCGACCCCAACCTCGCGATCATGATGTCCGGGGTCGCGACCGTGCTGTTCCTGCTGGCGACCCGCGGCCGGGTGCCCAGCTATCTGGGGTGCAGCCTCTCCTTCGTCGGCGTGGCCGCCGTGATCAGGGCGCAGGGCGGCGGCAGCGCCGCCGTCACCGGCGCGATCCTGGTGGTCGGCGTGGTGCTGTTCCTGAGCGGCCTGGCGGTGCGCACCTTCGGCGCGGGCATCATCCACGCGGCGATGCCGCCGGTGGTCACGGGCGCGGTCGTCATGCTGATCGGCTTCAACCTGGCGCCGGTGACCGCCCACACGTACTGGCCCGCCGACCAGTGGACCGCGCTGCTGACCATGCTCTTCACCGGGCTGGCCGTGGTCTGTCTGCGCGGCTTCTGGTCGCGCATCGCGATCTTCCTGGGCCTGGTCTTCGGATACGCGATCTCCTGGCTCTTCGACCGCGCCTTCGGCAAGATCCACTCACTGGACGGCAGCGGGCGGATCACCGACCACTGGCGGCTCGACCTGTCAGCGGTCTCCAAGGCGGACTGGATCGGCCTGCCCTCCGTGCACGCGCCCAGCTTCCACTGGTCGGCCGTCCTGGTCGCCCTGCCGGTCGTCATCGCGCTGATCGCCGAGAACGCCGGGCATGTGAAGGCCGTCGGCGAGATGACCGGCGACCCGCTCGACGACACCCTGGGCACCGCGATCGCGGCGGACGGCGCGGCCACCGTGCTCTCCACGGCGGTCGGCGGCCCGGCCAACACCACGTACTCCGAGAACATCGGCGTGATGGCGGCCTCCCGGGTCTACTCCACCGCCGCCTACTGGGCCGCGGCCGGCTTCGCCCTCCTCTTCGGGCTGTGCCCCAAGTTCGGCGCGGTCGTCGCGGCGATCCCCGGCGGTGTGCTGGGCGGCATCACGGTCATCCTGTACGGCATGATCGGGCTGCTCGGCGCCCAGATCTGGGTGCACAACAAGGTGGACCTGCGCAATCCGCTCAACCTGGTGCCGGTGGCGGCCGGTGTGGTCATCGGCGTCGGCGGAGTGAGCCTCAAGGTCGGCGACAACTTCGAGCTCAGCGGGATCGCCCTGGGCACGGTCGTCGTGCTCAGCGGCTACCACCTGCTGCGCGCGCTGGCCCCGGCCCATATGAAGCGCGAGGAGCCGCTGCTGGACGCGGGCACCAGTACGTACGACGACGAGGCCCGGCGGCCCTGAGCGGCCCCGACCCGGCGGCCCCGGCCCGGCGCCGCCTCACGCCCGCGCCGTGAGGTCCTGCACCCCCACCACGCGCAGCAGCTCCAGCCGCTCGGCGGACTCGCTGCCCGGGCGGGCCGAGTGGACGGTGAGCCGCTGCCCGTGCTCGGCGTCCACCAGCACCTCGCGCTCCAGCTCCAGCGGCCCCACCACCGGGTGCAGGAAGCGCTCGACCGCCGGGCGCCGCGCGGTGTCGCGTGGTCCCTCCCACAGCGCGGCGAACTCCTCGCTCACCGCCCGCAGCTCGGCCACGAGCCCGGCCGGCCCCGGGTCGCCGGGGCGGGCGGCGAGCGCGGCCCGCAGGTCGGCGACATGGCGCCGGGCGCGCTCCGCGTGGTCCTCGGCCGGGAAGAGCCGACGGGCGCGCGGGTCGGTGAAGTACTCCCGCACGAGGTTGCGCCGCCCCGGCGGCCGGGCCCCGACATCGCCGACCAGGGCGGCGGCCATCGCGTTCTGCGCCAGCACCTCGCCCCAGTCGCCGCACACCTGGGCCGGGGTGTCGTACAGCCGGTCCAGGACCCGCAGCAGTCCGGGCCGCACATGCCCGGCGGCGGACCGGTCGCGCGGCGGCCCCTCCCCCGCCAGCCGGAAGAGGTGGTCCCGCTCGTCGTCGGTCAGCCGCAGCGCGCGGGCCAGCGCGGTCAGCATCCGCCGGGAGGGGCGCGCGCCACGGGCCTGCTCCAGCCGCGTGTAGTAGTCGGTGGACATCCCGCCGAGCCGGGCCACCTCCTCGCGGCGCAGCCCGGGGGTGCGGCGGCGCGCCCCGGGGTCGAGCCCGACGTCGGCGGGCGAGAGCCGGGTGCGGCAGTGGCGGAGGAAGTCGGCGAGTCGAGTGCGGTCCACGCCCCAAGGGTGGCCGGTGCCCGGCTCCACAACCAGGGTCTGCCGATCCCCGGATCGGCGGTGCCCGGCCGGCTGTCCTCTCCGTCTTCTCCGTCCGCTGCGGAGCCGTGTTAGTCCGTTTCGGGGAAGGCGGCGGCGAACGGCCGGACGCGCCGGGCTCCGGCTGCGACTCTTGCGTCCATGACGACGTCGGCCGAGCGGCTCGCGCCGCGGACCGTGGAGGGTGTCGTGGCGCGGATGCGCGCGCTCGGCGCCGCGCTGCCGCCCCGGGACGGGGTGGCGGTCTTCAACCGGGTGTATCTGGCGGTCACCGAGGAGGTGGGCCGCCGGATCGGCGACGGGTCCTTCCAGGACCCGGCCGCGACCGAGGACCTGGACGTGCGCTTCGCCGCCCGCTATCTGGCGGCGGTCGACGCGGTGGCGGCGGGCCGGCGGCCGCCCGCCTGCTGGCGGCCGCTGTTCCAACTGCGGCGCCATCCGGCGGTCCGGCCGCTGCAGTTCGCGCTGGCGAGGTGTGGGAACTAACGTCACATCCATGGCACACAGCAGCGTCCCCGCGACGTTCACCGGGCGCCCTCGCGTAGTTGGGGCAATCCGCATCAGCCGCTACACCGATGCGTCTACATCACCTGAGGTCCAACAGGAGGCCATCGAAGTAGTCAACGACCGACTTGGCGGAAGGGTCGTCGGGTGGGCACGCGATCCTGACGTCTCAGCACTGAAGACGACTCCATGGGAGCGAGAGGAACTGGCCTACTGGCTTGACCGGCCGGAGGACTGGGACGTCATGGCCTGGCAGCGCATTGACCGGGCTGTCCGATCCATGGGCGACATGGTTGATCTCGGTAGATATGCCAAGCGCCACGGGAAGCGCTTAGTCTTCGCCAGCGGGCCCGGGGGCGGAGTGCTGGAATTGGACTTCACTTCCCCCATGTCAGAGCTGATCATGTTGATTCTCGCCTTCGCCGCACAGCTCGAAGGACAGACAATCCTGGAGCGAAACCAGGGCGCAGCCAAGCACCTCCAGTCGCTTGGAAGGTGGCCCGGCGGCCCCATCCCGTACGGCTTCCAACCGGTACGAAAGACGTTTGCCGACGGAAAAGAGGGCTGGTGGCTTGGAGAGCACCATCCAACCGCGAAGATCCGTCGAGCGGCAATTGCCCGCTTCATTGCAGGTAAGAGCTACAGCGCCGTCACGGCGTGGCTAAACGACACTAAGGCTGTCACACCAGCAAATCACCGAGCGCGCTTGATGAAGCGCACCGAGAATCCGCAAAGCAGCTGGACAGAGACAACAGTGCGGTCGATGCTGCTGTCTCCGATAGTCCGGGGTTACCTCGTCAAGAAGGACGGGACAGTACTGCGCAACTCTGATGGCTCCCCCATCATGCAGGGTGTAGCACTGATCGATGATTCGACGTGGCACAAGATCAAAGAGGCTGAGGCAGCCAGGGCAAACCCCAAACTCTCCGCACCTCGCCGAAAGGACGCACACGACCTCTTGGGCGTACTGCTTTGCGGTGTATGCGACCACAACATGCACACTGCCGTGGCGACCAATCGAGACGGATCAAGGCGGCATACTTTCACCTGCAACAGCAAAGCACACAACGACGGCGAGCCGTACCCAGCAGTCAAACAACAGGAAACCATCGACTACGTGGACAAAGAATTCCGCGAGCGCTTTGGCATGTTCCGGCGCACTCAGGTGGTCCGCGTAGCAGGCGTGGACAACCGCCCCGAAATTGCAGAGCTTGAGGAAACCGTCAAGGAGTTGTCGACGCGTCTGACTACGCTCCGCGGAACTGCCGCTGATGCTGTTGCTTCGCAACTTCAAGGCGTGTCGGACCGATTGGACGCACTCCGCATAAAGCCCATCGTCCCCCCGCACATCGAAGAAATTGAGCTTGACACAACTTGGGGGGAGGACTGGGACAAGGCTGACGCCGCCGGCCGCAGGGAAATACTGCTAGATCTGAACGTTCGCGTTTCTGTCGGCGCGCCCACGGGGTGGCGTCGCCCCGTCAGCGAGCGGTTGACGTTCGAAATTCGCCGCCCCGACCCCGAAGCCGATGCCCTGATGGAAGCGGCGCATCAAGCGAATCTGTGACCAGCCAGGAACGCAGCAACGGCCCCCGTCGGCAGCATGGCGGGGGCCGTTCGCGTGCGTGGCTCAGGGCGTTGACCACGGGCCGGCTGGCGGGCGCTCAGGCAACTGTGCGCCGGGACGCTGGACGAACCACTCCATGTATCGACGCAGCACAGCGGAACGGTCGCTGCCTGTCTCTGCTGTGGCGGCCTCGAAGTCGTCCCACAGCTTCTGATCGATGCCGCGCAGACCGCGAACGGGGTTCTTGTGTTGACTGGGCATGGGGATAGCTTGCCAGGGTGGTTGACCACCTGTCGAGCCTGTGTCAGCCTATGGGTGGTCAACCACCCGTGACCGGGGGATACGAGCCCGGTCACAACGTAGGCCCCGATGCATCTTGGCGGATACCGGGGCCTACGGCACTCACAGAAACGAGTACGCCCATGTTCTCACAGATCACCATTCTCGGTGCGGACATCCGTCCCGGCGACGTCATCAGCCGTCTTCCCGGGGTCCCCGTCGCCTCCGGGGCCGACGTCGACCCGCGTTATCCGCACTCGCGGACGCTGACGATGGCGGACGGCTCTCTGTACTTCTGCGACCCGCAGCAGACGTACACGATCGCCCGGCCGACTGAGCCCGTGGCACCTGTGGACGCGCCCCGAATGCTTGTCGTTGGCCCCGTCGCCGACGACGACGAGCGCGCAGACCTGACGATGTTCGCGAAGGATGTCTCCGCCGAACTCGGCTGCTCGGCCACCGTGGCTGACTCGCTGGACTTCGACGTCAGGGAGTTCGTGGCCGTCGTCGTAGACCAGGACTACCTGAGCAGCGTCACGGCGTCTGTCCTGTGGATCGAGGCTGTGGAGGCTGGCGTCCCCGTCATCGAGCCGCAAGCGCCCGCTCTGGCTGCCCGGTGCGACGCGTGCTCTCAGCTTCAGACGATCACGACCGTCCGAGACACGTCGGGCGGGATCACCGAGGTTTTGTGCGCTACGTGCGACGGGCGGGCCCCCGGCTGCTGCTCCTGGTGCCTCGAAGAGGGCCCGACGGCCCCCGTTCATGACGGTGCCGGTACGTGGGCCCCGCTGTGCAAGTGGTGCGCCAAGGAGTGCAAGCGGCGCGCCCGACGTGGGGCGGGAGGACGCCGTCCCGTGGCGGCGGGATGCGCTGCCTGACGGTAACTAACAGAGCGTGACACTCGGGCCCCGGGCCGCTTCGGCGGGCGGGGCTCGGTCGCGTCTCCGGGCGCCTCGTCGACGTCGTCCGACGGCCCGTGCAATGAAGTGGACGTTCTTGATCCGCTTATGATTCGGACATCTAGGACATGTGGCCGTCGGTGAGCGTCAGAGTGGCCAAACCTCCGGGTCAGTTTGACCCGCCTTCATCGGCTTCATCGTCGCAGGCCAGCGGCCTATGGAGTCTTCTTTGAGCCTTAGCAGGGTCAAACTAACCCCTATTTTCTACTCTCTCTAACACGCGTTAGGAAGAGTTAAAACTAGGCGTCTATTTTGACACTCTGACCCTCAGTCTGACCCTAGCCCCGTGGAGGACGCGCCGTCGTCGACGTGGAGAGGCTGACGGAGGACGCGCGGAGGGGTGGCCCCCTGGGGACGCCCAGGAAGGCTCCTGAGGGCCGTTCGAGGTTCCCGGTGCCTCCTTGTGCGTCGGGGCCGAGAAAGGGCGCGAGAGGGGCGTTTATGGCTTTGTCGCGCTAAGTGATCGGGAGGCGTGGCCGGCGAGTGCCACTGCATAACGCTTCCATCACGGATTAACGGGCAAATCGCCCGTCTCTTCAAAATGGCGAGATGGCTGACCCATAACCTGTAGTGGAAGGAGCTGTTCTCTCGCGTTCTCTTCCGCGGGACAGCCCTATCGCGGGTGCGTCACCTCTCCGCTGCCCGCTCCGGCCCGCTTCATAGAAGCAACGTCGACGGCTGCGTGTTCCTCTCCTCCACGCGCCTCCGTTCCGCTCCGGCGCGGGCCTAAGACTTCACTTTCGAGCCGCTGATACAGCGGCTCCTTTTTGTCGCGCCACTTCCTACAAGACCATGCCACCACAAGGAGCCATCAGGAGCCCCGCTATGACGCCGACGAAGACATGCCGACGCTGCCGACGTGATCTGCCCCGGAACGTACTGCACTTCTACAAGGCGGCCGACCACGCCGACGGGTTGCGTACCGCGTGCATCCCGTGCACTCGGGAGGAGGCGAAAGAGCGCTACGACGCCGACCCTCAGCGCGTGCTCCAGCGCAAGCGAGAGCGACGCATGGAGCGGGCAACGGCCTTGGCATCGTCGCCACAGTGGAACGTCGCTTAGGCGGCCGTGCAAACCCCTTCACGGGCCCCTGCCGGATTCACGGCACGGGGCCTTTGTTATTTCTGAGAGGCAGAAACTATGCGAGACACAGACAACGTCGAGCTTCGAGCGGCGTGGGCGACAGTCCCCGACGTCGCGAAGGCCGAAGATCGACATGCGGCGATCCTCGAATTGAAGCGAGCGTTCAAGCGCCCCGCTGATCCTGAGCGTGCTCGTCGTGAAGTCATCGACGATGCGATTGCTTCCTTCCGGGTTTCCGGGAAGTGGCCTGCGGATCTCGGCTCGCGCGCGGCGAAGGCGTATTTCGAAGCGCTCGAAGGCCAGTCGGAGTATATCGCCCTGGTGGAGGGGGAGCGGCTGCTGAAGCACGAGAAGGAAGATCTCCGCGACACCCTGTCGGACGACGCCCTTGCCTATCTCGGCCGACGTCTGGCGGACGTACTGAGCGACGCCAAGACCGCCGGAGCGGCCCTGGACGGCGTCAGGAACGCCGACGAGGCGATTCAGGCCGGCGGGGGCGCGCTTGAGGCGTTCCGGACCCTTACAGCGCTGCTGAAGGACTTCGAGAACATCAGGGCCGCTCAGTGGTCCGTACTCACTTCGGTAGCCGACGAGGACACCCGGGCGAAGCTGCGGAACTGGAAGCGCCAGGGGCACGGGGAAGTCGCGGGGTTCCGTCCTGACGACGTGCCCCCGTTCGCTCTGGAGGCCATGCAGACGCAGCGCTACACCGTGCCCTACCTCGTGTGGGCGGCCAACATCGGGACGAGCTACGTCCCCGCGTCGCTGGACGATCTGGAGGCCGACGTCAGCGCAGCGACTGAGCCCACGGCCTACGACGACAGCGGGCCCATCCGGGACTTCTCGCCGATCGAAGTGCCCATCCCCGACGCCCCCGAGGCGAAGAGGTACGCCCACTCCCGCCCGGCTCACCTCGACCACAGCACGCCCGCGCCCCGGCCCATCAAGCCGAACGCCACGCCAGGGGATCCGGCGCCACTGACCTACACCTACTGAGAGGAACACTCGTGGAACCCACCACAGAACAGGAGCTTGCGCAGACACGCGCCGAGCTTGCCCGTCTCCGCGCTGGCCTGGCGGCCGGCCTGACTCCCGACCAGTCCACGCGGCTCCAGGGCAGCACTCCGGAGGAACTGAAGGCGGACGCGAAGGCGTTCGCCGCTGAGCTTGGCGCCGGGGCACCCGCGGGCAACCAGAGCGGCGGCCCCCGCGGGGGCGACGTCGACGCCCCGACCGGTGTTGCTGCGGGCGCTGCTGCGTATCAGCGCAAGCATCCGAAGCGTGAGCCCCGCCCGGCACCGACTGAGGCCGAGCAGCGGCGCAACCCCTTCCAGACCGCCACCTACAACATGGAGAGCAGCCGATGAACACCAGCGACGCCGTACAGGCGATCAAGAACCGGGCGCTTGCTCTCAACGGTCAGTCGGCCGTCGTCAACCTCGTCGGTGGCCAGACCCTGACGGGGACGCTGACCTACGCAACGATCGCGGGACAGTGGGGAACAACCTACCCGGACGCGCTCACCGTGACGGTCACCAGCAAGGCGCACGTGGTGCGTATCGACCACGTGAGCAGCATCGGGCAGGGCTGACGATGGTTGCCCCCGGTCCCCGACAGGACCCTTCACGGCCCTACAGTCGCGCGCACAGGGGGCAGGGACGAAGCGCTCCCAGCGTCGTCGTTCTTCCGCTCTCAGGCTGCGACGAGGATGCGCCACCGATGCCGACAGGGCGAGTGTGGAGCGATGCCGAACAGCAGATGTGGGCAAGCCTTTGGGAGAGCCCACAAGCCACGCAGTGGGACGACTCCTATGTGCCGATCGTGGCGTTGTACGTGCAGGTTGTATGCCAGTCCCTCTCAGGTCGTGCGACGGCTGGACTGGCGCAGGAAGCACGACACTTGGCCGATCATCTTGGGTTGTCGCCGGCAGGGTTGAAGACCCTTGGATGGGTGATCGAGAGCGTGGACACCGCGACAGGTGTGATCCACGCGTTGCCCAGCGTCGTGCCCGACGTCGACGAGCGACGCGCACGGCTCACGTCGTGAGCACTCGACGAGCGGCACGGCTCGCACGGCGGCAGGTACAGGTGACGTCACCCCGAGCCGACGAGGCACCAGCGGAGCTGACGAGGTGCTTCGTGGACGAGTGGACAAGCGTCGCCGATGGCCTGAACGACGCCGACCGAACCGTGACTGCCTGGAGTCGCTGGCGACGTGCCAGACGGGCGTACGCGGACGCGTGCGGCGTGACGCTGCTGGAGGCGTTCGGCTGCGTCAGCCGTGGCGTTGCTGGCTGGAGCCGCCCAGAGTGATCAAGCTCTGACCTGCGAATACCCCAGGCATCCAACCCCGGTCGATCATCACGCTGACCGAAGAGGTGCTGGGCGACGCTGTCCGGCAACCGGCTAGAGGTCGAATCTGAGGGCCCGCCAGGGGCCCTCAGTGGCCGTTCTGACGTCCTATCGGCGCCCTCGACGCCTCAAATGCCTCCCAATGTGCCGACAGGGCGGAAGGTGGCGACGGCCGATGGAGTCTATTAAAGCGCAGGTAAAGTGCCAGCTCAGAGCGGGTGTAACCGTTCCATGAGCGGTACATGCAACTAACTCAGTGCCCTCGTCCTGGTGGACGGGGGCACTGTCGTTTCCCGACTTCTGGAGAGGCCATGTCGATTCACCACCAGCCGCAGCCGTGCAAGCGGCCCGGCTGCAACTTCCCTCGTCGGTACACGCAGTCCCCGACTCAGGGATACCGACGTCGCCAGCATTGTGGCGGCCCGTGCTGGGTGTGGTGCGCGAGAGCGCGAAAGGTAGCCGCCAGCAGCGGCCCAGAGGCAGAGCGAGAGGCGGCCGAACTACTGCGCCTGAGTGACCTCTTGGACGCCCGCAGGAGCCCCGATGAAATCGTGCCCGGCATCTATGTCGACGAGGCGCGACGGCGCTTCTGAGGCGCCCCCGCAGACCTTTGCACAGCCCCTGTAGCCAACGGCTACGGGGGCTTTCTCATGCCCCGGAGGCATCGTGATTACCCAACGAGACCCAACAGGCTGCCTGAGACCCGGATGCCGGTTCTATCCGCAGCCCCACATGAACGACCGTGACGAACTGGAGATGTTCGCGTATTGCTCGATGAGCTGTAAGGAGTTCACGGAAGCCGCAGTGGCTGTTGCGGAGGCCCCATTCTCCGCTGCCGTTGAGCGACAGGCCGAATGGCTCTTTGACGTCTCGCGACTACTCGACGCACGGACGAACCCGGGCGACTTCGAAGCGCCCGGGGGTGACGTGTAATGCCGGACCTTGACATTGTCGGTGGCGCAGCCGTCGACGTCGTCCCGATCATCCCCAACTTCAATACGAAGCTGCGGGCCCTCGTCCTGCCTATCGCTGACAAGGTCGGCGAAGAAGCTGGGCGACGTATGGGAGAGGAAATCTCCCGGAACATCGTCGTCTCAATCCCGTCCGCCATCAACCAGGGCGGAAACGCGGCTCGTGTTGCGGCGACGAGGCAGGGCGAGAACACAGGCGGCGCCTTCGCGAGATCGCTTCGAACGAAGTTGGAAGTGGCGTTCCGCGCCATGCCCAAGCTGGACATCAGGCTTGGAGACACAGGCGTTGACGCTGAGTTGGCCCGTATCCGGGCGCAGATGGAGGCGCTGAGTAAGAAGCGCATAGGGGTCGACGTCGACGTCGCAGCCGCCGACGCCGAAGTGAAGCGGCTCGACGCGGAGCTGAAACGCCTCGGAGCGTCACACCCCAACATCGCGGTGCGCGCGGACACAGCGACCGCCAGAGCGGCCCTTGCGGAGATTCGCGCGGAAATCGCAATGGTCGACGGTAAGACCGCCCGCATCGACGTTGATGCGAGCGGCGCGCAAGGCGCTGTGATGAACCTGGGTATCCAGATCGCGGCCCTTACCGCCATTCCAGCCGGCCCCGTTCTCGCCGCTGGTTTCGGTGCTCTTGTCTCCATGCTGACGGCCGCTGCTACCGGGGTCGGCGCATTCGCCGCTGCTGCTATTCCCGCAATCAAGGGTGTGACGGAGGTTCTGGGCCTCCAGAAGCAAGCCCAGCAGGAATCGACGAGGGCGACGGACGACAGCATTCGACGGATGGTGCAGTCTCAGCAGCGTGCAATCCAACTGGCTGCGGCTCAGCAATCTCTAGCCGCTGCACACCGCAATGCGTCTCGCTCTATCGCGCAGGCAAGCTCTCAGGTTGAAGCAGCCGAAAGAGCCGTTGCGCAAGCGTCAGAGAGAGCGGCAGACCAACGGCGCCAGTCCGCGGAAGCGGTGCGACGCGCAGAGCAGTCGCTAGCCGACGCCAAGCGTGCGGCACTGGCCGCTGAGCGGGATCTCACGCAAGCGCGCGAGGACGCAGCGAGGCAGCTACGGGAACTGAGTGACCGCCTTACCGACGGCCAACTGAGCCAGCGCGAGGCCACGCTTCGCGTCCAAGAGGCGCAGCAGGAACTTCAGGCCGTTATGGCTGACCCGAAGGCAACTGACCTCCAGCGGCAGCGAGCACAGCTTTCCCTGGATCAGGCCCGACAGTCCGCGAAGGAACAGAAGCGCGACCTCGAAGACCTCCAGAAGGAAGCAGAGAAGCAGCGGAAGGCAGGCGTCGACGGCAACGACGCCGTAAAGGCGGCGGCTGAGAGGGTTTCTGAGGCTCAGCGGAGCGTCGGCGAGCAGACCAGGGCCGTAACCGACGCACAGCGCCAGGCAGCCCGCGCACAGCGCGATGCACTGCAATCCGTCGTCGACGCTCAACGGAGTGTCGCTGACGCCACTGCGAGCGCTGCCGACGCTCAGGTGAAGGCGGCGGAGCAGATTGAAGCCGCGGAACGTGGTGTCGAGTCGGCTCGTCTTTCGTCCATCGACACGACGTCGAATGCCGTCACGAAGCAGGATGAATTCCGCCGCAAGCTGGCCGAACTGACTCCCGCGCAGCGAGATCTGTACGACTCCATCGCCGGTCCGCGCGGCTTGAAAAAAGCCTTCAAGGAGTGGCAGACGTCGCTTCAGCCTGCCGTGCTCCCCATCTTCACGCGCGCAGTCGACGGACTGAAGAACTCCTTGCCCGGATTGACGCCGTTCGTCGAAGGTGCCGCTCGCGCCATCGGCACCCTGATGGACAAGGCGAGCCAGGAACTAAAGTCTCCGTTCTGGGAGGGCTTCAAGAAGGATCTCGCGGAGAACATCGAGCCGGCCATTGTCGGCTTCGGCGTGGCGTTCGGGAACATCCTAAAGGGCATGGCTGGCGTCGTTGACGCCTTCCTCCCGCACATGGATGGAATCGCCGATCGATCCGACCGGATCACTGAGCGATTCGCCAGGTGGGGGACGAGCCTGAAGGGCAGCCCCGATTTCGAGAAGTTCCTTGCGTACGTCAAGGACACTGCCCCGGGTCTGGGCGAATTCCTGGGTGACCTCCTCGGCGCCATGGTCGACGTGGCGCAGGCAGCTTCGCCGCTCTCGCAGATCATGTTCGCTGTTCTGTCGCCGCTCCTTGACGGAATCTCCTGGCTCGCGCAAAACGCCCCTGAGGTGATTCAGGTCCTCTGGGGGATGTACTTCGCGACGAAGGCGATTTCCCTTGGGCTGCTGCTGATATCAGGTATCGCCACGGTCTACGAAGCGGCTATGGCCGTGATGTCGCTGGCGACGATCGGATGGACAGCGACTCTCGAAGCCACGGGAATCGTCCCCATCATTCAGGGGATCATGTTGGTCATTGGGCTTCTCGTCCTGGCCGTCCTGCTTGCGTGGAATCACTTCGAGTGGTTCCGCGACGCCGTCAAGGGTGCGTGGGAAGGCATCAAGACGGCAGTTTCCTTCGCCTGGTACAACGTGCTCAGCCCCATTTTCACGGCCATATGGGGTGCGCTGAAGTGGGTCGGCGACAAGGCCGTATGGCTGTGGGAGAACTGCTTTCAGCCGACGTTCTATTTCATCACTGAGGCGGGGAAGATCCTTGTCACTGCCCTGACGACGCTGATCATCGCACCAATCTACCTGGCTATTCAGGGCCTTGGTCTCCTGGCCACGTGGTTGTGGACCGACGGATTCAAGCCCACGCTCGACAGCATCGACGGAGCCTTCAAGTTCCTCTGGGAAAAGATCATCAGCCCGGTCTGTGGCTGGATCGGGGAAAAGGTCACCTGGCTCTACGACAAGGCTATACGTCCGGCGTTCCGAAACTCCAAAGCGGTCGTCGACGATTTGGGGGACAAGGTCTCCTGGTTGTGGCGAGAAGCCGTCAAGCCAGTTTTCAACTGGATCGGCGAGAAGGCGAGCTGGCTGTACGACAAGGCCATCAAGCCTCCGTTTGAGCTGGTGAAGAAGGCCGTCGGGAAAGTCGCGGAGGCTTTCGAAAAGGCGAAAGACGACATCGAGACTGCCTGGAATCTGGTGTCCGACATCGTCATGACGCCCGTGAAGGTCATCGTCGATGTGGTGTACACAAACGGCATTCGGCCTGTCTGGAACGCCGTGGCCGGAGTTGTGGGCGCCGATGAACTGCCCCCGGTCAAGTTGGACGGATACCACACGGGCGGCGTGATCCCGGGCTACACACCTGGCGTGGACAACCAGCTCATTGCCGTTGGTGGTGGCGAGGCAATTATGCGCCCGGAGTGGACGCGAGCCATGGGCGCGGATTACGTCCACAACATGAATGCCGCTGCTCGCAACGGCGGTGTTGCTGGTGTCCAACGGATGATCAACGCCGGAACGCCAGCGTTTGCTGACGGTGGCATCGTCGGCTGGATCAAGCACCGCGTGAAGGACGTCGGCGACTTCTTCAAAACGGGCTGGAACGCCGTAACTAATCCCGCGAAGATATTCAACGCCGCTAAGGACTGGGTGTTGAGCAAGGTCAAGGGTTTCGCTGACAACCAGTGGGCGCGAGCCATGGCTAAGATGCCTATATCCATGCTGAAGAATCTCAAGGACAAGGTCGTCGGTTGGTTCAAGAGCAACGGCAATGTTGAGGGCAACGTCCTCCGCGCTCTGACGTGGGCCCGCACTCAAGCAGGGAAACCCTACCAATGGGGTGGCGGAGGTAATCCGTCCTGGGACTGCTCCGGCTTCATGTCCGGTATTCAGAAAGTGATCGAGGGCCGTAACCCGAAGGGCCGTCTGTGGTCCACGCACGATTTCAGCGGCAACAAAGCGCCAAAGGGTTGGGTCAAGAATCTGCCCACGCCGTTCATGATTGGCGTAACTAACGCTGGAGTCGGCCACACAGCCGGAACCCTGGCGGGTACGAACGTCGAATCCCGAGGCGGTGACGGCGTACTCGTCGGCCCGAAGGCGCGCGGTGCAAGGCACCGAATGTTCACCGACGTCTACGGATTCCGCCCCTCCCTTGCTGCTGGCGGTGGGATGAGTTCGGTGGAATCGTCGAAGCACATCGCGAAACAGATGATGGGAGAATTCGGATTCTCCCAGAAGCACTGGTCTCCCTTGCAAAAGCTCTGGACCAAGGAGAGCGGCTGGCGCTGGGACGCTCGCAACGACGCGAGCGGCGCGTACGGCATCCCCCAGAGCCTCCCTGCGTCAAAGATGAAGTCGGCTGGCTCCGACTGGCTGACGAATCCCGCGACACAGATCAAATGGGGCCTTGGCTATATCAAGGACCGTTATCGCGATCCGACGCGGGCATGGTCGTGGTGGCAGAGTCATAGGTGGTACGACGATGGCGGATACCTGCCCCCGGGCCTGTCCCTCGTCGCGAACGGCACCGGAAAGCCGGAGCCGGTATTCACAAGTGGCCAATGGGACACGCTCCGCGCCAGTGCCGGTAACGGGCGAGGTACCCCCAACATCGTCGTTGAGAATCACACATACATCGGTGACACAGAACTGACAGATATTGTCGATCACCGCTACACCGTCCGCGAAGCGGAGACGTCGCGTGCCATTGAAGCAGGACGCTGGTAAGGCAACCGCACACTGAGCATCGGGCCCTCTCTCCATTCCCGGAGAGGGGGCCCACCGACTTCTAGAGAGGTTCGATATGGACGACTACTTCAGCACTTCGGCAAAGGCCGAGAGCACCAACTGTCTCCAGTGCGGGGCGCCACTGGAGCAGAAGAAGGGGGCCGGGCGGGCAAAGCGCTTCTGCCGTCCGTGGCATGGCAAGCTCTACCGCCGCAACGCCACGATGATCTACGGTGGAGAGGTTTTCGAGGCGTACCCCGCTCGTCGCTCTGCCTGACGAGGGCGACCCTACGCGTCCAGGCTCGGAGTAGCTTGGTTGTATGACAACGGAGTACCTGGGGGACCGTGTGAGGCGCCTCCGCCGTCAAGTGAGGCTCACACAAGAGGGTTTGGCCGAGCAGGCTGGCGTATCGGTTGACACCATTCGTCGGCTGGAGCAGAAGCCGCACAGTTCCGTGCAGCTACCCACGTTGCACGCTCTTGCATCGGGGCTTGGCGTAGAGCTGACGAGCCTCGTGGGTGACCCTCCAGGCGCTCCGTCGACGGGAGAGTCCGATTCCCCGCAGCTCGTAGCCGTCCGTCGCGCCATCATGCCGCCGCTGTTCGCTCCGCCGGCCCCGCCCAGTGACCTGAATACGCTGTCGTTGGAGCGGATCCGACGTGACGTCGCGAACGGGTGGACGCTCTACCACGCAGCGGCGTTTGAAGATCTGCTCAGCGCGTTGCCGGGCCTGATCACCGATGCTCGGTTCGCTGCAACCGTCGGCGACGTCGACCAGCGCGCGGCCGGGCAGGCAGCACTGAGCAAGGCGCTTCAACTGGGCGGACACCTGGCCATTCGGATGGGGAAGACGGATCTCGCTCTGTCGGCCCTGGAGCGAGCCATAGCAGCCGCTGACGCTTCGTCGGACCCACTCCTAGCCCCCATGATCTCCAACTCCGTCGCCTGGGCGTACCAGCGTCAGGCAAGGCTGGACGACGCACGTGGGCTAGCTGTCTACGCCGCCGACCGGGTCGAGCGGGAGCACAGCAGCACCCCGGAGGGGATGCGGGTGTGGGGAGGACTTCTCATGTCGGCCGCGACGAGCCACGCCCGGAGCGGTGACTACGAGCGCGCCAACGACATGATGGTGACAGCGGAGAAAGCCGCCGAACGACTGGCGAGGATGCCGAAGCCGCAGGATGGCAAGTTGCTGAGCGTCTTCAACAAGTCGTCCGTTCGCATTGAGCGGGTCCGCTTGGCCGTCCAGCATGAGAAGCCCAGCGAGGCTCTGGATCTCGCCCATGGGATGCGGCTGTCGAAGGAGACCCCGCCGTCGTGGCGAACGTGGCTGCTGCTCGACGTCGCACGTGCTCACACCGACCTTGGGAACGGGGAAGGCGCGGTCAAGGCGCTGGAGTCCCTGAAGCGGAACGCACCAGCGTGGATGCGGCACCACACGTTGGCCGTCGCCGTCGTTCGTGATCTATGGAACTGGCAGTCACGGCCGGCCGGGCTCAAACCGATCGCCGAGTTCCTGGGCGTCGCCGATTAGCGTCACGAAACTACGTAACGCGTTCCCTGTTGCTCCGTCGACGCGCTCGTCAGGCTCAGGCTAAGGACCCCCGCACCGGGGCGAACCGGCCGGGGGCGTGGTCACGCTGCGAAGGAGCGCAACAAGTGAAGGCTACCCGTCTGCGTTTGCTGCCCTGGCCGGGGCCCAACGGTCAGCGCGCGTACACACCGGATGACTGCCCGGACGGTCGGATTGCCCGGCTGGCCGATCGCGTAGAGGCAGAACAGATCTCCACGGCGGAGGCTGTTCTCTCGCTCTCCAGGGGCATGTTGGGGACCGGTCTCCCCATTGAGCCGGACGAATGCACCTACCTGATGAAGCGCCTTTCGGAGTGTCTGGAGGACATGATCCGCGTGGCGGAGTCCCGGGGTGGCCGACTCCCTGAGCCGAACCCGCTGGGCGCGGAGTCGGAGAGCCTGGGGGGTCAGTCATGAGCCGGCGCACCGACCCCACGCCGATGTCCGCTCCGCTTCCGGAGGGGTGGACGTACTTCCGATCCAAGGCGTCCCGTGCGCTGGGAGGCAGTGAGCCTCACTGGTACGCCACGGCCCCGTACCACATTTCGAGCCTCCCGGCGGTGGATGGCAGGGGCAAGCTGGATCAGACAGTCAGCGCGCCTACCTGGGCGGAGCTGCACCGACTGGTCGCTGCACAGGTGGACAAGTACCGCACGCTGATGTCATGAGCGCTGACCCGTACGCGGGGACGCCGTACGCGGAGTCGCCGGATGGGTGGTGGACGAAGTACGGGGGAGCGAAGGACGTCGTCTCGGGCGTCGTCTTCATTCCGCGGGGTGCCGACCTCCATCCGTGCCCGCATCCGTGTGCGTACTGCCGCTACAAGGGGCTCCAGCCGAAGACAGGGGAAGCCAGTGGGGAAGCCTCAGATCAAACGGCCGTCTGACATGCGGGGAGACCGCGAGTGGTTTCCGGGGACCATCGAAGACGACGTGATCACCGTCCATCGGTTCAGCGTCACACCCAAGGCCACCCGGTGCGGGGCTTACACCCCGCATGACGAAGGCACGACGCGGGTGTACCGATGGCAGCGGGCAGTGAACTGTCCGGGCTGCCTAGCCGCTGACTGATTCACCGCACGGCCACCAGGTCGAAGCGGACTGTGGCCCCGTCCGTGCGCCTCCCCCGTGGCGCCGGGCGGGGCTTCTTTTGGGTATGCAGCGTATGTTCCATTAACTTGCGCTGGCCGGGATCAACGCGCACATCGGCCATGACCTGGCCCTGGCGCTCGTGGACACCTGCCGGGCGCGGCGGGCCGAACCGGAGGACCTGGAGGGCGACTTCGACCGGGTCGGCGCCCTGCTCACCGGGCTCGAGGAGCGGATCCGCGAGGATCTGATGCCCGGTCCTGACCTGCTGGACGTGGCCGATCCGCTCACCCACCTGGTGGGGTCGTGGAGCCTGGACAAGGCGCGGGGCGCCGCGTGGGCGGCGTTCCGCGCCTTGTGGGGGCTGCGGGGGCTGCCGGAGCTGGCCGAGGAGTTCGTCGAGCGCGTGGACGAGAGCGTCGGCCTGGTGGGGCGGTTTCTGCTGACCCCGCTGCCGGGCGGCTGACCCGCCCTGCGCAGCGGGGCCCGGCCCGGCGGCCGGACTCCTCGGCTCAGTCCTCGGGGAGTTCGACGGGGGCGATCTCCTCGAACACATCGCCCGGGCCCGGGTTCTTCGGGTCCGTCCGGCCGCCGAAGTGGGTCATCACGCCCCACACCGCGTTCAGCGCGGTCTGCACGGCGCCCTCGGCCCATCCCGCCGTCCAGGAGATGTCGTCGCCCGCGAGGAAGATCCCGCGCTGGCCGGCCGGGAGGCGGTCCTGCATGAAGTGGGTGAACAGGCGGCGCTGGTAGCGGTAGTGCCCGGGCAGGTTGGCCTTGAACGCGCCCATGAAGTAGGGCTCGTTCTCCCAGGAGACGGTGACCGGGCTGCCGATGATGTGCTTGCGGATGTCGACCTTCGGATAGATCTCCGACAGCGACTTGAGCATGACCTCCATCCGCTCGTTCGCGGACAGCGGCAGCCACTTGAGGCTGTCGTCGCACCAGGTGTAGGAGAGGCAGATGACGGCGGGCCGGTCCGGCCCGTCGTCCAGCAGGTAGGTGCCGCGGGTCATGCGGTCGGTGAGCGTCATGCTCATCACGTCCCGGCCGGTGGTCTCGTCCTTGTCCAGCCAGAACGGACGGTCGACCGGCACGAACAGCTTGCTGGACTCCATGTAGTGGGTGCGCTCCATCGCCGTCCAGTGGTCGATGGGGAAGAGCGAGTCATCGCACTCGATCTTGGAGAGCAGCATCCAGGACTGCGCGGTGAAGACCACCGCCTGGTACGAGCGGATGTCGCCCGCCGCGTCGGTGACGACGATGCGGTCGCCCGCCGCGCGGTGCAGCCGGGTGACGGCCGGGCGCGGCCGTCCGTCGTGCAGGGAGGACAGCGAGGTGCCCGGCGCCCAGTGCACGAGCTTGCGCGGCTCGCGCTCCCACAGCCGCAGCGGCAGCTGCTGGCTGCCGCCCACGATGCCGCGGTGGTCGTCGTCCGCGCCGGTGTAGACGACGCGCAGGATCTCCAGGATGGAGTTGGGGAAGTCGGTGTCCCAGCCGCCGGTGCCGAAGCCGACCTGGCCGAATATCTCCCGGTGGCGGAAGGAGCGGAAGGCCGGGGAGTCGCAGAGGTAGCCGTAGAAGGTCTGGTTGTCGAGCTTCTCGACCAGACAGGACCAGATCTCCCGGATCCGCGGGACGTCGCGCTCGCGGATGGCGCGCTGCATCGCGGAGAAGTCGGCACCCTCCTCCAGGCAGGCGTTCCAGGCGTCCATCACCTGGTGGTAGACCTCGGGCAGGTCCTCCAGGGTGCGCGCGTAGTGGGACTCGCCCTTCAGGTCGACCACGGTGGAGGGGGTGTCGGGCGCGAGCGGGTTGGGGAAGGGCCGGGTCTCCAGGTCCACCAGGTCGATGTAGTGCTGGAGGGCGGTGGAGCTGGGCGGGAAGCGCATGGCGCCCATCTCGGCGGTCAGCGAGGGGTCGCAGCCCTCGAAGCCGACGGTGCGCAGCCGTCCGCCGATCCGGTCGGCCTCGTAGAGGACCGGCTTCAGGCCCATCTTCATCAGTTCGTAGGCGGCGACGATGCCGGAGAGCCCGCCGCCGATGACCGCGACCTCGGTGCCGTGCTCGGTGGCGGGGATCTGGCCGAGGCCGGCGGGGTGGGCGAGGTAGTCGTCGTAGGCGTAGGGGAAGTCCGGGCCGAACATGGTCAGCGGCGGAAGGTCGGACTGCCGGTCGTCCTGCTCGTCGTGGACGGCGGTGGGCACCGTGGACGTCATCGGGTACGGACTCCTTGCGGGGGTGGGACGAGGGGGCGCGCCGAGGCTGCGGGGCGAAGGGCGGGTCAGGTCAGGGGGGTGTACAGCTCGGGCCTGCGGTCGCCCAGGTAGGGGTTGGTGGTGCGGGAGGCGGCGAGCAGTTCCGGGTCCACGTCGCCGAAGGCCAGCTCCTCGCCGCGTCCGGCGCGGGCCTTGACCGTGCCGTCGGGGCCGGCCAGGCAGCTCAGCCCGATGAAGTCGAAGTCGCCCTCGGGCCCGGTGCGGTTGACGTAGGCGATGTAGAGCTGGCTCTCGAAGGCCCGGACCGGGACGAGGGCCTCGGCCACGAACTGGAAGGGGTGCATCTGCGCGGTGGGCACCAGCAGCAGATCGGTCCCGGCCAGGGCGTGGGCCCGGACGTTCTCGGGGAACTCCACGTCGTAGCAGATCATGATCCCCACCCGTACGCCGCCGAGTTCGGCCTGGACGACGGGGGTGTCGCCGGGGGTGAACGAGGCGCGCTCGAAGGCGCCGAAGAGGTGGGTCTTGCGGTAGTTCGCGAGCTCGGCGCCGTCGGGGCCGACCAGCCGGGCGGAGTTGAAGACCGCGTCGCCCGCGCGCTCCGGGTAGCCGTAGAGGACGGCCAGGCCATGGGCGGCGGCGAGGCCGGCCACCGCCCGCCCGCCCGGGCCGTCGGCCGGCTCGGCCAGCCGCCGCACGCCGTCGCCGATCGCGTAGCCGGTGAGGAACAGCTCCGGCGCGATCAGCAGTCCGGCGCCGGCCGCCGCGGCGCGCCCGGCCGCCTCGTCGAGGGCCTCGAGATTACGGGCGACGTCGCCGGGGTGGCCGGAGCTCTGGAGCAGGGCGGTGCGCAGCGCGGGCATGGGCATGACCTTCTGGCGGGGCGGCGGGGCCACGGGAGGGGAGACGTAACGGAACAAAGACGGTGAGATGTCACCGCACCAAGACGGTACGTTCGCCGGGATCGGCGGACAAGGCGCGACCATTGCGCACCCGCCGTCGATTCGTTACGTCTTCCGGGCCCCGAGCGGCGATTCGTTGCGCCGCCCGCCTCGGCCGCCGCCCGCCTCGGGTCAGGCCGGAGTGCCGGACCCGAAGCGGCGCAGCAGAGGGGAGAGGACGAGGACCGACTTGGTGCGCTCCACGAAGGGTTCGCCCGCGATCCGCTCCAGGACGCGCTCGAAGTGCCGCATGTCGGAGGCGAAGACCTGGACGATGGCGTCCGCGTCGCCGGTGACGGTGGACGCGGACGCCACCTCGGGGTAGCGGGCGAGGCCGCGGTGGATGTCCTCGGGGGAGGTGTTCCGGCGGCAGTAGAGCTCGATGAAGCCCTCGGTCTCCCAGCCGAGCGCGGCCGGGTCCACCCGTACGGTGAAGCCGGTGATGGCCCCTTCGGCCCGCAGCCGGTCCACCCGCCGCTTGACGGCGGGGGCCGAGAGGCCGACCTCCTCCCCGATGTCGGCGTAGCTGCGGCGGGCGTCCTCGGCGAGGGCGTGGACGATGCGTTCGTCCAGATCGTTCAGTCGCACTGCGGGGATGTCACTTCTCTGCTGTGGCCAGTCGGGAGCGGCGCATGCCGTATGCGAAGTACAGCACAAGACCGACGGCCATCCAGACGCCGAACACCATCCAGGTCACTCGGTCCAGGCTGCCCATCATCCACAGGCACAGCCCGAAGCCGACGAGGGGGAACAGCGGCGACAGCGGCACCCGGAAGGTGCGCTGCATGGTGGGCCGGGTCCGGCGCAGGACGATCACGGCGATGTTGACCAGCGCGAAGGCGAAGAGGGTGCCGATGCTGGTGGCGTCGGCGAGCTGGCCGAGCGGGATGGCGGCGGCCAGCACCCCGCAGAACAGGGAGACGATCACGGTGTTGGCGCGCGGCACCCCGCTGGCCGGGTGGACCTTGGAGAAGACCTTCGGCACCAGCCCGTCCCGGGACATCGCGAAGAGGATGCGGGTCTGCCCGTAGAGCACGGTCAGCACGACGGAGGCGATGGCCACGACCGCGCCGGCGGCCAGCAGCACGGCCCAGAAGCTCTGCCCGGTGACATCCTTCATGATCCCGGCGAGCGCGGCCTCGGAGCCGGCGAACCGCTTCCACGGCAGGGCGCCCACCGCCACGGCCGCGACCAGGCAGTACAGGGCGGTGACGATGACGAGCGAGAGCATGATCGCGCGCGGCAGGTCGCGCTGCGGGTTCCTGGCCTCCTCGCCGGCCGTGGAGGCGGCGTCGAAGCCGATGTACGAGAAGAAGAGGGTGGCCCCGGCGGCGCTGACGCCGGCCATGCCCAGCGGCATGAAGGGGGTGTAGTTCCCGGCGCGGACGCCGGTGAAGGCGACGGCGCAGAACAGCACCAGGGCGGCGATCTTGACCGTCACCATGATCGTGTTGGCCCGGGCGCTCTCCTTGGCCCCGCCCAGCAGGAAGGCCATGGCCAGCAGGACGACCAGCAGCGCGGGCAGGTTGAACAGACCGCCGTCGCCGGGCGGGGCGGCCAGCGCGTCGGGGATGGTGACGCCCAGGGTGCCGTCCAGCAGCTCGTTGAGGTACTGGCCCCAGCCGACCGCGACGGCGGCCACCGACACCCCGTACTCCAGGATCAGACACCAGCCGCAGACCCAGGCGACCAGCTCGCCGAGGGTGGCGTAGGCGTAGGAGTAGGAGGACCCGGAGACCGGGATGGTGCCCGCCAGCTCGGCGTACGACAGCGCGGAGAACAGCGCGGTCAGCCCCGCGATCGCAAAGGAGACGACCACCGCGGGCCCGGCGTCCGGCACGGCCTCGCCGAGCACCACGAAGATGCCGGTGCCCAGCGTCGCACCGATGCTGATCATGGTGAGCTGCCACATGCCGAGCGAGCGGCGCAGCTTCCCGCCCTCGCCCTGGCCGCCCTCGGCGACCAGCAGCTCGACGGGCTTGCGCCGCATCAGCCGGGGGCCGAGCGCCCGGGAGCCGGGGCGCGGGGCGGTGAGCCCCGACCGGGATCGCTCGGCGGTGGGCGGGGCTGCGCCGTGGTCCAACACGTGAGGGGCTCCTTATCGCTGCCGGTCGGGTTGTTCGGATGGCGGTGACCGGCGGCGTACGCACGGGTGCCGAAGGGCGAAACCCGCAGGTGGGACCACCGAGCGGACGGTCCCCGCCACTCCGCGTCAGCGCAAGACCCTATGAGGGACGCGGGCCCGGCCGTAATGCACCATCCTTGCGCATACGCGTACGAACGTTGCGCGCAGGGTGGCTGTACGGTGAATCGTTGCGGGAGGCCGGGCCGCGTCGCCGAGCGTTTCACCCGAATGCCACGATACGGCACCAATTTGGCCCTCGTTGGTGGGAACGTGACCCCAGACAGCCTGCAGAGCACCGATCATGACCCCCACGGCCCGGACGGCGGGTGCCGGCCCGGCGGCCACGGGGACCCGGACGAGCGGGTCCCGCTCGAGTACTGCGCCCGTGTGTGGGAGGACTTCCTGCGGACCCTGAACCGCATCGAGACCGACTTCGGCCGACGCCGCGGCACCACGGAACCGGGCGTACGGGCATGACCTACACCGAGCCGAGGCCGGGCGGCTACGGCCCGCCGCCCCCCGTCGGCCACCGGCCCGCCCCCGGCGAGCGGTTCGAGGCGGCCCCCGACGTCCCGCTGGGCTTCCCGCTGCCGGATCCCGAGACCATCGAGAGCCGATGGGACCTGGAGGGGGACCTGGCCCGGCTGCTCCAGACCTCGGCGCCCGGCTCCGCCCCCCTGGACCCCCGCCTCGACGACCCGCCCGAACGGGACGCCGACAGCTTCCCCGCCGCCCGCTCCCCCGCGCACGTCCGCGGCCGGGGCCGGCGCCGCCGGGTCCGCTTCCGGCTGCCGACCATGCCGTGGCTCCAGCTGATCAGCCTGATCTTCGCGGCGGTCACCACGGTGATCGTGGCCATGCTGAGCGTGCTGGGCGGAATGGTGTCCTACGAGCCGCTGCGCTATCTGGCCTCCCCCAGCACCTCGGAGTCCATGGCGGCCTGGTGGCCGCTGCTGGTGTACGGGCCCTGGCTGGTCGCCTCGCTGTCGGTGCTGCGCGCCGCCATCCACCGCCGGGGCGCGGCGCACTCCTGGGCGGTGGTGGTGCTCTTCTCCACCATCGCGGTCTTCCTGTGCGTCGCGCACGCGCCCAAGGACCCGCCCAGCATGGCCGTCGCCGGGCTGCCGCCCGTCGCCGCGCTGGTCTCCTTCCACCAGCTGGTGCGCCAGATCACCCTGACCAGCCCGCCGCGCCACGCCATGCCCCGCAGCCGGGGGGCCGCCGACCCGCGCGACAAGCCCCGGGTGTGAAACGGCCCCCGCTCGGCTGTACGCGTCGAGCGGGGGCCGGCCGGCTTCACCCGGTGGTTCAGTCCCAGCTGACGTGGAGCGGCTTGCCCTCCGCGTAGCCGGCGGCGCTCTGCACGCCCACCACGGCCCGCTCGTGGAACTCCTCCACCGAGCCGGCGCCCGCGTAGGTGCAGGAGCTGCGCACGCCCGCCACGATCGAGTCGATCAGGTCCTCGACGCCCGGCCGGGCGGGGTCGAGGAACATCCGCGAGGTGGAGATGCCCTCCTCGAACAGTCCCTTGCGGGCCCGGTCGTACGCCGACTCCTCGCTGGTGCGGTTGCGCACGGCACGGGCCGACGCCATGCCGAAGCTCTCCTTGTACGGCCGCCCGTCGGCGGTGTGCTGGAGGTCGCCCGGGGACTCGTGGGTGCCGGCGAACCAGGAGCCGATCATCACGTTGGACGCGCCGGCGGCCAGCGCCATCGCGACATCGCGCGGATGCCGGACGCCGCCGTCCGCCCACACGTGCTTGCCGAACCGGCGCGCCTCGGCGGCGCACTCGAGCACCGCGGAGAACTGCGGCCGCCCCACGCCCGTCATCATGCGGGTGGTGCACATGGCGCCGGGGCCGACCCCCACCTTCACGATGTCGGCGCCCGCCTCGATCAGATCGCGCACTCCCTCGGCGGCGACCACGTTGCCCGCGACCACCGGCACGCCCGGGTCCAGCGCCCGGACCGCCTTCAGCGCGCTGATCATCGACTCCTGGTGGCCGTGCGCGGTGTCCACCACCAGCGTGTCCACCCCCGCCGCGAGCAGCGCCTTGGCGCGGCCCGGCACATCGCCGTTGACCCCGACGGCGGCCGCGACCCGCAGCCTGCCCTCCGCGTCCACCGCCGGCCGGTACAGCGTCGCCCGCAGCGCGCCCTTGCGGGTCAGGATGCCGACCAGCCGCCCGTCCTTGTCCACCGCGGGGGCGAGCCTGCGGTGGGCGGCGTCGAGCCGGTTGAAGGCCTCGCGCGGGTCGATCCCGGCGTCGAGCACCAGCAGCTCGCGGGACATCACCTCGCTCAGCTGGGTGAAGCGGTCCACGCCGGTCAGGTCGGACTCGGTGACCACGCCCACCGGCCGGCCGTTCTCCACGACCACACCCGCGCCATGGGCCCGCTTGGGCAGCAGCGACAGCGCGTCGGCGACCGTGCCGGTCGGACCCAGCACGATCGGCGTGTCCAGCACCAGGTGGCGCTGCTTGACCCAGCCGACCACATCGGCGACCACGTCCAGCGGGATGTCCTGCGGGATGACGACCATCCCGCCCCGGCGGGCGACGGTCTCCGCCATGCGGCGCCCGGCGATCGCGGTCATGTTGGCCACCACGAGCGGGATGGTGGTGCCGCTCTCGTCGGGCGAGCTCAGGTCCACGTCCTGGCGCGAGCCGACCGCGGAGCGGCTGGGCACCATGAAGACGTCGTCGTACGTCAGGTCGTAGGGCGGCTGCTGATCATTGAGGAAACGCACGCTCGGAACTTCCCAGTCGTTCGGAATTGGCCCTCGACGAAGGAAGCCGAGGAAAACGCACGTACTTCATTCTCCCATGTCGCCCCCTGAACCAGGCCCGGGACGATCATCCAGAACGGCCGGGAGCCCGCTGGTCGGATCGTCCAACCCGCCGCCCGGGCCCGGGCGCGCCGCGCGCCTACGGCCCGTCCGGGTCGGCCCGGTCCAGCGCGGGGCGGGGGCCGGGGCCGGTCTCCAGCAGCAGGTGATCGGCGGCGGCGGTGTCCGTGACCAGGCTGGTGACGAGGCCGGAGCGGAGCACCGCGCCGATCGCGGGGGCCTTGCGGCGGCCGCCCGCGATGGCGACGACCTCCGGGATCCGCCGCAGCCGGTCGGCCTCCACCGTGATGCACCGCTCGCCCAGGTCGCGGCCGATGCGCCGGCCCTCGGCGTCGAAGAGGTGGGCCGACATCTCGGCGGCGGCGCCCAGGCTCGCGTAGTGGGCCCGCTCCTGCTCGGTCAGCATGTCGTACACCGTGGAGATGCCGGCCTCCCACGAGCCGATGGAGACCGCGGCGACGGTGACCTTGTCGAAGTACTCGAAGGCGCGGGCGATGCCGGTCTGGCCGCGCAGCGCGTCGGCGGTGGCCGTGTCGGGCAGCAGCATCGGCGCGTAGATGGGGTGGGCCTCGCCGCCGGAGACGGCGGCGGCGCGCCGGACCGCCTCGACCGAGCCGCGCTCCGCGGTGCCCGCGTCGTAGACGCCGGTGAGCTGCACGACGGTGCACGGGGGCAGCCGGTGCAGGGCCGCGGCCATGTGGATGGTGGAGCGGCCCCAGGCCAGGCCCAGCACATCGCCCTCGGTCACCAGCTCGCCCAGCAGGTCCGCGGCGACCTCGCCGAGGTTCTCCGGGTCGGGGGTGTCGGCCTCGGCGTCGGCCGGGGACTCCACGACGACCGCGTGGCGCAGCCCGTACCGGGCGCGCAGCGCGTCGGAGCGCTCCGCGTCCAGCTCCGCGGGCACCCGGATCTCGATGCGCACCAGATCGCGCTCCAGCGCGGTCTCGAGCACCCGCGCCACCTTGAAGCGGCTGACGCCGAACTCCTCGGCAATCTGGATCTTGGACTTGCCCTCGAGGTAGAAGCGGCGCGCCATGGCGGCCGCCTGCACCAGTTCGGCGGGTCCCATCCGCGTGCCTGAACGGCCCGTCGACACCGCGGTCTCCTCACTGCTTCCCATGTTCTGGACTCACCGTTCATCCTGTCAGAAACGGCGGGCTTGATCTGCCCTTTACCCAGGAGTTCACCGCGCGGTCGCGGGCCCGTCCTCGGCGCGCCGCCGGCCGGGGATCGCCTGGCCCGCCAGGTCGCGCAGCTCCCGCACGGCCTTCGCCGGGTCCTCGGCCCCGTAGACCGCCGACCCGGCCACGAACACATCGGCCCCGGCCTCGGCGCACCGCTCGATCGTCGAGGCGGACACCCCGCCGTCCACCTGGAGCCACAGTTCCAGGCCGTGCTTGGAGATCAGCTCGCGGGTGCGGCGGATCTTCGGCAGCATGATGTCCAGGAACGCCTGCCCGCCGAAACCCGGCTCAACCGTCATGACCAGCACCATGTCCAGCTCGGGCAGCAGGTCCTCGTACGGGTCGATGGGGGTGGCGGGCTTGAGCGCCATCGACGCCCGGGCGCCCTTGGCCCGGATCTCGCGGGCCAGCCGTACGGGGGCGGCGGCCGCCTCGGCGTGGAAGGTCACCGAGCCCGCGCCGGCCTCGACGTACTGCGGGGCCCAGCGGTCCGGGTCCTCGATCATAAGATGGCAGTCCAGCGGCGTGTCCGTCGCCTTGCCCAGCGCCTCGACCACCGGCACGCCGAGGGTCAGGTTGGGGACGAAGTGGTTGTCCATCACATCGACGTGGAGCCAGTCGGCGCCCTCGACGGCCTTCGCTTCCTCCGCCAGGCGGGAGAAGTCGGCGGACAGGATGCTGGGATTGATCTGCAGGGCCATGGCACCAGCCTGCCACGCCCGCCGCGGATCCATGGAGCCGGGTGATCACGAACCGTACCGACCGAGAACGAGAACCACTCATGACGCGCCACCCGATACGCCGCACACGCCGAATACGCCGGACAGGCAGCACACGCGGAGCAGGCGGAACGGGCAGAACGGGCAGGACACCCGCCGGGCCCGGGCGCGCCGGGCGCGTGGTGGCCGTGGCCCTGGCCGCGGGGCTGCTGGTGGCCCCGGCCACCGGCGCGCGGGCCGCCACGGCCACCACGCCCCACCCGGTGTGCGTCTCCGGGCGGGCGGGGCTCGCCGGCGAACTCTCCGCGGACATCGCGCGGGCCCTGCGCGGCAGATCCGCCACCGTCGCGGTCGCCCTGCGCGACCCCGCCACCGGCACGGTCTGCACCCTGCGCGCGGACCGGGCCTTCGACTCCGCGAGCGTGGTCAAGGTGACCGTTCTGGCCACCTTGCTGTGGGACGCGGACCACCACGGCCGCTCGCTCACCCGGCGCGAGTCCGACCTGGCCACCGCCATGATCACCAAGTCGGACAACGCCGCCACCACCGCGCTGTGGCGGCAGCTCGGCGCGCGGAAGGTGGCGGCGTTCCTGCGGGCCGCGGGCATGAACCGCACCGTCCCCGGCGACGACGGCCACTGGGGCCTCACCCGGATCACCGCCCGCGACCAGATGCGGCTCCTGGACCTGGTGACCACCCCGAACCCGGTGCTGAGCGACCGCGCCCGCGCCTACGTGCTCACGCTGATGGGCCGGGTCATCCCCTCCCAGCGCTGGGGCACCCCGGCCGGCGCCCCGGACACCGTGCGGGTCCAGGTGAAGAACGGCTGGCTGTCCCGCGCCACTCACGGCTGGCGGGTGCACAGCCTCGGCGCCTTCACGGGCGGCGGCCGCACCTACACGATCACGGTCCTGACGCAGGACGACCGCACCATGAAGGCCGGGATCGCCACCGTCGAGGCCGTCGCCCGCGCGGTGCACAAGGACCTCGACGCCTGACCCCAGGGGGTGTCGCCCCGGTCGGGCCGGGCGCCGGTCAGGCCGTACCGGCCGGGCCAGGCACCGGACAGGCCGCACCGGCCGGGCGGGCCCCGATCCGGCGGTCGGTCAGGCCGTGCGCCGGAGCAGGGCCAGATACATCGCGTCCGTGCCGTGCAGATGCGGCCACAGCTGGACGTCCGGCCCGTCGCCGAGCGCGGGGACCCCGGGCATCAGCGGCCTGGCGTCGATCCACTCCGCCTCGGCCGCGGGCCCGCCGCGGCCCTTCAGGACGTCCTCGACCACGGCCCGGGTCTCGGCGAGGTGCGGCGAGCAGGTCGCGTAGCCGACCACGCCGCCCACGCGCACCGCGGCCAGCGCCTGGCGCAGCAGCTCCCGCTGGAGCGGCGCGAAGCCGGCCAGGTCCTCGGGGCGGCGGCGCCAGCGCGCCTCCGGGCGGCGGCGCAGCGCGCCGAGCCCGGTGCAGGGCACGTCGACCAGGGCCCGGTCGAAGCCGCCGGGACGCCAGGGCGGCCTGGTGCCGTCCGCCGCGATCACCTGGTACGGGCCGGGGTTGCCCGCCAGCGCCCGCTCCACCAGCCCCGCCCGGTGCGGCTGCTTCTCGGCGGCGAGCAGCGCGGCGCCCCGCCGCGCGGCCAGCGCGCCGAGCAGCGCGGCCTTGCCGCCGGGGCCCGCGCAGCCGTCCAGCCAGCGCTCGTCGGGCCCCTCCAGCGGCGCGTTCGCCAGCGCGACGGCGACCAGCTGGCTGCCCTCGTCCTGCACCCCGGCGCGCCCCTCGCGGACCGCGTCCAGCGCCCCCGGCTCGCCGCCCTCGGTGAGCCGCACGGCGTACGGGGACCAGCGGCCCGGCAGCGCGGAGTCCTCGCCGACGGCCGCCATCAGCTCCTCGGCCGTGCTGCGGCCGGGCCGGGCGACCAGGGTGACCTCGGGCCGTTCGTTGTCGGCCTCCAGCAGGTCCTCGATCCCGGCGCTGCCGCCGCCGAGCGCGTCCCACAGGGCGGAGACGATCCACCGCGGGTGCGAGTGGACGATCGCCAGGTGCTCCTCGGGGTCCTCGTCGTACGGCGGGGCGACCTTCTCCAGCCAGCCGGCCAGGTCGTCGGCCGCGATCTTGCGCAGCACGGCGTTGACGAACTTGGCCCGTCCGTCGCCGAGCACCACCCGCGCCAGCTCGACGCTCGCCGAGACCGCCGCGTGGGCGGGGATGCGGGTGCCGAGCAGCTGGTGCGCCCCGAGGCTGAGCACGTCCAGCACGGGCGGGTCCACCTCGCGCAGCGGCCGGTCCACGCACTCGGCGATGATCGCGTCGTAGGTGCCCTGGCGGCGCAGCGTCCCGTAGACCAGCTCGGTCGCCAGCGCGGCGTCCCGCGCGTCGAAGGGCCTGGCCTCCGTGGACTCCTCGCGCGCCTTGCGCAGCAGCGGCGGCAGAACGAGGTTCGCGTACGCGTCGCGCTCGTCGACCGCCCGCAGCGCCTCGAAGGCGAGGATCCGTACGGGGTCCTTCTTCGGGCGCCGGTAGGGCTTGCCGGGGGCGGAGCGGCGGGGACGGCCGGGCTGGGGACTCACGGGAAATGTGCTCCGGGGACAGATGGGGCTTGGCGGAGTCCAGCCTACGGGGCGGGGGCGGGGCCCGGTGCGCGGCTCAGTTCAGGGCACCCTTGGCCGCCTGGGCGGGGGCCGCGCTCAGCGCCGCCTCTTCCGCGCCCGACGGCTGCTCCGACGGCTGCTCGAACTGGGTGCGGTACAGCTCCTCGTAGCGCCCGCCGGCCGCGAGCAGCGCGGTGTGCGTGCCGCGCTCCACGACCCGGCCGTTCTCGACGACGAGGATCAGGTCGGCGGCCCGCACGGTGGACAGCCGGTGGGCGATGACCACCGCGGTCCGCCCGTCCAGAGCCTCGGCGAGCGCCTCCTGGACGGCCGCCTCGGAGGTGGAGTCGAGGTGGGCGGTGGCCTCGTCGAGGATCACCACGCGGGGGCGGGCCAGCAGCAGCCGGGCGATGGTCAGCCGCTGGCGCTCGCCGCCGGAGAGCCGGTAGCCGCGCTCGCCGACCACGGTGTCCAGGCCGTCGGGCAGGGCCGCGATCAGCCCGTCGAGGCGGGCCCGGCGCAGCACCTCCCACAGCTCCTCCTCGGTCGCCTCCGGCTGCGCCAGCAGCAGGTTGGCGCGGATCGAGTCGTGGAAGAGGTGCCCGTCCTGGGTGACCATGCCGAGCGACCGGCGGAGCGATTCGGCCGTCAGGTCGCGGACGTCCACGCCGGACAGCCGCACGGCGCCCCCGTCGGCGTCGTAGAGCCTGGGCAGCAGCTGCGCGATGGTCGACTTCCCGGCGCCGGAGGAGCCCACCAGCGCGACCATCTGGCCCGGCTCGGCGCGGAAGGACACCCCGTGCAGCACCTGCTCCCCGCCGCGGGTGTCCAGGGTCGCGACCTCCTCCAGGGAGGCGAGGGAGACCTTGTCCGCCGAGGGGTAGCCGAAGTCCACGCGGTCGAACTCGACCGACACCGGCCCTTCGGGCACCGGCCGGGCGTCCGGCTTCTCCGCGATCAGCGGCTCCAGGTCCAGCACCTCGAAGACCCGCTCGAAGCTGACCAGGGCGCTCATCACCTCCACCCGGGCGCCGGCCAGGGCGGTCAGCGGCGCGTACAGGCGGGTGAGCAGCAGCGCGAGGGCGACGACCGCGCCGGGGTCGAGCTGGTCGCGCAGCGCGTAGTAGCCGCCGAGGCCGTAGACGAGAGCCAGGGCCAGGGCGGAGACGAGGGTCAGGGCGGTGACGAAGGAGACCTGGACCATCGCGGTGCGCACCCCGATGTCGCGCACGCGACGGGCCCGGGCGGCGAACTCGGCGGACTCCTCCTCCGGCCGGCCGAAGAGCTTCACGAGCGTGGCGCCGGGCGCCGAGAAGCGCTCCGTCATCTGGGTGGCCATCGCCGCGTTGTGGGCCGCCGCCTCGCGCCGCAGCCGCGCCAGCTTGCCGCCGACCCGCCGGGCGGGCAGCAGGAACAGGGGCAGGAGCAGCAGTGCCAGCAGGGTGATCTGCCAGGAGATGCCCAGCATCACCGCGAGGGTGAGCAGCAGGGTGACCATATTGCCGACCACGCCGGACAGGGTGTCGCTGAACGCCCGCTGGGCGCCGATGACGTCGTTGTTGAGCCGGCTGACCAGGGCGCCGGTGCGGGTGCGGGTGAAGAAGGCGACGGGCAGGCGCTGGACGTGGTCGTACACGGCGGTGCGCAGGTCGAGGATGAGCCCCTCGCCGATGTTCGCGGACAGCCAGCGCGTGAACAGCCCGAGCCCGGCCTCGGCCACGGCGATGACGGCGATCAGCGCCGCGAGCCCGAGGACCACGCCCTGGTCGGAGCGGTGCACGATCGCGTCGACCACCCGGCCGGCCAGCAGCGGGGTGGCGACCGCGAGCACCGCCGTGACGACGCTGCCCACCAGGAAGAGGGACAGCCGGCGGCGGTGGGGGCGGGCGAAGCCGCCGATGCGCCGCAGGGTCGCGCGGGAGAAGGGACGCCGGTCGTCGTTGGCGTTCGCGGTCCGGTAGAGCGAGTGCATGGCGGTGGCTTCCATGTCCATCGCGCACCTCCGTGTGTCTGGGTGCCGTCGCGGGATCGCGGCTGTTCCGGACCGGCGGCACACGATCAGGACCGTAAGACCTCAACCAATGTTCAAGTCAACTGATCCCGCCCCGCGCTCGGGGCGCGGGACGGGGGGCAGGGGGACGGGAGCGGTGGGCGCTATCCGCCGAGCCGCTCGCCCTGGGCGATCCGCACGCCGCGCGCCCAGTCGGCCCCGGCCATCGGCCGCTTGCCCTGCGGGCGCACCCACGACAGCCGCACCGCGTGGCTGCCGGTGCCGACGTAGACGTCCTTCTTCGTCACCGCGAGCTCGCCGGGCGCCAGGTCCGTACGGTCCGTCGCCGGCGCCACCGCGTTGACCTTCAACCGCTCCCCGCGGAAGGTCGTCCACGCCCCCGGCGCGGGGGTGCAGGCCCGCACCAGCCGGTCCACGCGCAGCGCGGGCGCGGCCCAGTCGATCTCCGCGTCCTCGACGTTGATCTTCGGGGCGAGCGAGACGCCCTCGGCGGGCTGGGGCTCGGCGCGCAGGGTGCCGTCCTCGATGCCGTCCATGGTGGCGGCCAGCAGCCCGGCCCCGGCCAGCGCCAGCCGCGTGAGCAGATCGCCGCTGGTGTCCGTGGGCCGTACGTCCTCCGTCACCACCCCGTACACCGGGCCGGAGTCCAGGCCCTCCTCGATCAGGAAGGTCGAGGCGCCGGTCACCTCGTCGCCCGCCAGCACCGCGTGCTGCACGGGGGCCGCGCCGCGCCAGGCGGGCAGCAGGGAGAAGTGCAGATTGACCCATCCATGGACGGGGATCTCCAGAGCCGCCTTGGGCAGCAGCGCGCCGTAGGCGACCACCGGGCAGCAGTCCGGCGCGATCTCGCGCAGCCGCTCCAGGAACTCCGGCTCGCGCGGCCTGGCCGGCTTGAGCACCTCGATCCCGGCCTCCGCCGCCCGCTCGGCGACCGGGCTCGCCACCAGCCGCCGGCCACGCCCGGCCGGCGCGTCCGGCCGGGTGACGACGGCCACCACCTCATGCCGGTCGGACGCGATCAGCGCGTCCAGGGCGGGCAGGGCGACCTCGGGAGTACCGGCGAAGACGAGCCTCATGGGTGGCGAACTACCTCTCACGCGCAGCGGAAACAGCGCACCAGTCTAGGGCCCGCCTTCACAGGGGGGCAGCGCCGCGGGGGCGGCGGGCCGTGGGGGGGCGGCAGCGCCGCGGGGGGGGCGTACGGGAGCGGTGACGCACGCCCCCGGACCGTGACCGACGGGCGGGTGTCGCGTTGGTCAAGGCAGTCAAGGCAGATTGACCGCGTCGGGCCGCTGCGGCGGCCCGGCGCGTTTCCGACCTCCGTCCCCTGCCTTCGAGTATCAAACGCCGGATTCGAGAGGCTTGTTCATGGCCGACCACGCAACCCACGACGCCCAGGCACGGGCCAGCCTGCACCTCCTGGTCCGGGACATCGAGCGGGTCCGCCGACAGGTGGACGCGCTGCGCACGCTCACCGCCCAGCTCGGCAATGTCTACCGCCCCCGGCGCACGGGCCCCTCCGCGGGCTTCGTCGTCTACGGGCGCGCCCCGGCGCCCACCGTGCGCCTGGCCCAGGAGCTGCGGGACAGCGTGGAGACGCTGGTCACGGCCGCCGTGGACTTCGACCGCTCGCTCGGCTTCTCCTGGGACGCGGTGGGCTCGGCGCTCGGCGTCACCAAGCAGGCGGTGCACCGCCGCTACGGGGCGCGGCGGGCCGCCGCGCAGAGCGCCGCCGAGGGCGCCGAGGCGTCGGTGCGCACCGCCGAGCCGGGTGCCGTGCCCCCGGTGCCGTCGGTGCCCGCCGCGCGCTCGATGCCGCCGCAGCCCGCCCCGGCGCTGCGCGACGAGCCGCGCCCGGGCGCGCTCCCCAACCCCCGCCACGGCTGAGGCCCACGGCGGGCACCCCGAGCCGCCCGCGCGACCGCCGCCCCGTGACGGCTGCACCGCGACGGGGGCAACCGCGACCGCTGCCCCGCCCCGGATGCCTGTCACGGACACCCCGCGACCGCTCCGCCGTGACAGCTGCCCCTCGCGCCGGCCACCCCGCCCGGATACCCCGCGGGCCGGATACCCCGCGGGGGTGCCTGTCGCGGCCGCTCCGCCCCGGATGCCCGCCCGGCTGCCCCACCGCGACCGCCCCGTGACGGCTGTTGGCTCCCCCACGACCGCTCCCCCGTGACGGCTACCCCTGCGACGGCGGCCCCGCCCGGATGCCCCGCCGGGGCTGGCTGTCGCGGCCGCTCCGCCCCGGCTGCCCCACCGCGACCGCCCCGTGACGGCTCTCCCGTCGTGGCTCCCCCACGACCGCTCCCCCGTGACGGCTACCCCTGCGACGGCCACCCCGCCCGGATACCCCGCGGGGGTGCCTGTCGCGGCCGCCCCGCCACAGATGCCCGCCCGGTGCCCCACCGCGACCGCCCCGTGACGGCTGTTGGCTCCCCCACGACCGCTCCCCGGTGACAGCTGCCCCTCGCGCCGGCCACCCCGCCCGGAGGCCCCGCCGGGCTGCCTGTCGCGGCCGCCCCGCCACAGATGCCCCGCCCCGGCTGCCCCACCGCGGCCGCCCCGTGACGGCTCTCCCGTCGTGGCTCCCCCGCGACGGCGGCCCCTCCCGGATACCCCGCCCCGGACGCCCTGTCCCGGCGCGCCTGCCTGACCGGTCTCGGCCCGGCGCGCGGCCGGCCTCGGGCGGCCGCCCCGGGCGGGCGCCGGGCGCGGCGGCCGTTAGCCGGCGTCGTGGCAAGCGCGTCAGCCGATGTCGAGCGGGTCGATCCGTACCGCCGGGTCCTTCTCGCCCCGGGCCAGCCGTTGCGCCTTGGCCGCCTTGACGGCCGCCGCGAGGGCGCTGCCCTGGCCCGGGCGGACGCGCAGCAGCGCGCGGTGCCACTCCTCCCCCGGCGGCGGCTGGCCGGGGCGGCGGGGGCGGCCGGGCTCTGTCAGGGGGAGCGGGACCGGGCCGAGGGTCTCGGTGCCCTCCGGCAGGGGGGCCGCGGCGATCAGCTCGGACACGGCCTCGGCGGGGCCGGCGACCGCGGCCATCCGGGAGACCGGCGGGAAGCCCAGCTGGGCCCGCTCGGCCAGCTCCCTGGCCGCGTAACCGGCCGGGTCCCAGCGCACCAGCGCCTGGACGGGCCGCTGGGTGGGCTCGGCGAGCACCACGACGGTGCCGCCCCCGCCTCCCCCCGCGGCCCCGCCGTGCCCGCGCACCAGGGCCGCCGCGTCCAGCCAGCGGCGCAGCGCCTCCTCCCCGGCGCGGAGGTCCGGGCGGCCGAGCAGGGCCCAGCCGTCGAGCAGCAGCGCCGCGGCGTAACCGCCCTCGGCGACCGGCTCGGCGCCGGGCGTCGCGACGACGAGCGCCGGGCGGCCCGGGACCGTGGCGAGGATGTGGTCGCGGCCGGAGGTGCGCACCGGGACGTCAGGGAAGGCGCGCCCCAGCTCCTCGGCGGTGCGCCGGGCCCCGACCACGCTGGCCCGCAGCCGCACGCCCCCGCACTCCCGGCAGTGCCAGGCGGCCTCGGGCCGACCGCACCAGGCGCAGTGGAGGGTGCCCGCGTCCGGGGCCTCCAGCGGGCCCGAGCAGTGCGCGCAGCGCGCGGGCTCGCGGCAGCGCTCGCAGGCCAGCCGCGGCACATACCCCCGGCGCGGCACCTGGACCAGCACCGGGCCCCGGGTCAGCCCCTCCCGCACGGTCTGCCAGGCCAGGGTCGGCAGCCGGGCGGCGCGCGCCTGCGCGTCCCGGGCCGTCTCGCCCTCGTCGACCGTACGGATCAGCGGCGCCGCCGCGCGCACGGTCTCCCGGTCGGCCTCCAGCGGCCGCGCCCAGCCGTTCTCCACCAACTGCGCGGCCTCCACGGTGCGGCCGAGGTCGCCCAGCAGGAAGCCGGTCCGCTCGTGCACGGCCCGCAGCAGCAGGACGTCCCGGGCGTGCGGGTACGGCGCGTGGACGTCGCTGTGGCTGTGGTCGCCGTCGTCCCAGATCCCCACCAGGCCCAGGTCCCGCACGGGCGCGAACATGGCGGCCCGGGTGCCCACCACGGCCCTGACCGAGCCCCGGCTGACGGCCAGCCACCGGCGGTAGCGCTCCTCGGGCCCGAGGTCCGCGGTGAGCAGCACATGCCGCCCCGCGCCCAGCACCTCGGTGAGCGCCGCGTCGACCCGCGCGGCCGTCCGCCCGTCGGGGACGACGACGAGCGCGCCGCGCCCCGAGGCGAGGGTGGCGGCCACGGCGACGGCCCACTCGCGCGGCCAGTGCGGCCCGGGCAGCGCGGTCCACACCGCGCGCGGCGTCCCGCCGCCGGCGAGGGCGTCCAGGAACCCGGGCCCGGCCGGATAGCGCTCCCAGCCCCCGGGCGCGGGCACCCCCGGCGGCGGCAGCGGCGGCGGGGACGGCTCGCGCTCGGCCCGTACGTTGCGCTTGGGCAGGGCCAGTTGCAGCACATCGGCGAGCGATCCCGCGTACCGGTCGGCGACCGCCCGGCACAGCGCGAGCAGCCCGGGCCCCAGCACCGGCTCGGGTGACACCACCTGCGCCACCGCCGCCAGCGGACCCCGGTAGTCGGACTCGGCGACCCGCTCGACGATGTATCCGTCGAGCAGCCCGCCGCCCTCCCGGCGCCCCTCGCGCACCTTCCCCGTGCCGGCCCCGAACCGCACCCGGACCCGCACCCCGGGCCGCGCCTCGGCGTCCATCTCGGCGGGCACCGCGTAGTCCCACAGCTTGTCCAGGTGCACCGGGCCCTTGTCCACCAGCACCTTGGCGACCGGCAGCTCCCGCGCCAGCGCGGCCCCCCGCCACGTCCGCGGCTTGGCCTTCGGCGCCTTGGCCTTGCGCACGGTCTCCCGGATGAGCGCGAGCTGCTCACTCCCCTGGAGGTCCGCCCCCGGGTCCCGCCCCGCCGGATCCCGCTCCGGCCGCCCGTTGTCGCTGCTCACAGCTTCAGTCTTAGCAGAAGACACGGACACCGGCCCGGGCGTGGTGCCCGGGCCGGTGTCCGATGCGAAAGGCGCGCAAGCGGAGAGGCGAAAGCAGAAGGGCCTTACAGCCCCTCCAGGAGGCCTTACAGCCCCGCCGCCGCGCGGAGCGCGTCCACGCGGTCGGTGCGCTCCCAGGTGAAGTCCGGCAGCTCGCGGCCGAAGTGGCCGTACGCCGCCGTCTCGGCGTAGATCGGGCGCAGCAGGTCCAGGTCGCGGATGATGGCGGCCGGGCGGAGGTCGAAGACCTCGGAGATGGCCTTCTCGATCTTCTCGTGGTCGATCGTGGCCGTGCCGAAGGTCTCGACGAACAGGCCGACCGGCTCGGCCTTGCCGATCGCGTAGGCGACCTGCACCTCGCAGCGCGTGGCCAGGCCGGCCGCGACGACGTTCTTCGCGACCCAGCGCATGGCGTACGCGGCGGAGCGGTCGACCTTGGACGGGTCCTTGCCGGAGAAGGCGCCGCCGCCGTGGCGGGCCATGCCGCCGTACGTGTCGATGATGATCTTCCGGCCGGTGAGGCCGGCGTCGCCCATGGGGCCGCCGATCTCGAACCGTCCGGTGGGGTTGACCAGCAGGCGGTAGCCCTCGGTGTCCAGCTTGATGCCGTCCTCGAAGAGCTGGTTCAGCACGTGCTCGACCACGAACTCCCGGATGTCCGGTGCCAGCAGCGATTCCAGGTCGATGTCGGAGGCGTGCTGCGAGGAGACGACCACGGTGTCCAGGCGGACCGGCTTGTTGCCGTCGTACTCGATGGTGACCTGAGTCTTGCCGTCGGGCCGCAGGTAGGGGATGGTGCCGTTCTTGCGGACCTCGGAGAGGCGGCGGGAGAGCCGGTGGGCCAGGGAGATCGGCAGCGGCATCAGCTCGGGGGTCTCGTCGCAGGCGTAGCCGAACATCAGGCCCTGGTCGCCCGCGCCCTGCTTGTCCAGCTCGTCCTCGTCACCCTCGACCCGGGCCTCGTAGGCCGAGTCCACACCCTGCGCGATGTCCGGCGACTGGGAGCCGATGGACACCGAGACGCCGCACGAGGCTCCGTCGAAGCCCTTCTTCGACGAGTCGTAACCGATCTCGAGGATCTTGTTGCGCACCAGCGTGGCGATCGGTGCGTACGCCTTGGTCGTCACCTCGCCGGCCACGTGCACCAGGCCGGTGGTGATCAGGGTCTCGACGGCGACCCGGGAGGTCGGGTCCTCCTTGAGGAGCGCGTCGAGGATGGTGTCGCTGATCTGGTCAGCGATCTTGTCGGGGTGACCCTCGGTCACTGATTCCGAGGTGAACAGGCGGCGGGACACATCGCTCCCTGGGGTTGCAGCGGCTGCTGGCTGATCATGGTTGGGACCGCCCGGGAGCTGCGCCCGGTGCGGTTCCTCGGCCAGTTTATCCGGCGGGTGGGCCGGTCGAGCATCCCCGTCCCACAGGACGGGCAGGCCGTGACCTGGAACATACCCCGGCCTGACCGGAAATTCAGCCTTGCCGGGGAGGCAGGAAAATGTCATTCCCTCCGATGGCCCGAACCGGCCGGAGGGACGGGACCGGTCAGGCCAGGCGCCGGGCCACCAGGTCCCAGACCGTGTCGGCGAGGACCTCCTTGGGCCCGTAGGGCACCGGCGTCTCGGTGCCGTCGGAGGCCAGGACCACGGCCTCGCTGGCCTCGGCGCCGAAGGTCTTGTGCTCCCCCACCTCATTGACGACCAGCAGGTCACAGCCCTTGCGGGCGAGCTTGGCGCGTCCGTTGGCGAGCACGTCGTCGGTCTCGGCGGCGAAACCGACCACGACCTGCCCGGGCCGGGCGCGGTCGGCGGAGATCTCGGCGAGCACGTCCGGGTTGCGGACCAGGGCGATGGGGTCGGGCTCGTGCCCGTCCCGCTTCTTGATCTTCCCCTCGGCGTACCGGGCGGGCCGGAAGTCGGCGACGGCCGCGGCCATCACCACGGCGTCGGCCTCCGCGGCGGCCTTGACCACCGCCTCGCGCAGCTGCACGGCGGTGCCCACGCGCACCACATCGGCCCCGGCCGGGTCGGGCAGCTCGCTGTTGGCCGAGACCAAGGTCACCCTGGCCCCGCGGGCGACGGCGGCCCGGGCCAGGGCGTAGCCCTGCTTGCCGGAGGAGCGGTTGCCGAGGAAGCGCACCGGGTCCAGGGGCTCGCGGGTGCCCCCCGCGCTCACCACGACATGGCGGCCGGCGAGGTCGAGCCGCTGTTCCGCGGTGCCGCGGGCGAGCACCCGGCGGCATACCTCGAAGATCTCGCCGGGGTCGGGCAGCCGGCCCTTGCCGGTGTCCACGCCGGTCAGCCGCCCGACGGCGGGCTCGATGACGACGGCCCCGCGGCGGCGCAGCGTGGCCACGTTCTCCCGGGTGGCCGGGTGCTCCCACATCTCGGTGTGCATGGCGGGCGCGAAGACGACCGGACAGCGGGCGGTCAGCAGGGTGTTGGTGAGCAGGTCGTCGGCGAGGCCGTGGGCGGCCTTGGCGAGCAGGTCGGCGGTGGCGGGGGCGACCACGACCAGGTCCGCGGACTGGCCGATGCGTACGTGCGGCACCTCGTGGACGGACTCCCAGACCTCGGTGGTGGCCGGGTTGCCGGACAGGGCCGACCAGGTCGCCTCCCCGACGAAGTGGAGCGCCGAGGCGGTCGGTACGACCCGCACCTCGTGCCCGGACTCGGTGAGGCGGCGCAGCAGCTCGCACGCCTTGTAGGCGGCGATCCCGCCGCTGACCCCCAGGACGACCTTGGGCTTGTCCATCGCTCGCCTCTCCCCGCAGCTCCCTCGTGTACGTACCCATGACACACCACGGGCCCGGCGGGGGTGCCGCCGGGCCCGTGGTGGGAGGTGTCGACTACTGCGCCGGGCCCTCGATGGCCTCGGAGGTCAGCAGACCGGCGTTGATCTCGCGGAGCGCGATCGACAGCGGCTTCTCGTGGACGTGGGTGTCCACCAGCGGGCCGACGTACTCGAGCAGGCCCTCGCCGAGCTGCGAGTAGTACGCGTTGATCTGGCGGGCGCGCTTGGCCGCGTAGATCACCAGGCTGTACTTGGAGTCGGTGGCCTCGAGCAGCTCATCAATCGGCGGGTTGATGATGCCCTCGGGCGCGGTGATGGAAGAGGACACTCTCTGCCTTCCGAAGGGGTGATGAAGAAGTTGAGAAATTCGATCGGTGGCGGCCCGCGCCGTGAGTACCGCTGCGGCCTTCAGGGCGGTGGATACCAGCGAAGATCAAACGACTCGCATCAAGGTTAGCAGCTCTTGCGCCACGCCCTCGACGGAGGTATTGACCAAGGTCACATCGAACTCCGGCTCGGCGGCCAGCTCGGTCGTCGCGGCCTCGAGACGCCGCTCGATCACCTCGGGCGGCTCGGTGCCCCGGCCGGTGAGCCGGCGGACCAGCTCCTCCCAGCTCGGCGGGGCGAGGAAGACCAGCTGGGCGTCCGGCATGGACTCGCGGACCTGGCGGGCGCCCTGCAGGTCGATCTCCAGCAGCACCGGCTCGCCGGCGGCGAGGCGGTCCTGGACCGCCTCGCGCGGGGTGCCGTAGCGGTTGCCCGCGAACTCGGCCCACTCCAGCAGCTCACCGTTGGCGATGAGCTTGTCGAACTCCCCGTCGTCCACGAAGAAGTACTGGACACCGTGGCGCTCGCCGGGTCGCGGCTTGCGCGTGGTGGCGGAGACGGAGAGCCACACCTCGGGGTGTGCTTTGCGCATATGAGCGACGACCGTGCTCTTGCCGACCCCGGAAGGGCCGGAGAGCACGGTCAGCCGCGGACGTGCGTCCGGGGGTACGGGGGTCGCCCCCCGAGAGTGTGCTGCCATGCAGCGATTATCCAGGTTCCCGGGAGTGCCTGGAAACGTCAGTTGGCGGCGCCGCCGAACTCGCGCTCAAGCGATGCGATCTGGTTGGAGCCCAGACCGCGGACACGACGGCTCTCGGAGATGCCGAGCCGCTCCATGATCTGCTTGGCGCGGACCTTGCCGACGCCAGGCAGGGACTCCAGGAGAGCGGACACCTTCATCTTGCCGATGACATCGTTCTCCTGGCCCTGCTTGATGACCTCGTGCAGGGACGCGCCGGAGTGCTTGAGCCGATTCTTGACCTCGGCGCGCTCCCGGCGAGCCGCGGCGGCCTTTTCGAGCGCGGCTGCGCGCTGTTCAGGGGTAAGGGGCGGAAGAGCCACGCCTACGTCACCTCGGATGTCGAACTGTCGGATACGGACCGGTGAGGAACCTAGTCGCCCCTCACCTGGGGAGCAACGCGCAACGCAGCAGCGCGTTCGCTCTCGTCGGAGACTAGCGGCCCATTCCGCTCCAGTCAGCGAGAACAGACGAAAAGTCCTGGTCAGACTCGCTCGACTTGGACATTTAGGGGCAAAACACCCCGGTTATTCGGCCACAGCGCGCACTTGATCAGCCATTCGGAGCGCCGCCTCGGCCAGCGAAGCCGGGTCGGGACCGTGCCGGAGCACCCCCCGGCTGACGCTCGGGAGCACATTTCGCACCGCCGCGCCGAAGACCTCGGGCAGGTCCGCGGGCGTCGCGCCCTGGGCCCCGATGCCCGGAGCCAGCAGCGGCCCGCCGATCGCCAGATCCGCGCCCGCCTCCCCCGCCGCGCCGCCCAGGGTGGCCCCGACGACCGCGCCGAACGAGCCGAGGCGGCCCGCGCGGGCCTCGTCCGCGTTCTCCTCCCGGAGGTGGTCCAGCACCGTGGCGGCGACCGTCGCCCCACCGGCCCGCACGGCGTGCTGCACCTCGGCGCCCTCCGGGTTGGAGGTGAGCGCCAGCACGAAGACCCCCGCCCCGCTCGCCCGCGCCGCGTCCAGCGCCGGGCGCAGCGAGCCGAAGCCCAGATACGGGCTCACGGTCACCGCGTCCGAGAACAGCGGGCTGCCGGGGTCCAGGTACGCGGCGGCGTACGCGGCCATGGTGGAGCCGATGTCGCCGCGCTTGGCGTCCATGAGCACCAGCGCCCCGGCGGCCCGGGCGTCCGCGACGGCCCGCTCCAGCACGGCGATGCCGCGCGAGCCGAAGCGCTCGAAGAACGCGGACTGCGGCTTGAGGACCGCGACCCGCTCGGCGAGGGCGTCCACGACCGTGCGGGTGAACCGCTCCAGGCCCGCGATGTCGTCCCCCAGCCCCCAGTCGGCGAGCAGCGAGGCGTGCGGGTCGATGCCGACGCACAGCGGGCCGCGGTCGTCCATGGCGCGGCGCAGCCGTGTACCGAAGGGGGTGGTCATGCGTTCTCCTTGTCGGCCTCGGGGGCCTCGTCGGCCTTGCGGGCGTCCGCGCCGACCGCGTCGGCGAGCGTGGCGTACGGGCTGTCCGCGAGCCGGGCCGCGAGGCCGCGGTGGAGGCGGCGGCTCCAGAACGGGCCCGCGTAGATGAAGCCGCTGTAGCCCTGGATCAGCGTGGCCCCGGCCAGGATCCGCTCCCAGGCGTCGTCCGCGGTCTCGATCCCGCCGACGCCGACCAGCGTGATCCGGTCGCCGACCCGGGCGTAGAGGCGGCGCAGCACCTGGAGGGAGCGCTCCTTGAGGGGCGCCCCGGACAGGCCGCCGGTCTCGCCGGTGAGGGCCGCGCCGGAGCGCAGGCCGAGGCCGTCGCGGGCGATGGTGGTGTTGGTGGCGATGATGCCGTCCAGGCCCAGCTCGACCGCGAGGTCGGCGACCGCGTCCACGTCCTCGTCGGCGAGGTCGGGGGCGATCTTGACCAGGAGCGGCACCCGGCGGCCGGGCACGGTGCGGTCCGCGGCCTCGCGCACGGCGCCGAGCAGGGGCCGCAGGTGGTCCACGGCCTGGAGGTTCCGCAGCCCGGGGGTGTTGGGCGAGGACACGTTGACGACCAGGTAGTCGGCGTGGGCGGCCAGCCGCTCGGTGGAGGTCACGTAGTCGGCGACGGCCTCCGCCTCCGGGACGACCTTGGTCTTGCCGATGTTGACGCCGACGGTGGTCCGGAAGGCGGGGCGGCCGGCGCGGCGGGCCGCGAGGCGGGCGGCGACCGCCTCCGAGCCCTCGTTGTTGAAGCCCATGCGGTTGATCAGCGCCCGGTCCGCGACCAGGCGGAAGAGCCGCTTCTTGGGGTTGCCGGGCTGCGGCCGGGCGGTGACGGTGCCGATCTCGACGTGGTCGAAGCCGAGCATGGCCATGCCGTCGATGCCCACCGCGTTCTTGTCGAATCCGGCCGCGAGCCCGAAGGGCCCGTGCATGCGCAGGCCGAGCGCCTCGGTGCGCAGCGCGCGGTGGCGCGGCGCGAGGAGGGCCGCGAGGAAGGTCCGCAGGACCGGGACGCGGGCGGCGAGCCGGATCCAGGCGAAGGCCAGGTGGTGCGCCCGCTCCGGGTCCATGTGGCGGAAGACGAGGCGGAAGAAGAGCTGGTACATGGCGGGCTTTCTGCGCGTCCGCGCACCGGGCCGGAAGGCGGGGCACGGGAGGGGAGGTCGAGGGCTCGGGTGGCCCGGGCGAGCGGGCGCCCGGCCGAAAGGGCCCGGCTGAGCGGGCCCGGCCGGGAGGATCCAGCCGGGCGATTCCGGCCCGGAGGGCTCGCCGGGGCAGGGGGACGCCGGGCGTACGGGCCCGGCGTCCCCCTCCGCGCGGCTACTGCTCGCGGGCCGCGATCAGGTGCTCCGCGTGCTCCTGGAGGGACCGGACGCCGACCGTGCCCCGGCCGAGCGCCTCGATGCCCTGCACGGCGGCCGCGAGGGCCTGGACCGTGGTCAGGCAGGGGATGCCGCGGGCCACGGCCGCCGTGCGGATCTCGTAGCCGTCCAGGCGGCCGCCGGTGCCGTACGGGGTGTTGACGATCAGGTCGACCTCGCCGGCGTGGATCAGCTGGACGATGGTCTTCTCACCGCCCGGGCCCTCGCCCTCGCTCTGCTTGCGCACCACGGTGGCGTTGATGCCGTTGCGCTTGAGCACCTCGGCGGTCCCGGAGGTGGCCAGCAGCTCGAACCCGAGGGCGACCAGCTCACGGGCCGGGAAGATCATCGAGCGCTTGTCGCGGTTGGCGACCGACACGAACGCCCGGCCCTTGCTGGGCAGCGCCCCGTACGCCCCGGCCTGCGACTTGGCGTACGCCGCGCCGAAGACCGAGTCGATGCCCATGACCTCGCCGGTGGAGCGCATCTCCGGGCCGAGGACGGTGTCCACGCCGCGCCCGGACGCGTCGCGGAACCGGCTCCACGGCATCACGGCCTCCTTGACGGAGATCGGCGCGTCCAGCGGCAGCGTGCCGCCGTCGCCGCTGCTCGGCAGCAGGCCCTCGGCGCGCAGCTCGGCGATGGTCGCGCCCAGCGAGATGCGGGCGGCGGCCTTGGCGAGCGGCACGGCGGTGGCCTTGGAGGTGAAGGGCACGGTGCGGGAGGCGCGCGGGTTGGCCTCCAGGACGTACAGGATGTCGCCGGCCATGGCGAACTGGATGTTGATCAGGCCGCGCACCCCGACGCCGCGCGCGATGGCCTCGGTGGAGGCCCGCAGCCGCTTGATGTCGAAGCCGCCGAGGGTGATCGGGGGCAGCGCGCAGGCCGAGTCGCCGGAGTGGATGCCGGCCTCCTCGATGTGCTCCATGACGCCGCCGAGGTAGAGCTCCTGGCCGTCGTAGAGCGCGTCCACGTCGATCTCGATGGCGTCGTCGAGGAACCGGTCGATGAGGACCGGGTGCTCGGAGATCAGGCCCGCGTGCCGCTCCAGATAGGCCGCCAGGGAGGGCTCGTCGTAGACGATCTCCATGCCGCGGCCGCCGAGGACGTACGAGGGGCGGACCATGACCGGGTAGCCGATCTCGGCGGCGATGCCCTTGGCCTGCTCGAAGGAGAAGGCGGTGCCGTACTTGGGGGCGGGCAGCCCGGCCTCGGTCAGCACCCGGCCGAAGGCGCCGCGCTCCTCGGCGAGGTTGATCGCCTCGGGCGAGGTACCCACGATGGGCACGCCGTTGTCCTTGAGCGCCTGGGCCAGGCCCAGCGGGGTCTGGCCGCCGAGCTGGACGATGACGCCGGCGACCGGGCCCGCCTGCTGCTCGGCGTGGACGATCTCCAGCACGTCCTCCAGGGTGAGCGGCTCGAAGTAGAGCCGGTCGGAGGTGTCGTAGTCGGTGGAGACGGTCTCCGGGTTGCAGTTGACCATGACGGTCTCGTAGCCCGCGTCGTGCAGCGCGAAGGAGGCGTGCACACACGAGTAGTCGAACTCGATGCCCTGGCCGATCCGGTTGGGGCCGGAGCCCAGGATGATCACGGCGGGCTTCTCGCGCGGCGCGACCTCGGACTCCTCGTCGTAGGAGGAGTAGAAGTACGGGGTCTTGGCGGCGAACTCGGCGGCGCAGGTGTCGACGGTCTTGTAGACGGGCCGCACCCCCAGCGCGTGCCGCACCTCGCGGACCACGTCCTCGCGCAGCGAGCGGATGCCGGCGATCTGGGCGTCGGAGAAGCCGTGCCGCTTGGCCTCGGCGAGCAGCTCCGGGTCCAGCTCGTCGGCGGCCGCGAGCTCGTCCGCGATCTCCTTGATCAGGAAGAGCTGGTCGACGAACCACGGGTCGATCTTCGTGGCCTCGAAGACCTCCTCGGGGGTGGCCCCGGCGCGGATGGCCTGCATGACGGTGTTGATCCGGCCGTCGGTGGGCGCCTCGGCCCGCGCCAGCAGCTCGGACTTCTCGCCCGGGTCGCCGGTGAAGTCGAACTGGCTGCCCTTCTTCTCCAGCGAGCGCAGCGCCTTCTGGAGCGCCTCGGTGAAGTTGCGGCCGATGGCCATGGCCTCGCCGACCGACTTCATGGTGGTGGTGAGCCGGGCGTCGGCGGCGGGGAACTTCTCGAAGGCGAAGCGCGGCACCTTGACGACGACGTAGTCGAGCGTGGGCTCGAAGGACGCCGGGGTCTCCCGGGTGATGTCGTTCGGGATCTCGTCGAGGGTGTAGCCGACGGCGAGCTTGGCCGCGATCTTGGCGATGGGGAAGCCGGTCGCCTTGGAGGCGAGCGCGGAGGAGCGGGAGACGCGCGGGTTCATCTCGATGACGATGACCCGGCCGTCAACCGGGTTGACGGCGAACTGGATGTTGCAGCCGCCGGTGTCGACGCCGACCTCGCGGATGACGGCGATGCCGATGTCGCGCAGGATCTGGTACTCGCGGTCGGTGAGCGTCATCGCGGGCGCGACGGTGATCGAGTCGCCGGTGTGCACGCCCATGGGGTCGAAGTTCTCGATGGAGCAGACGACCACCACGTTGTCGTGCTTGTCGCGCATCAGCTCCAGCTCGTACTCCTTCCAGCCGAGGATGGACTCCTCCAGGAGCACCTCGGTGGTGGGCGAGAGCGTCAGGCCCTGGCCGGCGATGCGGCGCAGCTCCTCCTCGTCGTGGGCGAAGCCGGAGCCGGCGCCGCCCATGGTGAAGGAGGGGCGTACGACGACGGGGTAGCCGCCGAGCAGCTCGACGCCCGCGAGCACGTCGTCCATGGAGTGGCAGATGACCGAGCGGGCGGACTCGCCGTGGCCGATCTTGGCGTTGACGGCCTCGACGACCTCCTTGAACCGGTCGCGGTCCTCGCCCTTGTGGATGGCCTCGACGTTGGCGCCGATCAGTTCCACGCCGTACTTGTCGAGCGTGCCCGCCTCGTGGAGGGAGATCGCGGTGTTGAGCGCGGTCTGCCCGCCGAGGGTGGGCAGCAGCGCGTCGGGGCGCTCCTTGGCGATGATCTTCTCGACGAACTCGGGGGTGATCGGCTCGACATACGTGGCGTCGGCGATCTCCGGGTCGGTCATGATCGTCGCGGGGTTGGAGTTGACCAGGACGACCCGCAGCCCCTCCGCCTTGAGGACGCGGCAGGCCTGGGTGCCGGAGTAGTCGAACTCGGCGGCCTGGCCGATGACGATCGGGCCGGAGCCGATGACCAGAACGGACTGGATGTCGGTGCGCTTAGGCACGCTGGCCCTCCATCAGGGAGACAAAGCGGTCGAACAGGTAGGCCGCGTCGTGCGGGCCGGCGGCGGCCTCGGGGTGGTACTGGACGCTGAACGCGGGACGGTCGAGCAGCTGGAGGCCCTCGACCACGTTGTCGTTGAGGCACACGTGGGAGACCTCGACCCGCCCGTAGGGGGTGTCGGAGGGCCCGTCCAGCGGGGCGTCGACGGCGAAGCCGTGGTTGTGCGCGGTGACCTCGACCTTGCCGGTGGTGCGGTCCTGCACCGGCTGGTTGATGCCGCGGTGGCCGTACTTCAGCTTGTAGGTGCCGAAGCCCAGCGCGCGGCCGAGGATCTGGTTGCCGAAGCAGATGCCGAACAGCGGGGTGCCGCGCTCCAGGACCGCGCGCATCACGGAGACGGGGTGGTCGGCGGTGGCCGGGTCGCCCGGCCCGTTGGAGAAGAACACCCCGTCCGGGTTCACCGCGTAGACGTCCTCGACCGTGGCGTTCGCCGGCAGCACGTGCACCTCGATGCCGCGCTCGGCCATCCGGTGCGGGGTCATGCCCTTGATGCCGAGGTCGACCGCGGCGACGGTGAACTTCTTGGTGCCGATCGCGGGGACGACGTAACGCTCCGTGGTGGCGACCTCGCCGCTGAGGTCCGCGCCCTTCATCTGCGGCACGGCCCGCACCTTGGCCAGCAGCGCGGCCTCGTCGGCGATCGCCTCGCCGGAGAAGATGCCGACCCGCATGGCGCCGCGCTCGCGCAGGTGGCGGGTGAGGGCGCGGGTGTCGATGGCGCTGATGCCGACGACGCCCTGGGCGGCCAGCTCCTCGTCCAGGGTGCGGCGCGAGCGCCAGTTGGAGGGCACCCGGGCGGGGTCGCGGACCACATAGCCGGCGACCCAGATCCGCTTCGACTCCGGGTCCTCGTCGTTGACGCCGGTGTTGCCGACGTGCGGCGCGGTCATCACGACGACCTGGCGGTGGTACGAGGGGTCGGTCAGGGTCTCCTGGTAGCCGGTCATGCCGGTGGAGAACACCGCCTCGCCGAAGGTTTCGCCCACGGCCCCGTAGGCCCGGCCGCGGAAGGTGCGGCCGTCCTCCAGGACGAGGACGGCGGGGGCCGTGTTCAGTCCCCGGTTGGAGGTGGTCATCGTGCGCCTTCCGTGTCGTGCTGGTGGGCGGCCGCGTCGCTGGGGCCGCCGGAGAGTTCGGTGAGGGTGTCCACCCACGCGGTGTGCTCGGCCGCGTGGTCGGAGCGGAAGCCGGAGTCGATCAGACGGTCGCCCAGCTGCCAGGTGATCACCAGCAGCCCGCCCTCGGCGAGGACCTTGCCGGCGATGCCCTTGTCGAGCCGGGCGCCGCGCAGACTCCCGGCCGGGATGAAGAAGTCGCGCGCTCCGGGGCGTACGACGGCGAGGCCCTGCTCGGTCAGGGTGAGCTCGGCGCGGCTGCGGGTGCCCAGGCCCTGGGCGACGATCCGGTCGAGCCACTGCCCGGCGGTGGTCGAGCCGTGGTAGCGGCCCGACAGGGCCAGCCGGGCCGGGCCGGGCTCCGCCGGGGCCTGCGGCAGCTCGGGCAGATCGCCCTGGAGCGTGCCCCGCCACTTCCAGCCCTCGCGCATCAGCCAGTAGACGAGCGCGATGAGGAGCAGCAGGCCGGCCACCCAGCCGATGCGCGCCGCCCAGTCCGTCACGTCCTGGGACTTCTGCTCGGCCGCGAGGCCCCCGAGGGAGCCCGCCGCCGCGTTGATGAGAGGTGTCACGCCAGTTTCCCGTCCACGACCGTCGCCCGGCCCCGCAGGAAGGTGTACGTCACGCGGCCCGGCAGTTCACGGCCCTCGTAGGGGGTGTTGCGGCTGCGGGAGGCGAAGCCCGCGGGGTTCACCACACCACGGTATGCGGAGTCGAGGAGGGTGAGGTTGGCGGGCTCCCCCGGGGCGATGGGGCGCCCGTGGCCGGCCAGGCGGCCGATGGCCGAGGGGCGGTGCGACATCCGGTCGGCGACGCCCGCCCAGTCCAGCAGGCCGGTGTCCACCATGGTGTGCTGGACGACGGACAGCGCGGTCTCCAGGCCGACCATGCCCATGGCCGCCGCGCCCCACTCGCAGTCCTTGTCCTCGTGGGGGTGCGGGGCGTGGTCGGTCGCGACGCAGTCGATGGTGCCGTCGGCGAGCGCCTCGCGCAGCGCCATGACGTCGGCCTCGGTGCGCAGCGGCGGGTTCACCTTGTAGACCGGGTTGTAGGAGCGCACCAGCTCGTCGGTGAGCAGCAGGTGGTGCGGGGTGACCTCGGCGGTGACGTTCCAGCCCTTGGACTTGGCCCAGCGGACGATCTCGACCGAGCCGGCGGTGGACAGGTGGCAGATGTGCACGCGGGAGCCGACGTGGGCGGCGAGCAGCACATCGCGGGCGATGATCGACTCCTCGGCCACGGCCGGCCAGCCGCCGAGGCCGAGCTCGGCGGAGACCACGCCCTCGTTCATCTGGGCGCCCTCGGTCAGCCGCGGCTCCTGGGCGTGCTGGGCGATGACGCCGTCGAAGGCCTTCACGTACTCCAGGGCGCGGCGCATGATCACGGCGTCGTCCACGCACTTGCCGTCGTCGGAGAAGACCCGCACCCCGGCGGCGGAGTCGTGCATGGCGCCCAGCTCGGCGAGCTTCTTGCCCTCCAGCCCGACGGTGACGGCGCCGACCGGCTGGACGTCGCAGTAGCCGGACTCCTTGCCGAGCCGCCACACCTGCTCGACGACGCCGGCGGTGTCGGCGACCGGGAAGGTGTTGGCCATGGCGTGGACGGCGGTGTAACCGCCGGCGGCGGCCGCGCGGGTGCCGGTGAGGACGGTCTCGGAGTCCTCGCGGCCGGGCTCGCGCAGATGGGTGTGGAGGTCGACCAGGCCGGGCAGCAGGATCTGCCC
>NZ_MAXF01000013.1:2500-170065 GCF_001704635.1 Streptomyces sparsogenes | reverse complement strand
TTCCCCGCTTACCTCCAGCAGTTGGACATGGAGTCCAACGGCAAGTCGGTGGACCGCGAGGGCCGGCCGGTGAGCTGGCAGACCGGCCCGGTCGTCTGGGGGACGCCCGGCACCAACGGGCAGCACGCCTACTACCAGCTGCTCCACCAGGGCACCAAGACGATCCCGGCCGATCTGATCGGCTTCGCCAACCCGGTGGCCGACCTGCCCCCGAAGCTCGCCGCCCACCACGACCTGCTGATGGCCAACCTCTTCGCCCAGGGCCAGGCGCTGGCGTTCGGCAAGACCTCGGAGGAGGTGGCCGCCGAGGGGGTGGCGCCGGAGCTGGTGCCGCACCGGACCTTCCCCGGCAACCGTCCCACCACCACCATCCTGGCCGCCGAGCTGAGCCCCTCGGTGCTCGGCCAGTTGATCGCGCTGTACGAGCACAAGGTGTTCGTCCAGGGCGCGATCTGGCACATCGACTCGTTCGACCAGTGGGGCGTGGAGCTGGGCAAGGTCCTGGCCAAGCGGGTGGAACCGGCGCTCACCGAGGGCGCCGCCGTGCCCGGCCTGGACGCCTCCACCGCCGCGCTCGTCGCCACCTACCGTTCGCTGCGCGGGCGCTGACCCGCCGTAGGGCGCTGACCCCCGTAGGGCGCTGAGACGCCGCGGGACGCCTCTCAACGCCGGACGGGCCGACCGGGGTTCTCCCAGTCGGCCCGTCCAGGTCGGTCTCATGGGTGCCGGTCAGGGTGACGCTGGCGGGTACAGCTCGCGCGGCAGGCCCGCCGCGGCGGCCCGGTCCAGCAGCCACAGCGTGCGCCGGCGGCCGTACGCGCCCGCCGCCGGGGCCTGGATCTCCCCGGCGCCCGAGAGCGCGATCGTCACCGCCTTGGCCTTGTCCTCGCCCGCCGCGAGCAGCCAGACTTCCTGCGCCGCGCGGATCGCGGGCAGGGTCAGGGAGACCCGGGTGGGCGGCGGCTTGGGCGCGCCGCGCACCGCCACCACCGTCCGCTCGGTCTCCCGCACCCCGGGCAGCTCCGGGAAGAGCGAGGCCACATGGGTGTCGGGGCCGACGCCCAGCAGCAGCACGTCGAAGGACGGCGCCTCACCGTGGTTCTCCGGCCGCGAGGCGCGGGCCAGCTCCTCGGCGTACGCCTCGGCGGCCGCCTCCACATCGCCGCCCCAGGGGCCGTCGGAGGCCGGCATCGGATGCACCCGGGCCGGGTCGAGACCGACCGCGTCCAGCAGCGCCTCCCGGGCCTGGGTGACATTGCGGTCCGCGTGCCCCTCCGGGAGGAACCGCTCGTCGCCCCACCACAGGTCGAGCCGCGACCAGTCCACGGCGTCCCGGGCCGGTGCCCCGGCGAGCGCGGCCAGCAGGCCGTTGCCGTTGCGACCGCCGGTCAGCACGACCGAGGCGGAGCCGCGGGCGGACTGGGCGTCCACGATCTTGGTGATCAGGCGGGCGGCGGCGGCCTGCGCCATCAGCTCCTTGTCGCGGTGGACGACCACCTGCGGAGCGGTCACGACGCCGCCTTGCCGGCGGTCCTGTCCCCCGCCTTGTCCGCTGCCTTGTCCCCCGTCTTCTCCGCTGCCTTGCGAGCCGCCTTGGCGCCGGTGTTGTCCCCGCTGTCGCTCTTCTCAGCGCTCTTGTCGGTGCTCTTGTCAGCGGTCTTCTCGGCGGTCTTGTCGGCGGGGGCCTTCGACGGGGCGGCCTTGCGGGCCCCGCCCGACCGGCTGTCCCCGCCGGACCCGGCCCGCGCCGTCGCGCGCTCCGCTCCGAGCACGCCCTTGCCGAGCCGGCTCACCCCGTACCGCACCGCCGAGGCGTAGGTCTCGTCCGGGTCGAGCCGGCGCAGCTCCTCCGCTATCAGCTCCGACTTCTCACGGCGCTGCAGCGCGACATGCCGGTCGGGCTGCCCCGGCATCGCCAGCTCGGCCAGCGACCCGTTGGCCCGGTCCAGGCAGATCTCGCCGTCGGCCGTCTCCAGCCGCACCGCGGTCAGCCCGGGGCCGTCCGAGACCTGCCGCTGGACCGGGACCCGCAGCCGCTCGGCGAGCCACAGCGCCAGCAGCTCGCTGCTCGGGTTGTACGCCTCACCCTCGACCACCGCGGAGGTGATCGCCGAGTGCTTCTGGTCCAGCGCCGCGGCCAGCACGCTGCGCCACGGGGTGATACGGGTCCAGGCCAGATCGGTGTCGCCCGGGGTGTACGTCCGGGCCCGCAGCCCGAGCGTGTCCACCGGGTCCTCGGTGGCCTGGGCGTCGGTGATCCGGCGGGTCGCCAGCTGGCCCAGCAGGTCCTCGCTGGGGTGCTCCGGCGCGTCCTCCGGCCACCACACCACCACCGGGGCGTCCGGCAGCAGCAGCGGCAGCACCACCGACTCGGCGTGGCCGGCGAGCTCGCCGTACAGCCGCAGCAGCACCGTCTCGCCGGTGCCGACGTCGCCGGCGATCCGCACCTCGGCGTCCAGCCGGGCGACCCTGCGGTCGCGCGGCGAGCGCCCCGGCCGCTTGATGACGACCAGGATGCGCGACGGGTGTTCCTTGGACGCCTCGCTCGCGGCCTTCAGCGCGTCGTAGTGATTGCCCTCGTCGGTGACGATGACAAGGGTGAGCACCATGCCCACGGCCGGTATCCCCGCCGCCCGCCGCGCCTGGACCAGAGCGGAGTTGATCTGGCTTGACGTGGTGTCGGTGAGATCGATGTTCATGGCCGGCGCCAGCTCCGTCCGTCTCGTGCGAGCATCTCGTCCGCCGCCTTCGGCCCCCAGGTGCCCGCCGTGTACTGCTCGGGCTTGCCGTGCTGCTCCCAGTACTCCTCGATCGGATCGAGGATCCGCCAGGACTCCTCCACCTCCTGGTGGCGCGGGAAGAGGTTGGCGTCGCCGAGCAGGACGTCGAGCAGCAGCCGCTCGTACGCCTCGGGGCTGGACTCGGTGAAGGACTCGCCGTAGGCGAAGTCCATCGTCACGTCCCGGATCTCCATGGAGGTGCCGGGCACCTTGGAGCCGAACCGGATGGTGACGCCCTCGTCCGGCTGCACCCGGATGACCAGGGCGTTCTCCCCGAGCTCCTGGGTGTCGGTGGCGTCGAAGGGGGAGTACGGGGCGCGTTGGAAGACCACCGCGATCTCCGTGACCCGCCGCCCGAGCCGCTTGCCCGTGCGCAGGTAGAAGGGGACGCCCGCCCAGCGGCGGTTGTCGATCTCCAGCTTGATCGCGGCGTAGGTGTCGGTCTTGGAGTTGGGGTCGATGCCCTCCTCCTCCAGATAGCCCGGCACCTCGCTGCCGCCCTGCCAGCCGTGGGCGTACTGGCCGCGCACGGTGTGCTTGCCCAGGTCCTTGGGCAGCTTGACGGCCTTGAGCGCCTTGAGCTTCTCGGTGACCAGGGCGTTCGCGTCGAAGGAGATGGGCTCCTCCATGGCGGTCAGCGCGAGGAGCTGGAGCAGGTGGTTCTGGATGACGTCGCGCGCCGCGCCGATGCCGTCGTAGTAGCCGGCCCGGCCGCCGATGCCGATGTCCTCCGCCATGGTGATCTGTACGTGGTCGACGTAACTGCGGTTCCACAGCGGCTCGAACATGGTGTTGGCGAAGCGCAGCGCCAGGATGTTCTGGACCGTCTCCTTGCCCAGGTAGTGATCGATCCGGAAGACGTCGCTCGGCCGGAAGACCTCGTGGACGACCTGGTTGAGCTCCTGGGCGCTGGCCAGGTCGTGGCCGAAGGGCTTCTCGATGACGGCGCGCCGCCAGGAGTCGCCGGACCCGGAGGACAGGCCGTGCTTCTTGAGCTGCTGGACGACGGTGGGGAAGAACTTCGGCGGGACCGACAGGTAGAAGGCGAAGTTGCCGCCCGTGCCGCGCGCCTTGTCGAGTTCCTCGATCGTCTCCCGCAGCTGGTCGAACGCCTCGTCGTCGGAGAACTCGCCGGGTACGAAGCGGAAGCCCTCGGCGAGCTGCTGCCAGACCTCCTCGCGGAAGGGGGTCCTGGCGTGTTCCTTGACCGCGTCGTGAACGACCTGGGCGAAGTCCTCGTCCTCCCAGTCGCGGCGGGCGAAGCCGACGAGCGAGAAGCCCGGCGGCAGCAGGCCGCGGTTGGCCAGGTCGTAGACGGCCGGCATCAGCTTCTTGCGGGACAAGTCGCCCGTGACGCCGAAGATGACCAGGCCGGACGGCCCCGCGATGCGCGGAAGCCGCCGGTCCCGGGGGTCACGCAGCGGATTGGCTCCGCTCGTGGAAAGTGACAAGGTCTCTCACGCCTCCGAAGGTGCGAGGCGGCCCAGCTCCGCCTCAGTGGACTTCAGCAGGTCGTTCCAGGACGCCTCGAACTTCTCGACGCCCTCGTCCTCGAGGAGCTGTACAACGTCATCGTACGAGATACCGAGGCGCTCCAGCGCGTCGAGATCGGCCCTGGCCTGCTCGTACGTGCCGTGGACCGCGTCGCCGGCGATCTGGCCGTGGTCGGCGACGGCCTCCAGGGTGGCCTCCGGCATGGTGTTCACCGTGCCCGGCGCGACCAGCTCGTCCACGTAGAGCGTGTCCTTGTAGTCCGGGTCCTTGACGCCGGTGGAGGCCCACAGCGGGCGCTGCTTGTTGGCGTTCGCCCGGTCCAGGGCGGCCCAGCGCTCCGACGGCGGGGTCGACTTGTCGTGGGAGCCGAACACCTCCTCGTACGCCTGGTACGCGAGGCGGGCGTTGGCCAGGGCGGCCCGGCCGCGCAGCGCCTTGGCCTCGTCGGTGCCGAGCTTGTCGAGGCGCTTGTCGATCTCGGTGTCCACGCGGGACACGAAGAAGGACGCGACCGAGTGGATCTTCTGGAGATCGAGACCCGCGGCCTTGGCCTTCTCCAGACCGGCCAGGTAGGCGTCCATCACCTCGCGGTAGCGCTCCAGCGAGAAGATCAGCGTGACGTTGACGCTGATGCCGAGGCCGATCGCCTCGGTGATCGCGGGCAGGCCGGCCCGGGTGGCCGGGATCTTGATGAAGGTGTTGGGCCGGTCCACCAGCCAGGCCAGCTGCTTGGCCTCGGCGACGGTGGCGTGGGTGTTGTGCGCCAGGCGCGGGTCCACCTCGATGGAGACCCGGCCGTCCTGGCCGCCGGTGGCGTCGTACACCGGCCGCAGGATGTCGGCGGCGTCCCGGACGTCCGCCGTGGTGATCATGCGAATGGCTTCCTCGACGGTGACCTTGCGGGCCGCGAGGTCGGCCAGCTGCTGGTCGTAGCCGTCGCCGCCGCTGATCGCCTTCTGGAAGATCGACGGGTTGGTGGTCACGCCCACCACGTGGCTCTGGTCGATCAGCTCGGCCAGGTTGCCGGACGTGATGCGCTTGCGCGAAAGATCGTCGAGCCAGACCGCGACGCCTTCGTCGGCCAGCCGCTTGAGTGCGTCTGTCATCGGGATTGCATCTCCTACTCGTCGCTACAAGGTCGTATACGGCGTCAGCGCTCGGCGGTCTCGAGCGACGCGCGGGCCGCGTCGAAGACGGCCTCCGCGGTCAGGCCGAACTCCCGGTAGAGCACCTTGTAGTCGGCGGAGGCGCCGAAGTGCTCCAGCGAGACGATGCGGCCGGCCTCGCCCACGAAGCGGTACCAGGTCAGGCCGATCCCCGCCTCGACGGCCACGCGGGCCTTCACCGACGGCGGCAGCACGCTGTCCCGGTACGCCTGGTCCTGCTCCTCGAACCACTCGACCGAGGGCATGGAGACCACGCGGGTCGGGATCCCCTCGGCCTCCAGCCGCTCGCGCGCCTCGACGGCGAGCTGCACCTCGGAGCCGGTGCCGATCAGGATCACCCGCGGGGTGCCGCCCTCGGCCTCGGCCAGGACGTAGCCGCCCTTGGCCGCGTTCTCGTTGGGCTCGTACGTCGGCACGTTCTGCCGGGTCAGCGCGATGCCGTGGGGAGCCGGCTTGGCGGTGTGGCGCCGGGTGATCTCCTGCCAGGCGATGGCGGTCTCGTTGGCGTCGGCCGGGCGGACCACGTTCAGGCCGGGGATGGCGCGCAGCGCGCTCAGGTGCTCGACCGGCTGGTGGGTCGGGCCGTCCTCGCCGAGGCCGATGGAGTCGTGCGTCCACACGTAGGTGACGGGGAGCTTCATCAGGGCGGCGAGGCGGACGGCGGGCCGCATGTAGTCGGAGAAGACCAGGAAGGTGCCGCCGTAGATACGGGTGTTGCCGTGGAGCGCGATGCCGTTCATGGTCGAGCCCATGGCGTGCTCGCGGATGCCGAAGTGGACCGTACGGCCGTACGGGTCGGCCTCCGGCAGCGGGTTGTCCTTCGGGAGGAAGGACGAGGACGCGTCGATGGTGGTGTTGTTCGAGCCGGCGAGGTCGGCGGAGCCGCCCCACAGCTCGGGCAGCACCCCGCCGAGCGCCTTGAGGACCTGGCCGGACGCCTTGCGGGTGGCCACGTCCTTGCCGGGCTCGAAGACCGGGATCGCCTTGTCCCAGCCCTCGGGCAGCTCACCGGCGATGATCCGGTCGAACTGGGCGGCGCGCTCGGGGTTGTTGTCCCGCCACTCCTGGAGCTTCTTGTCCCAGGCGGCGTGGGCCTCGCGGCCGCGGTCGGCCAGCGAGCGGGTGTGGGCCAGGACCGACTCCTCGACCTCGAAGTGCTTCTCCGGGTCGAAGCCGAGGACGCGCTTGGTGGCCGCGACCTCGTCGGCGCCGAGCGCCGAGCCGTGGGCGGCCTCGGTGTTCTGCGCGTTCGGGGCGGGCCAGGCGATGATGGTGCGGGCGGCGATGATCGAGGGGCGCTCGGTCTCCGCCTGCGCCGCCTTCAGCGCCGCGTACAGCGCGTGGACGTCGAAGTCGCCGTTGGCGCCCTGCTCGATGCGCTGGACGTGCCATCCGTACGCCTCGTAGCGCTTCAGCACGTCCTCGGAGAAGGCGGTCGCGGTGTCGCCCTCGATCGAGATGTGGTTGTCGTCGTACAGCGCGACCAGATTGCCGAGCTTCTGGTGGCCGGCGAGCGAGGAGGCCTCGGCGGAGATGCCCTCCTCCAGGTCGCCGTCCGAGACGATCGCCCAGATGGTGTGGTCGAAGGGGGAGGAGCCCTCGGGCGCCTCCGGGTCGAAGAGGCCGCGCTCGTAGCGGGCGGCCATCGCCATGCCCACCGCGTTGGCGATGCCCTGGCCCAGCGGACCGGTGGTGGTCTCGACGCCCGCCGTGTGGCCGTGCTCCGGGTGGCCCGGGGTCAGCGAGCCCCAGGTGCGGAACGACTTCAGATCCTCCAGCTCCAGACCGAAGCCGCCCAGGTACAGCTGCACGTACAGCGTCAGCGAGGTGTGACCGGGGGAGAGGACGAACCGGTCACGGCCCACCCATCCGGTGTCGGACGGGTCGTGCCGCATCAGCTTCTGGAAGAGCAGGTACGCGGCGGGGGCCAGGCTCATGGCGGTGCCGGGGTGGCCGTTGCCGACCTTCTGCACGGCATCCGCGGCCAGGACACGGGCCGTGTCCACGGCGCGCTGGTCCACATCGGTCCACTCGAGGTCTGTGGTAGTCGGCTTCGTGCTCACCCTGAGTCAGGGCTCCTCTCCACAATGTCGATATCCGGTGACGATGCGTACACCGGCTTTGTCGAGCCTACCCCTGGAAGAACGGTCATCTTTTCGGGCGAGTACCCGACATCAGGGGAACGAATGCCGGAGATGCGGCATTCCCTCGACCGCCGTGACCACCGTGAACACGAGCCGACCCCGGCGGCGGGCGGAGTATCGCGGGCGTCTAGAGTGGCGTGGTACGCGCAAGTCTTTACCGGCTCTTCATGTCCGGTGCTTGCTGGTTCTTGCTTCTACCAGGGGTGTGCGTGACGGCCGTCGATTCCCGTCCTGCGGGGGTGCTCGATACGAGCCAGAGCCACCGGCCGTTCGGTGCCCGCGTCAAGGCGTTCGTGGCACTGACCAAGCCGCGTGTCATCGAGCTGCTGCTCATGACCACGGTGCCGGTGATGTTCCTGGCCGCCGGGGGCGTACCGGATCTGTGGCTGGTGCTCGCCACCTGCGTCGGCGGCTATATGTCGGCCGGCGGCGCGGCCGCGTTCAACATGTATTACGACCGCGACATCGACGCGCTCATGGCCCGCACCTCGCAGCGGCCGCTGGTGACCGGCATGGTCTCGCCGGCCGAGTGCCTGGTCTTCGCCTCCGCCCTCACGGTGGGGTCCACGGCGTGGTTCTGGTTCCTGGTCAACCCGCTGTCCGCGATGTTGTCGCTCGGCGCGCTGGCTTTCTATGTCGTCGTCTACACGATGTGGCTCAAACGGCGTACCGCGCAGAACATCGTCTGGGGCGGCATCGCCGGTTGCATGCCGGTCTTCATCGGCTGGTCCGCGGTCACCGATTCGGTCTCCTGGGCCGCGGCGATCCTCTTCCTCGTCATCTTCTTCTGGACGCCGCCGCACTACTGGCCGCTGTCGATGAAGGTCAAGGACGACTACGAGCGCGTGGGCGTGCCGATGATGCCCGTGGTCGCGGGCAACAAGGCGGTCGCCCGGCAGATCGTCCTCTACAGCTGGGTGATGGTGATCGTCTCGCTGCTGCTGTGGCCGCTGGGCTACACCGGCTGGTTCTACCCCGTGGTGGCCGCGGCGCTGGGCGCGTTCTGGCTCAAGGAGGCGCACGCGCTGCAGGCGCGCGCCAAGGCCGGGGTCACCGGGCCTGGCCTCAAGGAGATGCGGCTGTTCCACTGGTCCATCACCTATGTGTCGCTGCTGTTCGTCGCCGTCGCCGTGGATCCCTTCCTGCGATGATTACCGGCCGGTAGCATCGGCCTCATGGCAGACACCACGCAGACGGACCCGGAGGACCGGGCAGGCGAGACCGCGTCGGGCGAGACCGCGTCGGGCGGGACCGCGTCGGGCACGGACAAGAAGGCCGACAAGGCGGCCAAGCGGCTCGCCCGCCAGATGACGGCCTTCGCCCAGCGCCACGGCGGCAGCGCCGAGGGCCAGCTGGCCCACATCGGCCGCGGCACCGTCCGCGTCGCCCTCGTCGGGGCCGGCGGCGACTGGGGCACCCTGGTCGCTCCCTCGTACGACACGGCGCGCCGCGCCGCGGAGGCCGCGGGGATCACCCTGCGCGAGGACTTCGACGGCGAGCTGGCCGCGAAGGTCCGCACCGGGCCGTACGAGTGGACCCGCATGGCCGGCATCCAGCTCGGCGGCCCCCGCAACGCGTAACCCGCACCACGGCCGAGGTCCCGCGCGCCGGGTCCCGCCCCGCTCCGCCCCTGGCCGCCGCCGGGGGCGGTCTTGCCGACGGCGGCCGGTGCGGGCCAGGCTCGGGGGCGGGCCCGGCGACACCTCATACCGTTTCGCCCGTTAAGCCCTTCGATGCCCGACGGCGAGGAGGCGGCGGTGAAGGACGAGGCGACGGGCACGTCGGCCGACCTGGTCCCCTCGGGCGTACCGGAGGAAACCGAAGGCGCGCTCGCCGCCGGGCGGGGGCGGCTCGCGCGGGAGGCCTGGGCGAACGCGCTGCCGCCCCTCGTGGACCAGCACAGCCACGGCACGCTCCACGGCGAGCTGGGCCTCGGCACGTTCGAGGCGCACCTCGCCGCCGCCGTCGGGTCCGGCACCCCCGCACCCCCGGGCACCACCTTCTTCGACAGCTGGACCGGCCTGGCGGTGCGCCGCTGGTGCCCCCCGCTGCTCGGCCTGGAGGCCCACTGCGCCCCCGTCCGCTATCTGGCCCGGCGGCGTGAGCTGGGCGCCTACCGCGCCTCGCGGCTGCTGCTGCGGGGCGCGGGCATCGGCACCTTCCTTCTGGAGTCGGGGCCGCCGGGAGAGCTGACCTCCGCCGCCGAGTTCGCCACGGCCGCGGACGGCCCGGTCCACGAGGTGGTCCGCCTGGAGCCGCTGGCCCGGGAGGCCGCGGAATCCTCCGGCTCGGTCGACTCGTTCATCCGCGACACCGCCGAGGCCCTGTACGCCGCGGCCGGGCACGCCACCGCCTTCGCCGTGGGCGTCACCTTCTGCGACGAGACCCCGCCGGACCCCCGGGAGGTGCGGCGGGCGGCCGACCGCTGGCTCGGCGGGTGCGTACGGGAACGGGCCCGGCTCGCCGAGCCCGCGCTGCTCCAGCACCTGCTGTGGTGCGCCGTCGCGACCGGCCTGCCCGTGCAGCTCCACTGTGGCGACCCGCAGGCGCTCGCGGGCTTTCTGCGCGCCACCGCGGGCGGCGGGACCGATCTGGTGCTGCTGCCCGCCCGGCCCCACCACCGCCGTGCCGCCCAGCTGGCCGCGGCCTTCGCGCACGTCTACGCGGACGCGGGGCCCCGGCCGGGGGAGACCCTCGCCGAGGCGCCGTTCGGCAAGCTGCTGTTCTCGACCGGGGCGCGGGCGCTGCCCGAGCTGTATGTGACCGGCGCCCGGCTGTTCGCGCGGGCGATGGCGCGGCTGGCGGCCGAGTGGGTCGCCGACGGCGTGTGCACCCGGCCCGAGGCGCGGCGCATCGCCGCGCTCGTCGCGGCCGGGACCGCGCGCCGGATCTACCGGCTGGACCCGGCGGGCTCGGCGACGGGCTGAGCCGGGGCGGGGGCGGGGACCGGCGCGGGCAGCTCGGCCCGCTCGCGCTGCGCGAAGAACACCCGCAGGACCGCGATCCACACCAGGCAGGACCCGAACATGTGGATGCCGACGACCACCTCGGGCAGGTGTGTGAAGTACTGGACGTATCCGATCGCACCCTGGAGGAGCAGCACGGCCAGCAGGTCGAGCACCGCACGGCGCTGGGCCGCCGGGGCATTCACGGCGCGCAGCGTGAACCACAGGGCGACGGTGAGGCCCAGCACGATGTAGACGAAGTCCACGTGAAGCTGGGTGATCTCCTGCCAGTCCAGCGGGATCCGGTGCACCTCACGGGCGTCACCGGCGTGCGGACCGGCTCCCGTGACCACGGTGCCGATCAGGATCAGCGCCAGGGTCGCGCCGACCAGCAGCCAGGTCATCTGGCGCACCGGGCGGGCCACCAGGTCGCGCGGCGCGCCGTCGCCCTCGCGGGAGCGCTGCCAGACGGCCATCGCGACCGTGAGGAGCGCGGTGGACAGCAGGAAGTGGGAGCTGACGATGTACGGGTTGAGGCCGGTGAGCACGATGATGCCGCCGATGACGGCATTGCCCATGATGAGCCAGAACTGGACCCAGCCCAACCGGGTGAGGGAGCGACGCACCGGAGTGCGGGCCCGGGCCGCGATGATCAGCAGGCCCACGAACACGCACAGCACGTACGTCAGCATGCGGTTACCGAACTCGATGGCGCCGTGCATGCCCATGTCGGCGGTGGGCGTCAGGCTCCCGGAGGTGCACCTGGGCCAGGTGTCACAACCCAGCCCGGACTCGGTCAGCCGCACCGCGCCGCCGGTGACGACGATGACCACGGCCATCACCACGGTGGCCAGCGCGGCCCGCTCCACAAAGCGCGCGGAGGGCTGCCAGCGTCGGGCGATCAGCTCGAACGGATTCAGCGAATTCGGCACGCGTCCCATCGTAGGCGGGTGCTTGTGCAGCTTTTCACGAGGGGGGTGTGGGGGGAGTCGCTCCCCCGGAATGTGGCAGCACGAGGGGGTGTGGGGGGCGTTGCCGAGCGACTCCCCCCACACCTCGCGAAGAAGGCGCGGACTAGTTCGTTCCGGCGGTGAGCTCGCTGAACAGCTTGTTCGCCGAGGCCGAGGCGAACTGGCGCTGGAGCTCGGCGCGGGCGATCTGCCTCTTGAACTCGCCCTCGAAGCCGGTGAATCCGGCGTTGTGCATGGTGTCCGTGATCCACGTGGCGAACGCCTGGTAGTTCCAGATGTGCGGCAGGCAGGTCTCCGAGTAGCCGGCGAGGAGGCTGGAGTCGCCTTCCTCGGCGTGGCGGATCACGGCGCGGGCGAAGACCTCCGCGTCGTGCAGGGCGAGGTGGATGCCCTTGGCGCTCATCGGCGGGACGATGTGGGCGGCGTCGCCGAGGAGGTACAGCCTGCCGTAGCTCATCGGGTCGAACACCACGCCGCGCAGCGGCACGATCTGCTTGGAAAGGATCTCGCCGCGCGAGGGAGGGGTTCCGAAGCGGGCTTCCAGCTCGCTCCAGACGCGCTCGTCGGGCCACTGTTCGGGGGTGTCGTCGACCGCGCACTGGAGGTAGATGCGGCTGGCCCCGGGGCCGCGGGGGATCATGCCGGCCAGGCCCAGTTCGTGGATCGCCATGCCGGACGGGCTGGTCGGGGCGGCGGCCAGGGCGCTGAGCCAGGAGTAGCCGTACTCGTGGGAGTACTCGGTCAGTGCCGTGGTGGGGATGCTACGGCGGGACACGCCGTGGAAGCCGTCGCAGCCGGCGATGTGGTCGCAGCCGATGGCCCGGGCCGATCCTTCGGCGTCCTGGTAGCGCACGACAGGGTGGCTTCCCGTGAGGTTCTCCAGGGTGACGTCGGCGGCTTCGTAGCGCAGGTCGCCGCCTTCGCGCAGGAAGACCTCGGTGAGGTTGCGTACAAGGACCTGCTGGGGGCAGTACAAGCTCTCGTCGGCGTCCTCGTCCATGTCGATCGGCATCGCGTGGCCGTCGATGTAGAAGCCGCCCTCGCTGTGCGAAATCGGGTCGCCCGCCAGGACCTCCTCCAGGCCCCACTCGCGGAACATGCGCACTCCGAACGTGTCGACGGTCCCGGCGCGCTGGCGCTGCTCGACGTAGGCGCGGGGATGCTTCTCCAGCACGTCGCAGTCGATGCCGTGGCGCAGCAGGAAATTGCCGACGGTCAGGCCGGCGACGCCGGCTCCGATGATGACGACTGCCGTGTCCTCGTGGGTCGTGGGCATGGGTGTGCGAGCCTCCGTAGCTCAGGGCGGTGGACCGGTTCGCCGCAGGGCCACCACCGGCGGCGTGGCCCGGGTGGTGCGGCGTCGTCACCACCCTCCGACGACCCCTGCCGTGCACACCACCGGTGAATGGACAGCGAATACCGGAAACCCGCCAACCTGGGGACGAGGCTGTCGCGGGGCGCCTGGGCCGCGCGGGCGCCGGCGGTCAGGAGAGGTGGTGGCGTAGTCCGGCCTGGTAGCGGCCGGGCGTCTGACCGACGACTTCGGTGAAGGCGTCGATGAAGCTGGAGGGGTTGGACCAGCCGCACGCCACCGAGGTCTCCGTCACCGACATCCCGTCGGTGAGGAAGGCCAGCGCGTGGTGGATGCGCAGGATGGTGCGCCAGCGGTGGAAGCTCATGCCCAGCTCGGTGTGGAACAGGCGGCTCAGCGTGCGTTCCCCGGCCCCCACCCTGCGGCCCAGTTCGGCAAGCGTCGTGAGCTGGGCCGGGTCCTCGTGCAGGAGCGCGGTGGCGGCGCGGAGCCGGTCGTCGTTGGCTTCCGGCAGGTGGAGGGAGTGCTCGGCGGCGTCGACGAGCTCGTCCACGACGACGGTGAGCAGCCGCCGGTGCGCACCGGGGCGCCGCTCGGGGCGGTCGGTGAGCGCGAGGAGCGCTTCGCGCAGCAGCGGGCTGACCGCGAAGACGCTGGGGTGGTCCACGAGGTGTGCGCACAGTTCGAGCGGGACGTGGACGAGGCGTGCGTCGGTCCGGCCGTAGAAGCGGTGGGAGTGCGCGAAGTGCGGGGGCGTCCAGGTGACGCGGTTGGCCGGAGCGACCCACGTTCCGCGTTCCGTGGCGGTGGCGAGCGCACCGGAGGCGGCATAGACGAGTTGCCCCTCGGCATGCGTGTGGGGAGCGAGCCGGTAGCCGTGGGGCAGCCACGCGGCGCCTTGGAGCGGTCTCGCATCCGGGGCGGACGGCGTCGGGTCCGCGGGGCGCTGGACGGTCATGAGGCCACGTGGAAGCCGCTACTCCCAGCGGAAGAAGCGCGCCGCCGCCCCGAGCCCGAGCACCGCCCACACCGCCAGGATCCCCAGGTCGCCCCACGGCACCCCGGCCCCGTCCCGCAGCACGTCCCGCAGGCCGTCCGAGAGGGCGGAGACGGGCAGCAGCTCCAGCACGCCGCGCGCCGCGTCCGGGAACTTGTCCAGGGAGACGATCACCCCGCCGCCGACGAGCAGCAGCAGGAAGACGAGGTTGGCGGCGGCGAGGGTCGCCTCGGCCTTGAGGGTGCCCGCCATCAGCAGGCCGAGGCCGGAGAACGCGGCCGTGCCGAGGAGCAGCAGCAGGGCCACGGTGAGCGGGTTGCCGTGCGGGGACCAGCCCAGGGCGAGCGCGATCACCGTCAGCAGGGCGACCTGCAGCACCTCGGTGACCAGCACCGAGCAGGTCTTGGCGGTCATCAGGGCCCAGCGGGGCAGCGGGGAGGCGCCGAGCCGCTTGAGGACGCCGTACCGCCGCTCGAAGCCGGTGGCGATGGCCTGGCCGGTGAAGGCCGTGGACAGCACGGCGAGGGCCAGGACGCCGGGGGTGAGGAAGTCCACGGCCTTGCCGCCGGAGCCGGTGTCGACGATGTCGACGGTGCTGAAGAGCACCAGCAGCAGGGACGGAATGATCACGGTCAGCAGCAGCTGCTCGCCGTTGCGCAGCAGCATCCGGGTCTCCAGGACCGCCTGGGAGCGGATCATGCGGGGCAGCGGGGCGGCTCCCGGCTGGGGGGTGAAGGTTCCCGTGGCGGTCACGCGCGCAGCTCCTTGCCAGTCAGCTCGAGGAAGACGTCCTCCAGGGTGTGCCGCTCGACCGAGATCCGGTCCGGCATGACGCCGTTCTGGGCGCACCACGAGGTGACGGTGGCCAGCAGCTGCGGATCGATCTTGCCGGTGACGCGGTACGAGCCGGACGTCAGCTCGTCGGCCGTGGAGTCGGCGGGCAGCGCCTTGAGCAGCGAGGCGAGGTCGAGCCCGGGGCGTCCGGTGAAGCGCAGGGTGTTCTCCGCCCCGCCGCGGCACAGCTGCTCGGGGCTGCCCTGGGCGATCACCTTGCCGCCGTCCACGATCGCGACGTCGTCGGCGAGCTGCTCGGCCTCGTCCATGTAGTGGGTGGTCAGTACGACGGTGACGCCGTCCCGGCGCAGGTCGCGCACGAGTTCCCAGGTGGCGCGCCGGGCCTGGGGGTCGAGTCCGGCGGTGGGCTCGTCGAGGAAGACCAGTTCGGGGCGGCCGACGACGGCCATGGCGAGCGCCAGGCGCTGCTGCTGGCCGCCGGAGAGCCGCCGGTAGGGCGTGCGGCCGCAGGAGCCGAGGCCGAGCCGCTCGATGAGGTGGTCGACGTTCACGGGGTGGGCGTGCAGGCCCGCGGTGTGGCGCAGCATCTCTTCTGCGCGCGCTCCGGAATAAACCCCTCCGGACTGCAGCATCACGCCGATCCGGGGGCGCAGCGCCGCCGCCTCGGTGACGGGGTCGAGGCCGAGGACGCGGACCGTGCCGGCGTCGGGCCGCCGGTATCCCTCGCAGACCTCGACGGTGGTGGTCTTGCCTGCCCCGTTGGGGCCGAGCACGGCGGTCACGGCGGCGCGCGCGACGGACAGGTCGAGCCCGTCCACGGCGGTCTTCGAGCCGTACCGCTTGACGAGGCCGACGATGTCGACCGCGGGCTCTTCTCGCATGTCCGGCAGTCTACGAAGCGCTCGGCGGCTGCCGGCGGGCAGGGCGGTGCCCGGACGTCTGCCTGGACGTCTCCAGGGACATCTTCCCGGCGTCTCCCGGGCCGTCTCCCGCACGTTTCCGCAGGTGGCCCCGGGGCTCCCGGGCAGGTGCTCGCACAGGTGCTCGGGCAGGCGCCCGGGCAGGTGTTCGCGCAGGCAGGCTTAGGTGTGCCTTAGTGACGCACTCCACCGGGGTCCGGGCGGGGCCTCGCTTGTGCCTCCCCGGAGAATTACGCAACAATGGCGTTGTGAAATACGCGAGCGAAGCTCCGGCGGGACGCGCGGTCGAGCAGACCGCGCGATCTGCCGTGCCGGTGCCCGCGCCCGACGAGCAGCACGGCACCCGTAACCGGGTGGCCCGCTCCATCCTCGACCACGGCCCGTCCACCGCGGCCGAGCTGGCCCTGCGGCTCGAGCTGACCCAGGCGGCCGTGCGCCGCCACCTCGACACCCTCGTCGCCGACGGCGTCGTCGAGCCCCGCGAGAAGAGGGTGTACGGGGCGCGGGGCCGCGGCCGCCCGGCCAAGGTCTTCGCGCTCACCGACTGCGGGCGGGACGCCTTCGACCAGGCGTACGACAAGCTGGCCGTGGACGCCCTGCGCTGGATCGAGCAGAGCGCCGGCGGCGGCGAGCCGGGCCGGGCGGCGGTCGCCGCCTTCGCGCGCGCCAGGCTGGCCGCCCAGGCCGCGGCGTACCGCGAGGCCGTCGAGGCCGCGGAGCCGCAGTCCCGGGCCCAAGCCCTCGCCCGCGCACTGTCCGCGGACGGGTACGCTGCTACGGCGCGAAGCGCACCGGTCGGCGAACAGCTCTGCCAGCACCACTGCCCGGTCGCCCACGCGGCCGAGCGGTTTCCGCAGCTGTGCGAGGCGGAGACCGAGGTCTTCTCCCAGCTGCTCGGGACTCATGTGCAGCGTCTGGCCACCATCGCCCATGGCGACGGGGTGTGCACGACCTTCATCCCCGGGACCGGCAGGGCCGAGAAGACGCCCCCCAGCAAGACTTCCAGCACAACGTCCAGCACGACCAAGACCACCACAGCATCTGCCAGCACGGCCGGGAGGAACCCCGAATGACTCTCCCCACGGAGACCGCTCACCCCGAGCTCGAGGGGCTGGGCAACTACGAGTACGGCTGGGCCGACTCCGATGTGGCCGGTGCCTCCGCCAAGCGCGGCCTCTCGGAGGACGTCGTCCGCGACATCTCGGCGAAGAAGTCCGAGCCGGAGTGGATGCTGAAGCTCCGCCTGAAGGGCCTCAAGCTCTTCGAGAAGAAGCCCATGCCGACCTGGGGCTCGGACCTGTCCGGCATCGACTTCGACAACATCAAGTACTTCGTGCGCTCGACGGAGCAGCAGGCCGCCTCCTGGGAAGAGCTGCCCGAGGACATCAAGAACACGTACGACAAGCTGGGCATCCCGGAGGCCGAGAAGCAGCGCCTCGTCGCGGGTGTCGCCGCGCAGTACGAGTCCGAGGTCGTCTACCACAAGATTCGTGAGGACCTCGAGGAGCAGGGTGTCATCTTCCTGGACACCGACACCGGCCTCAAGGAGCACCCGGAGCTCTTCAAGGAGTACTTCGGCTCGGTGATCCCGGCCGGCGACAACAAGTTCGCCTCGCTGAACACGGCGGTGTGGTCCGGCGGCTCCTTCATCTACGTGCCGAAGGGCGTGCACGTGGAGATCCCGCTCCAGGCCTACTTCCGGATCAACACGGAGAACATGGGCCAGTTCGAGCGGACGCTGATCATCGTCGACGAGGACGCGTACGTCCACTACGTCGAGGGCTGCACCGCGCCGATCTACAAGTCGGACTCGCTGCACTCCGCGGTCGTCGAGATCATCGTCAAGAAGGGCGCCCGCTGCCGCTACACGACCATCCAGAACTGGTCGAACAACGTGTACAACCTGGTCACCAAGCGCGCCGTGGCCTACGAGGGCGCGACCATGGAGTGGGTCGACGGCAACATCGGCTCCAAGGTGACCATGAAGTACCCGGCCGTCTACCTGATGGGCGAGCACGCCAAGGGCGAGACCCTGTCGATCGCCTTCGCGGGCGAGGGCCAGCACCAGGACGCCGGCGCCAAGATGGTCCACATGGCGCCCCGCACCTCGTCCAACATCGTCTCCAAGTCGGTGGCGCGCGGCGGCGGCCGCACCTCCTACCGGGGTCTGATCGAGATCGGCGAGGGCGCGGAGGGCTCCAAGTCCAATGTGCTGTGCGACGCGCTGCTGGTCGACACCATCTCCCGCTCGGACACCTACCCGTATGTGGACGTCCGCGAGGACGATGTGTCCATGGGCCACGAGGCGACCGTCTCCAAGGTCAGCGACGACCAGCTCTTCTACCTGATGAGCCGCGGCCTGTCCGAGGACGAGGCCATGGCGATGATCGTGCGCGGCTTCGTCGAGCCGATCGCGCGCGAGCTTCCCATGGAGTACGCGCTGGAGCTCAACCGGCTGATCGAGCTGCAGATGGAAGGCGCGGTCGGCTGACGCCGGCGCCTCCCCCGATACCCGCGGCGGCCGTCCCCAGGGAGGGCCGAGGTACGTCACGAGAAAGCGAGCTGTACAGCTGCCATGGCTGAAACCATTCCGGCCGGATCCACCACGGACGGTGCCATCCAGGTGGGCCAGCCCACCGACGCGAGGGTCGGCGCCATCGCGTCGTACGACGTGGCCGACTTCCCGGTGCCACACGGCCGTGAGGAGGAGTGGCGGTTCACCCCGCTGGAGCGCCTGCGCGGTCTGCACGACGGCACCGCCAAGGCCACCGGCGGGCTGCGGGTCGACGTGAGCGCCCCCGAGGGCGTCACCGTCGAGACCGTGGACCGCACGGACCCGCGTGTGGGCAAGGCGGGCAAGCCGGTCGACCGGGTCGCGGCTCAGGCGTACAGCTCCTTCGAGAAGGCCTCGGTGGTCTCCGTCGCCAAGGAGACCGTGCTCACCGAGCCCGTGCGGATCTCCGTGCACGGCGAGGGCGGCACCGCCTTCGGCCACCAGGTCGTGGAGGTCGGCGCCTTCGCCGAGGCCGTCGTGGTCATCGACCACACCGGCGACGCGACGCTCGCGGCCAACGTGGAGTTCCTGGTCGGCGACGGCGCCAAGCTCACCGTCGTCTCCATCCAGGACTGGGACGACACCGCCGTCCACGCCGGGCAGCACACCGCGCTCGTCGGCCGCGACGCCACGTTCAAGTCCGTGGTCGTCACCTTCGGCGGCACCCTGGTGCGCCTCCACCCGCGGGTCATCTACGGCGCCCCGGGCGGTGAGGCCGAGCTCTACGGCCTGTACTTCACCGACAACGGCCAGCACCAGGAGCACCGGCTCTTCATCGACCACGACACCCCGCACTGCCGCAGCAACGTGGCCTACAAGGGCGCGCTGCAGGGCAAGGACGCCCACGCGGTCTGGATCGGCGACGTGCTGATCCGCGCCGCCGCGGAGGGCACCGACACCTACGAGCTCAACCGCAACCTCGTCCTGACCGACGGCGCGCGCGTCGACTCCGTGCCGAACCTGGAGATCGAGACCGGCGAGATCGTGGGCGCCGGACACGCCAGCGCGACCGGCCGCTTCGAGGACGAGCAGCTGTTCTACCTGATGGCGCGCGGCATCCCCGCCGACGAGGCCCGCCGCCTGGTCGTCCGCGGCTTCTTCGCCGAGCTGGTCCAGCAGATCGGCCTCCCGGAGCTGGAGGAGCGCCTGATCGCCAAGATCGAGGCCGAGCTGGAGGCGTCCGTCGCATGAGCCAGACCTTCGTACGCGCCTGCGCGCTGAGCGAGCTGGAGGAGGACACCCCCAAGCGGGTGGAGCTCGACGGCGTGCCGGTCGCGCTGGTGCGCACCGAGGGCGAGGTCTTCGCGGTCAACGACATCTGCTCGCATGCGAACGTCTCGCTGTCCGAGGGCGAGGTGGAGGACTGCCAGATCGAGTGCTGGCTGCACGGCTCCAGCTTCGACCTGCGCACCGGCAAGCCGTCCGGCCTCCCCGCGACGCGCCCCGTCCCCGTATACCCCGTAAAGATCGAAGGGGACGACGTGCTCGTCTCCGTCACCCAGGAGTCCTGAGGCACCCATGGCAACGCTTGAGATCCACGACCTGCACGTCTCCGTCGAGGCCGAAGGCGGCCCCCGCGAGATCCTGCGCGGGGTCGACCTGACCGTGAAGCAGGGCGAGACCCACGCCATCATGGGCCCCAACGGCTCCGGCAAGTCCACGCTGGCGTACTCGCTCGCGGGCCACCCCAAGTACCAGGTCACCGGCGGCACGGTGACCCTGGACGGCGAGGACGTGCTGGCCATGTCCGTCGACGAGCGGGCCCGCGCGGGCGTCTTCCTCGCCATGCAGTACCCGGTGGAGGTCCCCGGCGTCTCCGTCTCCAACTTCCTGCGCACCTCGGCCACCGCCATCCGCGGCGAGGCGCCGAAGCTGCGCACCTGGGTGAAGGAGGTCAAGGAGGCCATGGAGCGCCTTTCGATCGACCCCTCCTTCGCCGAGCGCAACGTCAACGAGGGCTTCTCCGGCGGTGAGAAGAAGCGCCACGAGATCCTCCAGCTCGAGCTGCTGAAGCCCCGTATCGCGATCCTCGACGAGACGGACTCCGGTCTGGACGTCGACGCGCTGCGCGTGGTCTCCGAGGGCGTCAACCGCGTCCGGGAGAGCGGCGAGGTCGGCACCCTGCTGATCACCCACTACACGCGCATCCTGCGGTACATCAAGCCCGACCACGTCCATGTGTTCGCGGCCGGCCGGATCGCCGAGTCGGGCGGCCCGGAGCTCGCGGACAAGCTGGAGGAAGAGGGCTACGAGGCCTATGTGAAGGGCGGCTCCACGAGTGAGTGACGACGACCGCGGCCGCTTCGGCGGCGAGGGATTCGGAGGCGCAGGGACATGACACAGCTGCCGGGCCTCCTCGACACCGAGGCGATCCGCAAGGACTTCCCGATCCTGGACCGGCAGGTCCACGACGGCAAGAAGCTCGTCTACCTGGACAACGCGGCGACCTCGCAGACGCCGCGCCAGGTGCTCGACGTGCTCAGCGAGTACTACGAGCTGCACAACGCGAATGTGCACCGCGGGGTGCATGTGCTCGCCGAGGAGGCCACGGCGCTGTACGAGGGCGCCCGGGACAAGGTGGCCGCCTTCATCAACGCGCCGAGCCGGGACGAGGTGATCTTCACCAAGAACGCCTCGGAGTCCCTCAACCTCGTCGCCAACATGCTGGGCTGGGCCGATGAGCCCTACCGCGTGGACAGCGAGACCGAGATCGTCATCACGGAGATGGAGCACCACTCCAACATCGTCCCCTGGCAGCTGCTCTCGCAGCGCACGGGCGCGAAGCTGAAGTGGTTCGGCCTCACCGACGACGGCCGTCTGGACCTGTCGAACATCGAGCAGGTCATCACCGAGAAGACCAAGGTCGTCTCGTTCGTGCTGGTCTCCAACATCCTGGGCACGGTCAACCCGGTCGAGGCGATCATCCGCCGCGCCCAGCAGGTAGGCGCCCTCGTCGTCGTCGACGCCTCGCAGGCCGCCCCGCACATGACGCTGGACGTGCAGGCGCTTCAGGCCGACTTCGTGGCCTTCACCGGCCACAAGATGTGCGGCCCGACGGGCATCGGGGTGCTGTGGGGCCGCCAGGAGCTGCTGGAGGACCTGCCGCCCTTCCTCGGCGGCGGCGAGATGATCGAGACCGTCTCGATGCACTCCTCCACCTACGCCCCCGCGCCGCACAAGTTCGAGGCCGGTACGCCCCCGATCGCCCAGGCCGTCGGCCTCGGCGCGGCCGTGGACTATCTGACCTCGATCGGCATGGACAACATCGCCCGCCATGAGCACGTGGTCACCGAGTACGCGGTGCGCAGGCTCCTGGAGGTCCCCGGCCTGCGGATCATCGGCCCGACCACGGCCGAGGACCGCGGCGCCGCGATCTCCTTCACCCTCGGCGACATCCACCCCCACGACGTGGGCCAGGTGCTCGACGAGGAGGGCATCGCGGTCCGGGTCGGCCACCACTGCGCCCGGCCCGTCTGCCTGCGGTACGGAATTCCCGCCACCACGCGAGCGTCGTTCTATCTGTACTCCACCCCGGCCGAGGTCGACGCGCTGGTCGAGGGCCTGGAGCACGTACGGAACTTCTTCGGGTAGGGGCGTGCCGCGTGAAGCTTGATTCGATGTACCAGGACGTGATCCTGGATCACTACAAGCACCCGCACGGGCGGGGCCTGAGAGACGGGGACGTGGAGGTGCATCACGTCAATCCGACCTGCGGGGACGAGATCACTCTCCGGGTGCGGCTCGACGGGCAGAGGATCGAGGACGTCAGTTACGAGGGCCAGGGCTGTTCCATCAGCCAGGCCAGCGCGTCCGTGCTCAACGAGCTGCTGGTCGGCAAGGAGATCGCCGAGGCGCGCAAGATCCAGGAAACGTTTCTGGAGCTGATGCAGTCCAAGGGCAGGACCGAGCCGGACGACGCGATGGAGGAGGTGCTGGAGGACGCGGTCGCGTTCGCCGGCGTCTCCAAGTATCCGGCCCGGGTGAAGTGTGCCCTGCTGAGCTGGATGGCGTGGAAGGACGCGACCGCCCAGGCGCTGGGCGAGGGCGCCGAAGGGAAGATCGCATGAGTGACAACGTGGAAACGGCGACCAAGCCGGCCAGTGAGGAAGAGGTCCGCGAGGCGCTGTACGACGTCGTCGACCCGGAGCTGGGCATCGACGTGGTCAACCTGGGCCTCGTCTACGGCATCCACATCGACGACGCCAATATCGCCACCCTCGACATGACGCTGACGTCCGCGGCCTGCCCGCTGACCGATGTCATCGAGGACCAGGCGAAGTCGGCCACCGAGGGCATCGTCAACGAGCTGCGGATCAACTGGGTCTGGATGCCGCCATGGGGTCCGGACAAGATCACCGACGAGGGCCGCGAGCAGCTCCGCGCGCTCGGCTTCAACGTCTGACGACACCCCGGCCCGAGCCCCGAACGGCCCCCGCGCACCGCTTGAGTTCCAGCGGTGCGCGGGGGCCGTTCGCGTGCTCGCGGGATCCCGGGCGAGCGAGTTGTGTACGCTCGTACGCATCGTTGTGTACGCTCGTACGCATGGGATATCTGACGCTCGCCGGGGCCATCACCGCCGAGATCCTCGCCACCACCTCGATGAAGTACAGCGAGGGCTTCAGCAGACTCTGGCCCTCGCTGGCCACCGTGGCCGGCTATCTGGTCGCCTTCGCCCTGCTCGCGCAGACACTCAGGACGATGTCGGTGGGCACCGCCTACGCCATATGGTCCGGGGCCGGGACCGCCGTCGTCGCCGCGATCGGGATGCTCTTCCTCGGCGAGGCCGCCACCGCCGCCAAGGTGCTCGGGGTGCTGCTGGTGATCGCCGGAGTGGTCGTGCTCAACCTCGGCGGGGCCCACTGATGGCCCGCCGCTACGACCCCGGGCGGCGGCAGCGCATCATCGACGCCGCGGCCGCCGTGGTCCGCGCACGCGGCATCGCCGGGCTCAGCCACCGGGCCGTGGCCGCCGAGGCCGATGTGCCGCTCGGCTCCACGACCTACCACTTCGCGACCCTCGACGACCTGCTGGTCGCCGTGCTCCGGCAGATCAACGCGGAGTGGCTGGCGGACGTCGAGCGCTGGGCGGAAGGCGTCGATCCGGAGACGGAGCCGGCCGACGAGCTGGCCCGCTGGCTGGGGGAGCTGCTCACCGGGGAGCGGGCGCGGCTGGAGCTGGAGTACGAGCTGTACTTCGCCGCGCTGCGCCACGAGGCGGCGCGGCCGCTCGCCGCCGAGTGCCTGGACGAGATGGGCCGGATACTGACCCGGATCGTCCCGGACGCCGCCACGGCGCGCGCGGTGGTGGCCCTGATCGACGGGCTGACCCTCCAGGCGCTGCTGACCGACCGCCCGTACGACCCGGAGGGCGCGCGGACGGCGCTGGCCCGGATCATCGGCGGAAGCGGTCACTCCGGGGCGTGAACCTCACCGCCGCCGGGCCGTCCCGTCGCCGCCCGGTCGCCGTCCGGCCCGGACGCCGTCGGCCAGCCGCAGCCGAAGGCGGCCTCGATGAAGCACTGCTGGTACGCCGCCCGCGCGCCCTGGTGCAGGGCGCGCGCCAGGACCTCGGGGGGCAGGGAGACGCCCCGGGACCAGCCGTGGTGAAGCAGCGACACGACGAACCCGGCGAGGAAGGCGTCCCCGCAGCCCATCGTGTCGGACAGGGAAGCGGGGTCCGCGGCACGGGCCGGCGCGGCGGCCGTGGTCCGGCCGTCGTACGCGATCGCCCCGTTGAGCCCCCGGGTGGCGAGCGCCATTCCGGCCCCCCGCCGCACCGCCTCGGCGAGCAGCGCGCGGGTGGCGGCCTCGTCCAGGTGCGAGCAGGACAGCAGCGCCAGGTCCACATGGGGGCAGACGCGGTCGAGGTAGGCGGGGGTACGGAACTCGTCCTCGTCCGAGAAGTCGAAGCTGACCAGGGGACCGGCCGCGGCGAGCGGGGCGAGGTCGGCCTCGGTGTGGGAGTAGACGCTGGAGTGCACCAGGGAGAACGACGCGGCGTAGGCGAGCAGCTCGGGGGTGAGGGCGAGGGGTTCGCGGACCGCCTCGCCGCCGGGGTCGTAGCCGAGGAACACCCGGTCGCCGTCCCGCACATGCAGGGTGGAGACCGAGGTCTCGCCGTGGCGCACGACGCTGCGGTCCGTGGCGACACCCTGCGCGGCCAGGGCCGTGCGCAGGGAGGCGCCGAGGTCGTCGTCGCCGAACACCCCCAGGTAGGCGGCGTCCAGACCGAGTCGGCGGGCGTAGACGGCGACGTTGACACAGTTGCCGCCGGGGTAGTCGGTGCCGCGGTCCACGAAGCGGTCGATGGTGTTGTCGCCGAAGCCGAGGACGTTCATCAGGGTCTCCCGAGGTGCGGGCCCGGTGCGCGAGGACACGGCGCCCGCCATGGGCGCGCCGGTGCCGGGGCACCGGCGCGCTGGGCGGATGGACGAGGGGGAACCGGTCAGCGGGCTCAGTAGTCCATGACGCGGTAGTAGCGGCGCAGGTCGAGCGAGTGGTCGCGCACCCGCTCGAGGTGCTTGCTGACCCGGTCCATCACGGTGTCCATGACCAGGGGGGCGAGCAGACCGCGGAACTCCGGGCTGATGCCCTCCAGGGGGTAGTCGCGGGTGTCGAAGACGGTGACGTCCTTCGAGATGCGCTTGGCGAAGGCCTCGGCCCGGTCGGTCAGCGCCCGGGTCTCGTCCTCACCCTGGAAGACGACCACGCTGGTGTTCTCCTCCAGGAGTTCCAGCGAGCCGTGGAAGAACTCCGCGCTGTGCACCCGGGTGGTGCGCAGCCACTGCATCTCCTCGAGGATGCACATGGAGTACAGGTAGGTGAACCCCCACAGGTTTCCGCCGCCGATGAGGAAGTGGTAATCGGTGTCCTTGTGGGCCTCGGCGAAGTCCGCCGCCACCGGCTCGGCCCGCCGGGCGACGTCCACCAGGATCCGGGGCAGGCCGCCCAACTCGTCGGCGAGGCGCTCGTAGCCCTCGAACTCGCCTCGGCGGGCGAGCAGTCGGCCCATGAACAGCAGCATCTGGACGTCGAACGGCCAGGCCTTGGGCTCGGAGATCAGCGCGGTGTCGACGCTCTGGGCGATGGGGGAGTCCGGGTAGCCGGTGAAGCCGATCGTGTGGGCGCCGTGGGACTTGCAGTAGTCGATGGCGCGGAGGCTGTCGTCGGTGGTGCCGGAGACGGAGGTGAAGACGGCGACGGTGCGCTCGCCGAGGCGGGCGTCGCCGGAGACGACGAGTTCGGCGGCGATGGCGGCCCGGACCGGCAGCGTCGAGGTACGCCGGGCGAGGTGCTCATAGGGCCACATCTGCGCGTACGTGCCGCCGGCGCCCACGAGGAGGACGTTGTCGTAACCCTCGTCGAGCAGGCGGTCGACGACCTTCTCGATCTCGGGGCGCAGCGCCACAAGGCTTTCCGTCTGGGCGACGAACTCGGCTTCGTTGAACTTGAGCACGGTGATGACTTCCTCAAGGGTTGTTGCGAACCGGCCGGCGCGTGCCGCTGAGCCGGTGTTCGAGGGGCGCGGGACCGGATGGGGTCAGGACGCGCGACGCCGGGAGAACAGCACGTTCGATCCGGCGATGATCAGGCCGCCGACGAAGATCAGCGTTCCCATGACGTTGACCTGCGGGGGCACGCCGGTACGGCTGGCGCTGTACACCCACAGCGGGAAGGTGACCGTACGGCCGGCGTTGAAGCTGGTGATGACGTAGTCGTCGACGGACAGGGCGAAGCACAGCAGGGCGCCCGAGGCCACGCCGGGCAGCAGCATCGGCAGGGTGACCAGCCGGAACGCCGTCCAGGGTCCCGCCCCCAGGTCCCGGGCGGCCTCCTCGAGCGTCGGGTCGTGTCCCACCATGCGCGCCCGTACGGTGATGGCGACGTAGGGGATGCAGAACGCCACATGGGCGATGACGATCGTCCAGTAGCCACGGGGCACGCCCATCACGATGAACAGCGACAGCAGCGCGGCGCCGAGGGCGATCTCGGGGGCCGCGATGGCGGCGAACATCAGCAGGTCCACGGAGCCTTTGCCGCGGAAGCGGTAGCGGCCGAGCGCCATGCCGATCGGGGTGCCCAGGAGGGTGGCGACCACGGCGACCACCAGGGCGATGGTGAGGCTGTTGACCAGGGCGGAGGTCAGGTTGGGGATGGCGAACAGGTGCTCGTACCAGGTGAGGGTGAAGCCCTGCCAGGTGAAGTTCACCTTGCTGTGGGTGTCGTTGAACCCGAACAGGATCATGACGGCGATCGGCAGCAGCAGCCAGGCCAGCACCAGACCGGTGTACAGGGTCAGGGTGGGGCGGCGGCCGCGCCCGGCGCGGCGTGGCCGGGGCGTGGCGGGCGCTTCGGCCGCGGGGGCGACGGTGGTGGTCATCGCGCGGCCGCCTCCAGGACCTTCTCGGTGCCCAGGGTCCGGGCGTAGGTGAAGACGGCCAGCAGCAGCGCGCCCATGAGCACGAAGGACAGGGCGGAGGCGGCCGGGTAGTCCAGGTTGGTGAAGTACTCGGTCTGGATGATGTTGCCGATCATGGTCGTGGAGGGGCCGCCGAGGATGCCGGCGTTGACGTAGTCGGCGCAGGAGGGCACGAAGGTCAGCAGCACTCCGGCGAAGACGCCGGGCAGCGACAGCGGCAGCACCACCCGCAGGAAGGTCTGCGTCCGGGAGGCGTACAGGTCGGTGGAGGCCTCGATCACCTTGGGGTCCACCCGTTCCAGGGCGACGTACACGGGCAGCACCATGAAGGGCAGGAAGTTGTAGGTCAGGCCGCCGATCACCGCGTAGGGCGTGGCCAGCAGGTGGAAGTCGGCGGAGAGCAGCCCGATGTCCTTCAGCGGTCCGAGCACCACGCCGTGGTCGGCCAGCACCACGTTCCAGGACTGCGTCCGGATGACGAAGGAGACGAAGAACGGCAGCAGGAGCAGGAAGAGGAACACCGACTTGTGCCGGCCGGCCCGGAAGGCGATCCAGTAGGCCACCGGGTAGCCGATGAGGGCGCACGAGACGGTGGCTATGGCCCCGTAGGTCAGGGACCTGACCAGCTGCACATGGTAGGTGCGGACCACGTCGGCGTAGGTGCTGAAGTGGAACGTCTGGCGGAAGCCGTCGATGAAGTCGCCGGTCTGCAGCGACAGCGACACCATCACGATCACGGGGGTGATGAAGAAGGCGGCCAGCCACAGCCAGCCAGGGAGGATCATCAGATAGGGGGCCAGCGCGTCGCCGGGGCGGCGCCGCCGCCGGGTCACGCCTGGTAGATCGGTTCGAACAGCGCGTTCCACTGCTTCTCCTCCTCTTCGTCGAGCACCCGCAGACGGCGCAGCTTGGACTGGTCGGCCTTGGTCGGGAAGACCAGGGGGCTGGTGCTCAGGGCCTCGAGCACGGTGCGCCGCTTGCCGGTGGCGGCGGCCGCGTCGCGGGCGACGACCGGTTGCGCGGCGGGAACGGGGCTGACGAACTGCACGGTCTCGCTGATCTTCGCGGCGACCTCGGGCCGGAAGGCGTAGTCCATGTAGGCCAGCGCGTCGACGGGATGGGCGGCCGTCGAGGGGATGCAGAGGTTGTCGGTCCACAGCAGACCGCCCTCGTCGGGGATGACGAACTCCAGTTTCGAGCCGCTCTGGTTGGCCTGGAACACATCGCCCGAGTACACGAGCGAGGCCGCGAGGTCGCCGCGCTGGAGGGAGGACTGGTAGGTCGCGGTGGAGTAGGAGCGGACCATCCCGGCGTCGCGCTGCTTGCGCAGCCAGGCCGCCGCCTTGCGCCAGTCGGCATGGGTGGAGGTCTCCGGGTCCACGCCGACGGCCAGCAGGCCGATGTTGCCCATCTGCACCGCGTCGTTCCACATGCCGACCTTGCCGTGCAGCTTGGGGTCCAGCAGGTCCTGCCAGCTGGTGATCTTCCGGCCGACCAGGGCCGGGTCGTAGCCGATGCCGGTCATGCCGGACTGCCAGGGGACGGTGTAGACGTTGCCGTGGTCGTAGGCGGAGTTCTTGAACGCGGCGCCGCCGTACTTCGCGAAGTTGGGCAGCCGGGTGTGGTCGAGGGGGGCGAGGTAGCCGAGTTGGATGTACTTGCCGAGGTAGCTGTCGCCGCCGACGACCATCAGGTCGTAGCCGATGCCCTCACCGGAGGCGAATTCGGGCTGGATCTTGCCGAACCAGGAGGCGCTGTCGTCGATCAGCTCGTTGTAGCTGACCTTGATGCCGGTCTCGCGGGTGAAGGCGTCGAGGGTGGGGTGCCTGCCCTGATCGTCGGGGTCGACGTCGATGTACTGGGTGTAGTTGACGAAGTCCAGCTTTCCGGACCGCTTCTTCCCGGCCCAGAAGTCGGAGACGGCGGCGGCGATCTCCGCCTTGCCGGTGGGCACGTGGACGCGGGCGCCGGGGACGCTGCACGCGGTGAGCGGGGCCAGCGCGGCGGCGCCGAGCGCGGCGCGCAGCAGGCCGCGCCGGGTGCAGCCGCGCGGGGTCAGCCCGCGCGGCCGGGGCGCGAAGGGTGGGGAGTGCTCGGGCATGGTGGTCCGCCTGTCGTCAGCGCGAGGTGAGGGAAACCGGGTCCGCGGCGGTCGCCGCGGCGGCGGGGGCGGTGGTGAGCAGGTAGGAGTGGTCGGTGGCCCAGGAGAGCCAGACGATGTCGCCGCGGGCCGGGGTCGCGCAGGCGGAGCCGTCGTTGGGCTGGAAGACCGTCATCTCCGCGCCGGTGCTGGTGTCCACCGTGTAGCTGGTGGAGGTGCCGAGGTAGACCACCTCCCGGACGGTGCCGCGGATGCGGCTGGCGGTGTCGGTGGGCTCGGTGGTCAGCGTGATCTTCTCCGGCCGCACGGTGAGTTCGACGTCCTCTCCGGCGGCGTGGGAGCCGCGCAGCGGGACCGTGATGCGCTGGCCGTCGCCGAGGTCGAGCACCCCGGTCCCGGCTTCCGCGGCGGCCAGGCGGCCGCCGATCAGGTTGGAGGTGCCGATGAACCCGGCGACGAACGCGGTGGCGGGCCGTTCGTAGACCTCCTGCGGCGGGCCGACCTGCTCGACCAGCCCGCGGTGCATCACCGCGATCCGGTCGGACATGGTCAGCGCCTCGGCCTGGTCGTGCGTGACATAGATGAAGGTGATGCCGACCTCGCGCTGGATGCGCTTGAGTTCCAGCTGCATGGCCTGGCGGAGCTTGAGGTCGAGGGCGCCGAGGGGTTCGTCGAGGAGCAGCGCGCGGGGGCGGTTGACCAGGGCGCGGGCCAGGGCGACGCGCTGCTGCTGGCCGCCCGAGAGCTGGCGGGGGCGGCGGTCGGCCTTGTCGGCGAGTTCGACGGTGTGCAGGATCTTCTCGACCCGGTCGCGGATCTCGTCCTTGGGGACGCGCTTGCGGCGCAGTCCGAACGCCACGTTGTCGGCGACGCTCAGGTGCGGGAAGAGGGCGTAGGACTGGAAGACCATGTTGATGTCGCGCTTGTTGGCGGGCACCCCGACCATGTCGTGACCGTGCAGGAGGATCTGGCCGGAGGTCGGCTCCTCGAACCCGGCGATCATCCGCAGGGTGGTGGTCTTGCCGCAGCCGGAGGGGCCGAGGAGCGAGAAGAACTCGCCCTCGCCGATGGCGAGGTTGACGCCGCGGACGACCGCCGCGTCCCGGGCGCCGGCGCCGCCGAAGTCCTTGACCACGTCGACGAGCGTGATGGCGGGGCCGGCCGTCGGTGGCGGCGAGAGGGTGTCGGTTGCCATCCGTGATACCTCCGGTGTTCGGGGCGTGGGGTCGGGGCGGGCGAGGGCAGACGGGTGCCGTGGTCGCCGGGAAAGGCAGGGTTGTGGGGGCGTCGGTGGATCTTGATAACGTTACCAACGAGCCAGACCTTACCCACGGACCCGCGTCGTCCGTCAATGGTTGAATGGCCTCGAATTTCATCGGCCGGTTCCTCGGCGTCCGCCGAGCCGTCACCTACGAAAGATCGCCCATGCCGAATCCCCCACCACCGCCGCGCCGCGTCACCATCCCCGACGTCGCCCGGCACGCCGGCGTGGGACAGGCCACCGCCGCCCGGGTCCTGGGCGGATACGGCTCGTCCAGCGCGGCCACCCGGGAGCGGGTGCTGGCCGCCGCCGCGGAACTGGGCTACAGCACCAACGCGGTGGCCCGCAGCATGATCAGCGGACGCACCCACACGCTGGGCGTGGTCGTCGCCGACGTGGAGAACGCCTACTTCGCCCGCGCGGTGCGCGGCGTCACCGACGTCGCGGCCAAGGCCGGCCTGCACGTCGTCCTCGCCAACAGCGACGAGAAGGGCGAGACGGAGAAGTCCGCGGTGCAGATGTTCATCGAGCGGCGGGTGGACGGCCTGGTCGTGGCGCCCGCCGCGACCGATCACGAGCACCTGGACAAGGCCGTCGCCGCGGGCATTCCCGTCGTCCTCCTGGACCGCGCGCTGAGCGGCGCCGGGCTGGACACGGTCGTGGTGGACAACCGCGGGGCCGCCAAGGCGGCGGTGACCCGGTTCACCGAGGCGGGGCACACCCGCATCGCGGTGGTCACCTCGGCGTCCCCCGACGAGAACGCCACACAGCTCGCGCCCGGGGCGGACATCTGGACCACGACCGAGCGTCTCACCGGCTACCGGCAGGCCCTGCGGGCCGCCGGTATCCCGCGCGGGGCGGAGCTGATCCGGCACACCGGATACGACCGGACCTGGGCGCGCTCGGCCGTACTGGAGCTGATGAGCTCCCCCGACCGGCCCACCGCGCTGTTCACCACCGACAACGTGGCCACGCTCGGAACCCTCGACGCACTGCTCGACCTGGACGCCCACATCCCCGGCGACGTCTCGGTCATCGGCTTCGACGACGCCGAGTGGGCCACGCTCGTCCGGCCGAGGCTGAGCGTGGTCAGCCAGCCGGTGCAGGAACTGGGCGGCCTGGCGGCCGACATCCTGGTCCGCCGCATCAACGGCTCCACGGCCCGTCCGCGCAGGCACACCCTCCCCACCGCCTATGTCCCGCGCGAGTCCACCGGTCCCGCGCCCGCGCGCGTGCGGCCGCTGCGGGCGCCGGGGGAGTGAGGCGCCCGCCGGCGCGGTACCCCGCCCGGCTCATCGGCGGAGGCGGTCATTCCGGGGCGTGAACCCGTCCGGCCCCATCGGGGAACAGCGGGTGAACACCCGACCCCGAGGGGAGCTACGGAGACCCGTGACCGACCCGCCACCGCCGCACCAACCCGAGTCCGACGACGCGGCGCTCATCGTCCGGTCCCTGGATCACCCGGAGGCCTTCGCGCGGCTCTACGACCGGTACGCGCCGGACATACACCGCTATGTCACCCGCCGCCTCGGCGACGGTGTCGCCGACGACATCACGGCCGAGACCTTTCTGATCGCCTTCCGCTCCAGGTCCCGGTACGACGTGACGCGGACCGCCGCCCGCCCCTGGCTGTACGGCATAGCGGCGAACCTCATCGGCAGGCACCGCCGCTCCGAGGTGCGGGCCCTGCGCGCCCTGGCCCGCGGCGGCACCGACCCGGTCGCCGAGTCCTGGGTGGACCGCGCCGACAGCCGGGTGGCCGCCCAGGCGGCGCAGGGGCCGCTGGCCGGCGCGCTCGCCGGGCTGTCCGCCGGGGACCGGCACGTCCTGCTGCTGATCGCCTGGGCGGACCTGAGCTACCAGGAGGTCGCGGACGCGCTGCGCATTCCGCTCGGCACGGTCCGCTCCCGGCTCAACCGCGCCCGCCGCAAGGTGCGCGCCGCGCTCGGCGGCGCCGACCCCACCCTCGTACATGACGTCCAGGAGGAGGCTGTCTGCCATGGATGAGGTCACCGCCGTGCGTAACTTCCGGGCGAACGCGCCCACCCCCGACCGGGCCCGGCTGGCCCCCGGGCGGCAGACCGTGCTGGACGCCGCCGCGCGCGGCACCCGCGTCCGGCGGCTGCGGGCCGACTGGCGGCTCGCGTCGCTCGGCGTGGCCGCCGTCGTCGTCGCCGCCGCGCTGGTCGCCACCCAGCTCGGGCCGGCTACCGGTGGCCGCGTGCAGGCCGGGACGCCGCGGTCTTCGAAACTGGACAGGGTGATGGAGAAGGCCGCGTACACGGTCCAGGAGCACAGCAAGGTCCGCGAGCCGGGTCCGCACCAGTGGATCTACACCGAGTCGGCGCGCGAGAAGCTGCCCACCGGGCCGGGCCTGATGGCCGAGAGCATCGAGGGCGTGGGTACGAAGCGCGGCGCGCTGGTCTACACCGAGCGCTGGTACCGCTACGACGGCCGGAAGTCGGCGGGCTTGAGCAAGGAGGACAAGCAGTTCCGGATCAAGGACGTCGATCCGGACAGCGATGAGCGGACCCCGCGGGAGTGGTACCGGCTGTTGTCCTCGCTGCCGACCGATCCGGGCGAGCTGCTGAAGACCCTGCGGAAGGAAAAGATCGTGGACTCGGAGGGGGCGACCCAGGCGGAGCACGACTTCACCGAGGTGCGGGGACTGCTCGGAAGCGCCCCGCTGATCCCTCCGGACACCCAGGCCGCGCTGTATCGCGCGCTGGAGAAGATCCCGGGGACGAAGGTGAGCGACGGCCTGGTCAAGGACGCGGTCGGGCGCGATGCCATGGCCGTGACCTTCTCCAATCCCACAGGCATCGTCCTGTACCGGCACGAGCTGCTGCTCGACCCCGTGTCGTTCGACTACGCGGGGTACCGGAAGGTCGCGGTCACGGACTTCACCATGCGTCGCGGCGAGCGGATCACCTACCCCGACAAAGGCAAGGAGGCGAGCCGGCCGGAACGGGCCGAGGCCGACAAGGGCGGGAAACCGGCCGAGTTCAAGGTCGAGAAGGGCCAGCTGTTCGTCAACGAGGCGATGGTGAGCACCGCCGTCGTCGACCGGGCCGGCCAGAGGTGACCGGGGGAGGCGGACCGGGCGGGGAGGCCGGAGGGGCGGGCGGGATCGGGCCGGCGGGACCGGCCGATGAGACCGGTTCGCCTCCCGGGCCCGCCTCCGGTTAGCGTCTGACCATGACCGACGCAGCCATCACCACCAGCACCACCAGCACCACCGGCGCAGCCGCCGCCGGCCTCGCCACCCTCGCCGAGGACGGCACCGTCCTCGACACCTGGTTCCCGGCCCCCGAGCTGGTCGCCGAGCCCGGCCCGGCCGGGACCGAGCGGCTGAGCGACGAGCGCGCCGCCGAGCTGCTGGGCGCCACCGTCCTGAAGGCCGTCGGGCCGGACCCGCGCCGCGGGGTCGAGGTCGTGGCCGTCCGTACGGTCATCGGCTCACTGGAGGACAAGCCGCTCGACGCGCACGACGTCTACCTGCGGCTGCACCTGCTCAGCCACCGCCTCGTCAAGCCGCACGGCCTCAGCCTGGACGGCCAGTTCGGCCTGCTGGCCAATGTGGCCTGGACCTCGCTCGGCCCGGTCCCCGTCGACCAGGTCGAGCGGGCCCGCCTCGCGGCCCGCGCCGAGGGGCTGCAGCTGTCGGTGACCAGCGTGGACAAGTTCCCGCGGATGACCGACTACGTGATCCCCGCCGGGGTGCGGATCGGCGACGCCGACCGGGTCCGGCTCGGCGCCCACCTGGCCTCGGGGACCACGGTCATGCACGAGGGCTTCGTCAACTTCAACGCCGGGACGCTGGGCACCTCCATGGTCGAGGGCCGGATCAGCGCGGGTGTCGTGGTGGGCGACGGCTCGGACATCGGCGGCGGGGCGTCGATCATGGGCACGCTGTCGGGCGGCGGCAAGCAGACGATCTCCCTCGGCGAGCGCTGCCTGCTCGGCGCCGAGGCGGGCATCGGGATCTCGCTCGGCGACGACTGCATCGTGGAGGCGGGCCTGTATGTGACCGCGGGCACCCGGGTCACCCTGCCGGACGGCACGATCACCAAGGCGCTGGAGCTGTCCGGCGTCAACAACCTGCTCTTCCGCCGCAACTCCACCACCGGCACCGTCGAGGCGCTGCCGCGCAGCGGCTCGTGGGGCGGGCTCAACGAGGCGCTGCACAGCCACAACTGATCCGTACCGCCACAAGCACCGCCGCGAGCACGGCCAGAACTGAGCCGTACAGCCACAGCTGAGCCGTAACGAGTGAGCCCGGCGCGGGCGGCCCCGGTCATCGGGCGGGGGCCGCCCGCGCCGGTGCGTTAGGGCTTCAGCCGGACGACCTGCGGGTCGTGGTCGCTCGACTGGTCCGCGAACTCCGCGTTGACGTGCACGATGTCGTAGTCCGGGCGGCGCAGCGCGCGGCTGGTGAGGATGTGGTCGAGCACCTGCGAGTTGCCGTTGTAGACGTAGCCGTAGCGCTCGTCCTTCCGCGCCCCGGTGACCAGGTCGGTGAGCACCCCGCCCGCGGTGAGGTCGGCCAGGGCGGGCGAGAACTGGTAGTCGTTGAGGTCGCCCGCGACGACCACCCGGGCCCGCGCGTCCACGGCCAGCAGCTTCTTCGCGAAGGCGTTGACCGCCTGGGCCTGGCCGGTGCGCTGGGCCTCCGAGCCGCGGGCCGGGGGCTGGAAGCGGCTGTCCAGGCCCTGGTCGCCGCCCTTGGAGTTGAAGTGGTCGGCGATCACGAACACCGGGCGGCCGCGGAAGGAGAACTGCCCGACCAGCGGCTTGCGGCTGTCCTTCCAGACCGGGTTGCCGGGGTCGATGCGGCCGGGGGAGGCCGACAGCGCCGCCTCGCCGTCCTTGTCCGTGACCCGCACCGGCGTGGTGGCGTCGCCGCCCGCGACATCGGTGAAGGAGACCCGCTCGGGGTTGAAGAGGAAGGCGACGCGGATGTTGCCGCCCGGCTGTCCGCCGTCCTGGTCGTCGGCCGGGTCGATCTGCCGCCACTCGTACGCCGGGCCGCCGGCCGCCTTGATCGCGTCGGTGAGCTTCTTCAGCGTGGCTCCGGCGCTGGTGACCGCGTCGTTCGTCGGGCCGTTGTCGTCCTGGACCTCCTCCAGGGCGACGATGTCGGGCGTGGCCAGGTTGTGCACGAGACCCGAGGCGAGCCGGTCGAACTTGGCCTGCGCGGTCTTGGGGGAGAGGTTCTCCACGTTGTACGTGGCGATGGACAGCTCGTCGGCCTTCTGCGCGCGGGTGGTCTCCCGGGGCAGGTTCCCGTCCTCGAGGGAGCCGAGCGTGGTGGCCTGGATCTCGTAACCGCCGAAGTTGTCGTAGTCCAGCGGCCCCGCGGTGGTGCCGGTCAGCGCGTCGCCCACGTCGGCGACGGGGAAGGGGCGCTGGGCGAACGGGATGAGGGAAGCCACCTTGACCCGGCCGGAGTTGGGGTCGCGGTAGGAGCTGTAGAGCGCGCCGCCGCGCGCGGTCCGGGCGTGGCCGGGCTCGGCGGTGACCCACAGCTCGTTGTACGGGGTGGTCGCGCCGACGACCGGGGCGTCCTCGACCGAGACGCGCATGCCCTCCAGCGACTCGTAGCGGTCCAGGGCGTAGGAGTTCGGGCGCAGCCGCAGCCCCTCGATGGAGCCGCCCCCGGCGTCGGGGGCGTAGCGGTCGGGGACGGTGGCGGGCTTGAGGGGGAAGGCGGCGGGCAGCTCGTTGCCCGAGGACTCGACCGTCCAGGTCGCCTTGGTGAGCTCGGTGACCGACTGCAGCCCGGCGTCCGCGCCGCCCGGGTAGTACTCGCTGACCGTCCCGGAGACCCGCACCGCGTCCCCGACGGCGACCGAGGGGGTTTTCGAACCGGTGAAGACGAAGATCGCCTCGCTGGTGGCCCGGTCCCGGTCGGGCCGCGGGTCCTGGATCCAGAAGCCGCGGGACGAGCCGAAGGCGCGTACCGCGGTGACCGTGCCGGGCACCTCGGACACCTGGGTGCCCGCGAACGGGGATATTCGGGTGCTGCCCTGGATGTCGTGGATCCGGACCTCGGCGGCGGACGCGGACTGCGGGGCGGCGAGCAGCCCGGCCGCGAGGGCCGAGGCGACGACGGCGGTGACGGCGGCGGGCCCGCGCACGGCGCGTGGGGACATGGTGTTGCCTCCGATGTGGAGTGACCAGGGGGGAACAAGCCTCTACGCGCGTCAATTTCTTGCCTCGCCAGGGCCGTTGTCAAGGGATGGCCGGTGTACGGCCCGGGTCGGGGGAGTGAACCGGAGCGCCGTGGGGCACCCGGCGCGCTCCGGCGGCCGCGGCGCCGGCCGCCGGTGCCGGGCGCCGGGACGGTGGCCGAAAGCGTGGGGCGATGGCCGAAACAGCGGGCCGGTGCGCCCTCGGCGCCACATCGGGACGAAACCGGCCCCGCCTTCCGTCTAGGCTGGGACCGGTCGCGCCCGTGGCGCTGCGCCCTCCAGGCTCGCTCCACCCCCGTGCCTCTCGTTCATCCGTCTCGTCCGTCTCGTCCGCTCACCAGCTTGATCCGCTTCATTCGCTTCATTCGTTTCATCCCGCTCCCGAGGAGTTGACTCCGCCGATGCCCGGAGACCGCCCCACCATGCCGCCCGTGCGGCTCCGCTCCGAGGCCGAACTCGCCCGCGACGCGCTCACCGCCCCGCTGCTGGCCCGCGCGGTCCGGCTCGCCCGCTGGGCCGGGCCGAGCAGGCCGGTCGCCGCGGGCGGCGTGCTGACCGAGCCCGACCTGCGGGCGGCGGCCGAGCACCTGGGGCTCGGGGCCGAGGAGGAGGGCCCGGGGTATGTGGCGGAGGCCTGGCAGCTGGCCGTCGACACCGGGCTGATCGAGGTCCGGGAGCCCGCTGAGGAGGCGGCCGCCGGTCAGGAGGCGGACGGGGACGGGGACGCGGGCGGGGAGGAGACCACGGGCGTGGCCACCCCCGGCCAGGAGCTGCGGCTGATCACCGAGGGCAGCCCGCGGGACGTCCTGGACATCTGGCTCGGCGGCTTCGAGACCGTACTCGCCGACGCGGCGGCCCCCGACCTCGCCGAGATCGTCGACCAGATCGGCGACGACGGCGAGCTGGACCTCGACGGGATCGACTGGAACCCCGAGGAGGAGGCCGACTTCCTGGACGGGGTGCTGGGCAATCTGTATCTGCTGACCGCCCTGGACGAGCAGGACTCCGGCCGCGCCGTGCCGCTGCCCGCCCTCGCCGCCGCCATGATCGTCCCCGACGACATGGAGGAGCCCACCGACGACATCCTGGAAGAGATCTCCGAGGCGATGGTCCGCCTCGACGACCAGTTCCGGATGCTGGAGCCGACCGGCCTGGTGGAGTACCAGCCCGTGGACGAGGCGCTGATCGAGGAGGTCGACGGCGAGGGCCGCTTCCCCGAGACCGCCGAGTCGCCGCACGGCCCCGACGAGGAGGACTTCTCCCGGTACGGCATGGTCAGGCTCACCCCGCTCGGCGTCTTCGGCGTACGCACCCGCATGCTCGACGCCGGCATCGACGCCCCGGCCGTCGGAGACCTGGCAGGCAAGGGCGCCGAGGTCCTGCTGGACGCCCTGCCCGGACACCCGGAACCGGCCGCGCGCGCCGAGGCCGAGCAGTGGCTGGCCCGCCGTACGCCCGACGAGGCCGCCCGCGAGCTGCTCGCCGCCGCCCGCGGCGACGACCCGGGCGCGCCCCTGCGCCGCCTGGCCTGCCAGCAGACGCTCTCGCTGGTCGGGGCCGCCGCCGAGCCCGCGCTGCGCGAGGTGCTGGACGACCGGCACCTCGGCGGCCTCGCCCGGGTGTGGCTGGCCGAGCGGGCCATGCCCGACATCCCGGAGCCGTCCGAGGAGATGGTGTTCTGGCTGACGGTGGACACCATCGCGGCCCAGCTCGCCGCGGACGGCGACTCCGCGGAACTGCGGGACCTGGTGCGCGGCCTGGTCGAGCAGTCGGGGAGCTTCTTCGACTCGGCGTGGCGGGTGGACCACCCGGCGACCGCCGAGGTGCTGGAGGCGATGGGGCGGCTGCACCCGGACAAGAAGGCCGCGAAGCAGGCGCGGAAGGCGGCTTTCAAGGCGCGTTCGCGCGCCTGACACCTCCGCGGGGGCGATGGCCGCGGTGGTCACCGGCCCGGAGGACGGCGCCAGAGGTTCAGACCGACGGCGCCAATCGGTCCTTCGATGTCGCGTCCAGTTCAACTGCTGTTCGGTCAGGAGCGGGAGCGTAGGCCCGCAGTCGGTGGACAGATCTGGCCATTCAGGAGATGAAAGATGCCGCTCACCCGCAGAGACTTCGCGAAGAGTTCCGCGTACACCGGGGCCGGGGTCGCCCTCGTCGGCAGCGCCGGGGTGCTCGCCACCGCCCCCGGCGCGCTCGCCGCCGAGCCGACCGAGGCCGAGGCCACGGACGCGGCCCGGCACGGCGGCTCCCGGCTCGGCTACGGCCCGCTCGTCGCGGACCCGAAGGGCATCCTCGCTCTGCCCGCCGGATTCAGCTACCGGGTCATCACCCGCACCGGCCAGACCAAGCTGGAGTCGGGCGAGTCCACCCCCTCCAACCACGACGGCACCGCCACCTTCCGGGGCACCCGCGGCGCCACGCTGCTCGTCAACAACCACGAGCTGAAGGGCCCGCGGGCCGACTGGCCGCACCCCGTGCCGCTCATCGAGGGCCTGGTCTACGACCCGGCGGCCTCCGGCGGCTGCACCGTCGTCGAGGTCTCCAAGCACGGCGACCACGTCACCGAGTGGGTGGGCATCGCCGGCACCTCCACCAACTGCGCGGGCGGCAGCACCCCCTGGGGCACCTGGCTCACCTGCGAGGAGACCGAGGACAAGGCCGGGAAGAACGGCATGACCAAGGACCACGGCTACGTCTTCGAGGTCGACCCGCTGGACCGCCGGGCCAACCGCGACCCGAAGCCGATCAAGGCGCTGGGCCGCTACGCCCACGAGGCCGTCGTCGTCGACCCCAAGCGCGGCCACCTCTACCTGACCGAGGACGCCTCCGGCCCGAACGGCCTCTTCTACCGCTGGGTGCCGCCGCGCGGCTTCGAGCACGGCCGGGGCAGGCTGCGCACGCTCGCCGACGACGCGGGTGTGCTCCAGGCCCCCAAGTGCTTCGACGCCGGCGGCAACTTCGTCGACGACCTCTCGCGCGCCACCAGGACCGGCACGGTCTACGGCGTCGACTGGGTGGACGTGCCCGACCGCGACGCCAAGACGGTCTCCGTGCGCAAGCAGTTCACCGCCGGCCAGGTCACCCGCGCGCGCAAGCTGGAGGGCATGTGGTGGGGCGACGGGGGCGCGTACATCGTCTCCTCGTACGCCCGCGAGGAAAGCCCGGTGGCGCACGACGGCCAGGTCTGGTTCTACGACCCGAAGCGGCGCACCCTCACCCTCAAGGTGCTGCTGGGCGTCAACCCCGACCCGGCCGAGGACGGCGCCTTCGACGGCCCCGACAACATCACCGTCTCGCCCTACGGCGGCCTGGTCATCGCCGAGGACGGCGAGGGCGTCCAGCACCTCTTCGGCGCCACGGACGACGGCCGCACCTACCCGATCGCGCGCAACGAGCTGAACATCGGCACGAAGGAGGAGCCGGAGTACAGCGAGTTCACCGGCGTCTGCTTCTCGCCCGACGGCCACACCCTGTACGCCAACATCCAGACCCCGGGCATCATGCTCGCCATCACCGGCCCCTGGCGCCGCCAGCGCCCCCGCGGCTGACCCGCGGCCCGGTCCACTCCGGCCCCGCCCCGGCCCGCTGCGGCCCCGGTCCGGCCCCGCCCCGGCCCGCTCCCGTGTCCTGCGGGGGCGGGCCGCGTCACTTCCGGGGCCCTCGCTCGTTGTACGGGCTACGGGACGGCCCGGGCCGGAGCGCCGATCCTCCTCCCTCTTCGGCGCTCCGGCCCGGGCCCCCCGGTCTTCGGGTCGCCGGGTCTTCGGGTCGCCGGGGAAGTACGGAGCGTCAAAACGCGTAGCGGCTCACGGTCTCCGGGTGGATGACGAGACGGACCCAGTCCGCGGTCAGTATCTCGGAGAGGGCGTCGGCGCGGGCCGGGTCGCCGAGGTCCCAGTAGCGAGCGGCCAGACGGCCGCACAGGTCGTGTGCTCCGTCGGATTCCACCGTGGTGCGGCCGGCGACCGACAGCCAGCGCTCGGGTTCCCCCACCGGGGCGGCCACGACGATCGAGGCGCGGGGGTCGCGGCGCAGACGCCGCACCTTGAGCGAGTCGGGGGCGGTGAACAGCTGGATCGTGCCCTCGGCGGTGGCCTCGAACCACACCGGCCGGGGCTGTGGCGGCAGCGGCCCCGCGGCCACGGTCAGGAACCCGTGCAGGGGGCGTCGGAGGAACTCGAGGTCCTGGGCGGTCAGCGAACTGGCGTCGGTGCTCATCACAGCCCTTCCGTTTACGTCGAAGTTCTTTCAGACGCCGATTGAACACGGCCGACTTGGACGATCCCATGGGCAGGAAGCCGAATCGCCTGCGTATTCGTCTAACCTCGCTGAGGTGGACGTGTTCAGTGACCTGATCCGTGGGGTGCGAGCCCACGGTTCGTTGTTCGGCAGTTCGACCCTGTCCCCGCCCTGGGCACTCCACTTCGTGGACGGCGCGCCGCTGACCCTGTGCACCGTCCTCACCGGGGCGGGCTGGATCGTGCCGGAGCACCGTCCGCCCGAGCCGCTTCGCGCCCGCGAGACGCTCGTCGTGCGCGGCCCCGCGACGTTCACCTTCGTCGACGAGCCGGGCACCCTGGCCGAACCGATCGCGTGCGGCGAACACTGCGCGACGCCCGAGCAGGGTGGGATGCGGCACCGGCGCGGCTGGAACGACCCCGGCGGGGACGCCGGTGCCGGCGGCGATGCGACGACCCTGATCGTCGGCGCCTATCCCGTGCACGGCGAGATCAGCCGCCGACTGCTGGACGCGCTGCCCGTCGTGCTGCGCGTGGGCGGCGGGGGAACGGCTGACGCCGTGCTGGACCATCTCGCCGCCGAGGTCACCGTCGACACCCCGGGCCAGCAGGCAGTACTCGACCGCCTGCTGGACTGGATGCTGGTCTGCACGCTGCGCGAGTGGTTCGACCGGCCCGGCGGCGAGCCCCCGGCCTGGTGGGCCGCCCAGCGGGACCCGGTGGCCGGCGCCGCGCTGCGCCTGCTGCACGCCGAACCCGCGGCTCCATGGACGGTCGCCGCGCTGGCCGAGCGCATCGGAGTGTCGCGTTCGACGCTGGCCAAGCGGTTCGCCGACCTGGTCGGCGAACCGCCGCTGACCTACCTCACCCGCTGGCGCATGACGCTCGCGGCAGACCTCCTGATCGAACAGGAGGCCGCGACCCTCGCGGATGTCGCCCGCACGGTGGGTTACGCCGACCCGTTCGGTTTCAGCGCGGCGTTCAAACGGGTCCGAGGCGTCAGCCCCAGCGCATTCCGGCGCACCGCGACCACTGCCTCCCCGGCGGCCGACGGCATGCTCAGAGCGCCCGGCCGGCGGGCTTGACCATGCCACGGACCGTACGGGAGTCCACGTACTCGCCCATCGCGGTCATCTCCCACTCGCCCGAGAACTGCTTGATGAACTTCGCCATCATGACCCCCGTGCGCGGCTCGGAGTGGGTCAGGTCGAAGCGGACCAGCTCCTCGCCCGTCCCCGCGTCCAGCAGGCGGCAGTAGGCCTTGGCGACATCGGTGAACTTCTGGCCGGAGAAGGAGTTGACCGTGAAGACCAGGCCGGTGACCTCCGGCGGCAGCCCGCCGAGGTGGACCGTGATGGTCTCGTCGTCGCCGCCGCCCTCGCCGGTGAGATTGTCGCCGGAGTGCTGGATCGCGCCATTGAGGATCGCGAGCTTGCCGAAGAAGCAGGCGTCGATTTTCTTGCGGTCCGCGCCGAAGGCGATCACGGACGCGTCCAGGTCGATGTCCTTGCTGCGGAAGGCGGGCTCCCAGCCCAGGCCCATCTTCACCGAGGTCAGCAGCGGCCGGCCGCCCTTGACCAGCGACACGGTCTGGTTCTTCTGCAGATTGACGCGGCCCTTGTCGAGATTGATCTTCCCGGCGCCCGGCGCCGGAGCGGCGGCGGGAGGAGCGGCCGGGGAAGCGGGCGGCGGGGCGGTGGGCATGGGCGGGGGCTGGAAACCGGCGGGCGGGCCGGAGGGCGGCGGAGCCTGGACGGGCGCGGCGGCGGGGGCCGCGGGCGCGGCGGGCTCCTCCACCGTCACGCCGAAGTCCGTGGCGATGCCCGCCAGCCCGTTGGCATAGCCCTGCCCGACCGCGCGGACCTTCCACGCGCCATTGCGCCGGTACACCTCGACGACCACCAGCGCGGTCTCGGAGCCCAGCCGCGGCGGGGTGAAGGTGGCGATCACGGCGCCGTCGTCGGCGCCGCGCACGGTGGCGGTCGGCTCGGTGCCCGAGAACGTCGCCCCGGGCGCGTCCAGGCTCGCGGTCACTACGATCTTCTCGATGTCGCCCGGCACGGCGGCCGTATCGACGGTGATGGTGTCACCCGCCCCGCCGGACCCGGCCCGGTGGGTGACGCCGGGGCCGGCGGGCTGGTTGTAGAAGACGAAGTCGTCGTCGGAGCGCACCTTGCCGTTGGCGGTGAGCAGCAGGCCCGACACGTCCAGCCGCACCGGGGCGGTGACGTCCACCGCCACGCGCGCGACGGGCAGGGGGAGGTTCGAGCCGGGAGTCATAGCGGTCATGCCCGGGTAACGAACCTCCCCGCTTTACGGTTCCTTGACCTGCTCCTCGATCTGCTCCTCGATCTGTTCCCTGACCTGCTCCCCGGCCTGCCGCCCGACCCCGCGGGGGACGGCGCGCCGCACCCGGCATCATGGCCCGCATGACCACCGCGCCCGACCCGCTGCACACCCTGGCCCGCACCCACCTGCCCGCGGACCTCGCCGACCGCTGGACCGCGCTGCTGCGCCCGGCCGCGCACCTCCGGAAGGCCGGGCCCGCCGACCCGGTCGTCGGCCTGCTCGGCGGACTGCCCCGGCTGCCGGAGGGGGTGGACTGGCCGGTGTGGGAGGGGCACGGGCCGCTGGCGTTCGTGGCGGCGGTCGACTGCGCCGCGCTGCCCGGGGAGGCGCTGGACATACCGCTGCCCGCGGACGGCGTCCTCGCCTTCTTCTACTACGGCGACGAGGACGACGACGCCCTGGTCGACACCGCCGACCCGGACACCTGGCCCGGCGCCCGCGTCCTCCACCTCCCGCCCGGGTCCGCCGCCGCGCCCGAGCGGCCCGCGCCGGCGGGGATCACCCCCTGCCCGGCGGTGGACCTCACGGTCCGCACCGCCCCGAGCGCCCCCGACTTCGACTCGCTCGCGCTGACCGCCGCGTTCGGCGAGGGCGAGCTTCCGGACGCGTTCCAGAGGGCGGTGTGGCGGCACCAGAGCGGTGCCGCGCACCAGATCGGCGGCCACGCCCAGTCCGTCCAGACCGCCGTGGAGATCGTGGTGGCGCATGGCGCGCTGGGCGGCCGCGAGGTGTCGTGGGAGGACCCGAGGATCGAGAAGGAGGCGGAGGGCTGGGTGCTGCTCGCTCAGTTCGACTCCGACGAGGACGCGGACATGATGTGGGGCGACGCCGGGGCGCTGTACTGGCTGATCCGCCCCGACGACCTGGCCGCCGGCCGCTTCGAGCGGGCGATGTTCACCTGGCAGTGCTGCTGAGGCCCACGGGGCTCGGGCGGTCCCGGCGACCTCTGCCGGGAGAGACTGGCTCCGTCGTCGATCGCCCGCGTCGAGACCGCGTTGAGGGAGACTCATGGACCTGCCGCCGGTGCCCGCCCGTGTCACCGCAATGATCACCTCCGGAAAGCTGCCGCGGGAGTTCACCGCGTTCTTCACCCCCGCCGGAGAGCTGAACGACGCCACGTACTGGTCCGATCTCGCGTCGGCCGTGGAGGCGCACCTGGTGACCGGGGCCGTGGACGCTGTGGACGAGACCGCTCGGGGTGCCTTGGCGCTCGCCGGGGCGTACGCCTGCCTGGACTCCCTGGAGGACGGCACGGACCCGGACCAGATGGACGAGGACAGCGACCGGGCCATGGAGCTGCTGCGGGAAGCCGAGGCCCACGGCGTCGACGAGGACGAGACCGCCGAGCTGTGGGAGTACGCCGAACACATCCGGAGCCTCGCGGCCGAGCTCAGCGATGAGCTGGCGAAGTCGGAAGCCTATGTGGCCGAGCACGGGGCGACGCCGCGGGGCCGGCTGGACGCGAAGCTGGGGCAGGCGTACGAGCTCTACTCTGCCGGCGACCGGGCCGCGGCACTCGCGCTGTTCCGTGAGGTGGCCGAAATCAGCCCGTGGGACCGTGAGTTCAGCGGCTGTCTGGATCGCATCGACATCGGCTGGTGCCGTCTGCTCCACGACGCGGCCCGGGTCGAGGGCCCGGATGCGGCGCGGGCGATATGGCGGGAAGCAAGGGCGCATTACCGGGCGGCGAAGTTTCCCATCACCATGCACGCCTGGCCGTTGGTCGAGATGCTGTTGGGGCAGGGGGTGCCGGACATCATCGAGGTGATCATTCACGAGTGGCTGGAGGCCGCGAAGGAGAACGGAAGGTGGGAGGTGCCGGTGACCGAGGACGAGCAGCGGGTCTTCGAGCTGGCCCTGGCCGAGATCGAGGCAACTGCCCCCAAGGGCTGACGCGCCCCCCGCCCAGCGGAAACCGGTCACCGACCAAACCTTCGGCGAGTGCCGAAGTATTGAGGCATGATGGAGGCGTGACCGACGCCCCGCCCCCCGCCGCCCGCCTCGCCGCCTTCGCCGCCGCCTTCGCCGACGAGACCCGGGCCGCCATCTGCATGGCCCTGCTGGAGGGACGCGCCTGGAGCGCGGGTGAGCTGGCCCGGATCACCGGCGTGGCCCCCTCCACGGCGAGCGGGCATCTGGCCCGCCTGCTGGACACCGGGATCTGCGTGGCCGAGCGGCGGGGCCGCCACAGTTACGTACGGATCGCCGACGCCGAAACGGCGCGCCTCGTCGACTCGCTCGCCGCGCACGCGATCCCCGGCCGGGACGCGGCCCACGCGGCGCCGGTCGTCGCCGCCCCCGACCCGCTGGCCGGCGCGCGGACCTGCTACGACCACCTCGCCGGCCGGCTCGGCATGGCGGTCACCGACGCCATGGCCGAGCGCGGGCTGCTACGCACGGACGGGGTGTTCGAGCTGACCGAGGCGGGGCTGGAGTGGTGCGCCCGGGTGGGCGTCGACCTGGCCGACGGGGGCCGCCGGCCGACCGTGAACTCGCGCCTGGACTGGACCGAGCGGCGCGGTCGGCCGCTCGTCAGCTCGTGCCTGGACTGGACCGAGCGCCGCCGCCACCTGGGCGGGGTGGCCGGTGCGCGGCTGTGCGCCCTGGCGCTGCGCCGGGAGTGGGTGGAGCGGCGGGACGAGGGCGGGCGGGCCCTGCGGGTGACGGACGCGGGGGAGCGGGCGTTCGGCGAGCTTCTGGGGATAGGGCCGGACGCCTGGCGCTGAGCCGGCCGGCATGCGCCGGCCGTCGCGGCACGTGTCGCCACAGCCTGCACGGCACCCGTCGCGGGACCCGCCGCCACACCCCTCACGGCACCCGCGCCACACCCCTCACGTCACCCGTCGCGGCAGCCGTCACGAAAACCGTCACAGCAGCCGTCGCGACAGCCGAACATTTCGGTGGACACCAAAATGTCAGCCGCCTAGGCTCCCCCACATGAGTTCCCGTCTCCGCTCACCCGGCGTCCTCACGGCCGGCGCCGCCACCTTCTCCGTGTTCGCCTGGGCGTCCGCGTTCGTCTCCGTCCGCAGCGCGGGCGCCGTCTACTCTCCCGGCGCGCTCGCGCTCGGCCGATTGCTGGCCGCCTCGCTCGTGCTGTTCCTCCTCGTGGCGATACGCCGCGAGGGCCTGCCTCCCCGGGGCGCCTGGCGCGGCATTCTGGTGTCCGGGGTGGTCTGGTTCGGCGGCTACATGGTCGCGCTGAACTGGGGCGAACGCCTGGTCGACGCCGGGACGGCGGCCCTCCTGGTCAACGTCGGACCCATCCTGATGGCGCTGCTCGCGGCGCGGCTCCTCGGAGAGGCGCTGCCGCCCAGGCTGCTCGCCGGGATGGCGGTGTCCTTCGGCGGGGCGGTGGTGGTCGGCCTGTCGACCTCCTCCGGGCAGGGCGGCGGCACCTCGCTGCTCGGCGTGGTGCTGTGCCTCCTCGCGGCGGTGGCGTACGCGACCGGCGTGGTCGCCCAGAAGCCCGCGCTCGCGTACGGGACACCGCTCCAGGTCACGGCGTACAGCTGCCTGATCGGCACGGTGGCGTGCCTGCCCTTCGCCGGGCAACTGGCCACCGAACTCCCGAAGGCCCCGACCTCCGCGACGCTCAACATGCTGTACCTCGGCGTGGTGCCGACCGCCCTGGCCTTCACCACCTGGACCTACGCTCTGGCCCGCACCCCCGCCGGCAAGATGGGCGCGACCACCTACGCCGTCCCCGCCATCGTGGTCCTGCTGAGCTGGCTCTTCCTCGACGAGGTGCCCGCCTGGCTGACCCTCCTCGGCGGCGCGCTCTGTCTGGCCGGCGTGGCCGTCTCCCGCTCCCGCCCGTCCCGCGCGCCTGCCTCGCAGGCCGCAGCGTCCGAGCCCGCGCCGGAGTCCGCCGACGCGCCCTGACCCCCGCGTGGTCAGCTTTGCCGTGGGTGCACCCGGCAGTTGGTGTGGAGGTATTGGGCAGGGCCGTTCGCGAAGTCGTAGATCGCGACCGTCTGGGTGTCCTCCACCGGACCCGCCGGCGGCATCAGGAAATGGGTCTCGCTCACCGGGAGCAGCTCATACCTGATGCGGTCCGGCTTCCGGAGGAACTCCGCCTGCATAGGATCGAGGACCAGGGTCAGGTACAGCCTTCCGCCTTCCGCCGACACCTCGTACCGTGCGCCGGGGCGCCCGTAGACGCCCTGGTACCTGGTCGGGTCGAGGTTCAGCGCCGGGCCCGGTGCGGGCAGGTCCGGGATGGTGACCGTGCCGAGGCCGGTCAGGATCTCGTTGAACACCTCACGGTAGAAGCTGTCCCTCGGCCCGCCGTTGGTCAGCATCGTGAGGGCGGTGTTCGAGTCGGGCAGGAGCCGTAGCCGAGCGTTCTGGCCGATCGTGCTGCCGTCGGTCGCGTAGACGGTCTCGCCGTGCCAGTCGCACACGATGAGGCCGAGTGCCCATGCCGGCCCGAACACGTGGGGATCCGGTACGGGCACCCGCGACCGCAGCGTTTCCCGAACACTCTCGGCCGAGACAATGCGCTTTCCGCTGGGCGCCGTGCCGTCGTTGAGGAGGAGGTGTGCCATGGCGAGCACCTCCCGGGTGGTCGAGGTGATGTTTCCGCCGGGGCCGAACGCACGGGGCAGGTGGCGCACCGGTGTGAGGATGGGGCCCTCGTCCAGGGAACGGAGCAGGTGCCCGGTCGCGGCGCGGGCCTCGTCCACCTGCTCGTGCCAACTGTTCGTGCTGGTCAGGCCCATGGGTTCGAAGAGGCGGCGGCGCATGACGTCGTCCCAGCGCGCGCCGTCGCGCACCTCCAGGATCCGCGCGAGAATCGCGTACCCCAGCGCCGCGCTGTAACCGTGCGTGCGGCCCAGCGGAAAGACCTGGGGCGCGTCGGCGATGTTCTCGACCATGCGCGCGTAGACGTCGTCGCCTTCGCCGGGGTCGCCGTAGGCGTCCTCGATGCCGCTGGTGTGGTTCAGCAGGTGGCGAGGGGTGACTTTGGCGCTTGCCTCGGGATCGGCCACCACGAAGCCGGGCAGATAGGTGCGCACCGGCTCGTCGAGGTCGACTTTCCCCTCGTCGACGAGTTGCATGAAGGCCAGTGCGGTCCATGTCTTGGTCATGGAGCCGCATTGGTAGACGGTGTCCGTCGTCGCGGGTTCCCGCGTTTCCACGTCCTTGACGCCGACCGCGAGTTCGGTCAGCTCTCCGTCGTGGAGCACGCCGATCGCGGCGCTCGGGATCGCGTATTCCGCCAGGAGTTCGGCGACCCGGGCCCGGATCCTGGGTACGTCGAGCGTCATCGCGGGAGGCCGACCGCGTTCGCGGCGTCCGCTTCGCGGTACTCCGTCGTGGCGTAGGGGCCGGCGTATGCCTCGAAGAAGTCCCGGACACCGTCGAGGGAGTCGTGGGTGATGACGTTCACCGCCGTGGCCCCGTCCTTGCTCGCGATCGCCAGCTTCCATGTGGCGCCTTTGGGGAGGTTGGCGTGTGCCTTCTTCAGCCCGTTCCAGAACTTGCCGTCGTCCGAGACCGTCGACACGGCCATCACGTACATCATGGGGTCCTCCTCACTTTCCGAGCGAGGAAAAGCTACGTTGCGTTTCCGGCTGTGTCAACAAAATTGAGGGCCTAAGTCCCCTGTAGAGCAGCATCGTTGCAACAGCCATGCGAACGAATGCAACTACCTCAATCAAGTCGTTGCAATGTACTGTTGCTGAACGCAAGGAGAGGAGGCGCATCGGTGCCAGGAGGCAGGCTGACCCACGAGGACCGCCGGAGCATCGCGGCGTGGCTGGCCGAAGGGCTCGGATACGCCGAGATCGGCCGACGGCTCGGCCGGCCGACATCCACGATCAGTCGCGAGGTCGCACGCAACAGCGCCTCCGGCGACTATGCCGCCGACCACGCGCAGCGGGTCTCCGACCACCGTGCCCGCAGGCACAAGCCCGCCCGGTCCGCCGGACCGGCGATCGACGAGCAGCCGGCCGAGAGGGTGCGCGCATTCGTGGACCAGTTCGCCACACTGCTGGCCGCGACCGGCCTGCCCCGGATGACCTCCCGGGTGTTCGTCTGCCTGCTCACCGCTGACGCCGACGGCCTGACGGCGGCCGACCTGGTGCGCCGGCTACAGGTCAGCCCCGCGTCGGTGTCCAAGTCCATCGGCGCCCTCGAAACCATGGAACTGGTGGTGCGCCGACCGGATCCCGGCGGGCGCCGCGAGCGGTACATCGTCGACAACGACGCCTGGCTCCGGGCGTGGCAGGCCGACACCGGCGCGCACTCCGAGATCGCCACCGCCGCACGGCGTGGCATGGAGATATTCGGCGCCGACACCACCGCCGGCACCCGGCTCGACGCGATGGGCCGGTTCTTCGCCTGGCTCAGCGAGCAGATGAGCGGCAGCACCCTCACCGCGACCGCCGTGTACGACGCGCTCACCGTGCTGGCCGCCCTCGTGCATGCCGATCGACCACTCACCCTCGCTACGCTGGCCACCGCGCTCGGCTGGCCCGAAGACCGCGCCACCGCCGCCCTGGACGCCATCCGGCGGCAACCGGCCATCGCCGATCCCCTCGCCCTGAGGACCGTCGGCCCCCGGACGTACACCCTCGTCACGCGACCGGACCGCCTCAGCCCGGCGCAACGCGAAGCCCTCCACCGGGGTCTGTGATCCCGTGGCGCCGCTTGACCTTGACACAGTGGCAAGGGCTTCACTGCAGTCAAGGAAGCGGTCCCGAGGACCATGCCGAAAGGGGACAGGAACACGATGCGCGCTCTCCAGGGGCTGGAGAACAGCAGCCCGTCGGTGCGGCTCCAGGCGGCGCTGGCGGTCGGCACGAACCCGGATCCGCAGTTCATCGACAAGCTCATCGACCGATGCGCGATCGAGCCCGAGTTCTACGTGCGCGAAATGCTTACGTGGGCCCTCACCCGCCACGCGTCATCGCTGACCGTCCCCAAGCTCATCGACGAACTCCGCTCGGAGCGGGCGCAGGCACGAAGCCAGGCGTTGCACACCCTGTCCAAGATCGCGGACCGGCAGGCGTGGCCGGCCATCACACGGGCGCTCCTGACCGACCCCGACGACGAGGTGGCGCGGACCGCCTGGCGAACAGCGGTCGTCCTCGTGCTCGAGGGCGGAGAGGCCGAGTTGGCCGGGGTGCTGGCGACACAGCTCGGGCGCGGCGAGCGTGAGACGCAGTTGAGCCTCAGCCGGGCGCTGATCGCGCTCGGTGAGGCGATCATGCCGACCCTGCGCGCCGCGATGACGGATCCCGACCCTCGCGTGCGTCAGCATGCGATCGCCACGGAGCGGCTGTTGCGCGACCCGGACGCCGGATTCGAGTTCGCCATCGAGGAGGCGAAGCGCGTCGTGGCCCTCGGCGCGAGCGGCCAAGGGGGTGCTGGGCAGGGTGCGGATCGGTGAGGTGGCACAGCGGTCCGGGGTCAGCGCCCGCATGCTCAGACATTACGAGTCGCTCGGCCTGCTGCGGCCGACGGACCGTACCGAGGTCGGCTATCGGGAGTATTCCAGCGACGACATCCGGCGGATCTTCCACATCGAGAGCCTGCGGTCCTTGGGGCTTTCGCTGCGTGAAGTCGGGCGCGCGCTGGACGACCCCCATTTCACGCCCTCGCAGCTCGTGGACGACCTCATCCGCCAGACGCGAGAACGCCTCGCGCGTGAGACCGAACTGCTCACCCGCCTCGGCCGGATCGATGCCGCCGAACCCGCCGACTGGGAGGGCGTCCTCCGGATCGTCGCACTCCTCCAGGCCTTGCGTTCGGAGAGCGCCGGGATGCGCCAGCGCGCGGCCCTGGCCTCGGCCGGAGAGGTTCCGATGCCGGTGGAGGCCCTGGTCGAGGCAGCGCTGAACGAGACCGACCCGCATGTCGCCGGAGCCCTTCGATGGGCGCTGGCGCAAGCGGGCGAGGGCGGATTGGCGCTGCTGGCGGAGGGCCTCGACTCACCGGTGGCCGAGGTGCGGAAACGTGCCGTCCAGTCCATCGCCGAGATTCCGAACGACGAGGCGACGGCGCTTTTGAGGGCCGCACTCACGCACCCCGACATCGCGGTCCGCAGGTACGCCGCCCTTACGCTCGGACCGCGCGGAGCGGCCGACGCGGTCCCGACGCTCCTCGACATGATCGTCGAGGAGGCCAACGACGCCGACGCGGCCGACGCGCTGAGCGCGCTGGCGAGCGATCCCGCGCTGGCGGATCGCATCGCCGCCAGGCTCGTCGACCGCCTCGCCTCCGGCACGGTCGGAGCACCCGCACGCCAACGGCTGACCCAGGCGCTCGGGGACATCCCGGGCGCGGTGGCGTCAGGTGCGCTCGCGGATCTGGCCCATGACGAGGACCGCGTCGTCGCGCTGACCGCGACGTCCATTCTCAAGCGGCGCGACGCGGATTTGCGGTGAGTATGGGACAACGACACGCCATGGCGTCGGCGTGTCGTTGTCTCATACTCACCGCAAACCGGGCTGTCAGCGGGAGTCCGACGGTTTCGCGCCGACCGAGATCTCGGCCCACACGGTCTTCCCGGGCGCGCCGCCGGGGCGGGGCCCGACGGCCCAGCGCTCGGCGAGCAGCGATACGAGGTAGAGGCCCCGGCCGGTTTCGGCGTCCGGCCCGGCCGTGGTGAGGGTGGGCAGCTTCTCGGCCCGGGTGTCCGACACCTCGATGCGGATCACGGCGCCGGGGGCGGCGGGTGGCGCGATCAGCCGTACGTGGAAGTCCCGCCCGGGCACGCGGCCGTGGCGTACGGCGTTGGCGGCCAGCTCGCTCGCGATGAGCGTCGTGGTCTCGTTGGGGCCGGAATCGTACGGGTAGCCCCACGCGGCCAGCCGGTGCGACACGAGCCGCCGAGCGAGGCGCGCGCCGCGTGGGGTGGAGGTGAAGCGCATGGCGAACTCACGGGGCGATGGAGGGAACTCTTCCGGGCGTGTCGCTCGTGAGGGGGCATTTTCGGTCGTCATGGGCGTCAGCCTGGCGGGGGTGTGCCTAGCCTTTCCAGGAAGCGCGCGTGTACGGACAGTGCCTGTACGAACACGCGAAGTGCGACGGGAGGGGCGTGACATGGCAGGTACGGAGCGGTCCGCGTTCCTGAGGGGGTTCGGCAAGCAGCTCAAGCTGTTCCGGGAACGGGCCGGGCTCACCCGGGCGGAATTGGGCGCGCTGGTCGGATACAGCGTGGACCAGGTGGCGTCGGTCGAGTGCGGGCGGCGTATCCCCAAGCCGGAACTGGTCGACAAGGCGGACGAGGTGCTGGACGCCGGTGGCGTCCTGGCGGCGATGAAGGAGGAGCTGGCGCAGGCGCGGTATCCGGCGTTCTTCCGCGACGCGGCGCGGTTGGAGGCCGAAGCGGTTGAAGTTCAGGCGTACGACACCCATGTGATCAAGGGGCTGCTGCAGACGGAGGACTACGCGCGAGCCGTCTTCGGGATGGACCGTCCTCCGCTGAACGAAGAGGTTGTCGAACAACGGGTCGCCGCAAGGATGGAACGGCAGACGATTTTCGATGCGCGGCCTGCGCCCCTTTTGGGCTTTGTCATCGAGGAATCCGTCTTGCGACGTCCGCTTGGCGGGGTGCAGGTACTGCGCGGGCAGTTGGAGCACTTGCTCCTCGTCGGTGAGAAGCGCAATGTGGAGATCCAGGTGATGCCTCTGAGCAGGGAGGACAATGCCGGGGTCGATGGGCCGTTCACTCTGATGACTCCCAAAGGCGGCGAACAACTCGCGTACCTCGAAGGTCAGGGTCGGAGTGCCCTGGTCACCGACCGGGAAGAGGTCCGTGCCATCGCCGCGCGTTATGGGATCATCCGGGCCCAGGCTCTCACACCACGGGAGTCGTCCATCTTTATCGAGAAGTTGTTGGGGGAGCTATGAGCAACGACATACGCGAACTGGCGTGGTTCAAGAGCAGCCACAGCGGTGCACAGGGCGGCGATTGCGTCGAGGTCGCCGCCCGCCCCGACACCGTCCACGTCCGGGACAGCAAGAACACCACCGGCCCGATCCTCACCGTCGCCCCCGACGCATGGGCCGAGTTCATCGCGTTCGCCGCGCGCCGCTGAAACCGGCCACCAGAAGGCGCTGACCGCCGGAACGACAAATGGCGGGGAGAACACTCTCCCCGCCACTTTCAACCTATAGCGCACAGGGGGCCTTGCCGCAAGGCCCCCGTCGTGGCGCAGAATCCTCGGCCGGAGCCAGAACCTATGTGGCATGGGGGGATTCTCGTGATTGACGTGATCATCGCCGGTGGCGGGCCGACCGGCTTGATGTTGGCCTGTGAGTTGCGGCTGCACGGCGTGCGCGTGCTGGTGCTGGAGAAGGAGGCGGAGCCGGTCACGTATGTCCGGTCGCTCGGGCTGCACGTGCGCAGCATCGAGGTGATGGACCAGCGGGGGCTGCTGGAGCGGTTCCTCGCGCACGGCAAGCAGCACCCGCTCAGGGGTTTCTTCGCCGGTATCACCAAGCCGTCGCCCAGCCGACTGGACACCACGCATCCGTACGTCCTCGGGATCCGGCAGCCCGTGACCGAGCGGCTGCTGGCCGAGCGCGCCACCGAGCTGGGGGCCGAGATCCGGCGGGGGTGCGAGGTGGTGGGGCTGAGCCAGGACGAGGACGGGGTGACGGTCGAACTGGCCGATGGCGCGCCGCTGCGCTCGCGCTACCTCGTCGGGTGCGACGGTGGCCGCAGCGCGGTGCGGAGGCTGCTCGGCGTCGGCTTTCCCGGCGAGCCCTCCAGGGCCGACACGCTGGTGGGGGAGATGCAGGTGGCGGTGGCGCAGGAGACGGTGGCCGCCGTGGTGGCCGAAGTCCGCAAGACCCATCTGAGGTTCGGGGTCGGGCCGTTCGGGGACGATGTGTACCGCGTCGTGGTGCCCGCCGAGAAGGTGGCCGAGGACCGCTCGGTCCCGCCGACGCTTGAGGAGTTCAAGCGACAGTTGCGGGCGTACGCGGGCACCGATTTCGGTGTGCACTCACCGCGCTGGCTGTCCCGTTTCGGCGATGGCACCCGGCTGGCCGAGCGCTACCGGACCGGCCGGGTGCTGCTGGCCGGGGACGCGGCGCACATCCATCCGCCGATGGGCGGGCAGGGCCTCAATGTCGGCATCCAGGACGCGTTCAACCTCGGCTGGAAGCTGGCCGCCGAGGTGGGCGGCTGGGCGCCGGAGGGGCTGCTGGACAGCTACCACGACGAACGGCACCCGGTGGCCGCCGAGGTGCTGGACAACACCCGCGCGCAGGCGGAGCTGATGTCCACGGAGCCTGGGGCGCAGGCGGTACGGCGGCTGCTGGCCGAGCTGATGGACTTCGAGGAGGTGAACCGCCACCTGATCGAGAAGATCATCGCGATCGGGGTCCGTTACGACTTCGGTGAAGGGCATGAGCTGCTCGGCCGCCGGATGCGGGACGTGGCGCTGAAGGGCGGCGGTCGCCTCTACGAGCTGATGCACGGCGGCCGGGGACTGCTGCTCGACCAGACCGGCCGGCTGTCGGTGGAGGGTTGGGCGGACCGGATCGACCACGTCGTCGACCACGTCGTCGATGTCGGCGAGGAACTGGACGTGCCCGCCGTGCTGCTGCGGCCGGACGGCCACGTGGCGTGGGTAGGCGACGACCAGGGGGATCTGCTCGGCCACCTGCCCACGTGGTTCGGCGCCGCCGCCGGCTGAGCCACCGGCTCACCGTGGAGGCGCCCCGGGGCGCTATGTGTCCGTGGGTTCCTGCGGCTTCGACGTTTCGGACGGCAGGGTCCACACGGCGGCCCAGCAGCAGGCCCGCACCACGAAGGCCCCGGCCACCGCCCACCACAGGCTGTCCACGCGGACGTCGGACAGCCAGGCGATCAGGTACCACACCAGCGTGTCCTGGATCAGGCCGACGATCGCCAGGATGGGCAGCAGGATGCCCTGGTGCGGGTCCTTGGGCGTGGCCCAGATCGCGGTGCTGATGCCCGCGAAGAGGACGAACGCGAACAGGTAGCCGAACAGCGAGGAGGTGCCGGTCTCATCGAGGGTGATCCCGGGCAGCGTGGCGGCCAGCGCGACTCCGGGAATCAGCCCCACCTGCTGTCTTCGTATGTCTTTCATGATCGGGACTATGACAGACGGCGCTCCCCCTGGGAATCGGCCAGCGCGGCCGACATCCAGTCGGCGGTCCCGGGCAGCCAGTCCGCGAGGGCGTTGCCGAGGAGGTGTTCGCCGTGCGGGACGAACAGGTAGTCGCCGTGCGGGGCCAGGCGGGCCAGCGGCTCGCCGTTGGTGACTCCCGGGATGACGTCCCGGCCGCCGTCGACCACCAGGAGCGGGCAGGCGATACGGGGTGCCAGGGCGGTCAGGTCGACGCGGGCGGTGAAGCCGCGGGCCGCTTCGGTCCCTCCGGCGCGCCGGGCGAGGAGATCCTGGAGCGGGGGCGGGAAGGCCTGCCAGTCGAGGCGGAAGGGGCCGCTCACGGTGGCGACGGCGGCCACGCGGGGCTCGTGGGCGGCGCTTTCCACGACGTAATAGCCGCCCAGGCTGAGGCCGATGAGCCCGACCCGGTCGATCCCGAGGGCGTCCACGACCTGGCCGATCACCTCGTGGTAGTCGGGCCGGACCGTGGTGGTGGCCGTGAGGACGCCCTGTCCGGGGCCGTCCATGGTGAACACCGCCAGGCCCCGGCGCAGCAGCGCCGAGGTGACCAGGTGGAACTCCTCCTTGCCGGAGTCCAGGCCGGGCACGACGACGACGGTGGCCGGCGCGTCGACAGGGCCGCGAAGCCAGCCGGCGAAGGCGGGCCCCTCGAGCCGGCGGGCGCCGGGGTCCAGGAGTTCCAGGGCACGGCCCATGGCGGCGTCGGCCTCGGCGGCGGCCGAGGCCTGGTCCGGGTGCGGGGCCAGGGTGGCGAGGTGGAACCAGCGCGCCGCCGTCTCGTAGTGCTCGCCCGCCGAGACCGGGGAGGCGGCCCGTTCCGCGCGGGCGAGGTGTTGCCGGGCGGCCCGCGTGAACGCCGGTCCCCAGTCGTCCACCGAGGTCAACCCGTCGGTGACCCGCTGGTATTCGTGGAGGTCGAGACCGGCGCCGGCGGCGCGGGTCAGGTTCTCCGCAGAGAAGTCGGCGATGGTCATGACCGCACCCCCGTGGTGAGGACGGCCTTGCCCCGGATCCGGCGCTCCCGCAGGTCGACCAGGGTCTCGGCGGCCTTCGCCCAGTCCTCCGTACGGTCGATCTCGGGATGGAGCCGTCCGTCGCGCACCAGCCGCACGAGGGTGGCCAGGTCGCGGCCGTACGGCGCGCCGGCGTAGTGGAAGTGGCGGATCGTGGCGCCTTCCGGGCCGCTGAAGAAGTCGAAGAAGTCGAGCGTCGCCGGGGTGCGGCTGGCCTGGCCGAACCAGATCAGCGTGCCGCCGGGGGTCAGGTGGGACAGCGCGGCGGGCAGCCCGGCGCCGCCGGTGGACTCCAGCACCACGTCGAACGGGCCTTCCGCCTTCGCCACGTCGTGCACGGCCGCCGCCGCGCCCAGGGCGAGCAGCCGCTCGGCGCGCGGCTCGGTCGCGGTCACCACGGTGACCTCCGCGCCCGCGCCGGCGGCCAGCTCGGTGAGGTAGTGGCCGACACCGCCGGAGGCGCCGGTCAGCAGAACGCGCCTGCCGGCGACGCCGCCGGCGGTGCGCAGCAGCCGGAGGGCGGTGATGCCGGCCAGGGGCAGGGCCGCGGCGACGACGGAGCTGACGGCGTCGGGCAGTTCGGCGAGCGAGTGGGTGGGCACGGCCGCGTACTCGGCCCAGCCGCCCTTGGGCGGGTGTCCCACGACGCGGGTGCCGGCCTGGGGGCCGGAGCCGTCGGCGGCCGCCTGCACCACCAGGCCGGCGATGTCCTTGCCGGGTATCAGGCCGGGCTTCGGCCGCTCCAGGAGGAACGTCTCGCCTCGGTTCGGGGCGAACGCCTCGACGCGGATCAGCGCCTCGTCGGGGGCCGGAACGGGCGTGGTGTCCTCGGTGAACTCGACCGGGCGCGCCGGATCTCCCGTGGGGATGAGTCTCTTCATGCGGCTCAGGTAACCGGCGGGGGCGCGGGACGATCCAACAACCGACCGGCCGAGCCGACAACCGATGGTTGTCTCCTATGGTGAGGGGCATGGATCTCGATCTGGCACAGGTCCGCGCCTTTGTGCTCGCCGCCGAGGAGTCGCACTTCGGGCGGGCGGCCGAGGCGCTGTCCATCTCGCAGCAGGCGCTGTCCAAGCGGATCGCGCGCCTGGAGGCCGGGCTGGGCACCGCGCTGTTCCGGCGCACCGGCCACGGGGTCGAGCCGACCGGTGCCGGGGACCGCTTCCTGGAGCCGGCCCGGCGGGCGCTGGCCGCCGCCGACCGGGCGGTGGCCGCGGCCCTGGACGAGCGTCGGCCGCCGCGGGTCGATGTGTGGGGGCACCTCTACGCGCCGATGCGGACGCTGGCGCAGGTGGCGGCGGGCAGCGGGGCACCGCCGCTGGAGCTGGGACACGGGCGTGACCTGCCGTCGGTGGCGGCGGCGCTGCTGCGCGGCGACATCGATGCCGCGTTCGGCCGCGTCCATCCGCCCCTGCCCGCGGGGCTGACCCACCGGCTGGTGCGGCTGGAGCCGGTGGACGCCGTGCTGAGCGCGGACCATCCGCTCGCGGACGAGCCCGCGCTGAGGCCCGGGCAACTGCGGGACAGCGTGCTGTGGACCCCGGCGGCGCTGCACCGGCTGGACTTCCTGCACCGCTTCGCCGAGCGGTTCGGCATCCGGCACCATGCCGAGGGCACCAACCTGGGGCTGGACGGTTTCCTCGCCGACGTGGCCGCCGACCCGCGCCGCTTCTCGCTGATGCCGGCCGATGTGCCGCTGCCCGACGACCCCGGGATCCGGTCCGTGCCGCTGGTCGAGCCCACGCCGCTGTACGCCTGGTCGCTGCTGTGGTGCGGCGGGAACCCCCGGGTGGACGCCCTGCTGGGCGCCCTCGCGGCGGAGGCGGGGCGTAGCCGGTGGCTGGAGTACGACCCGGCCGAGGACTGGCTGCCCGAGCCCGCCGGCGAGCCTGCCTGACACCCCCTGCCCGACACCCCCTGGTGCCGGGCCCGGCACCGACCCTGCCTGACGCCGAGCCAGGCGCCCGACCCGGGGCTCAGCGCCGGTCGCGCGGGTGCCGGGTGCCGGGCCCGGCGCTCAGCGCCGGTTGCGCGGGTGGTCGCGGGCCGTGCGCTCGTTGCCCCTGCGGTAGTTGCCGGTCCAGCGGGCCATGACCTCCTGCGGGTCGCCCGCCTCGGCCTCGGTCTCCGCGAGGAAGCGCGCCGCGCGGGTGCCGCGCAGGGTGGCCGCCGCGCGGCCGTGGTGGGTGATGACCACGCTGCCGTCGCCGCGCTGTCGGTAGGCGAAGCCGGACGGTGCGGGCATCGGCGCTCCCTTCGGCCGTTGGAGAGTGGCCCGACCGTACCGGCCCAGGAGCGCTCAGGGCGACGGGATTTGGTCTCCGGCCAGGTGCAGGCCGGAGATCCGCTGGTGGAGCGCGGCCAGCGGGGCGGCGAGGTGGCCGGGGCCGGTGGCGGTGGAGCGCGGCGGGGGCGCGCCGGTGACGGTGAGGGCGTGGCGCCAATAGCGCAGGGGGAACGAACCGGGACGGGTGCCGTGGCGGAACCGGGCGCGCAGGTGGGCGCGGAAGGCCGGGGTGTCGTCGTGGCCGCCGACGCGGGCGTAGGCGCGTACGAAGTGGTCGAGCGCCTCGGCGTGGCGGGCCGGGCAGCCGGTGGCCAGGGCCTCGGTGGCCAGGGCGCAGGCGTCGACGACGCCGGCGTAGAACGAGGCGACGTCGCCGACCTGGTGGCGCTGCGGCTGTCTGCGCCGGCCGTCCCCGGTGGCCAGGGCGTGGAGTTCGGCGTAGCCGAGGACGGTGGCGGCCGTGGGGGTGTCCGGCGGGGCGGGCACCGCGCCCTCGACGACGGCTCGGGCCAGCCGGGGCGGCAGGTCGGCCGGGAGCGCCCAGTGCCAGTAGCGCACCAGGCTGTCGTGGGCCTCCTCGGGCCTGCCCACCCCGGCGAGCAGGGCGAGGCGGCGCAGCCGCTCCGGGCCGGGACAGTCGTCCAGGGCCCGCAGCATTCCCTGCCGCCATGTCGCCTCGCGCAGCCGCGCCTGGACGGCGTCCAGTTCGTGGGTGACGAGTTCGGCGAGCGAGCGTTCGCCGGTCATCACGGCGGCGATGGCGGCGATGGGGGTGTCCAGCGCGCGGAGGCGCTGGATCAGCCGGAGCCGGGACAACGCGTCGGCGGTGTAGCGGCGGTGGCCGCCGGGGCTGCGGCCGCTCTCGGGCAGCAGCCCGATGTCCGAGTAGTAGCGGATGGTCTTCACCGGCAGCCCGGTGCGCGCGGCCAGCTCGCCGATGCCCACCGTGTCCCCGCCTCGTGTGCCGTGTGTCACAACTGGTTGAACCTCCACCGCGTGGGAGCCGTTAGCGTCCGCGGCGACCGCCGTGCCCGGGGTGTGCCCGGGGCCCGTGCCCGGGATGTGCCCGGGGGTGTCCGGGGTGCGCCCGGGGCGGCACTCGCCGAGGAGGATCATCACATGCGCGTTCTGATCGTCACCGCCGGTTCGCGAGGGGATGTCGCGCCGTTCACGGGTCTGGGGCGGCGCCTTCTGGACGCCGGGCACGAGGTCGCCGTGGCGGCCCACCCGCCCTTCGCCGGGCTCGTCGCCGGCTGCGGTCTCGACCACCGGCCGCTGCCGGGTGACCCCCGGGAGCTGATCCGCGCCAGGGCCGGGGCGGCGTCGCCGGAGGAGGCGCGGGAGGTGACCCGCGCGTTCCTGGAGCGGCTCGCGGACGGGGTGGTGGCGGCCGTGGAGCGCGGCACCGATCTGGTGCTCACCGCGTTCGGCCCGGCGCCCTTCAGCCGGGCGGCCGGTGAGGCGTTCGAGGTGCCCGTGGTCGGCGCCTATCTCGCACCGGCCTTCCCGACGAGGGAGTTTCCGCTGCCCGGCGCGCCGGACGCCGGCGCCCCGGGGCCGGACGGCAACCTGGCGGCGGGGCGGGCGCTGCTGGCGGCTGCCGGGGCGCTCCAGGAGGGGGCCGTGGCCCGGCTGCGCGCCCGGCTGGGGCTGCCCGCCGCCCCGTCGGCGGCGCCGGGCGGGGACATCCGGCCGGTGTTCCACGGCTTCAGCCCGCTGGTGGTGCCGCGCCCGGCGGACTGGCCGGACCAGGTGGAGGTGGCGGGGTACTGGTGGCCCGCCCGGCCGCACGGCTGGCGGCCCCCGGCCGAGCTGACCGACTTCCTGCGGGCCGGTCCGCCGCCGGTGTTCATCGGGTTCGGCAGCATGGCGCCGGGGGAGGGGGAGCGGCTGGGCGAGCTGGTGGTGGCGGCGGTGGCCCGCGCGGGGGTGCGTGCGGTGGTGCAGGCGGGGTGGGCGGGGCTGAGCGCGGTCGGCGACGACGTGCTGGCGATCGGGGACGTGCCGCACGACTGGCTGTTCCCCCGCACGGCCGCCGTGGTCCACCACGCGGGAGCGGGCACCACCGCCGCCGGGCTGCGCGCGGGGGTGCCCGCGGTGCCGGTGCCCGTCATGGCCGACCAGCCGTTCTGGGCGGCCCGCCTGCACCGACTCGGGGCCGCGCCCGCCCCGCTGCCCTTCCAGGCGCTCACCGCCGGGTCCCTCGCCGTGGCGATCACGGCCTGCGTGGCCGAGCCGGCGCACCGGCGCCGGGCGGCCGCCCTTGCGCGTCGCGTCGCCGCGGAGGACGGTGCCGCGGCGGTGCTGGCGCGCGTCGGTGTGTTGCGCGAGGGGTGACGGCTGCGCGCGGGCGGCCGCCGTCCTGCGGTGGTGCTCTCCCCGTACGCCGCCCCCGTTGCGCTTCCAGGGGCTCATCGTCGGGTCCCTCGCCGCGGCGATCACGGCCTGCGTGGCCGAGCCGGCGCACCGGCGCCGGGCGGCCGCCCTTGCGCGTCGCGTCGCCGCGGAGGACGGTGCCGCGGCGGTGCTGGCGCGCGTCGGTGTGTTGCGCGAGGGGTGACGGCTGCGCGCGGGCGGCCGCCGTCCTGCGGTGGTGCTCTCCCCGTACGCCGCCCCCGTTGCGCTTCCAGGGGCTCATCGTCGGGTCCCTCGCCGCGGCGATCACGGCCTGCGTGGCCGAGCCGGCCCACCGGCACCGGGCGGGCGCCCTGGCGCGTCGCATCGCCGCGGAGGACGGCGCCGCGGCGGTGCTGGCGCGCGTCGGCGTGGCGCCCGGGTCGGCGCAGCACCCGCCCAGGCGCAGCGCCCGCCCAGGCGCAGCGCGCGCGACGGGTGACGGGTCCTCTCCCCGTACGCGTCAGCCGGGAAGCGGGGACGAGGTCGTGCGGCCGGGTTTCACGCCCTCCGGCGGGTAGTCGCAGTCGATGCTGGTCACCTCGCGGTCGCCGTCCTCCGAGTCCACGACCACCACTCCGGTGCAAGCCCTGCCGTGTTCATCGGTCCAGGTGAAGATCTCGCTCTTGTCCGGGTCGGCACATCCCGTGAGCACGGCCAGGGCCACCAGCGACCCGATGACCCCTGCCGACCAACGCACGCTCATACGTCCCCCTGTCGCCCATTCGTGGCCACCGGTCCCGAGGGTATGACACGTCAGTGCGGCCAGATGGGCGGATTGGTGCAGAAGTGGCCGCCGAGGTGGGCGTGGTCGGGGTTGCCGGGGTCCAGCTCGCCCTGTTCGGCGAGGAGCTTCGCGGCGTACGGCTCCGAGTCGTCCTGCGGTTCGTAGCCCAGGGCGCGGGCGGAGCCGAGGTCCCACCACAGGCGGGTGTTGGCCGAGCTGCCGTACACCACCGTGTAGCCGACGTCCTCGGCGGTGAGGGCGGCGTGGAGGAGCCGGGCGCCGTCGGCCGGGCTCATCCAGACCGAGAGCATGCGCACCGACGTGGGCTCGGGGAAGCAGGAGCCGATGCGGATGGCGACGGTCTCGATGCCGTGCTTGTCCCAGTAGAGGGACGCCAGGTCCTCGCCGAAGGACTTGGACAGGCCGTAGAAGGTGTCCGGGCGGCGCGGGGTGTCGATCGGGATGAGCGCTTCGGCGGGCACCGGGGTGGTGGCCGGGCGCGGGGTGAAGCCGACGGCGTGGTTGCTGGAGGCGAAGACGATCCGGCGGACCCCCGCCTCGCGGGCCGCCTCGTAGAGGTTGTAGGTGCCCTCGATGTTGGCCCGGAGGATCTTCTCGAACGGGGCTTCCAGGGAGATGCCCGCGAGGTGGATGATCGCGTCGACGCCCCGCACGGCCTCCCGCAGCGCCTCCTTGTCGGCGAGGTCCGCGGTGATGGCGTCCGGCTCCCCGTCGATGGGCAGGAGGTCGAGGAGGCGCAGCCGGTAGCCGTAGGTCGCGGGCAGCAGCTCCCGCATCAGGGTGCCCATGCCGCCGGCGGCGCCGGTGAGGAGAACGGTGCGGGGAGCGGGCATGTGGGGATCTCCTCCGTCAAGGATGGAAATTCATGCGGAGATGCTGTTCATAAACATGGACACGCTAGGGAGGGGGCGGGGGTGAGTCAAGGGGCGCGTGAGGCGGTGTCGGGCGGGTGTCCGACGCGTCTCCACGGGGGTGCGCGCGCCTTGACCGGCGCGGCCGGGCTGCCCTACCGTGGCAGCGTTCAAGAATATGGATGACGATCAGAAACGTGTATGCGCCGGTGAGTTGACGGCACGTCGGCACACAGGACAGGGAGAGCCCGTGACCTCAGCCTCACTCGCCGAGCGCCTTGACGGCCTGCTGTTCTTCCCCGTGACCGCCTACGGGCCCGACGGCGCCCTGGACCTCGACACCTACCGCGCGCATGTGCGCGGCGGGATCGAGGCGGGGGCGGCCGCCGTGTTCGCGTGCTGCGGCACCGGTGAGTTCCACGCGCTCACCCCCGAGGAGTTCCGCGCCGTCGTCGCCGCCGCCGTGGAGGAGGCCGCCGGGCGCGTACCGGTGGTCGCCGGGGCGGGCTACGGGACCGCGCTCGCCATCCGGTACGCGCGGCTCGCCGAGGAGGCCGGGGCCGACGGGCTGCTGGCCATGCCCCCGTACCTGGTCGTCGCCTCCCAGGAGGGGCTGCTGCGGCACTACACCGCGCTCGCGGGCGCGACGGATCTCGACGTCATCGTCTACCAGCGCGACAACGTCGTCCTCACCCCGCCGACCGTGGTCGAACTCGCCAAGGTGCCCGGCATCATCGGGCTCAAGGACGGCCTCGGCGACCTGGACCTGCTCCAGCGCATCGTCAGCGCGGTGCGCGCCGAGGATCCCGAGGGGAAGTTCCTCTACTTCAACGGGCTGCCCACCGCAGAGCTGACCGGCCTCGCCTACCGCGGCATCGGCGTGCTGCTCTACTCCTCCGCGGTCTTCTGCTTCGCCCCCGAGATCGCCCTCGCCTTCCACAAGGCCCTCACCACCGGCGACGACGCGATGTGCAACGCGCTGCTCGACGGCTTCTACCGGCCGCTGGTGGAGCTGCGCAACCAAGGGCGCGGCTATGCCGTCTCGCTGGTCAAGGCGGGGGTGCGGCTGCGTGGCCTGGACGTCGGCGAGGTGCGCCCGCCGCTGTCCGAGCCCAGCCCCGCCCACCTCAAGGAACTGGCCGAGCTGATCGAGCGCGGGCTGGCCCTGGTCCCCACCTCCGAAGCCTGACCACCCCGAGGGGAAAACCGCGTTGAAAGCCTCCGCCTTCGTCTACCCCTGGGACGTCGTCGGCGACCCGGACGCCGCCCGCCGCATCGCCGACCTCGGCGTCCAGCAGGTCACCCTCGCCTCCGCCTACCACTCCACCCGCGCGCTGACGCCGCGCCACCCGCGCCACCGCGTCGTCACCGCCCGGCACGCCGCAGTCCTCTACCCGCCGGACCCCGAGCGCTGGGCGGACCGCCCGCTGCGCCCGTACCGGCAGTCCTGGGTGGAGGGCGCCGACCCGTACGGCGAGGCGGCCCGCGCGCTGGCCGACGCCGGGCTCGAGGTGCACTCCTGGGTGGTCCTCGCGCACAACTCCCGCCTGGGCGACGAGCATCCGCGCACCTCCGTGCGCAACGCCTACGGCGACCACTACCCCTGGGCGCCGTGCGTCGCCCGCCCCGAGGTGCGCTCGTACGTGGTCGACCTGGCCGCCGAGGCGGCGGTGCGGCCCGGCACCCTCGGCACCGAGCTGGAGTCCTGCGGCTGGTACGGGGTCGCCCACCTGCACGCGCACGACAAGATCGGCGGGGTCCCGCTCGGCGGCGCGGCCCAGTACCTGATGTCGCTGTGCTTCTGCGACAGCTGCCACGCCGGCTACGCCTCGCTCGGCGCCGACCCGGAGGAGCTGCGGCGGGCCGTACTGCGGGCCCTGAGGCCGGTCTGGGCAGGGGAGGCGGGCCAGGGTGGCGGCGACCGGGCCGCCGAGTGGGCCGAGGTGGAGAAGCTGCTCGGCGGCGACCACGCGGCCACCTTCGCGGCCTGGCGCGACCGGGTCGCGGCCGAGTTGCAGCGGGACGCCGTCGCGGCCGTACGGGAGGCGGCAGGCGGCCCGTTCCAGGTGCTGCTGCACGCCGACCCGGCGCCCCACCGCCTCGGGGCCAACGCCGGGGTGGACCCGGCGGGCATCCTCCGCCACGCCGACGGGGTGGTGCTGCCCTGCACCGGGAGCGACGCGGCGCGGACCGATGTGCTCACCCCCTTCGCGCCGCACAGGACCGAACGCACCACCCTGGCCGCGAACTTCACCGTCGTGGCCGGCATGGGCGGCAGCCCCGCCACCCTGGAGGCCGACGCCACGCACGCGGCCGGGCTCGGCGCGGACGAAATCCGCCTCTACCACGCGGGACTGGCCTCCGACGCGGACCTCGCGGCGGTGCGCACCGCGCTCGAACGCCTTCCCTGACACGCCCCCAACTCACCAGGGCCGCTCGGGGAACCGCATCGCAGCAAGCGTTTTCTGTCAGAACCGTTGACGAACCCCCCGGGCGGCCCTAATTTCATCGCGTCGTACTCCGTACGTCATATATGAGACGCGATATGTGAGATCTGAGAGCCCCATGGACATGACGCCGAGCCCGGTCCCCTCCCGTACGCAGTATGTACTGGAGGCGGTCAAGCACGCGATCCTCACCGGACGGCTGCGGCCCGGCCAGCCCCTCGTCGAGACCGAGCTGGCCGCCCAGTTCGGCGTCTCCAAGACCCCGGTCCGGGAGGCCCTCAAGACCCTCGCCGGCCGGGGGCTCGTCGTGATGAGCGAGTACAAGGGCGCGACCGTGCGCACCGTCGACACCGCCATGGCGCAGGCCGTCTACGACGTCCGGCTGCTGCTGGAGCCCGAGGCGCTGCGCCGCACCGTCACCACGCGCGCCGACCTGGCCGGCGCGAGCGCCGCGCTGGAGCGCTCCGACGCCGCCGCCGACCCGGCCGGGCGCTCGCTGGCCAACCGCGACTTCCACCGCGCGCTCTACCTGCCCTGCGGCAACCCGCTGCTGACCGGGATCCTCGACGAGCTGCGCGACCAGGCCGCCCTGGTCTCCGCCGTCGCCTGGCAGGCGGTCCCGTCCTGGGAGCGGGAGGCGCGCGAGCACCGCGAGATCCTGGCCCGCGCGCTCGACGGCGACGCGGACGGCGCCGCCGAGGCGCTGCGCGACCACATCGCCTCCTTCGTCCGGCGCGCCTTCCCGGAGGCCGCGGGCGAGGGCCCGGTCGCGGGCGCCGGAAGCCGGGCCGCCGAGGCGGCCACCTAGACCGCGTGGGCGCGTGCGTCGAGGGGACGGTCCCGCACGCGCCCACGCGCCCCACCCCCGTACCGCCCCGTACCGCCCCCGTACCGCCCCCGTTCCACCCCGCACCGCCCCCGCACCGGCCCCGCTCCGCCCCCGCTCCGCCCCCGCTCCACCGACGACCGTCACCGGCCAGACCAGCCCCACCAGCCCGACCAGCCCCACCAGCCCGACCGGCCCGGCCAGCCCGGCCGGCTCGACCAGAAGGGAAAGGCTCCGTATGGACTACTCGCCACTGAGGGCGGCGCTCGCGGATGTCGTGGCGATCCCGGTGACTCCGTACGATGCCGAGGGCGCCGTGGACCAGGACACCTACCGGGCCCTGCTGCGCCGGCTCCTGGACGGCGGCGTCAAGGCCGTCACGCCCAACGGCAACACCGGCGAGTTCTACGCCCTCACCCTCGCCGAGCGCCGCCTGGTCACCGAGCTGACCGTGGCGGAGACCGGCGACCGGGCCGCCGTCCTCGTCGGCGTCGGGCACGACGTGACCACCGCCGTCGAGGCCGCGCGCCACGCCCGCGAGGCGGGCGCCGGGATGGTGATGGTGCACCAGCCGGTCCATCCGTACGTCTCCCAGGACGGCTGGGTCGACTACCACCGCGCCATCGCCGAGGCCGTGCCCGAGCTGGGGGTGGTGCCGTATCTGCGCAACCCGCTGATCGAGGGGTCCGCGATCGCCCGGCTCGGCGAGGCCTGCCCCAATGTGATCGGGGTCAAGTACGCGGTGCCCGACGCCGCGCGCTTCGCCGCCGTCGCCCGCGACGCGGGGCTCGACCGCTTCGTGTGGGTGGCCGGGCTGGCCGAGCTGTACGCGCCCTCGTACTGGGCCGTCGGCGCCACCGGCTTCACCTCCGGCCTGGTCAACGTCGCCCCGAAGGTCTCGCTCGACATGCTGGGCGCGCTGCGCGCCGGGGACTACCCGGCCGCCATGAAGGTGTGGGAGCAGATCCGGCGGTTCGAGGACCTGCGCGCCGCACAGCAGTCGGCCAACAACGTCAGCGTCGTGAAGGAAGCGCTTGCTGCGCTCGGCCTGTGCCGCCGCGACATCCGCCCGCCCGGCAGCGCGCTGCCCGAGCCGCAGCGCGCCGAAGTCGCCGCGCTGATCCAGGGGTGGGCGATATGACGCCCCCCGCGCCCCCCGCGACCCCCGAGCCCCCCGCGACCCCCGAGCCCCCCGAGCCCCCCGCGACCCCCCGGAGAAAGAAGCCGGAGGAGCTGCGCAGCCACCAGTGGTACGGCACCGAGGGGCTGCGCTCCTTCAGCCACCGGGCCCGCACCCGCCAGCTCGGCTACCTCCCCGAGGAGCACCTCGGCAAGCCGGTCATCGCGATCCTCAACACCTGGAGCGACATCAACCCCTGCCACGCGCACCTGCGGGACCGCGCCCAGGCGGTCAAACGCGGGGTGTGGCAGGCCGGCGGATTCCCGCTGGAATTCCCGGTGTCGACGCTCTCGGAGACCTTCCAGAAGCCGACGCCCATGCTCTACCGCAATCTGCTGGCCATGGAGACCGAGGAGTTGCTGCGCTCCTATCCGGTGGACGGCGCGGTCCTCATGGGCGGCTGCGACAAGAGCACCCCCGCGCTGCTGATGGGGGCCGCCACCGCCGACCTGCCGACGGTCTTCGTGCCGGCCGGGCCGATGCTGCCGGGCCACTGGCGCAACGAGGTCCTGGGCTCGGGCACCGACATGTGGAAGTACTGGGACGACAAGCGGGCCGGGCTCATCGGCGACTGCGAGATGTCCGAGCTGGAGAGCGGCCTGGCCCGTTCGCCCGGCCACTGCATGACCATGGGCACCGCCTCGACGCTGACGGCCGCCGCCGAGACGCTGGGGGTCACGGTCCCCGGCGCCTCCTCCATCCCGGCCGTCGACTCCGGGCACGACCGGATGGCCGCGGCCTCCGGGCTGCGTGTCGTCGAACTGGTCTGGCAGGACCTCACGTTATCCGAGATCCTCACCCGGGAGGCGTACGAGGACGCGGTCGCCACCGTGCTGGCGCTCGGCGGCTCCACCAACGCCGTGATCCACCTGATCGCGATGGCCGGGCGGTCCGGGGTGCCGCTCACCCTCGACGACTTCGACCGGATCGCCCGCACCGTGCCCGTGCTGGCCGACCTGCGCCCCGGCGGCCGCTACCTCATGGAGGACTTCCACTTCGCGGGCGGCCTGCCCGGCTTCCTGGCACGGCTGGGGGACACCCTGCACCTGGACCGCCCGACCGTCGCCCACGCGTCCCTGCGCGAGCAGCTCGACGGCGCCCTGGTCCACGACCCCGAGGTCATCCGCCCGCTCGACAACCCGCTGGCGAGCGAGGGGGGAGTGGCGGTGCTGCGCGGCAACCTGTGCCCCGACGGCGCGGTGATCAAGCACATCGCCTGCGAGCGCCACCTGCTCGAGCACACCGGCCCCGCCGTCGTCTTCGACGACTACAAGTCGATGCAGGCCACCATCAACGACCCCGCGCTCGGCATCACCGAGGACAGCGTGCTGGTGCTGCGCAACGCCGGCCCGCTCGGCGGCCCCGGGATGCCCGAGTACGGGATGCTGCCGATCCCCGACCACCTCCTCAAGAAGGGGGTGCGGGACATGGTGCGGATCTCCGACGCGCGGATGAGCGGCACCAGCTACGGCGCCTGTGTGCTGCACATCGCGCCCGAGTCGTACGTCGGCGGCCCGCTCGCCCTGGTCCGCACCGGCGACCTGATCACCCTTGACGTCGAGGCGCGCACGCTGCGCCTGGAGGTCGACGACGCCGAGCTGGAGCGGCGCCGGGCGGCCTGGACCCCGCCCCCGCCCCGGTACACCCGCGGCTACGGCGCCCTGTACCAGGAACAGATGACCCAGGCCGACACCGGCTGCGACTTCCGCTTCCTCGCCGCCCCCGGCGCGGACCCCGAGCCCTACGCGGGCTGACCACCTGTCGGCTCACCTTTTGCACGAGATGCCGAACGACATTCGGTAAGCGCTTCACCCGCCCGACCGCGCACCCCTCGCACCCACGCCCCACCGCGCACCCCGCGCAGCCCCGCACCCCCCGCACCCCTGAGAACGGAGAAGCAGTCATGGCCGACGCCGTGGCGAAACAACCCCGGGTCCCCCGGCCCCGTACGGGAGGCTCCACCCGCCGCCTCCCGTATCTGCTGATCGCCCCCGCCGGGCTGCTGATGCTGGGCTTCATCGCCTATCCGATGCTCAGCGTCCTCTACTACAGCCTGCAGAACTACAACGTCACCAAGCCCTGGCGGAACGGCTTCGCGGGCCTGGACAACTTCACCCGGATCTTCACCGACGACCCGCAGTTCTGGGACACCCTCGCCTTCAGCGGCAGATGGGTCGTCACCGAGGTGCTGCTGCAACTGGTCCTCGGCCTGGCCCTCGCCCTGCTGGTCAACCAGACCTTCATCGGCCGCGGCATCGCCCGCGCCCTGGTCTTCTCGCCGTGGGCCGTCTCCGGGGTGCTGACCACCACCATCTGGATGCTGCTCTACAACCCCTCCACCGGCATCAGCCGCTACCTGGCGGACGCGGGCATCGGCAGCTACGGCACCTCGGTGCTCTCCGACCCCGACACCGTCTTCTGGGCGGCCGTCCTCGCCGAACTGTGGCGCGGCGTCCCGTTCTTCGCCATCCTCATCCTCGCCGATCTGCAGTCCATCCCGAAGGACCTGTACGAGGCGGCCTCGGTCGACGGCGCGGGGCGGGCCCGGCAGTTCTTCCACATCACCCTGCCGCACCTGAAGGACGCGATCATCCTCTCCACGCTGCTGCGCGGGGTGTGGGAGTTCAACAACGTCGACCTGCTCTACACCCTCACCGGCGGCGGCCCGGCCGGACAGACCACCACCCTCCCGCTGTACGTCGCCAACACCGGCATCGACGGCCACGACTTCGGCTACGCGGCCGCGCTCACCACCGTCGCCTTCGTGATCCTTCTCTTCTGCTCGATCCTCTATCTGCGCCTGAGCAAGTTCGGAGGCGACAACAAGTGACCACCGCACTCGCGGAGAAGGGCCTCGCGCCCGCCCCCGCCGCCGCCCCCGACGCCGACCGGCGCGGGAAGCGCGGGCGCGGGCTCGACGACGGCGTGCCGCGCCGGCAGATCTACCTCCCGCTGGCCCTGTACCTGCTGTTCACCCTGATCCCGTTCTACTGGATGCTGCTGTTCGCGCTGCGCCCGGCCGGCTCCACCTCGCTGGTGCCCTGGCCGATGACCGGCGAGCACTTCGCCAAGGTCTGGAATGAGCGGAGCTTCGGCACGTTCTTCCAGAACAGCATGATCGTCGGGGTCTCCTCGCTGGTGATGACCACGGTGGTCGCCCTGGCCGGCGGCTACGCCCTGGCGCGCTTCGACTTCCGGATCAAAAAGGGCTTCATGCTCGCGCTGCTGGCCTCGCAGTTCATCCCCGGCGCGCTGATGCTGGTCCCGCTCTTCGAGATCTTCAAGAACCTCCAGATGATCAACTCGCTGGGGAGCGTGGTCATCGCGGAGACGGTCTTCCAGCTCCCGCTGTCCATGATCCTCATCAGCGGGTTCATCAGGAATGTGCCGGTGTCCCTGGAGGAACAGGCCTGGGTGGACGGCTGCGGACGCTTCCGCGCCTTCTGCGCCGTGGTGCTGCCGCTGCTGCGGCCCGGGCTGATCGCGGTGGGCTCCTTCGCCTTCGTCCACAGCTGGAACCACTTCCTGTTCGCCCTGATGTTCCTCAGCTCCCAGGACAAGCAGACCATCCCGGTCGGCCTCAACACGCTCATCGGGGCCGACAGCGTCGATCTGGGAGCCCTCGCGGCGGGCGGCGTGATCGCCGCCGTACCGGTCGTCATCGTGTTCGCCTTCATCCAGAAGTGGCTGATCACCGGCTTCAGCGCGGGCGCGGTCAAGGGCTAGCCATGGAACCCACACCCCTCGTCCTCGCCGGTGCCCGCGGCCACGGCCGCCGGCACCTGGAGAACATCCGGCGGCTCACCGCCCAGGGCCTGGTCCGGCTCGCCGGGGTCTGCGAACTGTCCCCGCTGACCGCCGAAGAGCTGGGCGACGGCCTCGGCACGCCCGAGCAGTCCACCGACCTCGCCGACCTCATCACCCGCAGCGGCGCCCGGATCGCCATCGTCTGCACCCCCATCCACACCCACGCCGACCTCGCCCTCGCCGCCGCCGGGCGCGGCGCCCACCTGCTGCTGGAGAAGCCGCCCGCCCCCTCCTACGCCGAGTTCACCCGCATGGCCGAGGGCCTGCGGGAGCGCGGCACCGCCTGCCAGATCGGCTTCCAGTCGCTCGGCTCCCACGCCCTGACCGCGATCGGGAAGCTCGTCTCCGAGGGGGCCATCGGTCAGGTCACGGGCATCGGCGCGGCCGGGGCCTGGGCGCGCGACGAGGCGTACTACACCCGCGCCCCCTGGGCCGGGCACCGCAGGCTCGACGGCCGCGACGTCATCGACGGGGTGCTCACCAACCCCCTCGCCCACGCCGTCGCCACCGCCCTGCGCATCGACGGCGCCGACCGCGCCGAGGACATCGCGTCCATCGAGCCGGAGCTGTTCCGGGCCAACGACATCGAGGCCGACGACACCTCCTGCGTACGGATCCGCACCACCCGCGCCACCACCGTCACCGTCGCCGCCACGCTGTGCGCCGAGCGGCCCGGCGAGCCGTACGTCCTGGTCCACGGCGACCGGGGCCGGATCACCTTCTGGTACAAGCAGGACCGGGTGCTCGTGGAGCGCCCGGGTCACGAGCCCGAGGCCACCGACCACCCCCGGACCGACCTCCTGGAGAACCTGGTCGCGCATCTGCGGGACGGCACCGAGCTGCTCGTCCCCCCACCCAGCGCCGGCGCGTTCATGCGCGTCGTCGAAGCCATCCGCACCGCCCCCGATCCGGTCCGGCTCCCCGCGGACGCCTGGCGCACCGAGCCGGGCGTCGGCGCGGCGCCCTCGGCGAAGCGCCGCGTGGTGCCGGGCATCGACCGCCTGGTCGCCGCCGGCGCGGAACGCCTCGCCCTCTACTCCGAACTGCGCGCCCCCTGGGCCGCACCCCCCGCGGAGGTCCCCCACCCATGAACCGTTCCCTGACCAACCGGCCCCCCTGCACCGTGCTGCGCTGCGACGGGCGGCCCGTCGGCACCTACACCCACCGCCCGCAGCTGCCCCGTACCCTCTCCCCCCGCCCTCACCTGCACCCCGTACGCACCCTGGCGGGCATCACCGTCACCGAGTCCCGCCCCGCCGACCACCCGCACCACCTGGGCGTCGGCGTGGCCGTCCCCGACGTGGCCGGGCGCAACTTCTGGGGCGGCCGCACCTACGTACGCGGCCAGGGCCCCACCGAGCTGGACAACCACGGCTCCCAGCGCCACCTGGGCTGGCTGCTGCGCGACCCGGACGGCTTCGTGGAGGAGCTGTCCTGGGCCGCGGGCGGCCGGCAGATCCTGCTGGAGCGGCGCACGGTCGCGGTGCGCACCGTCTCCCAGGTCGCCGACGGCTGCTGGGCGCTCGACTTCACCACCGCTCTCACCAATGTGACGGGGGAGACCGTCACCCTCGGCAGCCCGGCGACGGGCGGCCGCCCCGGCGCGGGCTACGGCGGCTTCTTCTGGCGCGCGCCGCGCCGCCCCGAGCCGCCCCGGGTCTTCAGCGCCGACGGCGAGGGCGAGGCCGCCGTGCACGGCCGGGCCTCCGACTGGCTGGCGCTCGCGGCCGAGGACTGGACGCTGGTGTTCGCCGGCGCCACGGGCGACACCCGGGCCGACCCCTGGTTCGTCCGCACCGGCGACTACCCCGGCGTCGGCTCGGCCCTCGCCTGGGACCGGCGGCTGGCCATCGCCCCCGCCGACACCGTCACCCGCCGCATCGTCACCGCGGTCGCCGACGGCCGCCTCGACCGCGAGGCGGCCGCCCGTATCGGGGCGCAACTGTCCGACAAGGGGGCGACCGTATGAGCCCGGCCGCGAGCGGGCCGGTGTGGCGGGCCGACCGGGGCGACGGCACCTACCGCAACCCCGTGCTGAACGCCGACTGGTCCGACCCCGACGTGATCCGGGTCGGCGACGACTACTACCTCACCGCCTCCAGCTTCGGCCGCGCCCCCGGGCTGCCCCTCCTCCACTCCCGCGACCTGGTCAACTGGCGGCTGATCGGGCACGCCCTGGAACGCCTCGAACCCGAGGAGGCCTTCGCCGCCCCACGCCACGACCGCGGGGTGTGGGCGCCCAGCATCCGCCACCACGACGGCCGCTTCTGGATCTTCTGGGGCGACCCCGACACCGGCGTGTACCAGGTCAACGCCGCCGACCCGCGCGGCCCGTGGACCAGGCCGCACCTGCTCAAGGCGGGCAAGGGCCTGATCGACCCCTGCCCGCTGTGGGACGAGGACGGCTCGGCCTACCTGGTCCACGCCTGGGCCAAGTCCCGCGCCGGGGTCAAGAACCGGCTCACCGGCCACCGGATGAGCCCCGACGGCACGGCTCTGCTGGACGAGGGCCGGCTGATCGTCGACGCGGACACCATCCCCGGCTGGTTCACCCTGGAGGGGCCCAAGCTCTACCGGCGGGACGGCTGGTACTGGATCCTCGCCCCGGCCGGGGGCGTGGAGACCGGCTGGCAGGGGGCGCTGCGCTCGCGGGACTTCTTCGGCCCGTACGAACACCGGATCGTGCTGGCCCAGGGCGCCACCGACGTCAACGGCCCGCACCAGGGCGGGTGGGTGGACACCCCGGCGGGCGAGGACTGGTTCCTCCACTTCCAGCAGCGGGGCGCGTACGGGCGCGTGGTGCATCTGCAACCCATGGAGTGGGCCGAGGACGGCTGGCCCGTCCTGGGCGACCGGGGCGAGCCCGTCGCCTCGTACCGCAAGCCCGAGGCGGAGCCGCAGCCCCCCGAGGCCCCGGCGACGGACGACGGCTTCCCCGGCGGGCGGTTCGGCCGCCAGTGGTCGTGGACCGCCAACCCCGCCCCGGGCTGGACCACCACCCACGGGGGCGACGGGCTGCGGCTGACCTGCCGCCGCACCGCCGACGCCCACGACCTGCGGCGGCTGCCCAATGTGCTGGTGCAGCGGCTGCCCGCCGAGGAGTTCACGGTGACGGTCGGGCTGTCCCTGCACAGCGAGGTGCCGGGCGCCAAGGCCGGACTGGCCGTCCTCGGCGACGCGTTCGGCTGGATCGGCCTGGAGCGGACGGTGGACGGCACCCGCCTCGTCCACCGCTTCGCCGACGTCGCCACCGAACGGGAGCGCGACGCCGAGCACCCGCGCGAGGCACCCGGCGGGCGGGCCCGGCTCCGGATCGAGGTCTCCCGGGGCGCCCGCTGCCGCTTCCTCGCCGACACCGGCGACGGCCGGCAGCCCTCGGGCCCCGTCTTCGCCGCCACGCCGTGGCGCTGGGTCGGCGCGCTCCTGGGCCTCTTCGCCACGGCCCCCGAGGGGCAGGGCCCGCCCGGGCACGCCGAGTTGACGGATTTCCGCACGGCTCACTAGGAGATGCGCACGATGAGAACACATGCGATACCAGCGATGTCCCGCAAGGGCGGCAAGGCCGTACGCGGCGCCGCGGCCGTGGCCGTGACGCTCGCCCTCGCCCTGTCCGCCACCGCGTGCGGGGGCGACGGGTCGGACTCCGGGTCGGAAGGGTCCGGCAAGGGCAAGATCGTCTTCTGGGACAACAACGGCGGCCCGCGCACCGCGATCTGGAAGCAGATCATCGCCAAGTTCGAGAAGAAGTACCCGGACATCGAGGTCGAGTACGTGCCGATCCCGATCGCCGACGTCCAGTCGAAGTACGACACGGCCATCCAGGGCGGCGGCGACAGCCTGCCCGACATGGGCGGCGTGGGCACCGCGTACCTGGCCAACCTCGTCGCCCAGGACGCCCTGGAGCCGGTCGCCGACCGCATCCAGGACAGCCCCCTCAAGGGCAAGCTGGTCAAGAACATGGTGGACAGCGTCCGGTCGGCAGGCGGCGACGACAAGGAGATGTTCTCCGTCCCGACCTCCGCCAACCAGGGCACCCTGTGGTACCGCACCGACCTGTTCCAGGCCAAGGGCCTGGACGCGCCGACCAGCTGGGACAACTTCTACAAGGCCGCCGAGGAGCTGACCGACAAGGGCGGGAACGAGTTCGGCTTCACCCTGCGCGGCGGGGCCGGGTCCATCGCCCAGGCGATGGAGATGATGTACGCCCAGTCCGGCATCACCACCTTCTGGGACGGCGACAAGACCACTCTCGACGACCCCAGGAACGTGGCCGCGCTGGAGAAGTACGTCGGCCTCTACAAGAAGGTCACCCCGGCCGCCGACCTGAACAACGACTTCACCAAGATGGTGGCCCAGTTCGACCAGGGCGACATCGGGATGCTCCAGCACAACCTGGGCAGCTACACCGACCATCTGAAGGCGTTCGGCAAGGACAAGATCGCGGGCGTGCCGATGCCGCCGTCCGCCGACGGACAGCCGCGCACCATCGTCTCCAACCCGGTCGACGGCCTCGGTCTGTTCAAGGCGAGCGAGAACAAGGCGGCGGCCTGGAAGTTCATCGAGTTCGCCGCCTCCGCGGAGATGAACAGCCTCTGGAACCAGGACGTCGGCGCCATCCCCGCCAACGTGGACGCCGCGGACGACGCCTGGATCAAGCAGGCCCCGCCGACCAAGGCGGCGCTGGAGTCGCTCAGCGACCCGCGGACCAAGGTGGTGCAGCTGCCGTACTACCTGCCGGACTGGAACACCATCAGCAAGGCGGACAACGAGCCCGACTTCCAGAAGGTGCTGCTCGGCAAGATGACCGCCAAGGAGTTCTGCGACAAGGTCGCGGACGAACTCGACAAGGCCCAGGCGGACTGGAAGAAGCACAACTGACGCGCGATCGCGCCGCGGGCCGGCCGCCGCGCCGGCGGCCGGCCCCCGCCCTGCCCCACCCGTCCCTCCCACGTCCGCAAGGAGCCGGAACATGCGCACACTCGGATGTCATGCTCGCGTCGCCTCGCTCGTCCCGGTGCTCTGCTGCGCCTCCCTGGCGCTCGCCGCCGCCCCCGCCACGGCGGCCCCCGCAGCCCCCTCGGCCCCCCTGCGGGGCACAACCCTCCCGGCGGGCGACGGCTGGGCCTCCGCCGACGGCGGCACGACCGGCGGCGCCAGGGCCGACCGGGCCCACACCTTCACCGTCACCAACCGGGCCCAGCTCGCCAAGGCGCTGGACGGCGCCGACGGCAGCCCCCGGACCATCTACGTCAAGGGCACCATCGACGCCAACACCGACGACTCCGGCAAGCCCCTGTCCTGCGCCGACTACGCCACCGACGGCTACACCCTGGACGCCTACCTCGCCGCCTACGACCCGGCCACCTGGGGCGACGCCCAGCCGTCGGGACCGCTGGAGGACGCCCGCGCCGCCTCGGCCGCGCAGCAGGCGAAGCGCGTCAAGCTGGCCGTGCCCTCCCACACCACCCTCGTCGGCGTCGGCCGGGACGCCCGGCTGCTGGGCGCCGGCCTCCAGGTCACCGGCGCGGACAACGTCATCATCCGCAACCTCACCTTCGAGGACGCCTTCGACTGCTTCCCGGCCTGGGACCCGACCGACGGCGCGGACGGCGCCTGGAACTCCGAGTACGACAACCTCGTCGTGTACGGCTCCACCCACGTCTGGGTCGACCACAACACCTTCACCGACGGCCGCCGCCCCGACAGCGCGCAGCCTCGCTACTACGGGCAGCTCTACCAGCAGCACGACGGCGAACTGGACGTGGTGCGCGGCTCCGACCTCGTCACCGCCTCCTGGAACGTCTTCGCCGACCACGACAAGACGCTGATGATCGGCAACAGCGACAGCGCGGGCGCCACCGACCGGGGCAGGCTCCGCGTCACCCTTCACCACAACGTCTTCAGGAACATCGTCGAGCGCGCCCCGCGCGTCCGCTTCGGCAAGGTCGACGTCTACGACAACCACTACATCGCCCCCGCCGACGGCTACTCCTACAGTTGGGGCGTCGGCGTCGAGTCCCAGCTGTACGCCGAGGCCAACGCCTTCACCCTGCCCGGCTCGGCCGACCCGGCCAAGGTCATCAAGAAGTGGAAGGGCACGGCGCTGACCGAGAAGAACAACTACGTCGGCGGCAAGCCGCTCGGCCTCCTCGCCGCCCACAACGCGGGCGTACCCGGCGAGCAGCTGGGCGACGACGCGGGCTGGACGCCCACGCTGCGCACCCGCGTCGACGCGCCGGGCGCGGTGCCCGGGGTCGTGGACCGGCGCGCGGGCGCGGGCCGCCTCTGAGGAACCGCCACCCCCCGAGCGGGGAGGTCGGGCGTCACCTGGCCCCGCCCGGCCTCCCCTCCTCGCGTCACCGGGATCGGGGGCGGGTCGCGGCGCGCAGGACGTGGGCCGTCGAGCGGCGTGGGCGCCCGTCCGGGGCGCCGCCGGTGTGGCTGTCGGCGCGCTCGCCGGTGTAACGGGCCAGCAGCCGGAGCGCGTCCACGTCCTCCAGCGCGGCGAAGCCCACCCGCCGCAGGTCCGCCGCCAGTTCCTCGGGCGCGAAGTAGCTCAGGAAGGGCTCGCCGACCGCGGCCACGCGCGCCGCGCGGGCGCGGTGGGCGGCTCGGGCGCGCGGCGTCATGGCGCTCGGCGGCTCGCTGTAGTCGAAGACCGCCTCCGCGCCGCCGGGCAGGCCGGCGAGGTATCCGAGCGTGCCGAACACCGCGTCGCGGGTCAGATACGGCACCACGCCCAGCCAGCTGAAGAACGCCGGTCGCGCGGGGTCGAATCCGGCCGCCGCCAGGCCGTCGCCCAGGCTCTCCCGTTCGAAGTCGACCGGCGCGAAGGTCAGCGACGGGGGCAGCGGGATGCCGGCGCGGGACAGGCGTTCGCGCTTCCACTGCTGGGTGGCCGGGTGGTCCACCTCGAAGACCGCGAGACCGGCCGCCTCGTGCGGATTGCGGTAGGCGAAGGTGTCCAGCCCGGCGCCCAGCACCACGAGTTGGCGCACGCCGCGCGCGACGGCGGCGGCCAGATGGTCCTCGGCGAAGCGCGAGCGGGCGGCGATGAACAGCCGGAAGGCCCGGCGCTCGGGCGCGGTGGGGCCTTGGTCCGGTTCGCCGAGCAGTTCCCCGGCGTCCGCGTCGAGCAGGCGGACGGCCAGCGGATCACGGAACAGGCAGCCGTGGTCCAGCGTCTGGTGGGCCGCGCGGAGCGCGGCGACCCGCCGGGCGGTGCGGCTGGGGCTGCGCGGCTGCATCTCGGGCCTCCCGTGGCCTCGATCGGAGAACTAGTTGCCTGAGGCTACCGCATTCGGATGTTGTCCGTGCCGTCCTGCGGTCCGGCGTGAGCCGTCCATGCGCAGTCCGACCGCGTGAGCCGTCCCATGCGCAGTCTGACCGCCTTCGACCGGCGAGGGGGCCTCTCCGGCCACGAAATGATCAAGGTTTGACCCGGGCCCTCCTGCGGCCATCCCGATTTCGTAATCTAAGAATTCGCGAGTGCGCGGCAACCTAAGCTGAGGTTGGCGGCAACTACGGCTTGGAATGGGTCGGACCAGGATCCCCCGGCCCATTCCCTGGACGCGGAACAGGAGTTGCCATGGGGCTGAGGCGCAAGCGCGGTCGCCACCGCCGCCGTAAGGACCGCACGCTGCCGCTGGGCAGCGCCGTCATCGTGGCGTCGGCGGTGGCAGGGGTCTATCTGACGGCCGCGCCCGAGGGCGCGAGCGCGGTGGTGTCGAGCGTGTACGTCTCGCCCCAGGGCGACGACCGGGACGCGGGCACCCTCGAATCCCCCTTCCGCACGCTGGAGAAGGCCTTCTCGGTCGCGAAGGCGGGCACGGTCATCGAGGTGCGCGGCGGCACCTACTACCCCGCCCGGACCCTCCACAGCTCGGTGGACGGCACCGCCCGCGACCGCGTCGAGCTGCGGCCGTACCGCGCCGAGCAGGTCCGGGTCGACGGCTCGCGGCTCAGGCCCGGCTCCGCGCTGCTCGCGCTCAGTGCCGACAACTGGACCGTCACCGGCATCGAGTTCCGCAACGCCCCCGGCGGCGGCCTGGTCTGCACCTCCTGCGCGGGCACCGTCTTCACCAACCTCTCCACCCACGGCAACGGCGACACCGGGCTCACCCTGCGCGGCAGCGGCAGCGACCACAACGTGATCCGCAACCTGGATTCGTACGACAACCACGACGACGCCACCGGCGGCAAGCAGGCGGACGGCATAGCCATCACCCACGGCTCCGGCCGGGGCAACCTGATCACCGGGGTCCGGGCGTTCAACAACAGCGACGACGGCGTGGACCTGTGGAGATGGGCCAGCCCGGTCACCATCGAGCACACCTGGTCCTTCGGGAACGGCGAGAACCGCTGGCACATCCCCCACTTCCGGGGCGACGGCAGCGGATTCCAGCTCGGCGGCGACGCCCCGACCCCGTCGCCCGCCCATGTCGTACGGAACTCCGCCGCCTGGGGCAACACCCAGTACGGCTTCGCGGCGCTGGGCAACACCGGCGCGATCCGGGTCCGGCGCACCACGGCGTACGGCAACCAGGCCGCGGGCTACTCCTTCCCCGGCGCCCACGCCCGGCTGGAGCGCAACCTCGCCGTCTCCAACGGCCGGGCCAAGGCCGACCCGGAGGCCACGGCCGTCTCCCGGGGCAGCCACTGGACCCCGGGCCGGAGCAGCGGCTGGAACCCCGGCGCGGCCACCCCGCCCTTCGTCACCACCGACCCCGTCACGGCCCGCGGCGCCCGGCGGCAGGACGGCTCACTGCCCGTGACCAGCTTCCTGGTCGTGGCCGACGGCTCCGAGGTCGGCTCGACGATGGAGTGACGCCGGCCCGTCCTCCGGGCGCGCACCGCTCCTGCCCGCGTCCCGTCAGTGGTGACCCATGATGGGGCGCGGGCGGTACGGTGCCTCCAGGCGGGCCACTTCCTCCTCGTCGAGGGCCACCTCGACCGCGGCGACCGCGTCCTCCACATGGCCGACCTTGGTCGCGCCCACGATCGGCGCGGTCACCGCGGGCTTGCCGAGCAGCCACGCGAGCGCGATCCGCGCGGGGGGCAGCCCGTGCTCCTCGGCCACGGCGCGGGTGGCGTCCACGATGTCGAACTCGGCCTCGCCGTACCAGGTCTCGACCAGCGGGTCGTCGCTCGCCCTGGCCGTCCGCCCGGTGCGGTTCCGGTCGCGGGTGCCGGTCAGCAGCCCGCGGGCCAGCGGGCTCCAGGGGATCACCCCCACCCCCTGGTCCAGGCAGAACGGGTTCATCTCCCGCTCCTCCTCCCGGTACAGCAGGTTGTAGTGGCTCTGCATCGACACGAACCGGGGCCGGCCCGCCGCCTCGGCCGTGTACTGCGCCTTGGCCAACTGCCAGGCGAACATGGACGACGCGCCGATGTAGCGGGCCTTGCCCGCCCGCACCACGTCGTGCAGCGCCTCCATGGTCTCCTCGACGGGCGTCTCCGGGTCCCACCGGTGGATCTGGTAGAGGTCCACGTGGTCGGTGCCCAGCCGGCGCAGCGAGGCGTCGATGCCCGCCATGATGTGCTTCCGGGACAGCCCGCGGTCGTTGGGGCCCGGCCCCATCGGCGAGTACACCTTGGTGGCCAGGACGTAGTCGTCACGGCTGGGGAAGAACTCCCGCAGCAGCTCGCCCGTGATCTCCTCGCTCCGGCCCTTGGAGTACATGTCGGCGGTGTCGAAGAACGTCACGCCGCCTTCGACCGCCCGCCGCACGATGGGCCGGGCGGCGTCGATGTCCAACTGCCACTTCCGGTGCTCGGGGTCGCCGTAGCTCATCATCCCCAGGCAGATCCGCGAGACCTTGATACCGGACCGCCCCAGGCGCGCGTACTCCATGCGTCCCACCTTTCACTCGACCGCTCACAGCAGACCACCGACGCGCCCGTGTGTCAGCCCGGCGTGACGAAACCGCACTCGTATGCCGCGATGACCGCCTGGGTGCGGTCGCGCACGCCGAGCTTGGCGAGCACCGCGGCCACATGGGTCTTGACCGTGGCGGCGCCCACCGTGAGCCGGCCGGCGATCTCCGCGTTGGACAGCCCCGCGGCCATCAGCCGCAGCACCTCCGCCTCACGCTCCGAGAGCCGGCCGCGCAGCGCCCGCGCCGAGGCGGCCTGTCGCCTCCCGTCCGCGTGGGCTGCGGCGAGCGCCCGTACCGCGGCGGGGAACAGCAGCGAGTCGCTGCGCGCCACCAGCCGCACCGCCTGCACCAGTTCGTCCGCCCCGGCCCGCTTGAGCAGGAAGCCGCTGGCCCCCGCGCGCAGCGCGTCGTACACATGGCTGTCGTTCTCGAAGGTCGTCACGACGATCACGCACGGCGGCTGGGGCAGGGTGGCCAGGATCTGCTCGGTGGCGCGGATGCCGTCGATCTCGGGCATGCGGACGTCCATCAGCACGATGTCCGGGCGCAGCTCGCGCACCAGCGGGACGGCCTCGGCTCCGGTGCCCGCCTCGCCGACGACCTCCAGGTCCGGCTCGGCGGTCAGGATGGCGCGCAGCGCGGTGCGCACCATCCGCTCGTCGTCGGCGATCACCACGCGCAGGGGAGGCGACGCCGGGACGGGAGCCGGCGCGCTCACCGGGCCGTCCCCAGGGGGAGCCGGACCGTCAGCCGCCACCGGTCACCGGCCGGGCCCCAGGCGCAGCTTCCGCGCAGCAGCGCCGCGCGCTCGGCGATCCCGCGCAGCCCGCGGCCGCCGCCGGTGCGACGCCACCGCGCGGCCCCGCGCACCGGGTTGTCCATCACGATCTCCAACTCGCCTTCTCCGTCGGCGCGTTCGGTGATCAGCAGATGTACCGGCACCCGGCCCGCGTGGCGCAGCACGTTGCTGAGCCCCTCCTGCACGATGCGGTACGCCTCGCGGGACACCACGGGCGGCAGCCGGTCCAGCGGGCCCGGGGCCGTCAGGTGGACGGCGACGCCCGCCGCCCGGGTCCGGGCCAGCAGCCCGTCCAGATCGGCGAGGGTGGGGGCCGGGGCGGGGCGGCTCCCGCCGGCCGCCGCTTCCTCGCCCTCCCGCAACAGGCCGAGCACGCTGTCGAGTTCCCCGACCGCCCCGCGCGTGGTCTCCTCGATGGCGGCCAGCGCCTGCCGGGCGAACTCCGGATCCGTGTCCAGGACCTTGCGCGCCGCGCTCGCCTGCAAGGTCACCGCGCTCAGCGCGTGCCCGACCGAGTCGTGCAGCTCGCGGGCCAGCCGGTTGCGGGAAGCGAGGCGGGCGGCCCGCTCCTCCGCGGCCGCGAGCCGGTCGGCGGGCGTGGGTCCGAGCAGCACGGGCGCGCAGCGGGTCAGCAGTGCCCCGGCGCCCGCGGCCACCGCTGCCAGGGCCGCCAGCAGCAGGACGCCGGCGGCGGGGGCGAGCGCGCGGGCGCCGTCGAAGAGGGCCGGCCAGCCCAGGCCCCTGGCGTACGAACCGTCGGTGAACGGCAGCGCGACCAGCAGCGCCGCGGCGGGCGGCAGGGCGAGAGTCATCCCGCTGACCAGGCCGCCGAGCGCCAGGTGCAGCCCGTACCACACGGCCGTGCGGCTGCGCGCGTCCCAGGAGGTGGCGGGGCCGGGCGCGAGTTCGGCGGAGGCGGGGAGCCCGCACAGCGAGCGGGCCGCGGTGGCCTCCAGGGGGCGTACGAGCGGGAAGAGTGCGGTCGGCACGGCCAGCGGCACGGCCAGGGCGTACGCGGCGAGCTGCCACCACAGCGACTCGAGGGGCCGGGCGCCCGGCACGACCGCCACCAGGACGGCGCCGGTCAGCAGGTAGTACGGCATCAGCAGCGCCCCGCCGAGCACCAGGTGCACCCAGCGCAGTCGGGCCCGCCGCCACCGCACCGGGGTCACGCCACCCGGCGCGGCGCGGCGCACTCGCCGAAGAAGCGGGCACCGGCCACCAGAACGAGCAACCCGACGATCACCTGGACAGCGTAAGTCACGTCCATCAGCCCGGTGGTCGCCCGCGCCGCCGGGGGAGCCGGGCCTCCGGCCGGTGAAGGGGGCAGGGGCGCGGGAGCCAGGGCGCGGGTCAGAGACGGCGGGTCGCGAGGGTGAGGCGGTCGCGGGCGTCGAACAGGGCGTCCTTGATCATCTGCTCATGGGTGGGGGTGAGCCGGGCCACAGGCACCGAGCAGCTGATCGCGTCCCGCGAGGGCGTGCGGTAGGGGATCGCGACGCCGAAGCAGCGCAGCCCCAGCGTGTTCTCCTCGCGGTCCACCGCGTAGCCCTGCTCGCGGATGACGTGCAGCTCCTCGATGAGCTTCTCGCGGTCGGTGATGGTGTGCTCGGTGAGCGCGCCGAGGGTCTCCGGCAGCATCTTGCGCACCTGCTCGTCGGGGTAGGTGGCCAGCAGGGCCTTGCCCAGCGAGGTGGAGTGGGCCGGCAGCCGGCGGCCGACGCGGGTGAAGGGGCGCAGATAGTGCTGGGACTGCCGGGTGGCGAGGTAGACCACGTTGGTGCCGTCGAGGCGGGCGAGGTGGATGGTCTCGGTGGTGTCGTCCGAGAGCCGGTCCAGGGTGGGCCGGGCGGCGGCCACGACCTCGTCGCCGTCGATGTAGGAGGTGCCCACCAGCAGGGCGCGCACCCCGATGCCGTAGCGGGTGCCGGTCGCGTCGGTCTCCACCCAGCCGAGCTCCACCAGGGTGCGCAGCAGCATGTAGAGAGAGGACTTGGGATAGCCCACGGCCTCCTGGACGGCGGCCAGGCTGTGCATGCCGGGCCGGCCGGCGAAGAATTCCAGCAGCTCGACCGTGCGGACCGCCGATTTGACCTGGGCCCCACCCGTCTCGGCAGTTGACATCGCCTTGACCCCTTTGTTCGAACAGCCATAGAGTCCCGACAGAATTCATCATCAGGGACAGCGTTCAGCATATCGAACAACAGTCGAGGTGCGGGACGCAAGCAGCGCCAACTCAGCAGGAGGAATCCCCGGTGTCAGCACCAGTGTGGAGCGTCGACCCCCGAACCGGGAAGCAGCGCGAGCAGGTCGCGGTCGAAGCCACCGCCGAGGAGATCGACCGCGTGGTGCGGGCTGCCCACGCGGCGCGCGAATCCCTGGCCGACCGGACGGTGCGCGCCGCCTTCCTGCGCACCGCCGCCGACCGCCTCGACGAGGCGAAGGACCGGCTCATCGAGGCGGCCGACGCCGAGACCGCGCTGGGCCCCGTCCGGCTCACCGGCGAGCTCGCCCGCACCACCTACCAGCTGCGGGCCTTCGCCGACATCGTGGACGAGGGCGCCTTCCTCGACGTACGCGTGGACCACGCCGACGCCACCCAGACCCCGCCCTGGCCCGACCTGCGCCGCTACAAGGTGCCGCTCGGCGTCGTCGCCGTCTACTCCGCGAGCAACTTCCCGCTCGCCTTCTCCGTGCCCGGCGGCGACACCGCCAGCGCGCTCGCCGCCGGCTGCCCGGTCGTCGTCAAGGCGCACCCCGACCACCCCGCCACCTCCGAGGTGGCCGCCTCCGCGCTGCGCCGCGCCGCCGAGGAGTCCGGGCTGCCCGCCGATGTGATCTCGGTGGTCCACGGCTTCCAGGCCGGCGTCGAGCTGGTCAAGCACCCGCTGGTGGCCGCCGCCGGCTTCACCGGCTCGATCCGGGGCGGCCGCGCCCTGTTCGACGCCGCGGCCGCCCGGCCGGTGCCGATCCCCTTCCACGGCGAGCTGGGCAGCCTCAACCCGGTCGTGGTCACCGAGGCCGCGGCCGCCGAGCGCGCCGAGCAGATCGGCTCGGGCCTCGGCGGGTCGATGACCCTGGGCATGGGCCAGTTCTGCACCAAGCCCGGCTTCGTCCTCGCGCCGGCGGGCGAGGCGGGCGACCGCCTGGTGAAGTCCCTCACCGAGGCGGTCAGCAACAGCGAGGCCGGCGTGCTGCTCGACCACCGCATGCGCGACAACTTCGTCGCCGGTGTCAAGGAGCGGGCCGAACTCCCCGAGGTGGACGCCCCGGTCACCCCCGGCTCCGGCGGCGAGCACACCGTCAGCGCCGGCTTCCTCACCGTCCCCGCCCGGCTGCTCGCCGAGGAGGGGCCGCACGACGTGCTGCTCGAGGAGTGCTTCGGCCCGGTGACCGTGCTCGCCCGCTACGAGAGCGACGAGGACATCAAGGCCGTGCTCGGGCGGCTGCCGGGCAACCTCACCGCCACCGTCCACCTCTCCGAGGCCGAGGGCGCGGGCGCCGAGGGCCGGGCCGGCGAGCTGCTCGCCGAGCTGACCCCGCTCGCGGGCCGCGTCCTGGTCAACGGCTGGCCGACCGGCGTCGCCGTCGCCCCGGCCCAGCACCACGGCGGCCCCTACCCGGCGACCACCTCCACCTCCACCTCGGTCGGCGGCACCGCCATCGAGCGCTGGCTGCGGCCGGTCACCTACCAGGACGCCCCGGCCGCGCTGCTGCCGCCGGAGCTGCGCGACGAGAACCCGCTGGGGCTGCCCCGCCGGGTGAACGGGCGCCGCGAGGCCTGAGCCCCGGAGCCTGTCGTACGACGCGCGCCGTACGACAGGGTCCGTACGACACGCGCCACGGCACACCGTGGGGCGGGACCGGCCGGTCCCGCCCCACGGTCGGTGCCCCACAGGTCGGCCCCCCCTGGGCGTACGCGCCCGGCGAGCGCGGCGCTCAGCCGGTCGCCGTCCCGTCCGTCATGCCGTCCGTCGTCCCGCCCGACGTGCCGTCCGCCGGCCCCTCCGCGGCGCCTTCCGCCGTCCCGTCCGCCGTCCCCTCCGTGGTCCAGGCGCGCAGCGCGCGGGCGATGTCGCGCAGCGGAATGCCCGGGCCCGCGATGTCGCGCATCAGCGCCAGGACCTCCGAGCCCTTGACGTCCCGGGCGAGGGTCAGGCCGTTTATCGTCAGCACCGCCCGGGTCGCGGCCCACGCCGCGTCGGCCTGGGAGTGCTCCAGCCAGGGATGGCGCAGCAGCGTGTCCAGGACCGCGGCCGCCTTCAGATGGGCGCCCCAGTACACGTCCTGGTTCAGCATGTGCGCGCCGTGCCGGTGGACCGCCGCCAGCGGCACGCCGTAGTCGTCTATGGCGGGCGAGCCGGGGATGTCCGCGGTCGCCTGGAGCAGGGTGGGGAAGTCGATCGGATGCCCCGGCGACGGGGTCAACACGCGTCCTTCAGGCACGTGGCCGGGTCGAACCCCATCTCCTTGCTGGTGCTGCGGGGCCGGGCCGCCAGCTCCTCGTTGAGCTCGTCGAACTCGCCCCTCCAGCGGTGCAGCGAATCCCGGAACGCGGCCAGGAAGGCCTCCCGCGTCTCGTCCCGGTCCAGCGCGAGCCGCGCCCGCCCGTACGCCTGCGGCGTCATACCGACGGCCGCCGCACGGCGCCGGATCTCCTCGTGTTCTTCTTCGGTGAGCCGGAGGATGAGGTTGGCCATGTTGGGGAGACAATCACCCCGAATCAGGTGATCGCAATCCCCGGGGGGAATGAACCGGGGCCCTCAGCGGTTGACCCGCTCCATGCGCGTAGAGATCTGGTCCGACATCGTCTGCCCCTGGTGTTACATCGGGAAGGCCCGTTTCGAGGAGGGCCTGGCCGCCTTCGACCACCGCGACCGGGTCGAGGTGGTCCACCGCTCCTTCGAACTCGACCCCGACCGCCCCAAGGGCGACACCGTGCCGGTGCTCGACATGCTGACGGCCAGGTACCGGGTCCCGCGCGAGCAGGCCCAGGCCATGGAGGCCCGGGTCGCCGAGGCCGCGGCCGACGCCGGCCTCGGCTACCGCGCGGACCGGGACCACGGCAACACCTTCGATCTCCACCGGCTGCTGCACCTCGCCAAGGCCCGCGGCCGCCAGGGCGACCTGCTCGACCTGCTCTACGCCGCGAACTTCGCCGAGGAACGATCCGTCTTCGACCCCGCGACGCTGGTCTCCCTCGCCGCCGAGGCCGGGCTCGACCCCGACGAGGCCCGCGCGGTGCTCGACGACGACAGCGCCTACGCCGACGCCGTGCGCGCCGACGAGCGCGAGGCCGCCGAGCTGGGCGCCACCGCCGTGCCCTTCTTCGTCCTCGACCGCCGCTTCGGCGTCTCGGGCGGCCAACCGGCTGAGATCTTCACCCAGGCGCTGCGCCAGGCCTGGGAGGCCACGCAGGTCAGCGCCGAGAAGTAGCCGACAAGCAGCCGAGAAGCGGGGCACGCCCGGGGACACCGGACGGACCTCCTTGATGGACGCGGGGGTGAACGCCTCCCATAGTGGATGGGCATGGAGCCCCTGGGAGGCGCGGAATTCGCGCCGCAGACGACGTACCTCAACAACGCCTCCACCGGTCTGACCCCCGCCCGGGCCGTGGCCGCGATGAAGGAAGCGCTCGACGCCACGGCCGGCGGAGGACCCGCCGCCGACCTGGCCTGGGAGGCGGTGGAGGAGGCGCGCGCCGCCTTCGCCCGGCTGACCGGGGTGCCGGCGCGGCGGGTCGCCGCGGGCGCCTCGGTCGCCGTGTACGCCGCGCTGGTGGCGGCCTCGCTGCCCGCCGGGGCCGAAGTCCTGTACGCCGAACGCGACTTCAGCTCGCTGGTGAACCCCTTCACCATGCGCCGCGACCTCAAGCCGCGCGCCGTGCCGCTGGAGGAGCTGGCGGACGCGGTGCGCCCCGGCACCGCCCTGGTCGCCGTCAGCGCCGTGCAGTCGGCGGACGGCCGGATCGCCGACCTGGACGCCATCCGCGCGGCCGCCCGCGCCCACGGCGCCCGGCTCCTGGTGGACGGCAGCCAGGGCGCCGGCTGGCTGCCGGTGGACGCCGACAAGGCCGACTACACCGTGTGCGTCGGCTACAAGTGGCTTCTGTGCCCGCGCGGGGTCGCGTTCCTGACCGTCCCCGAGGACCTCGGCGGGCTCACCCCGGTCTTCGCCGGCTGGGCGGCCGGCGAGAAACCCTGGGACAGCTGCTACGGGCCGGTCGAGGAACTCGCGCACTCCGCCCGCCGCTTCGACCAGAGCCCCGGCCTGCTGTCGTACGTGGGCGCCGCGCCCGCCCTCGCGCTCATCGAGGAGCTGGGCGTCGACGCCATCGGCGCCCACGACCGCGCGCTCGCCGACCGCTTCCGGGCCGGGCTCGCCCAGCTGGGACACCGGTGGGTGGACGCCCCGGGCTCGGCCATCGTGTCCGTGCCGGGGCTCGGCCACGCCGCGCCCCGCCTCGCCGAGGCCGGCGTCGTCGTCTCGGCCCGCGCGGGGAATCTGCGCGCCTCGTTCCACCTCTACAACTCCGCGGCCGATGTGGACCGGCTGCTCGACGTGGTCTCCGTCCTGTCGGCCACGGCGTAGCGGGAGACACCCTCTGACCACCCCTGGCCGGGGGCGGGCCCGGTGGTCCGGGCCCGCCCCCGGCCAGGGGGCCGGGTCACCGTACGGGGGTGAAGTCCCGCGCCCCGATGAACTCCGGCCGCCGGACGGGCGCCGCGAACGGCTCGACCGCCGTGTTCTCCACGCTGTTGAAGACGATGAAGACATTGCTGCGCGGGTACGGCGTGATGTTGTCGCCCGACCCGTGCATGCAGTTGCAGTCGAACCAGGTCGCCGACCCCGCCTTGCCGGTGAACAGCTTGATGCCGTGCGCGTCGGCGAGCTTGGTCAGCGCCTCGTCCGAGGGGGTGCCCGCGTCCTGCATCTGCAGCGACTTCTTGTAGTTGTCCTTGGGCGTCGCGCCCGCGCAGCCCAGGAACGTGCGGTGCGACCCCGGCATGATCATCAGGCCGCCGTTGGTGTCGTAGTTCTCGGTCAGCGCGATCGAGACGGACACCGTCCGCATGTTCGGCAGCCCGTCCTCGGCGTGCCAGGTCTCGAAGTCCGAGTGCCAGTAGAAGCCGGAGGCGCCGAAGCCCGGCTTCACGTTGATCCGGCTCTGGTGGACGTACACGTCGGAACCGAGGATCTGGCGGGCCCGGCCCACCACGCGCGGGTCGCGGACCAGGTTCGCGAAGACCTCGCTGATCCGGTGCACCTCGAACACCGACCGCACGTCCTGCGACTTCGGCTCGATGATCGAGCGCTCGTCGGCCCGCACCCCGGGATCGGAGATCAGCCGGTCCAGCTCGGCGCGGTAGACCGCGACCTCGTCCGGGGTGATCAGCTCCTCGATCGCCAGGAAGCCGTCGCGGTCGAAGTCGCTCAGCTCGGACGGCCGCATCGGGCCGGGCGCCCCGGGCTCCGACCACACCACCGGGTCCACCCGGGGGGTGACCGTCTCGGAGCTGCCTCGCGTCGGGTACAGGTCTGCGACCGTGGTGGTCATCCGGATCAAACCTCCTCCGGCTCGGTGATCAGGGGATACACGCCGTTCTCGTCGTGGTCCTCCCGCCCGGTGATCGGCGGGTTGAAGACGCAGACGCAACGGAAGTCGGTCTTCGGGCGCATCGTGTGCTTCTCGTGCCCGTCCAGCAGATACATGGTGCCGGGGGTGATCCAGTGCTTCTCGCCGGTCTCGTCGTTGGTGAGCTCGGCCTCACCCTCCACGCACAGCACGGCCTCGATGTGGTTGGCGTACCACATCGACGTCTCGGTGCCCGCGTAGAGCGTGGTCTCGTGCAGCGAGAAGCCCACCCGCTCCCTCGCGAGGACGATGCGCTTGCTCTCCCAGGTGCCCGATTTGGCCTTCACATGCCGTTCGGTGCCCTCGATGTCCTTGAAGGATCGGACGATCACGGTGGATGGTCGCCTTTCTGTTCGTGATCCGGTGTGGGATCCGGTGTGGGATGAGATGGATGGGATGTGGGGGTGCCGGGTGTGCCGGGGGTGACGCGGGCGCCCCGGGGAACGCCTCAGGCGGTCTCGCGCACCGCGCGGGCGAGGGTCCGCAGCCCCTCGTCCAGCTCCTCGGGGGAGACGGTCAGCGGCGGCAGCAGCTTGACGACCTCGCTCTCCGGGCCCGAGGTCTCCACCAGCAGGCCGAGCTCGAAGGCGCGGGCGCACACCGCCGAGGCGCGCGAGCGGTCGGTGAACTCCAGGCCCCAGACCAGCCCGCGGCCGCGGTACTCGGCGCCCAGCCGGACGTGCTCCTCGCAGATCGCGCGCAGCGCCTGCTCGACCTGCTCGCCGCGGGCCAGCGTCTGCTTCTCCATCTGGCCGTCCGCCCAGTACGTGTTCAGGGCCGCGGCGGCGGTGACGAAGGCCGGGTTGTTGCCACGGAAGGTGCCGTTGTGCTCGCCCGGCTCCCAGACGTCCAGCTCGGGGCGGAACAGCGCCAGCGACATGGGCAGCCCGTAGCCGCCGATGGACTTGGAGAGGGTGACGATGTCCGGGGTGATGCCCGCCTCCTCGAAGGAGAAGAACGGGCCGGTCCGGCCGCAGCCCATCTGGATGTCGTCGACGATCAGCAGCATGTCGCGGCGCTTGCACAGCTCGGCCAGGCCGCGCAGCCACTCGGCGCGCGCCACGTTGATGCCGCCCTCGCCCTGCACCGTCTCGACGATGACGGCGGCGGGCTGGTTGAGGCCGGAGCCCTGGTCCTCCAGCAGCCGCTCGAACCACAGGAAGTCGGGCACCCGCCCGTCCAGGTAGTTGTCGAACGGCATCGGGGTGCCGTGGACCAGCGGGATGCCCGCGCCGGCCCGCTTGAAGGCGTTGCCGGTCACGGCGAGCGCGCCCAGCGACATCCCGTGGAAGGCGTTGGTGAAGGACACGATGGACTCGCGCCCCTTGACCTTGCGGGCCAGCTTCAGGGCCGCCTCCACGGCGTTGGTGCCCGTCGGCCCCGGGAACATGACCTTGTACGGCAGGTCGCGCGGGCGCAGCACGTTGTTCTGGAAGGACTCCAGGAAGGCGCGCTTGGCGGTGGTGCCCATGTCCAGACCGTGGGTGACGCCGTCGCGCTCGATGTAGTCCAGCAGCGCGCGTTTGAGGACCGGATTGTTGTGGCCGTAGTTGAGCGCTCCGGCCCCGGCGAAGAAGTCGAGGTAGGTGTGGCCGTCCTCGTCGTACATGTAGCTGCCCTGTGCGCGGTCGAAGACGGCGGGCCAGCCGCGGCAGTAGCTGCGCACCTCCGACTCCAGGGCCTCGAAGACGCTCAGGGCGGGCGGGGTGATGGTCACAGCGATCTCCTGGGAGAGGGGTGTGAGGGGGGTGAAGAAGTCTTGGGCGAGGGCTCGGGACGAGGGGTGGGGCCTCAGGTGGAGGCGGCGAGCGGGCCGATGCGGTACAGCACCTCCGGCTCGTGGCCGCCGTCGGGGAACAGCCCGCCGTCGAACAGCACCTCGCGTTCGACGGGCGCGCCGTGCCGTTCGGCGAAGGAGGTGAACAGCCGGTTGGAGGCGGTGTTGTCCGGGGTGATCGTGGTCTCGACGTTGTGGATGTCCGACTGCTCGGCGACGCGCGCGGTCAGCCCGTCCAGCAGGGCGGCGGCCAGCCCCCGGCCACGCCACGCCCGGTCCACGGCGACCTGCCAGACCACCAGGGTCCGGGGGCGCTGCGGGCGGAGGTAACCGGTGACGAAGCCGACCGGTTTCCCCTGCGCGTTCCGGGCCACCACGGAGGTGGCGGCGAAGTCGCGACACCACAGCAGATAGCTGTAGGAGGAGTTCAGGTCCAACGTCCCCGAGTCGCGGGCGATGCGCCAGATAGCGGTTCCGTCCTCGATGCGGGGGGCCTCGAGTGTCAGTCCTTCCGGCATTTCTCTTCGGGCACCTGCAAGGTCTGCTTGTGCGGCGGTCATGCGGATTGAATTTACCCAGCACAATCTGAAATTGCATCGAGGTGAGGGGTTACCCGAAGAGGGGTGGGTGTGATATCGCGCGGGGACGCGCGTGCGCACGAGAGGGTTGTTGAAAAGTATTGTTTTGTCAGGGAGTTACCGGGGCGAAACGGTCGGCGTGTGGAGTGTGTCACATTCGCGTAACGGCCGGGTGACGCCCTCGAATTGCAGCGCTTCCGGGTTACGAAATCTCGGCGTTTAGGAGTCCGGAAAGCGGGCAAACGAAGATGGGAACCTGTATTCAAAAAGGTGCTCTCTTTATATCCCGACGAGCCATCGGGAATTCACCTGGGTTCCCCCGGATTGCCTCGCCTCACTTGGTTGGGCGGACTTTGTGGAATCCGTCCCGGACGGCGAAGGCGCCCGAGGGGCCGTAGCCGCTGGCCGAGTAGCGGTCCCCGGTGATCTCCCGCTCGCCCTCGGCGTGGTCGTACTGCCCGGCGAAGACATGCCGCCCCGCGGGCACCGTGGCCCCGTCCTTCAGCGTCCAGCGGTACACCAGCGCACCGCCCTCGTCGCGCACCGAGACCTCGAGGTCGTCCTTGGGCAGCGTGCTCCAGGAGCCGGTGGTGAGCACCCCTCCGGTGTGCGCGACCCGCAGCTCGACCGTCAGCGAGGTCAGCGGCTTGCCGTTCGTCACGATCACATCGCTCTGCGCCCAGTACGGATTGGACCCCGGGTCGATCTCGCCGCTCGACCGGACCACGGGGTCGGCGAGGTGGTTTGGACCGACCGCGGTGGGGGAGGCGGTCGGAGTGTGGCGCTGTGACCCGTCCTCCGTCTCCCGCCCCGTCCCGCCCCGCCCCGCGTGGGCCGGCGGCGCGGCGGGCTCGCTCGACGTCCGCACGGTCTGCGGCCGCTGCGCCGGCTCCGTGGCCAGCACCACGATCCCCGCGGCCGCGACGGCCGCCGCGAGCCCGGCGACCGGGCCCGCCACACGGGTCCACCCGCGCCCGGCCCCGCGCCCGGGGCGCCCCCGGCCACCCGGCGCCATCCCCGCGCTCACCCGGGCCAGCATGCGGGCCCGGTCCGGCCGGTGCGACCGGGCGGCGGCGCGCAGTTCGGCGGCGACATCGATCCGGCCGTGCCGCTCGCGGTGGTCGATCATCGACCGTTCCCTCCCGCATGACCAGGGTGGAGTTTCCGTACGGTCTCCTGCGGACCCGGGACGGGCGGCCGCTCGCCGCCGTGCGCCGAGCCCAGCAGCCGCTCCAGCTCCGCGATGCCCCGGGAGGTCTGGCTCTTGACCGTGCCCACCGAGATGCCGAGCGTACGCGCGGTCTCCCGCTCCGACAGATCGAAGGCGTGCCGCAGCACCACACAGGCGCGCTTGCGGAACGGCAGCCGCACCAGCGCCGCCTGCACGTCCACCACGGCGGAGACGTCCGGGTCGTCGACGTGGTCGGCGCGCTGGGAGGAGAAGAGCGCCACCCGGCGGCGCTCGCGGACCAGGCTGCGGATCCTGGAGCGCGCCAGATTGGCCACCACGCCCCGGGCGTACGCGGCCGGGTGCTCGGCGGCCCGCACCCGGTCCCACTGGTGCCACACCGCGACCAGCGCGTCGGCGGCGAGGTCGTCCGCGCCGTCCGAGCTGCCGAGCAGCAGATGCGCGAGGCGGGCCAGTTCGGCGTGGTGCCGTTCGAAGAACTCCCGGAACTCCGCCTGTGCGTCCTGGGCGTCCCGGGCGTCCGCCGGCGCGACGGGGGCCGATCCGGGCGGGAGGCCGGCCGCGGGCGGGGGATCGGCAGCGGAAGGGGGGCCGGCCGCGGGCGGGGGTTCCGGATCGGCCGCCGGTAAGTCCGGCGGGGGGCGGCTCCCAGCGGCAGCCGGGGGCGTGTTCTCCGCCGACTCGGGCAGGGCCGCCGGTGCAGGGCGTACGGCGGCCGGGTCATCGGTGGGAGCGCTCACACGGGCCTCCTCACTTCCCCTCGTCCGGTGGGTTGCGTGAGCGTAGCAGCGCTCTTCGTGTTGTACGAGTGGCGCCGTTTTCGCCCTGGGGAATTGGCCGGTCAGGGCGTCGGCGAAGTCTCGTACAGTGCGAGGCATGAGGGATAGCGCGGTGCTGCACATCAAGGGCAGGGTGCTCGTCGGGCCGGACGCCGGGGGGCTCGCCGAGGACATCCGGGACGAGTTGTGGGTCGTGGACGGGAGGATCACCTACGAGCGGCCGGTCGCCGCCCGGGACGTCAGGACCATCGAGGGGTGGGTGCTGCCAGGGCTCGTGGACGCGCACTGCCACGTGGGGCTCGACACCCACGGCGCCGTCGACGACTCGACCAGCGAGAAGCAGGCGCTGACCGAGCGGGAGGCCGGTGCGCTGCTGCTGCGGGACGCCGGGTCGCCCGCCGACACGCGCTGGATCGACGACCGCGAGGACCTGCCCCGGATCATCCGGGCGGGCCGCCACATCGCCCGGACCAAGCGCTACATCCGCAACTACGCCCACGAGATCGAGCCCGAGGAGCTGGTGGCGTACGTGGCGCGGGAGGCGCGGCGCGGGGACGGCTGGGTCAAGCTGGTCGGCGACTGGATCGACCGGGAGGTCGGGGACCTGGCGGCCTGCTGGCCGCGCGCGGAGGCCGAGGCGGCCATCGCCGAGGCCCACCGTCTCGGCGCGCGGGTCACCGCGCACTGCTTCGCGGAGGAGACCCTGGCCCCGCTGGTGGAGGCGGGGATCGACTGCGTCGAGCACGCCACGGGACTGACCGAGGAGACCATCCCGCTCTTCGCGGAGCGCGGTGTCGCGATCGTCCCGACCCTGGTCAACATCGCCACCTTCCCCGACCTGGCGAAGGGCGGGGAGAAGAAGTTCCCGCGCTGGGCGGACCACATGCGGCGGCTGCACGAGCGCCGCTACGACACCGTGCGCGCGGCCTACGACGCGGGCGTGCCCATCTACACCGGCACGGACGCGGGCGGTTCGCTCCCGCACGGCCTGGTCGGCCTCGAGGTCGCCGAGCTGGTCAAGGCCGGCATCCCGGCGACGGCCGCGCTGTCGGCGGCGACCTGGGGCGCGCGGGCCTGGCTCGGGCGGCCCGGGCTCACCGAGGGCGCGCCCGCGGACCTGGTCGTGTACGAGTCCGACCCGCGGGCGGATGTGCGTGTGCTGACGGCGCCGCGGCGGGTGGTGCTGCGCGGGCGGGTGGTCGGCTGAGCGGGGGCCTGCGGGGGTCTTCTGCGCGGCGGTACCCCGGGATTTCGCAGGACCGAACACACCGGCGAATTGCACTCGTTGGGATGAACTGATCCCGCAAACCTGCGAGTTGGCCTTGCATGCCGCAAATATTGCGGGGTCGATGCCGTCGGCGCCCGTGATGTCCCCCCGTGGCGGGTCGCCGATGGCTCCATGTTCTCCTGTGGGGGTCAACTCACGTGTCCTGTTCCACCAACACCTACTCCGGCATGCCCGCCCGCCGTCTGGCGGCCGCCACGGCCGCTGCCGCCGTCACCGTCCTCGGCCTGCTGCCCGCGAGCGCGGCGCACGCCACCGACGGCGACGGCAAGGCGGGCGAGGCAGCCAAGACGAGCACGCACCAGACGGGCGGAGCCGGCGCGGCCGTGCTCCGCGCCGATCTGACCGTCTCGACGCTCAACAAGACGGTCAAGGCGCCGCTGGCGCTCGCCCTCAACGAGGTGCGCGCGCCGGCCTCCGCCAACAAGACCGCGCTCAGCGCGACACTGGACGGCGTCGAGGGGGGCAAGCCGTTCAACGTCCTGCGCGCGGACGTGGCCACCGCGCGTGGCACCGTCGACAAGTCCCGCGCCGAGGGCTACGCCAACCTCGCGCACGCCAAGGTGCACCTCCCCGGGCTGCCGGCCGTGCCGCTGATCGAGGTCCAGCAGGTCACCTCGAAGGCGGTCTGCAAGGCGGGCAAGCGGCCCACCGCCCAGTCCAACGTGCTGGGTGACGTGGTCGTGCTCGGCAAGAAGGCCACCCTCTCCTCCAGCGGCACCACCACGGTGGACGTGCCCGCGGTCGGCACCGTCCGGCTGGACCTGTCGCGCACCGCGACCACGTCCCGCACCGCCGCGGCCACGGCACTCGAGCTGAACGTCTCGGTGAACCCGCTCAAGCTGAACGTCTCCGAGGTCGAGGGGAAGGTCACCCTGGCCGAGGCGACCTGTGAGGCCCCGGGCGCCCCGGGCTCCGGGATCGGCTCCCAGGCCGCCCCCGGTCCGAAGAAGCCGGAACACCTCGCCGAGACCGGCGGCAGCTCGGCCACGCCGTACCTGGTGGCCGGCGGCGCGGCCCTGCTGGCCCTGGGCGGCGGCGCCGTCGTCCTGGGCCGCCGGCGTCGCGGCGCCGGGGCGGGCGACGGGGTCTGACCCGGCGCGGTCCAGCCGTGCACCGGTCCTGACCGGTGCACGGCTGGCCCTGACCGGTCCTGACCGGCCTTGACCGGCCGCGCGTCACCGCTCGGCGAGAGCCTTCGCCAGGGCGGTGACGAAGCGGTCGGTCGTGGCCGGGTCGCGGACCGCGAGCCGCAGCCACTCCGGGCCGAGACCCGGAAACGTGTCACCGCGCCGCACCGCGAAACCGAACTCGCGCAGGCGGGCGCGGACCGCGGTGGCCTCAGGCAGCCGGACCAGCAGGAAGGGTCCGGCCGCCGGGGCACACACCCGGACCTCCTCGAACTCCGCCAGCCGGGCGGCCAGATGGGCCCGGTCGGCGGCGATGGCGTCCGCCGCCCGCGCCGCCTCGGCGAGCGCCGCGGGCTCGCAGCAGGCCTCCGCCGCCACCAGCGCCGGGGAGGACACCGGCCACAGCGGCTGCGCCCGCTCGAGCGCCGCGACCGTCTCCGGCCCGGCCAGCACATAGCCGATCCGCAGCCCCGCCAGCCCCCAGGTCTTGGTGAGGCTGCGCAGCACGACGAGACCCGGCACATCGGTGCGGGCGGCGAGCGACTCCCGCTCGCCGGGCACGGCGTCCATGAACGCCTCGTCCACCACCAGCGTCCGCCCGGGGCGGGCCAGGGCGGCCACCGCGTCCGCCGGGTGCAGCACGGACGTCGGGTTGGTGGGATTCCCGACCACCACCAGATCCGCCTCGTCCGGCACCGCGCCCGGATCCAGCCGGAAGCCGTCCCGCTCGTCGAGCACCACCCGCTCCACCCGGTGCCCGGCGTCCCGCAGCGCGGCCTCCGGCTCGGTGAACTGCGGGTGCACCACGACCGGGCGCCGCACCGGAAGGGCGCGCGCCAGCAGGACGAACGCCTCCGCCGCCCCCGCGGTCAGCAGCACCCGTGCCTCCGGCACGCCATGCCGCGCGGCGACCGCGCGCCGCGCCGGACCGCCGTCCGGGTAGGCGGCCAGGGTGTCGAGCGCGGCGGCCAGCCGGGCCTTGAGCCAGCCGGGAGGCGTGCCGGCCCGGACATTGACCGCCAGATCCGTCAGCCCCGCGCCCGGGCCCCGCACCTCAGCGTCACCGTGGTGATGCAGATGGCGCGGGTCGAACCCGGCGGCCGGACCGGCGGACGTGTCGCCGGACATGCCGCGGGCCGGCCCGGCGGTCGCCTCGGCGGGCCGTTCAGCCGACATGCGCGGGCGAGCCGGGGTGTCCGGACACCACCGGGGAGACGGCGACCGGATCGCCCGCCCCGCTGCCGGCCTCACCGCTGCCGGTCTTACCGGTGTCAGCCTTACCGTTGTCGGCCTCACCGGTGTCAGCCTTACCGTTGTCGGCCCCGCCCCCGGCCGCCTCCCGGTAGCGCTCCAGGACCAGCTCCAGCAACTCCTCCGCCGGACCCGGCACCTCGGCGGTCAGCACCTCGACCTCCGGGCGGGCCAGCGCCCACCCCTCCGCCTGCTGCAGCGCCCGGTCCAGCGCCGCCCCCGCGAAGAGGAAGTACGGCAGCACCACGATCCGCCGCGCCCCCAGCAGCGCGCAGCGGTCAAGACCGGAGGCCACGTCGGGCGCGGCCAGCGAGACGAAGGCCGTCTCCACCCCGGCGAAGCCGCGGCCCTCCCACAGCAGCCGGGCGGCCCGGTGCACCTCCGCGTTGGCGTCCGGGCCGGTCGAGCCCGGGCCCACCAGCAGGACGGTGGTCTCGGCCCGGTCGTAGGGGGAGCGCGGGCGGCCGCCCAGGGCCTCGTCCAGGCGGCGCTCCAGCACGGTCAGCAGCCGCGGGTGCGGGCCCAGCGGGCGGGCGCGGAGGAACGACGCCCCGGGGCGCAGCTCCAGCTCCCGGTCCAGCGCGGCGGTGAGGTCCCGCTCCGCGCGCTCGGAAGGGATCAGCGTCAGCGGTACGACGGCGAAGCGGGTCACGCCCTCGTCGGCGAGTCGGGCCACCGCGTCGGCCAGCGGAAGAGGGCTCTCGTCGGTGAAGCCGCCCGCGACGGGCAGGCCGGGGTTGCGGGCGCCCAACTCCCGTACGAAGTCGCGGAAGGCGTCGGCGCGCTTTTCGTCTCGGGTGCCGATGCCTGCGATGAGCAGCGCGGGCGGGGTCGTCACAAAGTCTCCTTGGTGCTGGTGGTGCGGGTGCACGGTGCGATGCGGGGTCGGGTCCCGCCCCGAGACGTTACTGAGGGCGGTCGGGCGGCGTGCAGGCAGGTCATCCCTGCCCGACCTGCCCGCCTTTGGCGGGTGCCGGGCGGCGCGCGACGGCACAGGTGGCCCGCGCGGGACGGCCGGGCGGCGCCGACTTCCGTTTGCCCACGAGCAGTTCGCCCCCCGGCCCGGCGGCCAGCAGGGCGGCCGCCTCGGCGACACTGGGCGTCCCCACGGCGGCCAGCGCGGCGCCGCCGGACGGGCCCGGCACCGCGACGCGGGCCAGCACCGCCGCCCCGTAGCCCCGCAGCGGCACACCGAACCGGGCCGCCGCCGCCACCAGCCCCGGCTCGGCGGCCTTCGCCTCGACCGTGGCCAACTCCACGACCCCGCCCGCCGAAAGCCCCGCGGCGGCCAGCGTCCGCCCGATGAGCCCGGCGACCTCCTCCATGTCCACCCCGTGCCTGGCCCCGACGCCGACGACGAGCCCCGGAGGCGCCGCGGACGGTATGTCCGCGGCAGGCATCGGCGCTGGCGGCACCGTGGTACCCGCCGCCGACACCGGCACCCCCGACACTGCCGCCGTCGGCACCGGCACCGGCGCACCGGCCACCTGCGGCGCCGCTCCGGGTGGCACCGCCCTCGACGACACCGGCGCCGAGCGCGCTGGCGCCGAGGGCACCGGCACCATCGGCACCGGCGCACCCGTCACCGTCGACACTGACACAGTGGACACCGCCGCCGTCGGCACCGGCACCGTCCGCACCGCCGCCGACGGGCCCGTCGCGCAGCGCACCGCCGCCATTGATGCCCGCGCCGATGACACGGGCGCCCACCGCGCCGACAGCTCGGGACGCGCCGGAAGCTCTCCCGGCGTCTTCACCGCCCGCCGCCCCCTGAACCGCTCCGCGGAGGGGCGCAGGCCCCGATGAACCGGACCGCCGCCTCCGGCATCGCCGCCCAGTGGACATGCAGATACGAGGCATGCACCCCGCCCCGCACGAACCCCTCCGCGCGGCGCTCGGGCCGTACCAGCCCCCACGCGGGCTCCGGGCCCGCGCCCGGCTCCACGACGGTGCGGTGGAACTCATGCCCGCGCACCCGGGTGCCCGCGGCGGCGAGCGGGCTGTCGCCGACCGCCACCGCCTCCCGGTAGCCCAGCGTCAGCCGCTCCGACATCCGCGCCTCGGCGGGCAGCACCCCGCACATCGGCTCGCCGTCCAGCGAGCGCGCCAGATACAGCAGCCCCGCGCACTCGGCGGCGATCGGCGCGCCGGCCGCCGCGAGGCCGGCCACCTCCGCGCGCAGCGGGCCGTTCGCCGACAGCTCCGGCGCGTAGACCTCCGGGAAGCCGCCGCCGATCACCAGCCCGGCGGTGCCGGGCGGCAGACGCTCCTCCCGCAGCGGGTCGAAGGGCACTACCTCGGCCCCCGCGGCGGTGAGCAACTCGGCCTGCTCCGCGTACGAGAAGGTGAAGGCCGCCCCGCCGGCCAGCGCCACGACCGGCCGCGCTCCACCTGGCGCCACGGCCGGCCGCGCGCCGCCCGGCGCCGGCCCGGCCCCACCGCGCGCGGACGCGGTCTCCCGCTCCGGGTCCCAGGGCTGGTCCGGCAGCGGCGGCGCGCTGCGCGCCAGGGCGAGCAGGCCCTCCAGGTCACAGCCCGCGCGCACCCGCTCGGCCAGCGCGGCCACGGACCCGACCGCCTCCGCCCGCCGCTCGGCCACCGGCACCAGGCCGAGGTGGCGGCTCGGCGCGCGCACTGCGCGCACCCGGCGCAGCGCCCCGAACACCGGCACCCCCGACCCGTCCAGCGCCTCGCGGAGCAGCTCTTCATGCCGGTCCGAGCCGACCTTGTTGAGGATCACCCCGGCCACCCGCACCTCCGGGTCCCAGGACGCGAAGCCGTGGACCAGAGCCGCCACCGAGCGGGACTGCGAGGAGGCGTCCACGACCAGCACCACCGGCGCGCGCAGCAGCTTCGCCACATGCGCCGTGGACGCCAGCTCGCCCTGCCCGGCCGCCCCGTCGTACAGCCCCATCACGCCCTCGACCACCGCCAGGTCGGAGCCGGCCGCACCGTGCAGGAACAGCGGGGCGACCCGCTCCGGCCCGCACAGAAAGGCGTCCAGATTCCGGCCCGGGCGCGGCGCCCGCCCGGAGCGGGCCGGGGACGAGGACACGGCCAGCGCGTGATAGCCCGGGTCGATGTAGTCGGGGCCGACCTTGTGCGGCGACACGTCGAGACCGCGCTCCGCGAAGGCGGCCATCAGGCCCGTGGCGACCGTGGTCTTGCCGCTGCCGGACGCGGGCGCGGCGATGACCAGGCGCGCCACGCTCACCACTGCTGACTCACCACTCGATGCCCCGCTGCCCCTTCTGACCGGCGTCCATCGGGTGCTTGACCTTGGACATGTCGGTGACCAGGTCCGCGAAGTCCAGCAAGCCCTGCGGCGCGTTACGCCCCGTGATGACCACGTGCTGGCTCCCGGGCCGGTCGCGCAGCACCGACACCACCTCCTCGGTGTCCACCCAGCCCCAGTGCAGCGGATACGCGAACTCGTCCAGCACATACAGCCGGTATGTCTCCGCCGCGAGATCGCGCTTGACCTGCTCCCAGCCCTCGCGCGCCGCCTCCTCGCTGGAGATGGCGTCCTGCCGGGAGCGCTGGAGCCACGACCAGCCCTCGCCCATCTTGTGCCATGCGACGGTCCCCCCTTCCCCCGAGTCGCCGAGGACGCGCAGCGCCCGCTCCTCGCCGACCCGCCATTTCGCGGACTTCACAAACTGGAATACACCGACCGGCCAGTTCTGGTTCCACGCCCGCAGCGCCAGCCCGAACGCGGCGGTCGACTTGCCCTTGCCGACGCCCGTGTGCACGAGCACCAGCGGCCGGTTGCGGCGCTGCCGGGTGGTCAGCCCGTCGTCGGGTACGACGGTCGGTTGTCCTTGCGGCATCAGGCGGCCCTCCGTGTCTTCCGTACGATCCGTGGGGTGTTTGTCGCGCGCGCGTCGCGCACCAGCGCGGTCACGCTGTCCGCGCGCAGTTCGTCGAGGGTCACCGGGGTGCCCCGCAAGTCCTGGGCCAGCGCGCCCGCCAGGCCGAGCCGGACGGGCCCCGACTCGCAGTCCACCACCACCGAGGCGACCTTGTCGTCCGCCAGCAGCCGGGCCGCGCGCCCCGCCCGGCCCACCGGGTCCACTCCGCCCGTGGCCCGCCCGTCCGTCACCACGACCAGCAGCGGACGGCGCGACGGGTCCCGGAGCCGCTCGATCCGCAGCACCTCACGAGCCTTCAGCAGCCCGGCGGCCAGCGGGGTGCGCCCGCCGGTGGGCAGCCTCTCCAGCCGGGCGGCGCCCGCGTCCACCGACGAGGTGGGCGGCAGCGCCACGGCGGCCTCCGACCCCCGGAAGGTGATCAGACCGACCTTGTCCCGCCGCTGGTAGGCGTCCAGCAGCAGCGACAGCACGGCGCCCTTGACGGCGCTCATGCGCTTGCGCGCGGCCATCGACCCCGACGCGTCCACCACGAACAGCACGAGATTGCCCTCACGGCCCTCGCGCACCGCCTCGCGCAGGTCGTCACGGCGCACCACGAGCCCGGGGCCCCGGCGGCCGCGGTCGCGCTGGTGCGGGGCGGCCGCCCGTACGGTCGCTGCCAGGTGCAGCTTGGTGAGGGCCCCTTGGGGGCGGCGGGCGCCGGTGGTACGGCCGTGGGCCGTGCGGGCGCGCGACCGCCGCCCCGCCGCGCCCTCGCCGAGCCCCGGCACATCGAGCCGCCGGGCCCGGAACGGCTCGGCCGCGCCCACCGCGCCGCGCTCGCCTCCGGCCCCGCCCGCCGCGCCCCCGTCGGCGGGAGCGGCCTCGCGCGGGTCGCCGGGGCCGTGGGGCGCGTCGGTGCCGGGGGAGGCGTCGGAGTCCGGGCGTTGCTCCGGGACGCGCTGGCCCGGTGCGTCGGGACCGGCCGGCGGCGCCTGCTCCGGCGCGCCGGGAGCGCCCTGCGGCGGCCGCCCGCCCCCCGGTCCGTCGGGCCCGCCCGGCCCGTCCGGGCCCTCCTGCCCGTCCTGTCCGTCCCGCCCCTCCGGGCCCGGGCCCGGATCCGGGTCGTCGTCCCCGCCGCCGGCGTCGCGCAGCACCTCGTCGAGCTTGTCCTCGTCGAGGCCCGGCGCGTCGAACGGAGCCCGCCGGCGCCGATGGGGCAGCGACAGCAGAGCGGCCTGCCGCACGTCCTCCGTGGTCACCTCCGTACGCCCCGCCCACGCCGCGAGCGCCGTCGAGGTGCGCGCCGTCACGATGTCCGCGCGCATCCCGTCCACCTCGAACGCCGCGCACACCGCCGCGATCTGCCGCAGCGCGCCATCGCCCAAGCGCACCCGCGGCAGCAGGGCGCGCGCCGCCGCGACGCGCTCCCGCAGCGCGCCCTCCTCGTCCGCCCACCGCACGGCGAACCCGGCCGGGTCCTCGTCGTACGCCAGGCGCCGCCGCACCACCTCGACCCGCTCGTCGGTGTCCCGCGACGCCGCGACCTCCACGGTCAGGCCGAAGCGGTCCAGCAACTGGGGCCGCAGCTCGCCCTCTTCGGGGTTCATGGTGCCCACCAGCAGGAAGCGCGCCGCGTGCCGTACGGACACCCCCTCGCGCTCCACATAGGAGGCGCCCATGGCGGCCGCGTCCAGCAGCAGGTCGATCAGGTGGTCGTGCAGCAGATTGACCTCGTCGACGTACAGCACGCCGCGGTGCGCGTCGGCCAGCAGCCCCGGCTCGAACGCCTTCACCCCGTCCGCCAGCGCCCGCTCGATGTCCAGCGCGCCTACCAGCCGGTCCTCGGAGGCGCCGACCGGCAGTTCGACCATCCGCGCGGGCCGTACGGCGCCGGCGCCCGGCTCGTGCGGGCCGTCCGGGCAGCCGGGGTCGGGCGCGGCCGGGTCGCAGGAGAACCGGCAGCCCGCGACGACGTCGATGCCCGGCAGCAGCGCGGCGAGCGCCCGTACCGCCGTCGACTTCGCGGTGCCCTTCTCACCGCGCACCAGCACCCCGCCCACGGCCGGTGACACGGCGTTGAGCAACAGCGCCAGCCGCAGGTCGGCCATCCCGACGAGCGCGGTGAACGGGTAGGGGGCGGTCATGCGGGGTTACCTCCTGCGGGGTGGACGCGGTGGGGTGCCGGACGGAGCGACGGCGGGAGCACCGGGCCCCCGCCCCCGCCGCGCCGGTCGTCCCCGCCGCGCCGGGCGGACGGTGCGGGCCGGGAGGCGCCCCCGCGCGGGCGCCCGGCGCCTTCGGCGTGGCTCGCGCCTCGCGCAGGCCGGTCGGTGGCTGTGACGGGGTGCGCGGCGCCCCCGGCGGGCCGGGTGGCGTCGCGGCGCGTGAACGTGACGGGTGTCGCGGGCCTCATGGTGTGCCGGGCGGACGGGGCGGCGGCTGTCGGGGCGTGCGCGGCGCTTCCGGCCGGGCGGGCAGCGCCCCCGCGCGGGTGCGCGCCTCCGGCGGGCCGCATGGCGCCTCCGGCGGGCCTCATGGAGCCCCCGCGCGTGCGCCGGGCGCCTTCGGCGGGGCTCATCGCGCCCCCTGCGGCCGCGGGATCCGGGGCGCCCCCGGTGGTACGAAGGGCAGCCCTTCCGGAACGCCGTTCTCGATCAGCCGCAGCAGCGCGTCCGTGTCCGCGTGCTCCTCGATCAGGTCGCCCAGCCGGTCGAGCTGCTCCTCACGCAGCTCACCGAAGCTGGTGTCGGGGGCGGGGACGAACGCCCGGCCCGCCGCGGCCGCGACCCGGCGCAGGAAGGCGCGGCGGAAGCCGTCGCTCTCCAGCGAGCCGTGCCAGTGGGTGCCCCAGACCGAGCCGACCCGGCAGCCGTCCAGGAACGGCTCGTCCGCCCCGTCCAGCAGCTCGGCGACCCCGTGGTGGATCTCGTAGCCCTCCACCCGCTCGCCGAGCGCCTCCCCGACCGGCCGCGCCAGCGTCTTGTGCGCCGCGAAGCGGACCCGCACCGGCAGCAGGCCGAGCCCCTCGACCGTTCCGGCCCGCGACTCGACCTCGTCCTCGATGCGCTCGCCGAGCATCTGGAAGCCCCCGCAGATGCCCAGCACCGGGCGGCCCTCCGCCGCCCGCCGCGCGACCGCCTCGGCCAGCCCCCGCGTCCGCAGCCACTCCAGCGCCCGTACCGTCCCACGGGTGCCGGGCAGCACGACCAGGTCGGCGTCGGCCAGCTCCTCCGGGCGGTCCACGAACCGCACGACCACGCCGGGCTCGGCGGCCAGCGCGTCCACGTCCGTGAAGTTCGACATGAGCGGCACGGCGGCGACCGCCACCCGCAGGATGTCCGCGCCGTGCGGCGGCGCGACCACGCTCTCGCGCACCGCCCCGCGCAGCGACACCCGCAGTCCGTCCTCCTCGTCGATGCCGAGGCCGTGGGCGTACGGCAGCACGCCGAGGGTCGGGCGGCCGGTCAGGCCGCGCAGCATCTCCAGGCCCGGTTCGAGCAGGGTCACATCGCCGCGGAACTTGTTCACCAGATAGCCCGCGACGAGCCGTTGGTCGGCCTCCGACAACAGCGCGGTCGTGCCGAAGAACGACGCGAAGACGCCGCCGCGGTCGATGTCCCCGACCACGACGACCGGCAGCCGGGCCGCCCGGGCCAGGCCCAGGTTGACGATGTCGGTGCGGCGCAGGTTGATCTCCGCGGGGCTTCCGGCGCCCTCGCAGATCACCGCGTCATGGGTGCGCCGCAGTTCGGCCAGACACTCGGTGACGGTTCCGAGCAGCGCCTCCTGGCGCCCCGCGTGGTAGCCACGCGCGCTCAGCTCGCCCACCGGCTTGCCCAGCAGCACCACCTGGCTGCTGCGGTCGCTGCCCGGCTTGAGCAGCACGGGGTTCATCAGCGCGCTCGGCTCGACGCGGGCGGCCGCGGCCTGCATCGCCTGGGCGCGGCCGATCTCCGCCCCCTCGCGGGTGACGAAGGAGTTGAGCGACATGTTCTGCGCCTTGAAGGGCGCGACCTTGACGCCCTTACGGCTGAGCCACCGGCAGATCCCGGCCGTGACCACGCTCTTGCCCGCGTCCGAGGTCGTGCCCGCGACGAGCAGCCCGCCGCCCGGCCCGCTCCCGCCGCCCGTGCCATCCATCCCGCTCATCCTCGATCCCTCCCCGCGGCCGAGGGCCGCGCTGTCGCCTGGCCGTACGCGCCGCCCGCGGCCCCGGCAGCCCCCCAGGACCGTGCCCGGCGGGCGAGCGCGCCATGTGGGGCGCGGGCGGCGCGTACGGGCACGCCGGGCCGCGCGGCCGGGAAGAGCCCCGTACGGGCGGGCCGCAGCGCGCCGACGGCCAGCCGGGCCGCGACGGACACGCCGAGCGCCAGCGCTCCGACGCGCCGCGACAGCCGGACCGCGCGCTCGATGTCGGCCGCTTCCACCGGCCGCCCGCCGGAGTTGAGCACCGGCCGGTGCTCGACGCGCCCGCCGTAGGCCAGGGTGCCGCCCAGCCGTACGCCGAGCGCGCCCGCGAACGAGGCCTCCACCGGGCCCGCGTTGGGGCTCGGGTGGCGGTGGCCGTCCCGCCGCCAGGCGCGCCGGGCGCCGCGCGGATCCGGCCCGGCCAGGGCGGCGAGCACGGCGGTGAGCCGTGCGCCGGGCCAGCCGGCGAGGTCGTCGAGCCGGGCCGAGGCCCATCCGAAGCGCCGGTAGCGTGGGGACCGGTGACCCACCATCGCGTCCAGGGTGTTGACGGCCCGGAAGCCCACCAGACCCGGCACCCCGGCCACGGCGCCCCACACCAGCGCGCCCACGACGGCGTCCGAGGTGTTCTCGGCGACCGATTCGACGACCGCGCGCGCGATCTGTTGCTCGTCGAGCGCCTGCGGGTCGCGCCCGCACAGGTGCGGCAGCCGCCGCCGGGCGGCGTCCAGGTCCCCGGCGGCCAGCGCGCCGCCGACGGCCCGCGCCTCCCGGCCCAGCGTGGTGCCGCCGAGCACGGCCCAGGTGGCGGCGGCGGTCAGCGCGGTGTGCGCGGCACGTGAGGGGCCAAGGGCGCGTACGGCACGCACCGTCAGGGCGGCACCCGCGGCCGCGCCGCCCGCGCACAGCGCGGTGTACAGGGCCCCGGCTCCGCGGTGGTCGCGCCACAGCAGCCGCTCGGCGGCCAGCGCGGCGGTCCCGAACGCGGCCACGGGGTGGCCGCGGCGCGGATCGCCCGTGGCGAGGTCGCCGAGGAAGCCGAGGGCGGCGCCGCACGCGTACGAGGCGTGGTCGGCACGCATCCTCAGCCCGCCGTCCCGCCCTGCCGCGTCCGGTCGTGGGGGAGGGGCCTCGTGGGAGGGGGCGGCATGGCGGTGCCGGGCATGGCGGTATGTCCTCACTCAGGGTCCGCGCCCTGGTTCGACGTGACCGGCGGTGAGAGTCTCCTGGCTCCCGGATCCGCGGTTCTCCCGGTCTTCCAGCCTCCGCGCGGGCGGCCGTGACTCGTAGGGCGATGGGAGAGCGCTCCCCGGTGACAGTGGCGGGACCGCGCCGGATTCTCACCGGCTTCCTCTCCTGCCGCCGTTTGGCTCCGGAAGTCCACCATGGGCCGCGAATGGCCGTCAACTCGCGAATGCCCCACCCTGCGCGAGTGTGCCGAGGCCCACACACCTCCCCGACGCGGCACCCCTTCAACGCCACGGCCGCCGGGCCGGACCACGCCGTGCGGCGCGGCCCGGCCCGGCGGCCGGTGGTGCCTCTCCGGATCAGGGCAGGATCAGGTCAGGATCAGGCCAGGGTCAGGTCAGCTCAGTCATCGATCAGACCGGTGTCAGGCGGGGATCAGGCCACGATCAGATTGATGCCGTATGCCACGGCCGCCGCGCACAGCGCGAAGCAGGCGTACGCGCCGAGACGCGCGGGCCCGAGGGCCGCGCCCGCCGTGGCCGAGGCGCCGGGGGTGGTGGAGGTGGCGCCCGGGCCCGCCTCCGCCGGCTGGGCCTTGCGGGAGGTGCCGAGGATGCCGAGGGTGAAGACGCCCACGAAGCCGACGGTCACCGCGAGACTGACGCCGAAGACCTGGCCGAGGGCCGCCCAGTCGATGCTCATCGCGTTACTTCCTTAGCTGGTGCTGCCGGTGGCCGCGGATGCGCCTGCCGGGGTGGCGGAGGGAGTGGAGGAGACGGCGGCCACCGGTCCGGCGGCGGCGGCCACCGGCCCGGCGGGCGGCGGGGCCACAGCCTGGATGGCGGCCGTGACGACGCCCACCGGCTCAGCCGGCACGGTCTCGACCTCGTTGACGTTGGTGTGGTCCACGGGCTTGCGGCGCGAGGCCGCCCAGATCGCGGCGCAGGCGGCGACCGCGATCACGGCGACGGCGGTGACGCCCCAGTTGCCCTGGTCCGCGAGGAGCGCCGCGCCGCCCGCGACGAGACCCGCGGCGGGCAGCGTGAGCACCCAGGCGAGGACCATGCGGCCCGCGGTCGACCAGCGCACCACCCCGCCCTTGCGGCCGAGGCCCGCGCCCATCACGGAGCCGGAGCAGACCTGGGTGGTGGACAGCGCGAAGCCGATGTGGGAGGAGGCGAGGATGACGGTCGCGGCGCCGGTCTGGGCGGCGAAGCCCTGCGGCGGCTGGATGTCGGTGATGCCCTTGCCCATGGTGCGGATGATCCGCCAGCCGCCCAGGTACGTGCCGAGGGCGATGGCCAGACCCGCGGAGACGATGACCCACAGCGGCGGGTCGGAGTCGGGGGCGAGCGCGCCGCCGGTGATCAGCGCCAGGGTGATCACACCCATGGTCTTCTGGGCGTCATTGGTGCCGTGGGCGAGGGAGACCAGCGCGGCCGAGGCGATCTGCCCGGCGCGGTAGCCCTTCGCGGTCTCCTGGTCGTCGCGGCCGCGCGCCAGTCGGTAGGTGAGCCGGGTGGCGACCATCGCCGCGACACCGGCCACGATCGGCGCGGCCACGGCCGGGATCAGGACCTTCATGACGATCTTGTCGCTGTTGACCCCGTCCATCCCGACGGAGACCAGGGTGGCGCCGATGAGGCCGCCGAAGAGGGCGTGCGAGGAGCTGGAGGGCAGTCCGGCCAGCCAGGTCAGCAGATTCCAGAGGATGGCTCCGACCAGACCCGCGAAGATCACTTCGGGGCGGATTCCGGAGCCCTCGTCGATGATCCCCCCGGAGATCGTCTTGGCGACCTCCACCGAGAGGAACGCGCCGACGAGATTGAGGACCGCCGACATCGCCACCGCGGTCCGCGGGCCGAGCGCTCCCGTGGAGATGGTGGTGGCCATGGCGTTGGCGGTGTCATGGAAGCCGTTCGTGAAGTCGAACACCAAGGCCGTGATGATCACGATCCCGATGAGAAGCGTGATGTGTTCCATCGAACTCCTTCGGGGGAGTGCGATCCCCGCACTTCGTGGCACGGAGCGCCACTGGGTCGCTACAGTTTGTGGTGCACCGCGAGGTGCCGGTCAGGGCTTGGCCGTCGTGCGGTCGCCGAGGTGACCGCACGAGAAGCCCCCTCCTGTAGGAGGGGGAGGAGTCACACACCCGGGCAATCCGTGCGACGGCCAACGGGTGCGCCACGACCGTAAGGACGTGGGGTGAACGGAAGGTGAACTGAGGTGGGCTCAGGGGTGACACGTCTGTCGGGAAGGCGGACCGGTGATCCCCTGGCCCCTCCCTGATGCGTACACGGCTGCTCGCCTGCCATGATCGGCGCCCGGAGGTGAGGGGCCATGACGAAGCCGAAGCCCAAGCCGGGACCGGAGCCGGAGACTACGCGATCGCCGGGGCCCGCCGGGCGGCGGGACCTGGCACAGGCCTGGGAGCGGGTGGTCGAGACGGCCCGCAGGACCGTCGCCGACGGCCTGGTCGTCGGCACCTCGGGCAATGTCTCGGCCCGGGTCGGCGACACGGTGCTGGTGACCCCCAGCGGCGTCCCGTACGACCGGCTCGGCCCGGGCGACGCGGTCGGCGTCGATCTCGACGGCCGCCAGGTCATCGGCGAGCTGGCCCCCACCAGCGAGCTGCCCATGCACCTCGCGGTCTACCGCCATACCGACGCCGCGGCCGTGGTCCACACCCACGCCGTGCACGCCACGGCGGTCTCCACGCTGGTCGACGAGGTCCCGGCGGTCCACTACATGACCGGCGCGCTCGGCGGCCCGGTGCGCGTCGCCGGATACGCCCTGTACGGCACCGACGCCCTGGCCCGCGAGATGCTCGCCGCGCTGCGCGACCGCACCGGCTGTCTGCTGCGCAACCACGGCACGGTGGTCCACGGCGCCACGCTCGACCAGGCGTACGACCGGACCGCCCAGCTGGAGTGGATGTGCCGGGTGTGGCTCACCGCCGCGGCCGTCCCCGGCCACACCCCGGCCCTGCTGTCCCCCGACGAGCTGCGGGCGGCGGCGGACAAGCTGAGCGGCTACGGCCAGCCCCGCTGAACCCGGCCCCGGCCCGCTCGGGGAGGCGGGCGGCTCACCCGGCCGGGCCCGCCCGCTGGCCCCCGGCGCCCCGGACGACCACACTAGGAGGGATGCGCCTGCGGACGAAGGCGGTTGCGGCCGCCACGACGATGATCGGTGTCAGCGCGGCCGCGGTGGCGGCCGGGCGGTACGCCAGCGACGCTGCCCTGAAACCGAGGCCCGACCGGCCCCTGCCGCACGACCCGCCGCTCACCGTGCACGCCACCGCGGCCGGCCAGATCACCCTCACCCGCAGCCTCGCCTCGCTGCGCCCCGGCACCTACGGCCTCACCGGCGCCGGATGCCACGCCGTGGTCGGGCCGGTCCTGGAGGACGCCCCGCACCCCGCGGACTGCGTGGTCCGCCGCCTGGAGCGGGTGAGCCGAGGCACCCTCGCCCCCGGCACCCGCGTCCGGTTCACCCCGCAGGTGTACACCGGCGACCCCCGGGACGCCCTCGGGCTCGACCACACCGACGTGGACGTGCCCGGCGAACTGGGCCCGCTGCCCGCCTGGTTCATACCCGCCGACCGCTCCGCCTGGGTGATCACCGTGCACGGCCTCGGCACCACCCGCGAGCACCCCATGGTGGTCCTGCCGTTCCTGCACAAGCGGCAGTTCCCCGTGCTCGACCTCGGCTACCGCGGCGACCCCGACGCCCCCCGCCCCGAGGACGGCCTCGGGCACTTCGGCCGCACCGAGTGGCACGACCTGGACGCCGCCATCCGCTACGCGGTGCGCCACGGCGCGCAGAGCGTCATCCTCTACGGCTGGTCCACCGGCGCGACGATGGCCCTCCTCGCCGCCGCGAACTCCGCGGTGCGGGACCGGGTCAGCGGCCTGGTCCTGGACTCCCCGGTCCTCGACTGGCGGGCCACCCTGCGGGCCCTCGCCTCGGCCCGGCGGATCCCCTCCGCGCTGCTGCCCCTGGCGATACGGGCCGCGGAGGGCCGGGCCGCGCTGCCCGAGGGACGGCTGGTGGACGCGGTGGCCGCCGACCTGGACGGACTGAAGGTGCCGACCCTGATCCTCCACGGCCCGGACGACACGGTCGCCCCCTGGGCCCCCTCCCGCGAACTCGCCGCCCGCCACTCCGAGCTGGTCACCCTTCACCAGGTCCGCCAGGCCCCGCACGCCGCGATGTGGAACGCGAACCCCGAGGGGTACGAGGACATGCTGGGCCGCTTCCTGACACCGCTGATGTAGAGCGAAGAGCCCCGGGAAGCGTGCCCCGGCAACCGCCGGACGGGTGCCGATTGGGCTTTCGGGCCGTCACCGGCGAGACTGCTCCCGTGACGTCCCGTACTCCGCGCGACTCCCGGCTCCGACTCGTCCGCCACCGGCCGATGGCCACGGCCCGCCGGGCCGTGCCGAACCGCGGCTCCCGACCGGCGCCCCGCCCGCCCGAGGGCACACCGCCGCCCTCGGAGCTGGCGAGACAGGCCAGGTCGGGACTCGCCGGTGCCGTACGGATCGCCCGCTGGGCCGCGAGCCGGCACGGTGTGCCGGGCGTGCTCTCCGCCGAGGCCCTGGCCGAGGCGGCCGCCGAGCTGGGGGTCTCTCCCGACCAGGCCCGGGCCGACTGGGACCGGGCCCGTCTGGTGGGCCTGATCGAGCTGCACGGCGGCACCGCCCGCCCCGGCTGGCGGCTGCGCGCCTGGGACCGCGACGACAGCGCGGTGCTGCGCGGCTGGGTCGCGCTGCTCGACGCCTGGTCCCTGGCCCGCCCGGCCCCGGCGACGGCCGAGCCCGCCGCCGTGGCGGAGGTCGTCGAGGCGCTGCCGCAGCTGCTGTCCCTGCTCCAGCTGTCGGCCGGTCCGGTGCCGGTCGCCACGCTGCTCGACATGCTCGGGCAGCGCGTCGTCGAGCTGCGCACCGAGCGGTGCGAGGTGCCGTACGGCCCGGCGGCCGCCCCCGGCCCCGAGGACCCCTCGCCCCCCGGGGAGCCGGGCGCCCCGGACTCCCCAGCCTCCCAGGACTCCCCGGGCTCCCCGGGCACCTCAGGCTCCCTGGACTCCCCGGGCTCCCTGGAACCGCTGCTCGACTGGGCCCTGGACGCGCTCGCGTCCGTCGGCGCGCTCGTGATGCTGGACGGCTCCGGGGAAGCCGGGGACCAAGGCCGCGAGGCCGTGCTCACGGCGCTCGGCAACTGGGCGGTGTGGGTCAAGCTGGAGCAGATCTGCGTCGCCGCCCAGAGCCCCGCCGGGAACATCGAGCAGCCCGCCGCCGACATGCTGCGCGGCTGCGCGGGCCTGACCCCCGGGCCGGCCCGCGCCGAGTACCGGGCCTGGCTCGCCGCCCGCCCCGTCGGTAGCGCCGTCAGCGAGCTGATCGAGGCGGCGCGCGGGGACGACGCCCTGTTGCGCGGGCTCGCCTTCGAGGCGCTGCGCGTGGTGGGGGCGCCCGCCGAGCCCGCGGTGCGGGCCGTGGTCGACGAGTCCGCGCTGCGCCCGTACGCGCTGCTGTGGCTGGCCGAGCACGAGGGGGTGGACCCGGAGGACGCCCTGGACGTGCTCACCCGCGAGGAGGCCACCTGGCTGTGGGTGGACACGGCCGCTGCCATCGCCGACCACGGCGAGAGCCCGCTGCTGGTGCGCCACCTGGAGTCCGCCGTGCAGGGCACGGTCCCGGCGCTGCTGGAGGAGGTGCGGGCCGTGGGCCACCCGCGTACCGTGCAGGTCCTGGTCGCGCTGGCCGCCGCCCACCCCGACCCGGCGCTCGCCAAGGCGGTGCGGCGCGCGGCCTTCCAGGTGCACACGGGCGGCGTCTGAAGCGGCTCCCGCGGGGAGGCGCCCCCGGTCGCCCGGGCGGAAAAACGCTTGCGCGCCCCGCTAAACTAATCGCATGGCAATTCTCCTCGCGCATTAGACGGCGTCGGCCTCCTCACGCCCGCCCGTCCCGCCGTCCACCCTGCCCTGGAGTAATTTCCGTGATCACCGCCTCCGGCATCGAGTTGCGCGCCGGCGCCCGTGTCCTGATCGAGTCCGCTTCCTTCCGCGTCGCCAAGGGCGACCGCATCGGCCTGGTCGGCCGTAACGGGGCGGGCAAGACCACGCTCACCAAGTGCCTGGCCGGCGAGGGCATCCCGGCCGCCGGCACGATCACCCGCTCCGGCCAGGTCGGCTATCTGCCGCAGGACCCGCGCACCGGCGACCTCGACGTCCTCGCCCGCGACCGCATCCTCTCCGCGCGCGACCTGGACTCCGTGCTCCGCAAGATGCGCGAGAACGAGGACCGGATGGCCAACGGCAAGGGCGCCACCCGCGAGCGCGCGATGAAGAAGTACGAGCGGCTGGAGACCGAGTTCCTCACCAAGGGCGGGTACGCCGCCGAGGCGGAGGCCGCGACCATCGCCGCGAGCCTGGGCCTGCCCGACCGCGTCCTCGGCCAGCCCCTGCACACGCTCTCCGGCGGTCAGCGCCGCCGGGTCGAGCTGGCCCGCATCCTGTTCTCGGACTCCGACGTCCTGCTGCTGGACGAGCCGACCAACCACCTCGACGCCGACTCGATCATCTGGCTGCGCGACTACCTGAAGACCTACCGCGGCGGCTTCATCGTCATCTCCCACGACGTGGACCTGGTCGAGACGGTCGTCAACAAGGTCTTCTACCTGGACGCCAACCGCTCGGTCATCGACATCTACAACATGGGCTGGAAGCTCTACCAGGCCCAGCGCGAGGCCGACGAGAAGCGCCGCAAGCGGGAGCGGGCCAACGCGGAGAAGAAGGCCGCGGCCCTCAACTCCCAGGCGGACAAGATGCGCGCCAAGGCCACCAAGACGGTGGCCGCGCAGAACATGGCCCGCCGCGCCGAGAAGCTGCTGTCCGGCCTCGAAGCGGTCCGGCAGGCCGACAAGGTCGCCAAGCTCCGCTTCCCGGACCCCGCCCCCTGCGGCAAGACCCCGCTGTCGGCCGAGGGCCTGTCCAAGTCGTACGGGTCGCTGGAGATCTTCACCGATGTCGGCCTGGCCGTCGACCGGGGCTCGCGGGTGGTCATCCTGGGGCTCAACGGCGCGGGCAAGACGACCCTGCTGCGGCTGCTGGCCGGGGTCGAGAAGCCGGACACCGGGCAGGTCACCCACGGCCACGGCCTGAAGCTCGGCTACTACGCGCAGGAGCACGAGACGCTGGACCCGGACCGCACGGTCCTGGAGAACATGCGCTCGGCCGCCCCCGACCTGGACCTGGTGGACATCCGCAAGACACTGGGGTCCTTCCTGTTCTCCGGCGACGACGTCGACAAGCCGGCCGGGGTGCTCTCCGGCGGCGAGAAGACCCGGCTCGCGCTGGCCACCCTCGTGGTCTCCTCGGCCAATGTGCTGCTCCTCGACGAGCCCACCAACAACCTCGACCCGGCCAGCCGCGAGGAGATCCTCGGCGCGCTGCGCACCTTCACGGGCGCGGTGGTGCTGGTGACCCACGACGAGGGCGCGGTGGACGCCCTCCAGCCGGAGCGCATCATTCTGCTGCCCGACGGCGTGGAGGACCTGTGGGGCGAGGACTACGCGGATCTGGTCGCGCTCGCCTGACCCGCTCCCCCGTAGATCGTTCGCTCTGGATCATTCGGCCTAGGCGTGATCCTTCATCTGAGTGAGAACGGCTCGTACCGCGGCGCGCCGCCGCCGAGCGGCGCGTGACGCGTGCCGCGCGCCGGAGCGCGGTGGCCCGCTCACGCCCACCCGCGGCCTGACCTGCCGATTCGTCCACGATGTGGACCGCTCCTCGGCGCGGCTGCCTGCGGAATCTCTGATTCCGGGGGCGGTCGCCCCATGAATTCGGGGAATCCTTCCTCCGCGGACCTTGCCGAATGGGTGGCCAGGAAGCCGCGTAGGGGTGATCATGAGAGTCCAGAGCGCACTTCCCATGAGGAGGCACGGGTGGCCGAGACTCTGAAGAAGGGCAGCCGGGTGACCGGCGCCGCGCGCGAAAAGCTCGCGGCAGACCTGAAGAAAAAGTACGACTCCGGTGCGAGCATCCGGGCGCTGGCCGAAGAGACCGGTCGCTCCTACGGATTCGTCCACCGGATGCTCAGTGAGTCGGGCGTGGCCCTGCGTGGTCGCGGTGGAGCGACGCGGGGCAAGAAGGCCACAACATCGGCCTGAGGCCCCAAGCGCTTCGTATCGGTGGGTGTGAGCGGTGCCACCCGGTTGATCGGACCGTCGGCCGGGTGGTTACTGTTCAGTCACTTAGTCGTGTGACCGCACCCCCGGAGGCTTCTGTGACCCTGCTGGACAAGGACGGCGTTCACCTCACCGTGGACGACTCGGTCGCCACGGTGACCCTGACCAACCCCGATAAGCGCAACGCCCAGTCGTTCGCGACCTGGCGGGCGCTGACCGAGGCCGGCCGGGCGCTGCCGGGCAGCGTCCGGGTGGTGGTGCTGCGCGCCCAGGGCAAGTCCTTCTCCGCCGGGCTCGACCGGCGGGCGTTCACCCCGGAGGGGTTCGACGGCGAACCGTCCTTCCCCGAGCTGGCGCGCCGCTCCGACGCGGAGCTGGACGCGGTCATCGCCGGGTACCAGGAGGCGTTCACCTGGTGGCGGCGGCCCGACCTCGTCTCCGTCGCCGCCGTCCAGGGGCATGCCATCGGCGCGGGCTTTCAGCTGGCCCTCGCCTGTGACCTGCGCGTCTGCGCGGACGACGCGCAGTTCGCCATGCGCGAGACCAGCCTCGGGCTGGTCCCCGACCTCACCGGCACCCATCCGCTGGTCTCCCTGGTCGGCTACGGCCGGGCGCTGGAGATCTGCCTGACCGGCCGCTTCGTCCACGCCGAGGAGGCCGAGCGCATCGGCCTGGCCAACCTGGTCGTGCCCGCCGCGGAGCTCGACGCCGCGGCCCGTGATCTGACGGCGGCCCTGCTCGCCGCGCCGCGGGACGCCGTGATCGAGACCAAGGCGCTGCTGCGCGGGGCGGGGGAGCGGACGTACGAGGAGCAGCGCGCCGCCGAGCGCGCCGCCCAGGCCCGCCGGCTGCGCGACCTGACGGGCGTCGCCGAGTAGGAGCGAGGGGGCCCGGGCGCCCTGCGCGCCCGGCCCGCCACAGCACACACCGCCACAGCACACACCGCCACCGCACACACCGCCACGGCACACACCGGTCCCGCACACACCGGTCCCGCGCCGCTACGCCCGCACCGCTTCGAGCACGAGCACCGCGAGGTCGTCGTCGATCGGCTCGGGGCCGAAGTCGTGGGCGGCGCGCCGGACCCGCTCCGCCACCGCCCTGGCGCCCAGGCCCGTACACCCTCGCAGGATGTCGGCGAGGCCGTCGTCGTCGTCCAGCTGCCGGTTGCCGCTGCGGCGCTCGGTCACCCCGTCGGTGACGCACAGCAGCGTCTCGCCGAGCGCCAGGTCGAAGGTGTCGGCGTGGAACTCGGCGTCCTCGTCGATGCCCAGCAGCATCTGGGAGCTGCCCGTGGTGACCACCGACCCGTCGGCGGTGAGCCGCAGCGGCAGCGGATGCCCGGCGCTGGCCAGGGTGCAGTGGGCGCCGCCGGTGGCCGGGTCGGGCTCCAACTCCCCGTACAGCAGGCTCAGGAAGCGCGGCCGGGCCTGCTCCCCGCCGACGGCCACGGCCTCCGCGCCCTCCTCCAGCAGCGCCTGGTTCAGCCGGGAGAGCACCGACTCGGCGCCGTGGCCCTCGCGGGCCAGCAGCCGGACGAGATGGCGGGCCAGCCCGGTCACCGACATCGCCTCCGGGTCGCTGCCGCACACATCGCCGAGCAGGAAGCACCAGCGGCGGCGGCCCATCGGGAACAGGTCGTAGAAGTCGCCGCCGACGGTCTGGCCCTCGCCGTGCGGCTCGTACACGATCGCCGTGTCGACGCCGGGGATGTGGGCGAGGGAGGTGGGCAGCTGCCGACGCTGGAGCGCGCGGCTGATGGTCGCCTGCCGGGTGTACCGCCGGGCGGTGGCCACCGCCTGGGCGACCCGACGGGCCACGTCGCCCGACAGCCGCGCCACGCCCTCGTTCAGCTGGGGCACGCCCGCGCGGCCCAGCAGCAGCACGCCGTGGCTGCGGCCCTGGGCGAACAGCGGGAACGCCACCGCGGCCCCGCCCGCGCCGCGGCTGTCCGCGGGCTCGGGCCAGGGCCAGGGGGTGCCCGAGGCGTCCAGTCCGGTCGGCGGCGGATGGCTCTCCAGCGCCAGCCGCAGCGCGTCGTTGCGGCGCTCGTCGCTGTGCCACACACGGCACAGCCGCAGCCTTCGGCCCTCGGCGCTCAGCCACACCGCGCACCAGTCGGCGAGCCGGGGCACCAGGAGCTGCCCGGCGAGGGCGGCGACCATGTTCTCGTCGAGCTGCCCGGCGAGGAGGTCGCTGGCCTCCGCGAGGAACGACGGCCCGCCGCGGTCCACCCACCCGGCTGCCCCGTCGCGGTGCCGCGCCGGGGCGGCCGGGGCGAGGGTCTTGGCGAAGCGCGCCTCGCCGCCCACCGTGTCGCCCGGGACGGCCTCGGCCCCGGCCCCCTTCCGCGCGGCGTCCAGCCGGAACCACACCGCCTTCCGGGTGCGGTGGTAGGTCACCCCCCAGGACTCCGCGAGCGCGCCCATCAGCTGGAGCCCGCGCCCGCGGCGCCGGGTGCCCTGGCCGCCGTAGACCGCGCTGGCGGGGTGGAGGTCCATCACCTCGACCACGACGCCCGGGGGCGTGGCCCGCAGCCGGCAGACGACCTCGACCTCGGTGCCCGCGTGCAGGACGGCGTTGGTGACCAGCTCGCTCACCAGGAGCACGGCGTCCTCGGTCAGCCGGTCGCCGAGCGGGCGGGGGCCGAGGACCGCCGTCGCGCCCGGGCCGGTGAGCGCGGTGCGGACGAACGCGCGCGCCGCCGCGGGCGCCCCCAAGGTCCCGGGCAGCGTGGTGCGTGCGACGGACTCCCGCGAGAGAGGAAGCAAGGCTCCCACCTGCTGCTCCTGGCACTGTGGGCGATGAGGTGATTTAGCTGCCATGTTATGACACGCACCGTGGCGTACCAGGAGAGATCCGGGGCGTGCGAACCGGGCCCTGAGGGCCTCAGAAGCCGTGCAGCGCGCCGCCGTCCACCGGGAGCATGAGGCCGGTCAGGTAGGACGCGGCCGGCGACAGCAGGAACGCCGCCGTCCGGCCGAACTCCTCCGGCTTGCCGTAGCGCCGCAGCGGGATCTGCTCGCTGTGGCGGGCGCGGGCCGCCTCCGCGTCGCCGGACAGCGCGTCCAGCTCGCGGACCCGGTCGGTGTCGATACGGGCCGGCAGCAGGCCGACGACCCGGATGCCGCGCGGGCCCACCTCCTGCGAGAGGGACTTCGCGAAACCCGCCAGGCCCGGCCGCAGCCCGTTGGAGACCGTCAGGCCCGGGATCGGCTCGTGGACGGAGCCGGAGAGGACGAAGCCGATCACACCGCCGGCGGGGAGCTCCGCGGCGGCGCCGCGGGCCAGGCGGACCGCGCCGAGGAAGACCGAGTCGAAGGCCGCCTGCCACTGGGCGTCGGTGATGTCCGCCGTCGGGCCCGCCGGGGGCCCGCCGACGCTGATGAGCACGCCGTCGAAGCCGCCGAAGCGGTCGCGGGCCGTGGCGATAAGGCGCTCGGCCGTGGCCGGGTCGGCGTTGTCCGCCGCGACGCCGACGGCGCCCGGGCCCAGCTCGGCCGCGACCTCCGCCGTGGTTTTCTCGTCGCGTCCCGTGATCACGACCTTCGCGCCGTCGGCGACCAGCTCCCGGGCGGCCGCGAGGCCCAGCCCTCGGCTGGCCCCGGTGAGGACGTACACCCGGTCTTTGAGTCCAAGATCCATGGGCTCAGTCTGCCCTGCGGTCCTCGGCGAGCGTAAGGGCGGTCCGCACCAGGCCGATGTGGCTGAACGCCTGGGGGAAGTTGCCGAGCAGCCGGCCCGATTTCGGGTCGTACTCCTCGGACAGCAGACCCACGTCGTTGCGCAGCGACAGCAGGCGCTGGAACAGGGTCTCGGCCTCCTGCCGGCGGCCGGCCAGCATGAGGGCGTCGGCCAGCCAGAACGAGCAGACGAGGAAGGCGCCCTCGGAGCCGGGGAGGCCGTCGACATTGCCGCCGTCGTCGCCCCCGTGGTCCCCGTCGGTGGTGTAGCGGCGGATGAGGCCGTCGTGGCTGAGCTCCCGGCGGACCGCGTCGATGGTGCCGATCACCCGGGGGTCGTCCGCGGGCAGGAACCCGACGCGCGGGATGAGCAGGGTGGCCGCGTCCAGCTCGGCGGAGCCGTAGGACTGGGTGAAGGTGGAGCGGGTGTCGTCGTAGCCCTTCTCGCAGACCTCCCGGTGGACGGTCTCCCGCATGACGCGCCAGCGGTCGATGTCGCCGGGCAGCTCGGGGTGGGCCTCCAGGGCGCGCACCGCCCGGTCGGCGGCGACCCAGGCCATCACCTTGGAGTGCACGAAGTGGCGGCGCGGGCCGCGGATCTCCCACAGGCCCTCGTCGGGGTCCTGCCAGGCGGACTCCAGGAAGTCCATCATGGCGCGCTGGATCTGCCAGGCGTGCGGCTCGGCGGGCAGGCCGGAGCCCCGGGCCAGGTGGAAGGAGTCCATCACCTCGCCGTAGACGTCGAGCTGGCGCTGGCCGACCGCGCCGTTGCCGACCCGTACGGGAGCGGAGTCCGCGTAACCCGGCAGCCAGGGCAGCTCGTACTCATGGATCCGGCGCTCGCCCCCGAGGCCGTACATGATCTGCAGCTCGGCGGGGTCGCCGGCGATCGCGCGCAGCAGCCAGTCGCGCCAGGCGGCCGCCTCCTCGCGGTAGCCGGCCAGCAGCAGGGCGCTCAGGGTGAGGGTGGAGTCGCGCAGCCAGCAGTAGCGGTAGTCCCAGTTGCGGACCCCGCCCAGGCGCTCGGGCAGCGAGGTGGTGGGGGCGGCGACGATGCCGCCGGTGGGCGCGTAGGTCAGCGCCTTGAGGGTGATCAGGGAGCGGACCACGGCGTCCCGGTGGGGGCCCTGGTAGCGGCATCGCGCGGCCCAGGCGCGCCAGCCCTTCAGGCTGTGGTCGAGGGCTTCGTACGGGTCGATCTGGCGCGGCCGGGGCTCGTGGGAGGGGTGCCAGGTCAGCACGAAGGCGACCTTGTCCCCGGCGGAGACGGTGAACTCGGAGCGGGTGCTGAAGTCCTGGCCGTAGGTGTGCACGGCCGGGTCGGAGCGCAGCCACACCGAGTCGGGGCCGGCGACGGCGACGTGGTGGCTGTCGCTGCGGCGCACCCACGGCACCACCCGGCCGTAGTCGAAGCGCAGCCGCAGGACGCCGAGCATCTCGACCCGGCCGCGGACGCCCTCGACGATGCGGACGACATCGGGGGCCCGGTCGCGCTGTGGCATGAAGTCGATGACCTTGACCGTGCCGCCGGCCGTCTCCCACACGGACTCCAGGATGAGGGAGTCCTCCAGGTAGGCGCGGCGGGTGCACGCGCCCGCGCCCGCCGGGGCGAGCCGCCAGTGGCCCTGGTCGAGGCCGCCGAGGAGGGCGGCGAAGCAGGCGGGGGAGTCGAAGCGCGGCAGGCACAGCCAGTCGAGGGAGCCGTCACGGCCGATCAGGGCGGCCGTCTGGTGGTCCCCGATGAGTGCGTAGTCCTCGAGTGCCGAAGTCACATCGGGCATCTTCCCGGCGCGTCGGCGATTAGTCGCTACTCGGCGTCGGCCCCGGCGCGGGCCGGCTGGGCCCCGGATCCGCCCCTGGCCTGCGACGCGCCGCCGCCCGGCCCGGCGTCCTGCCCGGCTTCCGGCTCGGTGTCCGGCCCGGCGCCCGGCTTCGGGTCCGGCCCGTCCCCCGAGCCGGCCTCGGCCTCGGCGGCCCGCGCGGCCGCCCGGTCCTTCAGCTCGCGGCGGACCAGGATCACCCAGCCGATGGGCACACCGGCGGAGAACAGCCACCACTGGATGGCGTACGCCATGTGCGGGCCGATGCCGCTGTGATCCGGCGCCGGGACCGGCTCCGGCTGGCCGGCGCCCTTCGGGGAGGACGTGGTCAGCTCGATGTAGCCGCCGAGGACGGGCCGGGGCAGGGACTTCGCCTGCCGCTCGCTGTTGATCAGCATGACCTGGCGGGCGGGCAGCCCCGGCTTGTCCTTGATGCCGCTGTTCCCGGTCGTCTCGTCGGCCTTGAGCCGCCCGGTGACGGTGACCTCGCCGGAGGGGGCGGCGGGCACCTTGGGGAAGCGGGTGAGGTCGTTGCCCGCCGGGATCCAGCCGCGGTTGACGAGGACGGCCCGGCCGTCGTCCATGACCAGCGGGGTGATCACGTAGTAGCCGATGGACTGCTCGTCGGCGGCGGTCCGCTGGCGCACGACCACCTCGTGCCGGGTGTCGTACCGGCCCTTGGCGGTCACCGTGCGCCACATGTCGTCGTGGGCGACGGTGCGCCCCGGGGCGGTGAGCCGGTCGACGGGGACCGCGGGCGCGGCCAGGCTCTTCGCGATCAGCTCGTTCTGCGCGACCCGGTGCTCATGACGGTGGAGCTGCCAGAAGCCCAGTCGGATCATGACCGGGATCAGGACGAGGCCCACCAGAGTGAGGATCACCCACTGCCGGGACAACAGGAAGCGGTACACGTCCTTGACAGTACTCGCCGTGGGTCGCCCCCCGGCCGCTGGGGGCACCGAGGGGCGGTCCCGCGCCGCCGGCGGGCGGGCTCACACGCGGTCGATGATCCCCACCCTCCCTTCGGCCCGGGAGCAGTGGGCGCCGCAGTAGAAGTGGCCGTCCACCTCCACGCCCTGGCCGATGATCTGGCACCGGCAGTGCTCACAGATGGGCGCCATGCGGTGGATGGCGCAGGAGAAGCAGTCGAAGACGTGCACCGCGCCCTGCGCGTGCACCTCGAACGTCATGTGGTAGTCGTTTCCGCAGACCTCGCAACGTGCCATGGGGCACAGGGTGCGGGCTGCGGCCGCGGTGGGGGAGCGGCGGGCGGGCGTGTTGGTCCGACTTCACCTGTTTGGTGCGGGGGCCACGTCCCGCAGCAGCTGGGTGAAGGCCGCCTCGTCGATGACCGGGGTGCCGAACGAACGCGCCTTGGTGATCTTGGAGGTCGCGGCATCCGGGTCATTGGTGACCAGCAGGCTGGTGAGCCGGGAGACGCTGGTGGCCACATGCAGCCCGGCCTCGACGGCCTGGTCCTCCAGCAGCTCGCGGTCGATCGAGGTGTCGCCGGAGAACGCCACCCGCATGCCCTGCACCAGCCGGCCGCCCGGCTCGTAGCGCCCCGGGTTGGGGTAGGGGCAGGCCGGGCGCTTGCGGCTGGGGCGCCAGCCGGCGGAGCGGTACGAGCGCTGGTAGCCGATCGGGCGGGGGGCGTCGGACCACTCGGTCAGCGGCTGGCAGGCGAGCAGGGGCAGCCGCAGCCCGGTCGAGGCGGCCGCGTGCAGGCTCGGCCGGAAGGTCTCGGCGAGCACCCGGGCGTCGTCCAGGGCGTGGTGGGCGCGCCGCTGGACGACCCCGTAGTGCGCGGCGAGGGACTCCAGCTTGTGGTTGGGCAGCGGCAGGCCCAGCTCCTTGGAGAGCGCGATGGTGCACAGCCGCTGCCGCACCGGCGCGGCGCTGCCCGCGCGCGCGTACTCCCGGGCGAGCATCGACCAGTCGAAGACCGCGTTGTGCGCGACCAGCACCCGGCCGTCCAGGCGCGCGGCCAGCTCCTCGGCGATCTGGCCGAACAGCGGGGCGTCGGCCAGCACCTCGCTGGTCAGGCCGTGGATCCACACCGGCCCCGGGTCGCGCTGCGGATTGACCAGGGTGTACCAGTGGTCCTGCACCGCGCCGCGCCCGTCCAGTTGGTAGACGGCGGCGGAGACGATCCGGTCGTCGCGGGCGAGCCCGGTCGTCTCCACGTCGACGACCGCGTACCCCTCGGGATAGCCGTCCGGCCACGGGTCGGGCGGCGGGGTGAGCTGGGGGGCGAGCCGTGGTGCGGCCGCCGTGCGGTCTTCGAGCATGGTCCATGAGGATACGGGCCCCCGCCGACAGTCCGCCGCCACCACCCCAAGGGGCGGCCCGCCCGGCTCCTCTGACGCGGCGTCGGAGCATGCGTACGGGCCGCCGGGCGAACCCGCCCGACGGCCCGTGCATGGCGCCAGTTCTACTGGGTGACCTACTGGGTGACCGCGTCCAGGGCGTCCGCGATCCCCGCCCCGTAGAAGCCGTTGTACGCGGCGTTGCCCTCGCACACCGCGTCCGCCTTGCCGTCCCCGTTGATGTCGTACGGGTCGGGGCAGGCGGTGTCGTCGGCCTGGGCCTTGAGCAGCGCCTTGACCTGCCACGCGGAGGCGTGCGGGTGGGTGCTCTTGATGAGCGCCGCGACCCCGGCCACGTGCGGGGAGGCCATGGAGGTGCCCGCCATGTAGCCGTACTTGCCGCCGGGGAGGGTGTTGTAGATGAGCCCGCTCTCCGCCGGGGGCGCCGGCTTCTGGTAGGCGGTGCTGTCGCCGCCGGGGGCCGCGATGTCAATCACGCCGAGGCCGTAGTTGGAGAAGGAGGACTTGAGCCCCTTGGCCCCGGTCGAGGCCACGGTGACCACACCCGGCAGCTGGGTGGGGATGTCCAGGCAGGTGCGGGGGTCGATCTCCCGGTCGCCGGGGGTGGTGTCGTTGGGGCTGGAGGGGTCGGTGATGGAGTCCGCGGCCAGGTCGTAGTTCTCGTTGCCCGCCGCGGCCACGTTGACCACGCCCTTGCCCTCCGCGTACCGCGAGGCGCGGGTGACGGCCTCGACCAGGGCCTTCTGGTCCGGGTCGGTGGTGCAGTTGAAGTACCAGGGGTCGGTGTAATAGCTGTTGTTGGTGACGTCCACGCCGTGGTCGGCGGCCCACACGAAGCCGCACACCACGGCCTCGGTGTAGAAGAAGCCGTCCGGGTTGGACACCTTGATGCCGGAGACCTTGACGCCCGGGGCCACCCCGGTGACGCCGATGCCGTTCTTCGCGGCGGCGATCTCCCCGGCGACATGGGTGCCGTGCGGGCTCTCGGAGGCCGAGGGCCGCCAGGCTCCGTCGGCGGTGTTCGGCTTGCCGCTGACGCAGTTGACCGACGCCTTGCGGTCGAAGTTGGGGGCCAGGTCGGGGTGGGTGTCGTCCACGCCGGTGTCGATGACGCCCACGGTGACGTCCCGGCTGCCCAGGCTCTTCTCATGGGCCTTGTCCGCCTTGATCGCGGGCAGGTCCCACTGCAGCGGCTCCAGCGGGTCCTGCCCCGCGGTGGCCCGCGCGGCCACGGCCTTCTGCTGCTTCTCGGTCAGCATCCGCGGCGCGCCGGTGTCGGTGGTGGACTGGGCGGGCAGCGGGGCGGTGCGGGTGGCGCCCGCCGAGGAGACGCCGCGCACGGTGCGGATGGTCTTGGCGAAGTCGGGGTTCGCGGAGTGGACCACGATGACGCCGATCCGGTCGTACGACACGACGACGCTGCCGCCGGCCTTGGCGATGGCCTCCTTGACCCGGGCCGTCTGCTTGGCGCCGGGCCGGGTGTTGACGACGTAGCTCAGCGACGGGCCGTCGGCCGCGGCGGCGGTGGCCTGGGCGCCGCCGTCCGCCGAGTGGCCGGCGGCGGTGGCGCTCGTGGGCAGGAAGGCCAGGGCGGAGGTGAGCGCCAGGGCCGCGGGTATCGCGGCGGCGCGCACGGGCAGGGAGAGGGAGCGCGACGTCATGGGTACTCCGGTTCTTCCGGTCTTCAGGGATGGGCGGGCGTGGGGGACGTGAGGGGTCACCGGGCGACCGCGTCCAGCGCGTCGACGATGCCGTAGCCGTAGAAGCTGTTGATGTGCTTGGTGCCGGTGCAGGTGGCGTCCGTGTCGCCGTCACCGTCGGGGTCGTACGCACCGGTGGGGCAGCCCGGGTTGTCCGCCTGGGCCTTCAGCAGCCACTGGATCTCCTGCGGGCTGGAGCTGGGGTGCGCGCTCTTCAGCAGCGCCGCGACCCCCGCCACATGGGGCGAGGCCATCGAAGTGCCCTGGAGGTAGGCGTAGTCGCCGCCGGGCATCGTGGACAGGATGCGGCCGTCCTTGGCGGGCAGCTCGGGCACCTGGTACTTGTCGCCGCCCGGGCCCGCCACGTCGATCTGGCCCAGGCCGTAGTTGGAGTAGTACGACTTCGCGGAGGTGACGCCGGTCGCCGCGACCGTGACCACGCCCGGGAGCTGGGCGGGCACGTCCGGGCAGGCCGACGGGTCCACGGTGCGCTCCACCGGGGTGGTGTCGTTGGGGCTCGTGGTGTCGGTGAGCGAGCCGGCCGCGAGGTCATGGCCGGAGTTGCCCGCCGAGGCGACGTTGACCACGCCCTTGCGCTGCGCGTACGCCGAGGCCCGGCCGACCGCGTCGGCGATGGCCTTCTGGTCCGGGTCGGCCGCGCAGTTGTACTTCCAGGGGTCGACGTAATAGCTGTTGTTCGTCACCTCGACGCCGTGGTCGGCCGCGAAGACGAAGGCGCACACCACGCTCTCCGCGTAGAACAGGCTCGTCGTCGGCTCGCTGACCTTGATGGCGGAGACCTTCACGCCGGGGGCCACACCGGCCACGCCCACGCCGTTGCGGGCGGCGGCGATCTCCCCGGCCACATGGGTGCCGTGGTAGTCCTCGGCCGGGTCGAACGGGCGCCAGGCGCCGGGGCTGGTGTCGGCGACGCCGCCCACGCAGCTGGCCGACTGGGCGCGGGAGAAGTTGGGGGCGAGGTCGGGGTGGGTGTCGTCCACGCCGGTGTCGATGACGGCGACGGTCACCTTGCGGCTGCCCGGGTCCACCTTGGCGGCCCGGTCGGCCTTGATGGCCGGGAGGTCCCACTGCAGGGGCTCCAGCGGCTCCTGGCCGGCGGTGGCCCGCGCGGCGACGGCCTTCCGCTGCTTCTCCGTCACCTTCTCGGGCCGGCCGACCTCGGTGGTGGCCGCGGCGGTCAGCGGCGCGGTGCGGGTGGCGCCCGCCGACTGGACGCCGCGCACCTGGCGGATCGTCTTCGCGAAGTCGGGATCGGCCGAACGGGCGACGATGACGCCTATGGGTTCGTAGGCGGTCACCACCGTGCCATGGGACGCGGTGATCGCCTTCTTCACCGCGCCGACGGTGCCGCGGTCGGTGGCGGTGTTGACCACGTACGACAGCGTGGGGCCGTCGGCCGTGGCCGCGGAAGCGGGCGCGCCCCGGGGGATGGCCGAGGCCGCCTGGGGGAGCAGGACGAGGGACGCGGTGAGCGCCAGCCCGGCCGGCACCGCCGCCAGGGCGCGCCGTCGTCTGATGCCTGGTCGTCCGGTACCTGGGTGTGCCGGTCTGTGATGAGCCATGGGGTCTCCACATCATCCGTGCAGACCGCCCGGCGCGAGTCGCGCGTGGGCGGGTACATGACGAGCGAAACTATCGTCGATCAAGGACCCTCTCAAGGCATTCCGGAGGAAATCCCGCCACAGCACCCGGAGTCAATCGCTCCGCCGACTTATTCGCCCCTTTCAACTACCAGCCCCTGTCGCGCGCCCCCCGGTCGCCCTACGATGCGTGATCCGGATCACTACAACCGCCGTATCACGTCCCCGTCAGACGCCACCTCACCAGGAGAGACCGTGGACACCGCGCCGGCCAGCGATCGCCCCGACGATCAGCGACAGCAAGAACCACCCCCCTACGCCGAGGTGCAAGCGAGTGCGGAGTTCGGTGAACTGCGCCGCGCCCACCGCTCGTTCGCCTTCCCGCTCACCATCGCGTTCGTCAGCTGGTACCTGCTGTACGTCCTGCTCTCCAACTACGCGGACGACTTCATGGGCACCAAGCTGGTCGGCAACATCAACGTCGCTCTGGTGTTCGGCCTCGCCCAGTTCCTGACCACCTTCCTCATCGCCTGGTGGTACTCCCGCCACGCCGCGGCCAAGCTCGACCCGCGGTCGGCGGCGATCAAGTCAACCCTGGACGGTGGAGCATGAACCTGCATCAGCTCGCGGTCGACAGCGCCTCGGACCACCGGCCGCTGATCATCACCCTCTTCTCGGTCTTCGTCCTCGCGACCCTCGGCATCACCGTATGGGCCGGCCGCCAGACCAAGGACGCCACCGACTTCTACGCCGGCGGCCGCTCCTTCAGCGGCTTCCAGAACGGCCTGGCCATCTCCGGCGACTACATGTCCGCCGCGTCCTTCCTCGGCATCGCCGGCGCCATCGCGCTCGCCGGCTACGACGGGTTCCTCTACTCGATCGGCTTCCTCGTCGCCTGGCTGGTCGCCCTGCTGCTGGTCGCCGAGCCGCTGCGCAACACCGGCCGCTACACGATGGGCGACGTGCTCGCCTTCCGGATGCGCCAGCGCCCGGTCCGCACCGCCGCCGGCGTCTCCACCATCGTCGTGTCGATCTTCTACCTGCTGGCCCAGATGGCGGGCGCCGGCGTGCTGGTCTCCCTGCTGCTGGGCATCACCAGCGAGGCCGGGAAGATCCTCATCGTCGTCCTCGTGGGCGTGGTGATGATTCTCTACGTGTCCATCGGCGGCATGAAGGGCACCACCTGGGTACAGATGGTCAAGGCCGTCATGCTGATCGCGGGCGCCCTGCTGATGACCTTCCTGGTGCTGCTCAAGTTCGACTTCAACGTCTCCGACCTGCTGGGGAAGGCGGCGGAGAACACCAAGCTCGGCCACGCGTTCCTGGAGCCCGGCCTGAAGTACGGGGTCACGGGCACCACCAAGCTGGACTTCATCTCGCTCGGCCTCGCCCTCGTGCTCGGCACCGCGGGCCTGCCGCACATCCTCATCCGCTTCTACACCGTCCCCACCGCCAAGGCCGCCCGTAACTCGGTGAACTGGGCGATCGGCATCATCGGCGCGTTCTACCTGATGACCATCGCACTGGGCTTCGGCGCCGCCGCGCTGCTGAACAAGACCGACATCACCACATCGAACAAGGCCGGCAACACGGCCGCACCGCTGCTCGCCGAGGAACTCGGCGGCCCGGTCCTGCTCGCCGTGATCTCCGCGGTCGCCTTCGCGACGATCCTCGCCGTCGTCGCCGGACTCACCCTCGCCTCCTCGTCCTCCTTCGCCCACGACCTGTACGCCAACGTCATCCGCAAGGGCGAGGCGACCCAGGAGGAAGAGATCAAGGCCGCGCGCTGGGCGACCGTCGGCATCGGCGCCGTCGCGGTCGTGCTCGGGGTCTTCTCCCGCGACCTCAACGTCGCCGGGCTCGTCGCTCTCGCCTTCGCGGTCGCCGCCTCCGCAAACCTCCCGACGATCCTCTACAGCCTGTTCTGGAAGCGCTTCACCACCCAGGGCGCGCTGTGGTCCATCTACGGCGGACTGATCTCCTCCGTCGTTCTGGTGCTCTTCTCGCCGGTCGTCTCCGGCAAGGAGAGCTCCATGTTCAAGCACGCCGACTTCGACTGGTTCCCGCTGGAGAACCCCGGCCTGATCTCCATCCCGCTCGGCTTCCTGCTCGGCTGGGTGGGCTCCCTGCTGTCCAAGGAGAAGCCGGACAAGGACAAGTACGCGGAGCTGGAGGTCCGCTCGCTCACCGGCTACGGCGCCCACTGACGGAGCGCCCCGGCACCCCCGGCGGCGGCCCGCCACGGACCCGCCCGACCGCGCCATCGGACCCGTGCGACCTCGAATGTCACAGGCGTCGCGTACGCTGCGAGACAATTGAGTGAAGCGTGAAGAAGGCGCGAAGCCGAGCACCAACGAGTCCGTGGAGGGGCCGCCGCCATGCTGATCGACACCTACGGTCGCGTCGCGACGGATCTGCGCGTCTCCCTCACCGACCGCTGCAATCTGCGCTGCACCTACTGCATGCCCGAAGAGGGCCTCCAGTGGCTCGCCAAGCCCGACCTGCTCACCGACGACGAGATCGTCCGGCTGATCCGGATAGCCGTCACCGACCTCGGCGTCACCGAGGTCCGCTTCACCGGCGGCGAGCCGCTGCTGCGCCCCGGGCTCGTCGGCATCGTCGAGCGCTGCGCCGCCCTCACCCCCCGCCCCCGGATGTCGCTCACCACCAACGGCATCGGCCTGGAGCGCACCGCCCGGGCCCTGCGCGACGCCGGCCTGGACCGGGTCAACGTCTCGCTGGACACCCTGCGCCCCGAGGTCTTCCAGGCCATGACGCGGCGCAAGCGCCACGCCGACGTCCTGCGCGGCCTCGCGGCGGCCCACGCCGCCGGGCTCACCCCCGTCAAGGTCAACGCGGTGCTGATGCCGGGGCTCAACGACGACGAGGCCCCCGACCTGCTCGCCTGGGCCCTCGAGTGCGGCTACGAGCTGCGGTTCATCGAGCAGATGCCGCTGGACGCCCAGCACGGCTGGAAGCGCGAGGGCATGATCACCGCCGGGGACATCCTGGCCGCCCTGCGCACCCGCTTCACCCTCACCCCCGAAGGGGACGACGAGCGCGGGTCCGCGCCCGCCGAGCGCTGGCTGGTCGACGGCGGCCCCGCCCGCGTCGGGGTCATCGCCTCCGTCACCCGCCCCTTCTGCCGCGCCTGCGACCGCACCCGGCTCACCGCCGACGGACAGGTGCGCACCTGCCTGTTCGCCCGCGAGGAGTCCGACCTGCGCGGCGCCCTGCGCTCCGGCGCGCCCGACGCGGAGATCGCCCGGCTCTGGCGCCTCGCCATGTGGGGCAAGAAGGCCGGCTCCGGCCTGGACGACCCCTCGTTCCTGCAGCCCGACCGCCCGATGTCAGCGATCGGCGGCTGAGGCCCACTCCTCCAGGGTCACCACGTCCTTCAGGAAGCCCCGCACCCCGAGGAACTCGGAGAGATGGCCGCGGTGCTCCTCACAGGCCAGCCAGGTCTTGCGCCGCTCCGGCGTGTGGATCTTCGGGTTGTTCCAGGCCAGCACCCAGACGGCGGGGGCCCGGCAGCCCTTCGCTGAGCAGATGACGGCGTCGGTCTCGGAGGCGGACTCGGCAGTGTTCACACCGCAGACTCTACGGAAGCCGCGCCGGACATGGCGACGCCGGGCAGCCACGGGGGGAGCCGCCCGGCGTCGGTCCATCGCTCCGACGGGGGATGCGGAGCGCGTACGAAGTATGTCACGAGCGATGGGGCACAGTGCAGCGGAACCGCGCAATTGATCTGAGGTTTTCCTGAGCTTACGGAATCGGCCCAGGTCAGCCGCGCTCGGCGCGTCCATGCTCGGAGGACGCCGCGGCGTCTTCCGCGTCCGATTCCGCCCCGGCCGCCCCCGAATCCCCCTTCTCCTGGCCCGAGATGAGCATCGGGCGGTGCGGCACGGGGATGAAGGTGGAGGGGAGCGAGGGGGCGTTCTCCCGGCCCGCGTTCGCTATCACCACGGCGATGTACGGGAGCACCGCACCCAGCACCAGGGCCACCACGGCCACATGCCGCTCCACGTTCCACAGCACCGCGGCCAGAATCACGGACACGGTCCGGATCGACATGGAGATGATGTACCGCCGCTGCCGGCCGCGCACATCGTCGGCCAGCCCCTGCCGGGCCCCGGTGATCCGGAAGACCTCGGTTTCACTGTGCTTCCGCATCACGTTCCACCACCCGATCGCCACGCCGGAACTCCCCGCTTCCGGACGTACCCCACGTTACGCCCGAAGTCCTGGGGGTACGCGAGTGGGGCACCCTGGAGGGTGGTGACGTCGCTACGCCGTACCGCCTACGGCCGACTACGGCGTGCGTCGCATCACGCCCGCCCGAAAACTGAACCCATACGAACACGCGCGCCGCGCGGGGCCTGCGCCCGCCGCGCGGCGCGTCGGGAGGCGATCATGAACTGGCTGTGGGCGATCATCGTAGGTCTGATCCTCGGTGTGCTCGCCAGGGCCATCCTGCCGGGCAGACAGCCCATCCCGCTCTGGCTGACGACGATCTTCGGAATCCTCGGCGCCATCGTGGGCAACGCGGTGGCGAGCTGGGTGGGGGTCCGGCACACCTCGGGCATCGACTGGTGGCGCCATCTGCTCCAGGTGGCCGGAGCGGTGGTCATCGTCGCGCTGGGCACGCCCCTGTACGCCTCGATCCGCGGCGGACGGCGCAGGGAACGGGCCTGAGCCGAGCCCGAGCCTGAGCCCGACCGGGTGGACGCCCGGTCGGGCTCAGGCTCCGGCCTCGGGCTCAGGCTCCTGCCTCGGCCTCGGGGGCGGCCTGACCGGCTACAGCCCCCGCAGCCGGGCGATCTTCCGCCCCGCCTTGAGGTACACACTCCCCGAGTCGGCCGCGAGCCCGGCACCCGCCAGGGCCTCCGCCACCACCTCGGCCAGCGGCCGCACCGCCTGCGCCTCGGTGAGCACCGCCGACTCCTGCCCGCCCTCGGTCTCGACGACCAGGCGCAGACCGTTCTGCTTGGCCACCCGACGGGCCGCCGAGGCGCTCGGCTGGAACTCCAGCACCTTGCTCAGCACGGCCGCGACCGACTCGCCGCCGTGCTCCGCCACATCGACCTCCGGCAGCGTCTCGACGTCCGTGAAGGACTTCTTCGAGAACTGCGCCACGAACCCCGCGCGCGCCGCCATCGCCGCCGCCACGCCGTACAGGGCCGTCACCACCTCGCCCGCCAGGACCTTCTTCAGGTCCATCGGGTGCAGCGACCGGTCCTCCAGGCGCGCCTTGACCACGTCGATCTCGCTGTCGGTCCACTCCGTCCAGGCCCGCAGATACGGGGCCATCAGCCGGTCCGGGATCGACATGATCTTGCCGAAGACGTCATCCGCCGGCGCGGACAGCGGAATGTAGTTGCCCTTGGACTTGGACATCTTGGCGCCGGTGCCGTCCGTGCCCTCGATCAGCGGCATGGTGACGACCAGCTGCGGCCGCTGCCCGCGCAGCTCCATCAGCTTGCGGCCCATCTGCAGATTCAGCAGCTGGTCCGCGCCGCCCAGCTCCACGTCGCACTCCAGCGCGACCGAGTCCAGCCCCTGGGCGACCGGGTAGAGCAGCTCCGACATGGTCAGGCCGTGGCCCTCGGCCAGCCGCTTGCGGAAGTCCTCGCGCTGTAGCAGATGCGAGGCCGGGACCTGGGCGAGCAGCCCCAGCAGCTCCGGGAAGGTGTACGGCGCCAGCCACTCGCTGTTGCGCCGGAAGCTGACCTTCTCGAAGTCGAAGAACGGCCGGACCTGGTCCTGGTAGCCCGCCAGATTCGCGGCGATGTCCTCGTCGGTGAGCGGCGGCCGCTCCGCCGTACGCCCGCTGGGGTCGCCGATCTTCGCGGTGAAGTCGCCGATGAGCAGGGTGACGTCGTGCCCCATCCGCTGGAAGCGGCTGAGGACGATCATCGGCACGGTGTGGCCGAGGTGCACATCGGCGGCCGTCGGGTCGATGCCCAGCTTGATGCGCAGGCCCCGGCCCGCCGTCCGGCACTCCTCGATCCGCTCGGCCAGCTGGTCCACGCCCGGCAGGACCTCGACCGTACGCGCCGCGATCAGCTCGGCCTGCTCCTTCGCCGACAGGTCCGTCAGGTCCAGATAGCGCCGGGAGCCCGTCTCCTCGAGCAGCTTCTCCACGGTCGTGTCGGAGGAGAGGTCTGCGGTGAGCAGTGCGCTGGCGCGGGCGACGGATTCGCCGAGGCGTGTCATGGCGTTCCTGGTTTCCTGGTGGTGGTCGGGACTGGTGGTGGTCGGGACTGGTGGTGGTCGGGAATCGACGGTGACGGATGGGCGTGGACCAGTCTATTCGCCCCGTTCAGACGCCCTTGCTGACGGAGCTCATGTTGAAGTCCGGGATCCGCAGCGCGGGCATCGCGGCCCGGGTGAACCAGTCGCCCCACTCGCGCGGCAGCGTCCGCTCCGTACGGCCCGCCTCGGTGGCCCGGGACAGCAGGCTCACCGGCGACTCGTTGAACCGGAAGTTGTTCACCTCGCCGACGACCTCACCGCCCTCCACCAGATAGACCCCGTCCCGGGTCAGCCCGGTGAGCAGCAGCGTCGCCGGATCGACCTCGCGGATGTACCACAGGCAGGTCAGCAGCAGACAGGGCCCGCCGCCCTCCGTCGCCGCCACCATCTCCTCCAGCGAGCGCGGCCCGCCGCCCTCCAGGATCAGATTGTCGACCCCCGGGGCCACCGGCAGATCCGTCAGACCCGCCGTGTGGCGCGTGGTGATCAGCTGGTTCAGCACCCCGTCCCGGATCCAGTCGGTGGCGGTCAGCGGCAGCCCGTTGTCGAACACCGACGCGTCGTCCCCCGACGAGTGCGCGATCACGAACGGAGCCGCCTCCAGACCCGGCTCCGCCGGGTCGCTGCGCAGCGTCAGCGGCAGCTCCGTCAGTTTTTCCCCGACGCGCGTGCCACCGCCCGGCTTGGAGAAGACCGTGCGGCCCTCCGCCGCGTCCCGCGCCGCCGAGGACCAGAACTGGTAGATCAGCAGATCCGCGACCGCCGTCGGGGGCAGCAGCGTCTCGTACCGCCCGGCCGGCAGCTCCACCTTCCGCTGCGCCCACACCAGCCGCCGGGCCAGCTCGGCGTCGATCGCGGCCGGGTCCACGTCCGTGAAGTCGCGCGTCGCCTGCCCCGCCCAGGCCGAGCGGGTGCGGTCCGGGGACTTGGCGTTGATCTCCAGGCTGCCGGTCGGCTGGTCGTGGCGCAGCCGCAGCCCCGTGGAGGTGCCCAGATAGCTGGTCACCACCTCGTGGTTGGCGAACCCGTACAGCTCCCGCCCGCCCGCGCGGGCCTGCGCGAAGGACTCGCCGAGAGCGGGCGCGAAGGCCGCGAACACCTCCGAGGACGTCTCGTCCGGCGCGTCGGTGAACCCCGCCGAGGCCGCCGCCCCGCCGCCGGCCTCCACCAGCGGCTGGGCGTCCTCCGCCGGCCCCGCCTCCCGCGCCGCCGCCTCGGCGGCTCGCACCAGCGGCTCCAGGTCCTCCGCGGTGACCGCCGACCGCGACACCACGCCGGAGGCGGTGCCCCGGCCGCCGTCCACCGTGGCCACGACCGTGAGCGTCCGGCCGCGGGTCACCCCGTTGGTCGTCAGGGCGTTGCCCGCCCAGCGCAGATTGGCGGTGGAGGTCTCGTTGGCGATCACCACACAGCCGTCCGCCCGGGACAGCTCCAGGGCCCGCTCGACGATCTCGTGAGGCTTGTTCACGCCGCTCATCCTTCTCCCTTGTTCGCCCCGCCGCGGTAGCGGCTGATGTCACGGTCGCCCGCGCGGCGCAGAGGCGCGGGAATCGTCGTCGGCAGCGACCCGGCGGCCGCGCGTGCGTCGCTCACGAGCTACCCGCCTCCTGCGTGGTGTTCAGAATGTTGATGTTCCGGAACAGGGCGGACGGGCAGCCGTGCGAGACCGCGGCGATCTGGCCCGGCTGGGCCTTGCCGCAGTTGAACGCCCCGCCCAGGACATACGTCTGCGGGCCGCCGACCGCGCTCATCGAACCCCAGAAGTCGGTGGTGGTGGCCTGGTACGCGAAGTCCCGCACCTGGCCCGCCAGCCGCCCGTTCTCGATCCGGAACGCCCGCTGCGCGGTGAACTGGAAGTTGTAGCGCTGCATGTCGATCGACCAGGAGCGGTCGCCCACGAGATACAGCCCCCGCTCGACCCCGCCGATCAGCTCCTCGGTCGAGGGCCCGTCCGGCGCCGGCCGCAGCGACACGTTCGCCATCCGCTGGACCGGCACATGGCCGGGGGAGTCGGCGAAGGCGCACCCGTTGGACCGCTCGAACCCGGTCAGCCTGGCGATCCTGCGGTCCAGCTGGTAGCCGACCAGCGTGCCGTCGCGCACCAGGTCCCAGGACTGCGCGGCCACCCCCTCGTCGTCGTACCCGATCGTGGCCAGCCCGTGCTCGGCGGTGCGGTCACCGGTGACGTTCATGATCTCGGAGCCGTACTTCAACTTGCCGAGCTGGTCGAAGGTGGCGAACGAGGTGCCCGCGTACGCCGCCTCGTAGCCCAGCGCCCGGTCCAGCTCGGTCGCGTGCCCGATCGATTCGTGAATCGTCAGCCACAGGTTCGACGGATCGATCACCAGGTCGTACGCCCCCGCCTCGACCGACGGCGCGCGCATCTTCTCCGCCAGCAGCTCCGGGATCTCGGCCAGCTCCGCGTCCCAGTCCCAGCCCCCCGCCCCGGCCAGGTACTCCCACCCGCGCCCCACCGGCGGCGCCAGGGTGCGCATCGACTCGAACTCACCGCTGTCCGGATCCACCGCCACCGCGGTGAGCTGCGGATGCAGCCGGACCCGCTGCTGGGTGGTCGTGGTGCCCGCCGTGTCCGCGTAGAACTTGTTCTCCTGCACCGTCAGCAGCGACGCGTCCGCGTGCGCCACGCCGTCGGCCGCCAGCAGCCGCTCACTCCAGTCCGTGAGCAGCCCCGTCTTGTCCGCGTCCGGCACATCGAAGGGGTTGATCTCGTACGACGAGACCCAGGTCCGGTCCGCGTGCACCGGCTCCGCGGCCAGCTCCACGCGCTCGTCCGACCCCGAGGCCTGGATCACCTGCGCGGACAGCTTCGCCATCGCCACCGCCTGCGAGGCCACCCGCGCCGCCGCGTCCATCGTCAGGTCCACCCCCGACGCGAACCCCCAACTCCCGCCGTGCACCACCCGCACCGCGTACCCCAGGTCGGTGGTGTCCGACGACCCCGCCGGCTTGCCATCCCGCAACCGCCACGCGGCGCTGCGCACCCGCTCGAGCCTGAAGTCGGCATGCTCGGCCCCCAGCGCACGGGCGCGCGCGAGCGCCGCGTCGGCGAGGGCGCGCAGCGGCAGTGCGAGGAAAGACGGATCGATCTCATGCGGCACGGGCGACTCCCCTTCGGTCGGTGGTTCCCTCTGTGTCCGGTGCGTCCGGTCGATATGTGTCCGTCGGAAGTGAACCATGCCGCTACGGCCCAGGTGCGGCTATTTCCCGCCGAGCCCGGGGGCGGGGCCGGGGGCCCGGGGCCGAGCCGGGGGACAGCGGGCGGCCGTAGCGAGGGCCGTACCGGCCGTTGGACCGGGGCGCACGCAGCACGGTCGTGGCGGCGTCGATGCTGGTACCGGTGGTGGGCGTGGCCCTGCTGCTGGCCACCCCTGCGGGCCACGTCTGGCCGTTCGCGACGGCGGCGCTCTTCCTCGGCATCGGCAACCAGGCATGGCCGGCCGCCCACGCGGCCCTCGTGGCCACGGTCGCCCACGGCCGCGAACGCGACGCCGCCCTCGCGGCAGGCCGCGCCCTGCGCAACGCCGCCCTGGGCATCGGCGCGCTCCTCGCCACCGCCTGCCTGGCGGGCGGCACCACCGCCTTGCGGTCCCTGGCAGCCGCCACCGGCCTCGCCTATCTCGCCGCGGCCGCCTTGGCCTGTTCGGTCCACCTCCACGCGCGTCCGACCGCTGCCTCGGCCGAGGACGGGGCCGACAGGGTCGATGGGGTCGACGGAGCCGAGGGGCCCGCGCCCCGGATGCGCGTGCTGCTGGCCGCCAACGTGATCTACGTCTTCTGCCTTAACGTCCCGGAAATCGCGCTCCCCCTGGTCCTGGTGACCCAGTTGCACGCGTCTCCGGTGTGGTCGGCGGCCATCTTCGCGTCCAGAGAATGCACAACCTCCGCCCACTGAGTAAGTTCGCGAGCCGAGATGTCACCCGCGATAAACTTGTCGAGAACCCGGATTGCGCCATCCGGGTGGAGGTAGACGGCTTCGTCGCTCTGGCCACGAGTCGCCAACTTTCCGGCGTAGGCCAGATCGTCGACATGTCCGTTCAGGTCGAGCAGATCAAGGAGTGTTTGGATATCCCGTTCATTCATGTCATGTCTCTGCCCCTCAGGATGCGTCGGCTGTGCGCTGAGCTGGCTCCGACAGCGAAAGAATCAATCCACAGCCATCGCGCCTGAGGTCACTCAATCTCAACGTCTGAGGCTGTTGATGGATCGAAGTAAGAGACGCACCATGTTTCGTCGAGCTCGTCGCGTAGGCGGCGAGCCAGTCTAAGTCCCCGCTCGGCGAAGCTCTGCTCTGCCCCTTCGGAAGGGAATCCAGAGGCTACGGGATCGTCCCTGTTATATGTCGTCTCATACTCATCGCCCCAACGATCCAAGTCCTCAACGAGCTGCATCGTGAGGGGAAGTGAGTCAGGTGCCACATTATCCACTTCCTGTTCCGTTATCACCCACACGGGGTAGCATTCATAATCTGCGGCAAGGCGCACGGTGCGTTTCATGACGTCATTATCCCACGCTCTTCAGGTTTGCTCCGACTATGAACCCGTTGCTTCCCACGGTGACCGCCACCCGTCGCGTCTCGCCCTGGAACTGCACTTCATAAATCGGCCTTCCTGTCCCCTTTCCTTGATATCCCACTATCTCGCCACGTGTAGCTGCGGCCATGACGAGGTTGGGTATCTCGCTGCGAGAGATTCCTTTTTCTTCGAACTGGCTGCCGTGTTCCTCAAGGATATGCTGTAGTCCTGCTTTGCTGTTCCCTTCTTCGAGAAATATGATCTTCCCGCTCTGGTCGCGTTGTGCGGCTACAAGCTTGTCCGGAGTGAACTTGACCCCTTCCTCTTCGAGCTGTTTAACGGCGGTCGAGTCGATCTTGCAATGCTGTAGCCCTAGCGGGTCGAGCCAGGCGAAGGGATTCCTGACATAAGCATGGTGATTGGGCGCGGGTTCGAGGCCGAGCGGATCGGGCGAGACGTAATGGGCGGTTTCGGGGTCGTAGTGGCGGAAGTAGTTGTAGTGGAGGCCGGTTTCGGGGTCGGCGTATTGGCCGGGGTAGCGGAGGGGGCAGTCGACGGTGCCAGGCGGGGTGGGGAGTGGGGTGCCCCAGAGGGTGGTGCGGTGTTGCCAGGCGAGGGTGCCGTCGGGGGTGACCAGTTCGGTGGGGGTGCCGACGAGGTCGGTGATGATGGCGTGGAAGCGGGCGTCGTATTCCGATTGGGGTGTCGTATCAGTCAGGCGGAGGATGGATGATGTCTCCTCCACCTGCTCCTGTGGAGCATGACGCTCGGTCTGGGATATGGGGCGGTGGGTCCCCGGGGCGTAGTCCCAGGTTGTCACCGAGCCGCCGGACGTGGTTTGTTCCGCCAGGCGGGTGCCGTCCCAGGCGAAGAGGATCTGGTCGGCGACCGTGCCGTCCTCGGCGAGTCGCTGTTTCGCGGTGCGGCGGCCCAGCGGGTCGTACGTGTAGTGCCAGCGTTCCCCGTCGGGGGTCGTGGCGTCGGTGAGGCGGTCTTCCGCGTTCCAGGTGTAGGTCCAGGTGCGGATCTGGCCGTTCAGCAGCTTGCGGGTACGGCGGACCAGGCGGCCCTGGGCGTCGTGTTCGTAGGTGGTGCGGCCGGCGCGGTGGAGGATCGTGCCGGTGAACTGGCGATCGCCGGGCGAGGAATGGTCGGGGGCGGTGGCGTGGGTGAGGTTGCCCGCGCTGTCGTAGGCGTAGGTCTCCGTCCAGCCGTGGGCGTGGACTGCCGTTACGCGGCCGACCGGGTCGAGGTCGAAGCGGCGGGTGCCGGAGGTCAGTTCGCGGATCTCGGTGAGGTGATCGTCCGGGCGGTAGGCGTAGGCGCGGTGTTGGAGCAGCGCGGAAGCGTTGCCGTGGGTGAGGGCCTGGGTGGTCAGGCGGTCCAGGGAGTCCCAGGTCTGGGCGAGCGAAACGTCGTCCCCGAAGGTGCGCGACGTCTCGCGGCCCGCCGCGTCGTAGGCGAAGTGGAGGGAGTTGTCCGCCGTGGTGAGGGCGGTGGGGCGGCCGGTCGCGTCGTAGGTCCACGCCGAGCGCAGGCCGCTCGGGGTGATGCGTTCGGTGCGGTTGCTCGCCTGGTCGTAGGCGTAGGCGGTGGTCTTGTCGTTGACCGTCTCGGTCAGGACCCCGCCTCGCGCGTCATACGTGCGGCGCAGGTCCGTGTCCGGGTTCGTCGCCCCTGTCAGGCGGCCGGAGGCGTCGTACGCGAACGTCGTCTCCGTGCCGTCCGCCGTGCGGCACGCGACCGTGCGGCCGAGCGCGTCGCGCGTGTAGGTGAGCGTTTCGCCTGCGCCGTTGGTGCGCGAGGTCAGGCGGCCCGCCTCGTCGTGCGTGTAGGTGAGGGTGCGGCCGTTGAAGTCCTTTTCGGAGGTGAGGCGACCTGCGCCGTCATAGGTGTACGTCCAGGTCAGGCCCTGCGGGTTCGTGACTGTTGTCAGACGCAGTTCGGTGTCGTACGCGAAGGCGTACGTCGCCCCGTCCGGCTCCGTCCGGGTCGCGGGCAGGTCGAAGTGGGTGTGGGTGTGGCGGGTGGTGTTGCCGGCCGGGTCGGTGTGTTCGACCAGGTTGCCCTCGGCGTCCCAGGTCCACGTCTCGCGGGAGCCGTCGGGGCGGACGCGCCAGGAGGGCTTGCCCTCGATGGTCCAGCCCTGGCGGGTGACATGGCCCAAGGGGTCAGTGATACGGGTGATGCGGCCGTGGGTGCCCCGGCGGACGGTGGTCGTGTGGCCCAGGGCGTCGGTGACCTCGACCGGCAGGCCCGCCTCGTTGCACACGACGTGAGTGGTGTGGCCGAGCGGGTCGGTGACCGAGGTGAGGTTGCCGGAGTCGTCGTACGTGTAGTGGGTGGTGGCGCCCGTCGGGTCCGTGGCCTGGATGCGGTTGCCCCGGTCGTCGTACGCGTGGCGCCACACAGCGCCATCGGGCTCGCGGACTTCCAGCGGCTGGCCGTACTCGTTGTACACGGCTGTGGCCGCCGTGCCGTCCGGGCGTTCGACGCGTATGAGGTTGTGGGAGTCGTCGTAGGCGTAGCGGGTGGTGTGGCCCAGCGGGTCGGTCACCGACAGCGGCAGGCGTCCTGTCTGCGGGTCCCATTCGGTGCGGGTGGTGTGGCCCAGGGCGTCGGTGCGGGCCACTGCCCGGTACGCGTCGTCGAAGACGTAGGTGATGCGGTGGCCGAGCGAGTTGGTGTAGACCGTGGTGCGGGACGCCTCGTCGTAGTGGAAGCGGCCGGTCATCATGTTGTCCGAGCCGATGGTGCGCAGCACGCGGCCCCGGTGGTCGTAGACGTACCCGAAGCTGGTGCCGTTGCGGTCGGTCCAGGACGTGATGCGGTGCTGGTCGTCGTAGGTGAACCGCAGCGGCTCGTCGGCCGAGTTGAAGACCTCGGTGAGGTCGCCCGCGTCGTTGTAGCCGAAGGAGACCAGCGTGGTGCCCGTTTCGCTGTCGCCGACGCCCAGCAGGCGCAGCGCGGTGATGCGCAGCAGCTCCGGGTCGGTCTCGATGGCGATGCGGTAGCCGCCGGAGTGGACCACCTCGAGCGGGGTGCCCTCGGCGTCGTAGACGAAGGTGATGGACCGGCCGTTGCGGTCCTCGATCATCTGGAGGGGGAGTTCGTTCCCGTCGGCGTCCAGCGGCGTGAAGTGGAGGGTGCGGCCCTGCTCGGGGATCTCGATCCGCATCGTGCCGCCCGCCGTGCCGTCCCAGCGCAGCGGCCAGCGCGGTCCCCGCACCGGGAACGTGTCCTCTTCGGGGCGAGGGACCCCGTAGCGCAGCACCATGCCCTCGGTCGAGACGAACACGATCCCGTCGGCGTCCAGCTCCAACCGCTGGTCAAGGCTGGCGGACCAGGTGCGGCCGAACCAGCCGCCGCAGGTGTGGCCGGAGACGAAGGTGCGCTCGAGGACCAGCGGCAGCGCCCCGGGGAGGGAGACGTCCGTGGCGGACATGAGCATCTCGCCGGTCGCGACATCGACCGGGTCGTCCTCGCAGTTCTTTTCGTCTTCGTGCTGGTCGTGCGTGCCCTTGCTGTCCGCTCGCTCCTGCGCCTCGCCGTCCCGACCCAGCGCCTTCTTGCGGGCGGCCAGCCGCTCGGCCGCGGTGCTGCCCGTCTTCAGCTCCTTGCGCAGCACGCTCGCGCCGCCCGTGGCCAGGGCGAGCAGCAGCGACGGGGTGATCTCGCCTGCCGCGCGCAGCGGGTCCTTGGACCACATGTCCCAGTTGGTGACCGCCTTCGCGAACTCCTTCGGGTGCTGGGCCGCGTACGCCGCGCCGTCCACGATGCCGGCCAGCTGCATCGCGAACCCTTCCGGGCCGTCGTCAATGAGTGAGGCGGGCAGCTCGGCCAGTCCGAGGATGCCGTAATGGGCCTTCCACAGGCCGTCCTTGAGGCTGCTTCCGAGCTTCTGCCAGTTGCTCGGCTTGTCCGGGGCCTTCTCCGCCGCCTTGTCGACCTTCTTCTTCGACGCTTCGGCGACCAGCCGCAGCTCCTCGATCAGCTTGTCCAGCCGCCCGACACAGTTCTCCATCGCGGCGATGCCCGGATCGGTCTCCGAGGGCTTTTCCGGCAACTGATCGTCGCCACGCGTCACCGCGTCGTTGTACGCCTCGACCTTCTTGTTGTGCGCCTTGGACGCCGAGCGCGCCGCGTCCGCGTCCTCGATGATCGGCTCACAGCGCTTCTGCACCGAGCGCAGCTTGGTGGCGTACGCGGCCAGCGCGTTCGCCGCATGCGTGAACTGGTCGTGACCCGAGGCCAGCTCCTTCGGCAGCCGGTCGACGGCCTTCCGGAATTCGCCTGCTCCCTTGCCCTGCCAATCCGCCAGGTCCAGCGGCCTCAGCTTGTCCTTGCCGTCCTGGAACGCGCCCGCGTACGCGCGTAACTCCACCACCAGGTCGTCGACGTCATCCGGGTTGCCGGGGATCAGGTCCTTCGGCTTGGCGCCCGCCGGTATGCGTATCTGCGGGGCCCGCCCCGCGTCAGGGTCCGCCATCAGGACTCGTCCTCGTATTCAGCCAGCGCTTTACGCGTGAACTTCGCCAACCCGGATTCCTCCGGACGCTTCTCCATCTCAGGCGCCCCCACGTGCTCCCAAGACCACCGGCCCGCCGCGCCCGAGGGGAGCTTGGCCATGTTCTCGTCGGAGGGCCAGAAGTCCTTGACCCGCATCAGATCCGCCAGCATGTACCCGGCCACCGCCTCGTACAGCCGCTCCACCACCACATCCGCGTGGTCCGCCAGCTCCCCCATGCCGAAGCCCCATGCCTTGACGAACCCCTTGCCCGACTCCAGAAGTTCGGGGGAGCCGCAGTGCTGGAGGTAGGCCGTCAGCTTCTCCTGGCCGTTCTTGACCGCCCGGGCGCCGATCACCGACTCCTCCAGCGGGCTTATCAGCGCCTTCACCGAAGCGATCTCGATCTTGTAGCCGTCGGCGCCTTCGTTCCCGCCGTACTTGCCGTCCGGGCCGCCCTCGCTGGGGGCGCGGTTCGCGTTCCTCGCGTCAGGATCCGCCATCGTCTGTCCCCTCCGTGCCGCTCTCCTGGCCGTCCGCTTCGCGCAGCGTCCGCGCGTCGAGCAGGAACGGACGCTCACCCAGCGGATCCACCAACGCCCGCACGCCCTCCGGCAGCAGCTCCACCAGGTCCTCGACCGTCGTGGACGCCCACCCGCACGCCCCCGCGAAGCGCGCCAGCCCTTCCAGCGAGGTGAAGACGGGCACCAGCGGGCCGGCCTCCTCGGTCTCCGAGACGAGGAAGCCCGGGTTCTCCGGGCGCTGGAAGTACATCCGCGCCTTCCGCAGCGCGGCCCGCTTCTCCTGCTCCGACATCTGCGCGGCGGTTTCCTGGCGTACGAGGTCCGCCAGCCTCTGACTGCCGCCCTGACCAGGCGGTCGGCCGTTCCCTCCCCCAAACATGAGGGCTATCTTCACACAGGCGACCGACACCACGAGTAACCGACGCGCCGCGCTTCGCAGCCGAGCGCTGACCGTCGGCTCGACGAGCCCATGACAGGCGATGATGAGGGTATGACCGCCAGCTCACGCGCCCAGTCGTTCGATGCAGCCGCTGAGCAGTACGCGGCGAACCGGCCCTCGTACCCAGCCGAACTCTTCGACCACATCGAGGAGTTCGCAGGCTGTCGGTTGGCGGGTGCTCGGGTCGCCGACGTCGGTGCGGGGACCGGCATCGCCACCGTCCTGCTGCGGGAGCGGGGGGCCGATGTGATCGCCGTCGAGCCGGGGGAGGCCATGGCCGGTGTGTTTCACCAGGCGCTCCCGGGCGTGCCGATCGTGCGGGGTGATGGCAACGCTCTGCCGCTGGCCGGGGCTTCCTGCGATCTCATCACGTATGCGCAGTCCTGGCAGTGGACCGACCCCGGCCGGTCCGTTCCGGAGGCGTTGCGTGTGCTGCGAGCGGACGGTGCCCTGGCGATCTGGTGGAACACCACGGCCTTCGACGTACCGTGGATCCGCGAGCAGCACGAGCGCATCGCGCACCACTGCGGGGCGAAGCCGAGGTCCGCGGTGCGTCCTTCGGACGGCGACGCGATCCGGCTGGCCGGCCTGACGGGTCTCCGGGTTGCGCGCCGTCAAGTGCGGTGGAGCCGCACCGTCTCCCTGGATACGCATCTGGCCAACATCGGCAGCCGCTCGGCGTTCCTCGTCCTTGAAGAGACCGACCGTCGCGCGTTCGTCGTCGACGAACGTGAGCGGCTGGGCAGGACTTTTCCCGGCGGGAAGGTGGAAGAGACCTACGTGGTCGATCTCCTGGTCGCACTCCGCCCCTGATGCTGTGGGGCAGCGGGGTGGGGCGGCGCGCTCATGCTGCCGGGGCGAGGGGGCGGGCGCGGTCAGGCGTTCAGCTGCTGCCGGGGGATGGAAGGGCGGCGTCCGGCTCAGGGTTCGGCTCCGCCAGCATGTCGTCGATGATCTGCATACGGATCTCCGGAAAGCGCTCCTCGACCGCCTCCCGCATCATGGCCAGGCCCTCGGGGTCGACTGTCCCGGATCGGTCGCGGGTCGCCGCGTCGGGCCAGCGGGCGTAGGCGACCCACGTACCGTCGTCCGCCTGGTGCAGCCTCGACCCGTAGCTGCCGCACTGCTGGTGGATCGCCGCGGTCACCCGGTGCCACCCGTCGACGAACTGTTGTTCCCTGCCCGGTTGGAGCCGCCACCGGTAGATCACTGCGAACATTCTCGGGGTCCTCTCGTCGTATGGCCCGCTCAGCGGGTCTTGAAGGCCTTGCGGAGGGCGGCCCTGTCCTCCCAGGAATCCGCTGCCGGGCCCTTGGTCATGTCGGTGAAGAAGCTGTCGTGGCGGAGGAAGAAGTCGGCCCGCTCCTGATCGGCCATCCCGCCAAGGTGCTCGAGACCTTCGAAGTAGCCTTCGCGGGCTCCTCCGGGGGCGAAGAGGATCAGGAATTCCGTCGGCTCGCCGGAGATGTTGCCGAACGAGTGCACGCCGCCCGGCGGGACGTAGAGGTAGTCACCCCGCGTCGCGTCCCTCCAGCGCTCGCCGTCGAAAACGTGGATCTCGCCCGACAGGACGTAGAACGCCTCGGACATGGTCCTGTGGAAGTGGGGGCTGGTGCCTCCGACCGCCGGGCCGAGGCGGTTCCGGTAGAGGCCGAAGAGCCCGTCCGTGGTCAGCCGGGTGGAAAGGTAGTGGTAGGTGGCTCCCCCGGGCGATGTGTAGTCGGGCGGGGTGTCGGCAGGGCGGAAGGTGGCGGAGGTCTCGCCCTCGTCGCCGGAGTAGATGATCTCGGGATAGTCGGGGGAGAGGAAGGACACGCGGAACCCTCAGTTCTGTTGATGGGGGGCGGCCGACGGCGGGGCGTAGAGGCGCAGGAACGCCTGTACGCCTTCGGTGATGGTTTCTTCGACTACCGGTTCGGGCAGGGGAACGGCTCCGTAGAAGGAGCGGATCAGTACGTCGTTCGTGGTGAGCGTGTTCAGCCGGTTCGCCGCCTTCTCCGCGTCGTCGAACTCCAGCAGCCCGCGGTCGGCGATCTTCTGGAGGTACGGGGCGAGCCGCTTGTGGGCGGAGGGCGGTCCGTGGGCCGTCCACCTCTCCAGGACGGCGTCGGGCAGCCGGGTCACCTCGGCGTGAATCGTGCGGACGAGCGCGAAGTGGTCGGGGAACTCGGTCACCGCCTTGGCCCGGTCCAGACAGAAGGCGATCAGGTCCTCCTCCAGGTCCACGATCTTCCGCAGGTGCCGCTCCATCAGGACGCGCACGGCCTCGGTGACCGCGTCGGCGCCCTCGATCGCGACCGAGAGGAACAGCTGCTCCTTGCCGGCGTAGTGGTTGTAGATGGTGCGCTTGGCGACATTGGCTTCGGCGGCGATCACGTCGAGGCTGGCCCGGGCGTACCCCTCGCGCCCGAAGACCCGACGCGCGGCTTGGGAGATCGCCCGGCGCTTGTCGGGCAGTCCGCCGGACGCGCTTGGTACCGCACCGGGCATGGCGGGAGTCCCCTTCCGTGGCGCATGGCGTGGCGCATGGCGTGGGCTCGTGATGTGGGCCCGTGATGTGGGCCCGGTGCAACAATTGCACTCACCAGTGCATCCCGTGAGCCCATGTAACATCCGTTCCCGGTATTGACCTCTTACATAAGAAGAGATGGGGGCGGTTTCGGATGGACGCGGAGCTGGTGCGCTCGTGGGTCGAGGGCTGGGCGGTGTCGCGCGGTGCGGCGCTACCCGTGGAGGAGCCCTGGGGGTTCACCATCGATGTGGGGCTGGCCGGGCAGGTGACCCGGCACGTACTCCCCGATGCCGACGCGCCGCTGATACGCAAGCTCACCGGGACGGCCACCGCCCCCGGCACCTGGCTGAAGTTCTTCCTGCCGCCGGAGTCGGTGGCGTCATGCGTGGCCCCCGGCTGGCGCTTCGACATCGACGGCTTTCTCATGTCGGCGCGGCTGCGCACGGCCGAGGCGGTGGCTCCCCGTGGCTACCGGGTGCGCACCTGGGCCCGGGGCGGCACCACCCGGGTGCTCGTCCTGACGGAGGACGGCGCGTTCGCCGCGCGGGGGCAGATCGCCGTGCCCGCCCCCGGGCGCCCCGCCGTCGTCGACCAGGTCGAGACCTCTCCCGCCCACCGCCGCAGGGGGCTCGGCAGCCTGGTCATGCGCACGCTCGTCAACGCCGCCGTCGAGGCGGGCTCCTCGGCGGCGGTGCTCGGCGCGACGATCGAGGGGAGGGCGCTGTACGAGTCCCTCGGCTGGCGCACCGACGGCCCGCTGACCGGCCTGATCCGCGAAGCCTTGCCGGACATGCCCGGGTGAGCGTTCTGTAGGAAGTCAACAGTGACCGGGGAGTGCCCCTGTGCGTGCTCGATTCCCCGGCCCGGGGGTTTGCCCGATAGTTTGCGTACACAAGGGTCGCCACACATAGTGACGCCCGGCACGACATCCAACAGAGAGGGTGGTCCCTTGAGCCGCTCGGTTCTCGTCACCGGAGGAAACCGCGGTATCGGCCTCGCCGTCGCCCGTGCCTTCGCCGACGCAGGCGACAAGGTCGCCATCACCTACCGGTCCGGGGAGCCGCCGGCCGGCTTTCTCGCGGTGAAGTGCGACATCACGGAGCCGGAGCAGGTCGAGCAGGCGTACAAGGAGATCGAGGAGAAGCACGGCCCGGTCGAGGTGCTGGTGGCCAACGCCGGCATCACCCGGGACCAGCTGCTGATGCGGATGACGGAGGAGGACTTCTCCACCGTTCTGGAGACGAACCTCACCGGTACGTTCCGTGTCGTCAAGCGCGCCAACCGCGGGATGCTGCGGGCCCGCAAGGGCCGTATCGTGCTGATCTCGTCCGTGGTGGGTCTGCTGGGCTCCGCGGGGCAGGCGAACTACGCCGCGTCCAAGGCCGGTCTGGTGGGCTTCGCCCGCTCCCTCGCCCGTGAACTCGGCTCCCGGAACATCACGGTCAACGTGGTCGCGCCCGGTTTCGTGGACACCGACATGACCCGCGCGCTCGACGAGCAGCAGCGGGAGAACATCGTCAAGCAGGTGCCGCTCGCGCGCTACGCGCAGCCCGAGGAGATCGCCGCCTCGGTCCGCTTCCTGGCCTCCGATGAGGCCGCGTACATCACTGGAGCCGTCATCCCTGTCGACGGCGGATTGGGCATGGGTCACTGAACGTCATGAGTGGAATTCTCGCCGGCAAGCGCATCCTGGTCACGGGCGTCATCACCGAGTCCTCCATCGCCTTCCACGCCGCCAAGCTCGCCCAGGACGAGGGCGCCGAGGTCATCCTCACCGGCTTCGGCCGGGTCTCCCTCGTCGAGCGGATCGCCAAGCGGCTGCCCAAGCCCGCCCCGGTCATCGAGCTGGACGTGCAGAACCAGGAGCACCTGGACGGGCTGGCCGACAAGGTCCGCGAACACCTCGGCGAGGGCGTCGACCTGGACGGCGTCGTGCACTCGATCGCCTTCGGCCCGCAGGGCGCCTTCAACTTCCTGGAGGGCTCCTGGGAGGACGTGTCCACCGCCGTGCACGTCTCGGCGTACTCGCTCAAGGCGCTGACCATGGCCTGCCTGCCGGTCATGCCGCGGGGCGGCTCGATCGTCGGCCTGACCTTCGACGCCCAGTTCGCCTGGCCGAAGTACGACTGGATGGGTGTCGCCAAGGCGGCGCTGGAGTCCACCAGCCGCTACCTCGCCCGGGACCTGGGGAAGAAGAACATCCGCTGCAACCTGGTCTCCGCCGGCCCCATCAAGTCGATGGCCGCCAAGTCCATCCCGGGCTTCGAGGAGCTGGCGACCGTGTGGGACAACCGCGCGCCCATCGGCTGGGACCTGAGCGACCCGGAGCCGGCCGGCCGTGGCGTGGTCGCCCTGCTGTCGGACTGGTTCCCGCGTACCACCGGCGAGATCGTGCACGTCGACGGCGGGGTGCACATGATGGGCGCCTGAGCCCGTCCCGGCTGGTCTGGGCCTGGCTGGTCTGGTCCTGGACGGTTTCGTCCCGCCCGGTCCCGTCCCGCCCGGTCTCGTCCTGGCTGTTTCCGGCCGCCGCCCCGGTTCCCGCGCTCCGCGGGCCGGGGCGGCGGCCGTTCGCCCGTTCGGAGCAGTGCGCCGCGCGCGGCGGCCGTCGGCACGGGCACTGTGGAGTATCGGGCGCTGCGGCGGTTCGGCACGGTGGAGAGCACGGTCGAGGAGGTCCTGCCATGCGTAGGTCCCGTTGCGTCGCGGCCGCGGTGCTGGTCGCGGCCGTGGTCGGGTTCATCGCCGTCGCCTCGAACTCGGCCGCCCAGGAGCGTACCCGGCCGCGTGAGGCGGCGTGCAGCACCTGGGTGCGCGGGTCGCACGCCACGGCCAGCTGCTTCAACCCGAACCCGCAGACGGACCGGGTCCAGCTGCATGTCGAGTGCGCGCGATGGTGGGACCCGGACATGGACGGCCGCTCCATCGAGGTCGGCCCGGCCCAGCACGTACGGCTCGCCGAGCGCTGCTGGAAGGAGATACGGAAGGCCTGGGTGAGCCACCACCGCTGACCGGGCGCGGTCAGCCGGCGGTCCGGTACGGGGGTCGGCCGGCGGTCCGGTACGGGGGTCGGCCGGCGGTCCGGTACGGGTCAGCCGGCGTCCGCCAGTCCGGGGCAGCCAGGGTTCCGGTCCGGGTCGGCCTGCGGTCGGGTCCGGGTCAGCCGGCGGTCCGGTTCGCCCGGTCGGCGTACCGGCAGCTGAAGGGGTGGGTGCCGGCCTCCGCCGCGGCGCGCTCGCCGTCCCCGGCCCGGATGGCCTCCACCAGCCGCGCGTGGTCCACATGGTCCTCGGGGCGCAGCCCGCCCTCGACGTCCCCGTGCAGGAACTGCCGGATCACCCCGCCCAGATCCGCGTACAGCTCGGCCAGCACCTCGTTGTGCGAGGCCGCGACGACGGCCATGTGCAAGGTCGCGTCCGCCTCGACGAACGCCTCGGCGTCCCCGGAGGCGAATGCCTGCTCGCGCCGGTCGAGCAGCGCGTCGATCTGCTTGAGGTCCTGCGCGGTGCGGCGCTCAGCGGCCAGCCGCGCCGCCTTCGTCTCCAGGGCACTGCGCAACTCGGCGACGTGCAGCGGGTCGGCGTCCGCGAAGCGGCGGTGCATCACCCCGGCCAGCTCGCTGGTCGCCAGCACATAGGTGCCCGAGCCCTGCCGGATGTCCAGCAGGCCGTTGTGCGCGAGCGCGCGCACCGCCTCGCGCACGGTGTTGCGCGCCACCCCGAGCTGCTCGACCAGCTCCGGCTCGGTGGGGATCCGGGATCCCACCGGCCACTCTCCTGAGGTGATCTGGGCGCGCAGCTGGGCGATCACCTGGTCGGCGAGCGCGGAGCGCCGGGGTGAGGTCAGCGGCATGACTCTCCTGTGCCTGGGCCGGGATGCGGGTGCTCTCATGATGCCGTCCGCCCGTCGTCGAGCGGTGGGGAACCACTGGACACCCATTCATCCCATCATTCTATGATGGCGGGCATGGCCGACCAGGAACTCGCGACACCCGACACCGACGCACCGACAGGACAGCCACGCCGGGCCGGCGCGCCGGAGCCCGCCGGTGGCCCATGGCGGCGCCGCCTGCTGGTCCTCGCCCTGGTCCTCGCCGCGGTCAATCTCCGCCCCACCGTCACCAGCCTCGGCCCGCTCCTCGAAGAGGCGCGGGCCGACCTCGGCATGAGCGGCACCGTCGCCGGGCTGCTCACCTCGGTGCCCCCGGCCTGCTTCGCCCTCTTCGGCCTCGCCGCGCCCCGGCTGGCCCGCCGCTGGGGGCCGGGCGCCGTCGTCTGCGCCGGGCTCGCCGCCATCACCGCGGGCCTGGCCGTACGCCCCCTGGTGGGCGGAACCGCCGCCTTCCTCGCCGCCAGCGCGCTCGCGCTGGCCGGGATCGCCGTGGGCAACGTCCTCATGCCGGTGCTCGTCAAGCGCTGGTTCCCCGACCGGGTGGGCCCGATGACCGGCGGCTACTCCATGGCCCTGTCGCTGGGCGGGGCGGGCGCGGCCGCCGTCACGGTCCCCATGACCGATGCCCTGGGCGGCGGCTGGCGGGTCGGGCTCGGGGTGTGGGCGGTGCTCGCGGCGGTCGCCGTGCTGCCCTGGCCGCTGCTCGCCCGCGACCGCACGGGCGGCGCCGCCGCACCCGAGACGGGCCCGGCCCCCGCCCCCGACACGGCCACTGCCAAGGCCTCGGCCCCGGCCGCCGCCCGGACCCGGATCACCAAGAGCCCCACGGCCTGGGCGCTGGCCGTCTTCTTCGGCCTCCAGGCCACCGCCGCCTACATCACCATGGGCTGGATGCCGCAGGTCTTCCGGGACGCCGGGGTCTCCGCCTCCACGGCCGGGCTGCTGTTCGCGGTCACCATGGTGATGGGCGTGCCGCTGGCCTTCGTACTGCCCTCGCTCGCGGCTCGGCTGAGCAGCCAGGGTCCGCTGGTGGTGGTCCTGGGGGCCTTCGGGCTCGCCGGGTACGCCGGGCTGTGGCTCGCGCCGGCCCAGGGCGCCTGGGTGTGGGCGCTGCTGCTCGGCGTCTCCAACTGCTCCTTCCCGCTCGCCCTGACCATGATCGGCATGCGGGCCAGGACCGCCGCGGGCGTGGTGCGGCTGTCCGCCTTCGCCCAGAGCACCGGCTATCTGCTGTCCATCCCCGGGCCGCTGCTGGTCGGCGCGCTCTACCAGCACACCGGCGGCTGGGACCTGCCCATCGCGCTGATGGCCGGGCTGATGCTGCCGCAGATCGCCGCCGGGCTCGTCGCCGGGCGCGACCGTACCGTCGAGGACGAGATCTGAGCGGACGGCCGGGGCGGTGACGGGGCGGGCCCGGGGCGGTGGGACACTGGGGCCATGCCAGTGCTCGACGAGAACCCGCCGAACGGTCAGAAGAAGCTGCTCATCATCCTGGGCGTGATGCTCGGCATCACCGTGGTCATCGGCGTGGTCGCGACCATCGCCTCGCCCTGAGCGCGGCGCCCCGAACGCGTACCCGCGAGCGCGCGTCCGTGGGCGCCCGCCCGCGTACGAGAGGGTGCGGCGGGCCCCACCGTCCCCTAGGGGGTGTCTCCCCGATCTCTGCGGGTCCGCGACGCCTGGCACGCGCCCCCAGCTACCGCTGGGCGGTGCCCCCGCGAGGGCGACCCTCCGCCTTGCGATCGCACGCGCCCCCAGCTACCGCTGGGCGGTGCCCCCTGACGCCGCGGGCTGATCCACAGAGATCGAGGAGACACCCCCTAGGGGGCCGGGGTCAGGGGGAATTGGGTGGTTCACCGGATGGGACCGGCCCCCGGCGCTCCGTACATTCGACGTGTCGGAACGCGAAGGCGGGGCCGAAGGCACGGCGCCCGTCGCCGGCCCCCCGTCACCCACCGCATCGCACCCCGGAGGCGATCCCCATGTCCGCGCGCACCCAGCCTGAACAAGCTGTCAGCCGGCTGCCGTGGTGGGCCATCGCCCTCCCGTCCCTGGCCTTCGCCGCCCTGCTGCTGCTCGCCGGCTCCGCCGACGCGCACGCCGCCGGCGGTTCCGGCACGCTCTCGCAGCTCTTCGGGCTGGTCCGGGACGCCCTCGCCCACCAGCCGTGACACGGGCGGCCCGCTCGCCGCGGCGGTGGGCGCCGCCGTTGCTCACCTGAGGACGAGGTCCGGCCAACCCCCTGCGCCGAGCCCCCGGTTTCATGCGAAGCTGGGAAACATGAGCGTCGATGTGCCCCGCAGGATCGTCCTTCTCCGACACGCCAAGGCCGACTGGCCCCAGGTATCCGACCATGAACGGCCGCTCGCGGAGCGCGGCCGCAAAGACGCCCCAGTCGCCGGACGCCGGCTCGTCGAAGCCGGGATCAATCCCGAGCTGACCCTCTGCTCCACCGCCGTCCGCACCCGCGAGACCTGGAAGCTCGTGGTGCACGAGCTGCCGCAGCGGCCCAAGACGGTGTACGAGGAGCGGCTGTACGAGGCCTCGCTCGGCGAACTCCTCGCGCTGCTCAACGAGACGCCCGACGACGTGAGCGATCTGCTGCTGGTCGGCCACAACCCCGGCATGCACGCCCTGGCGGACGCGCTCGCGGGCGAGGCCGAGGAGGGCACGCGAGAGCGGATGGCCCGGAGCGGATTTCCGACCTCCGCGTTCGCGGTGGTGACCTTCAGCGGCTCCTGGAAGTCGGTCGAGCACGGCGTCGGTCGCCTCAGCTCCTTCTGGGCGCCCCACGAGTGATCTAGATACGTGTCGGGCCCGGACGGCCTCGCCGCCCGGGCCCGGCGCCGTACGGCGACCCCGCTCACGCGACCTGGCATCGCGCGGCTCAGCTCACGAGTCGGCGCTCAGCCGTCGACGGTGTCCGCCGCCTCCACCTCTTCGCGGGTGATGCCCAGCAGATACAGCACGGTGTCCAGGAACGGCACGTTCACCGCGGTGTGCGCGGCCTCCCGCACCACCGGCTTGGCGTTGAAGGCGACACCGAGCCCGGCCGCGTTGAGCATGTCCAGGTCGTTGGCCCCGTCCCCGATCGCCACGGTCTGCGCCAGCGGCACCCCCGCCTCGGCCGCGAATCGCCGCAGCAGCCGGGCCTTGCCCGCGCGGTCCACGACCTCCCCGACCACGCGCCCGGTCAGCTTGCCGTCGGCCACCTCCAGGGTGTTGGCAGAGGCGAAGTCCAGCCCCAGCCGCTCCCTGAGGTCGTCGGTCACCTGCGTGAAGCCGCCGGAGACCACGCCCACCTGGTAGCCGAGCCGCTTGAGGGTGCGGATCAGCGTACGGGCGCCGGGGGTGAGCCGCACCTCCGCGCGCACCTTCTCCACCACGGACTCGTCGATCCCCGCCAGCAGCGCGACCCGCGCGTGCAACGACTGCTCGAAGTCCAGCTCACCGCGCATCGCCCGGGCCGTGACCTCGGCGACCTCAGCCTCGCACCCGGCGTGCGCCGCGAAGAGTTCGATCACCTCGTCCTGGATCAGGGTCGAGTCCACGTCCATGACCACCAGGCGCTGCGCCCGGCGCTGCAGCCCCGACGCCACGACGGCCACGTCCACCCCGATCCCGGCGGCCTCGGTGACCAGCGCGGTGCGCAGCGTGCCGGTCTCGGCGCCGGACACCTCGAACTCCACGGCCGTCACGGGATACTTCGCGAGCCGGAAGATCCGGTCGATGTTGCCGCCGCTGCCGGTGATGCTGGCCGCGATGCGCGCCGTCGACTCGGCGGTCAGCGGATGGCCGAGCACGGTGACATGGGACCGGCCCGTGCCACGTGGGCGGTTGTCGCCCCGACCGGAGATGATCTCGGCCTGGAGCCGCATCGACTCGGCCCAGCTGTGCACGGTCGCCCGCAGGTCGCCCTCCGAGGTCCAGCCGCCCGTGGGGGCCGTCACCAGCACGCACAGCACGATGCGGCCTCGGGTGACCACCTGCTCTATGTCGACTATGTTCACGCCGTAGGCGGCGAGGGTGTCGCAGAGCCCGGCGGTGATGCCGGGGCGGTCCTTGCCGAAGATCTTGACGAGGAGGGTGGGAACGTCATCGCCCGGGACGGCGGTGGCAGGAGGGGTCTGCGGTGTGCTCATGGTCTTCCCACCGTATCCGGCCCCTCGGACCGATCGCGCGCCAGTCCGCGCTACGGACGGCTGTCCGGTACAAAACGTTCATTTCGCCGTCGCCGGGGCGTCACCCGGCTCTGAGCGGAGCGCCGCGTACCGGGACGCCCGCCCGCCCGCGGCCCCCGTCGCCCGCGCGGCCAGCGCCCCGGCGGCGCCCGCCGCCGCACCCCAGCCCGCGCCCAGCGCCGCCGCCGCCGGAGCGGAGCCGTACAGCTCGATCCCGGCGCCGAAGGCGTCGAAGCCCAGCACGGACAGGCTCGCCCCGGCCGACACCCCGGTGAGGCGGACCAGCAGCGGCAGCGCGAGCGCCGTGAGGATCCCCAGCCACAGCGCGCACCGCCCCGTGAAGCCGGCCGTCCCGGCCCGGCCGACCGGCGTACGGACCGCCGTCAGCACCCCGGCCGCCAGCACCATCAGCACACAGGCGACCGTCAGCAGCCACACCCGGCCGTCCAGCTCCGCCAGGCGCGCGACCGTGATCGGCTGGTCCTCACGGCCGTCCAGCAGCTTGTCCAGCGGGTCGGGCAACACCCGCACCAGCGCCCCGATCGCCCCGCCGTGCCAGGGCACGAACAGCCCCAGCGGCACCCCCAGCCACACCCCGTTCGGCGCGCCGAGCAGCGCCGCGCCCAGCACCAGCCGGGGGTGGTCGTCGCCGATCGCCGCGTACACCGCCGCCGCGAGCCCCGCCCCGACCGCCAGCACCAGCACTCCGTACAGGGCCGAGGCGGCCGGCCGGACGGTGCGGTGCGCCGCCTCCAGGCCGCGCGGCACCGGCGCGCGGCGCGCCACGAGCAGCGCGATGAGCAGCACCGCGACGACCCAGACCGCGCCGCCGAGCAGCGAGCGGCCCGCCTCGACGGTGAACCCGACCGCCGCCTTGGCGTCGATGAGCCGCTCGATCCGGTCCGGCAGCAGTCCGCTGCCGATGTCCGCGATGTCCCCCAGTTCACGGGGGAGTTTCTCGAGCAGCCCGCCCGGCCGCTCCGGTCTGCCCGTCAGACCGAGCGTGGCGGCGTCGATTGTGACGGTATCGTTGCCCGCCCAGGTGAGCCCGGCGAGGACGAGCAGGAAGAGCAGCACCACCGCGCCCGCCCGGGCGGCCAGTTCGGCCCGTCCGATCACCGCTCCCGCCCCGCGCAGCGACCGTACGAACAGCCGGCCCAGCAGCAGCGCGCCCACCAGGCCGACGCCCAGTGGCGCGATGTCGACGGCCGAGTGGGCCTGGGCGCCCTTGAGTCCGAACGCCTCCACGTCCCCGGCGGGGGTGACGGAACCGCCGACCGCGAGCACCACAGCGGCCGCCGTCATGGGGCCGAGCGCGCCCGCGCCGTCCGCGCCGACCAGGTGCAGCCCGAGCGCGGCGACCCCGGCCATGGCCAGAAAGGCCCAGCTCACCGTCGCCACCGCGGACAGCAGCAGCTCTCCCGGGCGCACCCGTCCGCTGCCACTCGCGCTCATGGCGTCGGCCCCCCGATCGGTATGAGTTGCCCGGTTGGTCCATGTTCCGTCCCATCCTTAGGCGCTTACCACTTTCCGGGGGCCTTTCGGATGAGTCAACGGCGCGCGGGCCCGGTCTTGTCAATGCCCGACTTCCGGTTCGGCGACTGAGCCTGAAATAGTTCCTCACGATGTTCGCCATCCCTAGACTCCCCGAGCAGGGGGTCCATCGGGGGACAAGTAGTGGGGCGTGGAGTGCCGGAACTCGTACTGGAATTGAACGGACAGACCTGGACGCTTGATCCTTCCAGGTCATACAGGATCGGACGCGATCCGCAGGGCGACATGGTGCTGGACGACGCCAGGGTGTCCTGGCGGCATGCCACCGTGCGCTGGGGCGGGCGCAGTTGGATCATCGAGGACCACGGCAGTACCAATGGCACGTATGTGCAGGGCCGGCGGATCCAGCAGATGGAGATCGGCCCCGGGTCGACCGTGCATCTGGGGAACGCGAGCGACGGTCCCCGGCTGGCCCTCTCCGGGAGCGCCGCGGGCACCGGCGCCGCCCCCGGGGTCGGCGCGGGCGCCTACAGCGCGCCGTCGGCGATGGGCGCGGCGCCGCAGGCCCCCCACCAGCAGCCCCCGTATCAGCAGCCCGCGCCCGCCTGGCCCCAGCCGGGACAGCAGCCCCAGCCCCAGGGCTGGCCGCAGCCTCAGGGCGCGCCCCAGCAGATACCCCACCAGCAGCCCTTCGTACCGCAGCAGCAGAACCCGCAGCAGCAGGTCCCCTCGCACCAGGCCCCGCAGCAGCAGGTCCCCCCGCACCAGGCACCCCACCCCCACGTCCCGCAGCACCACGCACCCCAGCACCAGGCTCCGCAGGCGCACGCCCCGCAGCAGAACCCGGTGCAGAAGGTCCCCGGCGCCGGCGCCGGGGCCCCGCCGGCCCACGGCGGCGACCGCAGCCCGACCACCTTCCACCAGCTCGCCGTCGGCCGGGTGATGCGCATCGGCCGTGCGCTGGAGAACGAGCTGGTCGTCTCGGACCTCCAGGTCTCCCGCCACCACGCGGAGTTCCGCGCCCTGCCCGACGGCCGCTTCGAGATCCGCGACCTGGGCAGCCACAATGGCACCTACGTCAACGGCCAGCCGGTCCGCCAGCAGATCATCGGGCCGAACGACATCGTCGGCGTCGGCCACTCCACCTTCCGGCTCGTCGGCGACCGCCTTGAGGAGTTCGTCGACACCGGCGCGGTGTCCTTCTCGGCCCGCCATCTGACGGTGACGGTCGACGGCGGCAAGCAGATCCTCAAGGACGTCTCCTTCGGCGTCCCCGAGAAGTCCCTCGTCGCGGTCATCGGCCCCTCGGGCTCCGGCAAGTCCACGCTGCTCAAGGCGCTCACCGGCTACCGCCCGGCCAACCAGGGCGACGTCCTCTACGACAACCGGAACCTCTACAAGCAGTTCGCCGAGCTGCGCCAGCGCATCGGCCTGGTCCCGCAGGACGACATCCTGCACAAGGAGCTGTCCGTCCGGAAGGCGCTGCGCTACGCCGCCAAGCTCCGGTTCCCCGGCGACACCGCCGAGGCCGAGCGCGAGGCCCGGATCGGCGAGGTGCTGCGCGAGCTCAAGCTGGACATCCACGCCGACAAGAAGGTCACCTCACTCTCCGGCGGCCAGCGCAAGCGCGTCTCCGTCGCGCTGGAGCTGCTCACGAAGCCGTCGCTGATCTTCCTGGACGAGCCGACCTCCGGCCTCGACCCGGGCATGGACCGCGATGTGATGCAGCTGCTGCGCGGTCTGGCCGACGACGGCCGCACCGTGCTGGTGGTCACCCACTCGGTGGCCGAGCTGGCGCTGTGCGACAAGCTGCTGGTCATGGCGCCGGGCGGCGCGGTCGCCTACTTCGGCCCCCCGGAGGAGGCGCTCAACTTCTTCGGGTACGAGACCTGGGCCGATGTCTTCTCGGCCTTCGAGAACTACCGCGACTACGACTGGGCGGGCCGCTGGCGCGGTTCGCAGCACTACCAGATGTACGCCGCGGACCTCGACGCCGTCGCGCCCCAGTCCGTCCACGTTCAGCCGCCCCCGGCGCGCATGCAGAAGCCGCAGAGCTGGGGCTCCCAGCTGTGGACCCTGATGCGCCGCTACCTCTCGGTGATCGCCTCGGACAAGGGCTTCATGGGCCTGATGGTGATCCTGCCCGCCGTCCTCGGCGCGGTGAGCATCGTCATCCCGTCCGACTTCGGGCTCACCATGGCACCGAAGGGCCAGTTCAACCAGGACGCGGGCACCATCACGCTGATCCTCGTGGTCGGCATGTGCTTCTCCGGCGCGGCCAACTCCGTACGAGAGCTGATCAAGGAGCGGGTGATCTACGAACGGGAACGGGCGGTCGGCCTGTCCCGCTCGGCCTATCTGATGTCCAAGGTGATCGTGCTCGGCGTGATCACCGCCTTCCAGGCCGTGATCATCTGCGCCATCGGCTTCTCCACCCGGGAACTGCCGGAGGAGGGCCTGGTCCTGCCCCCGGCCCTGGAGCTGTGCGTCGCCATCATCGCGATCGGCTTCACCTCCATGATGGTCGGCCTGGTGATCTCCGCGCTGGTGAAGACCGCCGAGAAGACCATGCCGCTGCTGGTCATGTTCGCGATCGTCCAGGTCGTGTTCACCGGCATCCTGTTCAAGATCTACGGATCGCCGGGCATCGAGCAGTTCGCCTATCTGATGCCGTCCCGCTGGGCGGTCGGCGCCGCCGGGGCGACCCTGGACCTCGGCCCCGGCCCGGGCCACATGATGGCGCCCTGGGACCGCAAGAAGCCCAATGACACCGACCCCCTGTGGGAGCACGCCACCTCGCAGTGGAGCATCGACATCCTGGTGCTGCTCGCGCTCGGCGTCGTCTGCGCCTTCGCGGTCGCGCGGCTGCTGCGCCGCCACGAGCCGGAGGTCATGCGCAAGTAGCGGCTGCCCGCGGTCTGCCCCGCGCCGGAACGCCGAAGGGCGGCGGCACCCCTCGACACGGAGGGTGCCGCCGCCCTTCGGCGTCAGGCGTCCGGATGCTCAAGATGCTCCGGAAAGTCCGAATTAGCCGGAATCAGGCCGAATCGGTTGGATCAGTACGGGCCGTTGACGTTGTCCATCGAGCCGTACCGGTGGTACGCGTAGTTGCACGCGGCGGTGATGTTGGCGACCGGGTCGTAGATGTCCCAGGAGGTGCCCTCGACGTGGTAGGCCTTGAAGGTCGGGTCTATCACCTGGAGCAGACCCTTGGAGGGAATGCCGTTCTGGGCGTTGATGTCCCAGAGGTTGATGGCGCGCGGGTTACCGCTCGACTCCCGCATGAGGTTCCGGTAGATCCCGTTGTAGCTGCCCGGGATGCCCTTCTCCTTCATGATGGCGAGCGATTCCTTGATCCAGCCGTCGAGGTTGTTCGCGTAGACGGGCTTGCGCGCGGCGGCCCGGCTCGCGGCCTCCCTGGCGGCCCGCTCCTTGTCCGCCTTCTCCTTGGCGGCCTTCTCCTCCGCGGCCTTCTTGGCGGCGGCCTCCTCGGCCGCCTTCTTCTTCGCGGCTTCCTCGGCGGCCTTCTTCTTGGCGGCCTCCTCGGCGGCCTTCTTCTTCGCCGCCTCCTCGGCCGCCTTCTTCGCGGCGGCCTCCTCCTTCGCCTGCTGCGAGGCGAGCGCGGACTGCTGGACGAGGCTCTCGCGCTGCGCCTGGTGGTCGAGGACCTGGTGGCTCCACGCCACGGGCTTGGCGGGCAGCTCCTTGACGGCGGTCGTCTGGCCCTCGGCCTGGCCCGGGACGACGGCGAACGCGAGGGCGGCGGCGCCCGCGGCGGCGATGCCGGCGGCGGAGAACTTGTGCGTCTTGGTCAAGCGGCTGTAACCGGGAATGCGGGGGACGGGCATGGCGGACTGAACCTCTTCCAATCGCTCGTGTCGCAGGCCAAATCGGCGCTCGGGAACGCCGTGTTCTGAGCTACGGCGCGGTGCGACTGGGAAATTCTTAGCGTCCGCAAAATGTTGTGGCAAAGGTGTGACATACGACCCTGCTTAGTGGACACCTGGGCCGCTCCCACCTGTGCGAGCGGCTGTTCTCCCCGCTCACCACTGTTTTAAAACGTCCACTAACCGTGGTCGTACGTGATTTAGGTCCTGTGTCAGGGGTCACAGCACTGAGGCTTCCGTATCGCGTGATGTGCCTGCGCAAATACATACTGTGGTCGTCATTCCAGGTCATGGCGACGCGCCGTCAATGCGCGATTGACTCCCCCCTCAGGCCTAGGTCCCAGGTCCCGGAGAACGCCGCCCACCGGCGGATATGTCCGAGTCCGCGCCCCCGGTACCGTGTCGGCCATGACAAAGGGACCGGGCAGCGGGGCCGGAGCGGGCCTGGCCAATGTGAGCGGCGCACTCCTCGCCATGAGCCGACACCTGGAAGTCCGGGATGTCCTAAAGACGATCGTTGTGTCGGCCCGTGAGTTGCTTGATGCGGAGTACGCCGCATTGGGGGTTCCGGACGACCATGGGGGCTTCGCCCAGTTCGTAGTAGATGGGGTCAGTGAGGAGCAGTGGAAGGCCATCGGCCCGCTGCCCCGCCAGCACGGCATCCTGGCCGCGATGCTGCGGGATGCCACCCCCCAGCGGCTGGCCGACGTCCGCCGGGATCCGCGTTTCGAGGGATGGCCCGACGCACACCCGGATATGTCCGACTTTATTGGACTTCCCATTGCCGATGGCGACGAAGTACTCGGCGCCGTCTTCCTCGCCAACAAGCGCTGCCCCAAGCCCAGCGGCGGCTGCGGATTCACCGCCGAGGACGAGGAACTGCTGGGCATCCTCGCCCAGCACGCCGCCATCGCCCTCACCAACGCCCGGCTCTACGAGCGCAGCCGCGAGCTGACCATCGCCGGGGAGCGCGCCCGGCTCGCCCACGAGCTGCACGACGCCGTCTCCCAGAAGCTGTTCTCGCTGCGGCTCACCGCCCAGGCCGCCGCCGCCCTCGTGGACCGCGACCCCGCCCGGGCCAAGGGGGAGCTGCAGCAGATAGCCGCCCTCGCCGCCGAGGCGGCCGACGAGCTGCGCTCCGCCGTCGTGGAGCTGCGCCCGGCCGCCCTCGACGAGGACGGCCTGGTGGCCACCCTGCGCACCCAGATCCAGGTCCTCGACCGCGCCCACAGCGCCCGCGTCACCTTCTGCGCCCACGGGGTGCGGGCGCTGCCCGCCGCCCAGGAGGAGGCGCTGCTGCGGGTGGCCCAGGAGGCCCTGCACAACGCGCTGCGCCACGCGGACGCCGAGCGGGTCGAGGTCACCCTGAGCCGCCGTGGCCAGGGCGCGCTGCTGCGCGTGGCCGACGACGGCGCGGGCTTCGACCCCTCGGCCGTCCGTCGGGCGGGGCGCCACCTCGGCCTGGTCTCGATGCGCGACCGGGCGGGCGGCGTGGGCGGGAGTCTGACCGTGGAGTCGGCGCCCGGCAAGGGCACCGTGATCGAAATGGAGGTGCCCGGTGGCTGAGCGAGAAGGCGCGGGGCGGCGAATCCGGGTGTTGCTCGTGGACGACCACCAGGTGGTGCGGCGCGGGCTGCGGACGTTCCTGGAGGTGCAGGACGACATCGACGTGGTGGGGGAGGCGGCCGACGGCGAGGAGGGCGTGGCCCGCGCCGAGGAGCTGCGGCCCGACGTCATCCTGATGGACGTGAAGATGCCCGGCACCGACGGCGTCGAGGCGCTGCGCCGGCTGCGCGGCCTCGACAACCCCGCCCGTGTGCTGGTCGTCACCAGCTTCACCGAGCAGCGCACGGTCGTCCCCGCGCTGCGCGCCGGCGCGGCGGGATACGTCTACAAGGACGTGGACCCCGAGGCCCTCGCGGGCGCCATCAGGTCCGTACACGCCGGGCACGTACTGCTTCAGCCCGAGGTGGCCCTGGCGCTGCTCTCCCAGGAGGAGTCGGGCGGCGGCCAGGGGCGTGGCGGCTCGCTCACCGAGCGGGAGCGCGAGGTGCTGGCCCTGATCGCGGACGGCAGGTCCAACCGGGAGATCGCCCGGGCCCTGGTCCTGTCCGAGAAGACCGTGAAGACCCATGTGTCCAACATCCTCATGAAGCTCGACCTCGCCGACCGGACGCAGGCGGCGCTGTGGGCCGTACGGCACGGAATCGGAGCCTGAGCCGGGCGATATGCGCTGATTGCCCCATTGGGTGGTGATCTGTTGCTGATACAGGAGTGCCGTCGGTCGATCCGAGATTCATACCGTCGGGTGTAAGTCACCCGGACAGCGCAACCGGGCCCGCGCCCGACCGTTCTTCAGGGCGGCTGCGGCGGCCTGCCGCAGTGTTGCGCTAGAAGGGTCTTACCAAGTGAAGAACATCAAGAAGTTCGCGGCCGTCACCATCGCGGCGGGCGGCCTCGCCGTCGCGGGTGCCGGCGCCGCCTCCGCCCAGGGCTCGCAGGCTCAGGGCCAGGCCGTGAACTCCCCGGGCATCGCCTCCGGCAACCACGTCCAGGCGCCCGTGTTCGTTCCGGTCAACGCCTGCGACAACAGCGTCCGTGCCATCGGCGCGCTGAACCAGTCCTTCGGCACCTCCTGCGGCAACCACTGAGCGTCCCCACGCCAAGGCACCCCGGCACCCCGGCGACCCCACCGCCGGGGTGCCCGCCTGTAGGCGGCCCTCAGAACCCGCCCCGCTCCAGCTCCTCCACATACGCGTTGTACGCCGCCACCTGCGCCCGCCGCGCCGTGCGCTCCACCGGCCGCAGCGCCTCCGCCCGCGCCGCGATCTCCGACGCGCTCACCGCCGCGCCGTGCTCCCCGGCACCCCCGCCCGGCCCCTGCGCGATCCCGATCAGCGCGCCCACCCGCTGGGCCAGCTCCAGTACCCGCAGCGCCCGCGGCGGATAACCCGGCGCGAGCACCTCACGCCCCCGCCCCGCCCGCGCCCGGTACGCCTCCAGCGCCGCCTGCGCGGCCGGCCCGGCCCCGGCGACATTCAGCCGCGCCAGCACCTCGGTGGCCTCCCGCAGCGCCTCCGCCAGCTCCCGCTCGGCCTCGCCCAGCGACGGCACATCGGCCGGCGGCGCCTCCCGCACCGGCAGACAGCGCCACACCACCTCGACATGGACATCCCCCTCGGGCCCCGCCTCCAGCACCTCCGGCACCAGGCCCAGGGCCACCCCCGTCACGATCACCGCCTCGCCCGCCTCCAGCGCCCGCGCGTTGAACTCCGGCGGGCCGCTCAGCCCCAGCGGATGCCCCGCCACGGGCAGCGCCACCCGCAGCCCCTTGGCCCCCATCGCCCGCAGCCGCCCGAGCGCCAGCGTGAGCCCCACGGGGGCGGACTCCCCCGGCAGGTCGGCCACGCGGTGCGAAGCGTCATCGGCCGCGATGCGATGCGCGGCCTCATCGGGAGAGACAAGTCCGGCGAGAAGGGCATTTCCCCAGGCGGCAAGGCGCCCTGAGCGCGGTTCATCGAGCATGGCCCCAGCCTAAGGACTGGCGCTGACAAGACGTGGCGTAGGTTTTCCCCTGGGGGCTGCGCCTACAGGCGCCGCGATACTCGAGACTGCAATGGGAGACAACGCGCTCATGAGCGATGTTCTGGAGCTGGTGGACGTATCCGTGGTCCGCGACGGTCGGGCTCTGGTGGACGAGGTCTCCTGGTCGATCAAAGAAGGGGAGCGGTGGGTGATCCTCGGCCCCAACGGCGCCGGCAAGACCACCCTCCTCAATGTGGCCTCCAGCTATCTCTTCCCGACCACCGGGAGCGTCCGGATCCTCGGCGAGAAGCTCGGCGCCGTCGACGTCTTCGAACTGCGCCCCCGCATCGGCATGGCGGGCATCGCCATGGCCGACAAGCTGCCCCGCCGCCAGACCGTACTCCAGACCGTGCTCACCGCCGCCTACGGCATGACCGCCCACTGGCACGAGGACTACGAGGCCGTCGACGAGCAGCGCGCCCGCGCCTTCCTCGACCGCCTGGGCATGACCGACCACCTCGAGCGGAAGTTCGGCACCCTCTCCGAGGGCGAGCGCAAGCGCACCCTCATCGCCCGGGCCATGATGACCGACCCCGAGCTGCTGCTCCTCGACGAGCCCGCGGCCGGCCTGGACCTCGGCGGCCGCGAGGACCTCGTACGCCGCCTGGGCCGGCTCGCCCGCGACCCGCTGGCCCCCTCGATGATCATGGTGACCCACCACGTCGAGGAGATCGCCCCCGGCTTCACCCACGTCCTGATGATCCGGCAGGGCAAGGTGCTGGCCGCCGGCCCGGTCGAGACCGAGCTGACCTCGCGCAACCTCTCGCACTGCTTCGGCCTCCCGCTGGTCGTGGAGCGCAACGGCGACCGCTGGACCGCCCAGGGCCTCCCGCTCAGCTGACACGCCAGCCCCCCCTTTTTTTGGGGCTCGGTTCGCCTCCGGGGCGCCAAAGCCGCTGTCGACGGTCGACCGTGCTCGGCTGCTCGTTCCTCGCAGCCTCCGCGCGCTCTCCCTTTCGACAGCGGCGCGCCCCTTCGGCTCACTCGCCGCGGGATCCCTCCCGCGGATGATCCGCGCCCTGTTCCCGGACACACCCCGAGAACTACCATGACCTTGTGGATCCTTGGGTGTGGTGGCTGATCGCCGCCGTAGGGCTGGGCATTCCGCTCGTGCTGACCGCGATGCCGGAATTCGGCATGGTCGCGGTCGGCGCCGTCGCCGCCGCGATCACCGACGCGCTCGGCGGCGGAGCCGTGCTCCAGGTCGTGGTCTTCTCTGCCGTCTCCGTCGCGCTGGTCGCCGCCGTGCGGCCCATCGCGGTCCGCAGCCGCACCCAGCGCCCCGAGCTGGTCAGCGGCGTGGAGGCGCTGAAGGGCCGCCAGGCCGTCGTCCTGGAGCGGGTGGACGGGAGCGGCGGCGGGCGGATCAAACTCGCCGGGGAGGTCTGGTCGGCCCGCGCGCTCGACCCCGACCAGTCCTACGAGCCCGGCCAGCAGGTCGACGTCGTGGACATCGACGGCGCCACGGCCGTGGTCATGTGAACCAGCGAGCCGTCATACGCGGATACCAACCGGATACCAGCGGTGGGCGGTCCGGCTGTCAACTGCCCCTCAGATCTGAAAGACTTGACCCGAGATCGACATCGAGACTGGCATCAAGACCGGTACCGGGATCGACATCGAGATCGACGACCAGACCTGATCATCCAGATCAACGAAAGCATGAAGGGCACGGGAAGCCGCTGTGGACGCGATCATCATTGTCCTGATCATCCTGGTGGTGCTCGTCTTCGTCGCACTCATCAAGACGATCCAGGTCATCCCGCAGGCGAGCGCGGCCATCGTCGAGCGCTTCGGCCGCTACACCCGCACCCTCAACGCGGGCCTCAACATCGTCGTGCCGTTCATCGACACGATCCGCAACCGCGTCGACCTCCGTGAGCAGGTCGTGCCGTTCCCGCCGCAGCCGGTGATCACCCAGGACAACCTGGTGGTCAACATCGACACCGTCATCTACTACCAGGTCACCGACGCCCGCGCCGCCACCTACGAGGTCGCCAGCTACATCCAGGCGATCGAGCAGCTCACCGTCACCACCCTGCGCAACATCATCGGCGGCATGGACCTGGAGCGCACCCTGACCTCCCGCGAGGAGATCAACGCGGCGCTGCGCGGCGTGCTCGACGAGGCCACCGGCAAGTGGGGCATCCGCGTCAACCGCGTCGAGCTCAAGGCGATCGAGCCGCCGACCTCCATCCAGGACTCGATGGAGAAGCAGATGCGCGCCGACCGTGACAAGCGCGCGGCGATCCTCCAGGCCGAAGGTGTCCGGCAGTCCGAGATCCTGCGCGCCGAGGGTGAGAAGCAGTCCTCGATCCTGCGGGCCGAGGGTGACGCCAAGGCCGCCGCGCTGCGCGCCGAGGGTGAGGCTCAGGCGATCCGTACGGTCTTCGAGTCCATCCACGCCGGGGACCCCGACCAGAAGCTGCTCTCGTACCAGTACCTCCAGATGCTCCCGAAGATCGCCGAGGGCGACGCCAACAAGCTCTGGATCGTGCCCAGCGAGATCGGCGACGCCCTCAAGGGACTCGGCGGCGCCATCGGCAACTTCGGCCCGATGGCCGGTGGGAACGGCGGCGGTCCCGCCGCCACCGGCAAGGAGGCCGCACCGCGCCGCGAGCAGCCCACGATCGACTGACGCCACACCCACAACGCCGAACCCCCGCGCACCGCGCGGGGGTTCATGCGTGTCGGGCCCGGCCCTCGGCTCTCAGCTCTCAGTGCGTCACGCGGGCAGCGCCAGCCACTCCGGCAGGTCCTCGCGCCCCGCCGCCCCCAGCGCCAGCAGCAGCGCGTCCGAGGGCGTCGGCTCGAACGGCGTGCTCAGCAGCCGCATCCCGGCCTGCTCCGGAGTCCGGTCCGCCTTGCGGTGGTTGTCCTCGGCGCAGGAGGCCACCGTGTTGAGCCAGGTGTCCCCGCCGCCGTGCGACCGCGGCACCACGTGGTCCACGGTCGTCGCCCGGCGGCCGCAGTAGGCGCACCGGTGCCGGTCCCGTACCAGCACCCCGCGCCGCGACCACGGAGCGCGTCTTCGGAACGGCACGCGTACGTACCGGCGCAGCCGGATCACCCGGGGCAGCGGCAGATCGACCTCCGCGGCCCGCACCCGGAGCCCGGGATGGGCGTGTTCGATGACTGCCTTGTTCTGCAGGACCAGCACCACCGCACGGCGCAGCGACACCGCAGACAGCGGCTCGAAGCTCGCGTTGAGAACCAGCGTCTCCCGCATCCCGACCACCTCCCGCATCCGGCGAACCCCCGGCCCGCGAGAGCGGGCGGGCCGGGGTCCATCTTTCGCCGGGAGCGAGGCCGGGACAACGCAATTTAGACCCGGGGCAGGGTCAGTTCAGGCCGCGCACAAGGCCCGGCACCAAGGACCGGGGAGGAGGACCCTGCCCTGCCCGGGCGCGCCGGCCCGGTGGCGCGGGCCGGTCAGCCGGCGGCCGGGTTCTCGTACTCGCCGATCAGCTGGGCGCGGGCCAGCGTGTGGAAGCGCAGATTGAAGCCGACGACCGCGGGCGAGGCGTCGGCGTCCGGGCCGAGCTTCTCGGTGTCCACCGCGTAGACGGTGAACACATAGCGGTGCGAGCCGTCCCCGGGCGGCGGCGCGGCCCCGCCGAAGTCGCGGGAGCCGTAGTCGTTCCGGGCGTGCACCGCCCCCTCGGGAAGCCCCTCGAAGGAGCCGCTGCCCGCGCCGGCCGGCAACTCGGTGACATCGGCGGGGATGTCGAACAGCACCCAGTGCCAGAACCCGCTGCCCGTGGGCGCGTCCGGGTCGTAGCAGGTGACGGCGAAGCTCTTGGTCTCCGCCGGGAAACCCTCCCAGCGCAGCTGCGGCGAGGTGTTCCCCTCGGCGTGGACCTGGGCGGACTTCAGGGTGCCCCCGGGTTCGACATCGTCGCTCACCACGGTGAACGACGGCACCGGCGGATGGAAATCGTGGGGGAGCGGGCGCCGGTTCTGCTCGGACACGTCGAAACCTCCTGCTGCTCGCGCTGGTCTGTCGGGGTCGTATCGGCGGCCAGCCTAACGAGATCGCCGCCGCGCGGGCTGACACCATGCCCCCATGACCGGAGCCAAGCCCGCGCCCCCGCCCGGCCCCCGCCGGCACACCGCCGCACTGCACCTGGACGGGGTCCGGGACAAGGCGGGCTTTCTCGACCGCTGTGCCCGGGACCTCGGGTTCCCCGCCTGGTTCGGCCGTAACTGGGACGCGCTCGCCGACTGCCTCGGCGACCTGTCCTGGTGGGGCCGGCCGGCCGAAGGCTTCGTCCTGCGCGTCCACGGCTGGGAGGCCTTCCGTACGGCGGCGCCCGAGGCCGCCGCGACGGCGGCCGAGGTGTTCGCCGAGGCCACCGCCCGCTGGGCCGAGCGCGGAACCCCGCTGACGGTGCGGTACGAGTAACGCGGGCGGGGCGTGCACCGCGTGAACACGGTGCACGCCCCGCGTGCGAGCTGTCGACGGGCCAGGACCGCCGGCGGTCAGAACCAGTTGCGCTTGCCGCCGACCTCGGCGAGCCACTGGTTCAGGTACGCGGCCCAGTCGGTGTCCTGGTAGGACGCAAGGTTGACGGTGAAGGAGCGGTAGGAGTCGCCGCCTTCGGAGAACAGGCCGGGCTTCTTGTCCATCTCCAGGACGACGTCCATCTCCCGGTCGTCCGAGACGAAGCTCAGCTCGACCTGGTTGAGCCCGCGGTACTGCTGCGGCGCGTAGAACTCGATCTCCTGGTAGAACGGCAGCCGCTGCCGGGTCCCACGGATGTGGCCGCGCTCCAGGTCGGCGCTCTTGAACCGGAAGCCGAGCTGGCCGAAGGCGTCGAGAATGGCCTGCTGGGCCGGGAGCGGGTGCACATTCACCGGGTCCAGGTCGCCCGAGTCCACCGCGCGCGCGATCTGCAGCTCCGTCGTCACACCCACGTTCATCCCGGTGAGGTGGCGGCCCAGGAACATCGTGATGGGCGTCTCCCAGGGGATCTCGAGACCGAACTGCACCGCGTGCACCGCCCCGGCCTGCACCTCGAACGCGCCGCCCAGCTGCTGCTTGGTGAACTGGATGTCCTGCTTGTACTCCTGGTCGTTGCCCTCCACCTCGACCCGCGCCTGCAGACCGACCGAGAGGCCCTCGATCTGCTGCGCCACCGAGCCGCCCTGGATCCGGACCTCACCCTGGACGATGCCGCCCGGGACGACGTTCTCCTCCGTCAGCACCGTCTCCACCGAAGCGCCACCGGCACCCAGACTCGCGAGCAGCTTCTTGAAGCCCATGTTCTCCCTCTCAAGGACGCGCCTGCGTCGTGTTCCGATCGCACGGCGACCACTGTTGAACCCTAGGAACGCGGAACGGCGGGGAGCGGTTCCGCGCCGCCCACCCTGTCAGCGGACGGGGCCCGCTCCAACCACCCGTTCGTATCCCTTGCACTACGCTCGGGCGGCGTGATCGCAGGACCTGACCGTACGCCGCTGCCCCGCACCTTCTTCGACCGCCCCGTCCTGGAGGTGGCCCCCGACCTCCTCGGGCGCACCCTGGTCCGCCGCACACCGGACGGACCGATCGAACTGCGCCTGACCGAAGTGGAGGCGTACGCGGGGCCGGCCGACCCGGGATCGCATGCCTACCGGGGCCGCACCGAGCGCAACGCCGTCATGTTCGGGCCCCCGGGCCATGCGTATGTCTACTTCACCTACGGCATGTGGCACTGCCTGAACCTGGTGTGCGGCCCGGAGGGCTTTCCCAGCGGGGTGCTGCTGCGCGCGGGGGAGATTCTGAGCGGCCAGGAGTGGGCGCACAAGCACCGCCCCACCGCCCGCAACGACCAGGAGCTGGCCAAGGGCCCCGCGCGGCTCGCCACGGCCCTCGGCGTCGACCGCCGGCTGAACGGCAGCGATGTCTGCTCCGGCCCGCAGGCCCCGATGTGGATACTCACCGGCACCCCCGTCCCGCCCGACCGGGTGCTGAGCGGCCCGCGCACGGGCGTCGGCGGTGAGGGCGCAACGCACCCCTGGCGCTTCTGGATCGACGGCGACCCGACGGTGAGCCCGTACCGCGCCCACACTCCCCGCCGCCGCAAGTCCGACGCGCCGTCAGACCGAACTTGACTCGGGCCATGCCGACGCCTAACGTAGCCCGAGCCGCTTGAGACGGGCAGCGCTGTCGGTACGACCACGGTCGGGCCACGGCACCCCGGAGCCGCAGGCGGCAAACCACTACCGAAGATTCCCGAACAGGGTCTATTTCCGCTGCGCGGAAATTCGATCCGAAGGCTCGATTAGGAGCCGGGCCGGAAATCAGCTAAAGTAGTGGACACACCGAAGGGAAGCGCCCGGAGAAACCGGTGAAACGGTTTCGAAGGAAGCGTCCGTTCCTTGAGAACTCAACAGCGTGCTAAAAGTCAACGCCAGATATGTTGATACCCCGTACGGTCGGCCCAGTGTGGCTGATCGGACGAGGTTCCTTTGAAGAAACACACACAGCGAGGACGCTGTGAGCGGGCTGGATTATTCCTCCGGTCTGCTCCGCTCTCGTGGTGTTGCCGGGATAGCCCGGAAGCATTCACGGAGAGTTTGATCCTGGCTCAGGACGAACGCTGG
>NZ_MAXF01000129.1 GCF_001704635.1 Streptomyces sparsogenes | reverse complement strand
CAGGCCGGGCAGGGCAGCAGGATCTGCCCGGTGGCGTCGATCACGGTGGCGTCGATCACGGTGGCGTCGCCCGCCTCGATGCCGGTGCCGACCGCGGCGATCCGCTCGCCCTCGATCAGCACGTCACGGGCCTCGCCGCCGAGGACCTTGGCGCCGCGGAGGAGGGTTTTGGGGGTCTCGCTCATGGTTACTTGCTCTCCTCGGTGGCGGTGCGGGTCGTGGCGACGGCGGGCTCGTTCCCGCCGAGCAGCAGATACAGGACGGCCATGCGGATCGAGACGCCGTTGGCGACCTGTTCGACGGCGGTGCAGCGCGGGGAGTCCGCCACCTCGGCGGTGATCTCCATGCCGCGGTTCATGGGGCCGGGGTGCATGACGATGGCGTGCTCGGGCATGCGGGCCATCCGTTCGCCGTCCAGCCCGTACCGCCGGGCGTACTCGCGCTCGGTGGGGAAGAAGGCGGCGTTCATGCGCTCGCGCTGGACGCGCAGCATCATCACGGCGTCGGACTTGCCGATCACGGCGTCGAGGTCGTACGAGACCTCGCACGGCCAGCTCTCGACGGCGAAGGGCACCAGGGTCGGCGGGGCGACCAGGGTCACCTCGGCGCCCAGGGTGGACAGCAGGTGGACGTTGGAGCGGGCGACCCGGCTGTGCAGGATGTCGCCGACGATCGTGATCCGGCGGCCCGCCAGGTCCTGTCCGGTGCCCGAGGTCAGGTGGCGGCGCATGGTGAAGGCGTCGAGCAGCGCCTGGGTGGGGTGCTCGTGGGTGCCGTCCCCGGCGTTGACGACCGAGCCGCCGATCCAGCCGGAGGTGGCCAGCCGGTGCGGTGCGCCGGAGTCGTGGTGGCGGATGACGACGGCGTCGGCGCCCATCGCCTCCAGGGTGAGCGCGGTGTCCTTCAGGGACTCGCCCTTGGAGACCGAGGAGCCCTTGGCGGAGAAGTTGATGACGTCGGCGGACAGCCGCTTGGCGGCCGCCTCGAACGAGATGCGGGTGCGGGTGGAGTCCTCGAAGAAGAGGTTGACGACGGTACGGCCGCGCAGGGTCGGCAGTTTCTTGATCGGCCGGTCGGCGATACGGGCCAGCTCCTCGGCGGTGTCGAGGATCAGGACGGCGTCGTCGCGCGTGAGATCGGCGGCCGAGATGAGGTGGCGCTTCATCCGGATGCTCCGTGGGTGAGGGAAATGTACAGGCGTGCGGCGGGCACGCGGGAGGGCGTCGTGTCCGACGCGCCGGGCCGGGGCCGGTCACCGGGGCACGGGCGGCCCCGGGTGTCCGCTGGGCGGTGCCCGGAGGCGGTGCGCGACGCGGTCGCCCGACGCGGTCCCGGGCGGGCCCGGCGGAGGGCTACTGCCCGTCCGCGGGGGCGGTCCCGCGCGCGCCGAGGAGCACGCTGTCGCGGCCGTCCTCCTCGGTGAGCTGGACCTTGACCGTCTCCCGCAGCGACGTGGGGAGGTTCTTGCCGACGTAGTCGGCGCGGATCGGCAGCTCGCGGTGGCCTCGGTCGACCAGGACCGCGAGCTGGACGGCGCGCGGCCGGCCGATGTCGCCCAGGGCGTCCAGGGCGGCGCGGATGGTGCGACCGGAGAAGAGCACGTCGTCGACCAGGACCACCAGACGGCCGTCGATGCCGTCGCCGGGGATCTCGGTGCGGGCGAGCGCGCGGGCCGGGCGCAGTCTCAGGTCGTCGCGGTACATGGTGATGTCGAGCGAGCCGACCGGCATCTGGCCGGGTTCCTTGCCGGTGATCTCCTCGAGCCGGGCGGCCAGCCGCCGGGCGAGGTGCACACCGCGGGTCGGGATGCCGAGCAGCACCACGTCGTCGGCGCCCTTGGCGCGCTCGACGATCTCATGGGCGATGCGGGTCAGAACGCGGGCGATGTCCGGTGCCTCGAGCACGGAGCGCGCCGCGGTGGCCGCGTGGGTGGTACGTGCGTCCATATGAAACGGACCTCCTTCTCCGCCTCACGGGACGGACCTTAAAGGACGTCGGAATTGCGCCATTCACAGTAGCAGGACAGGAGGGCCCACCCGTCATCGCCCCTGGCGACGGCCCCCCGCGCCCCGTTCGGCTTGACGAATGGAGATTACGCTGCGTAACCTCACAGTGAGTTACCAGTCTTCGTCCGGGGAGCTTTATGTCCAGCGAATACGCCAAACAGCTCGGAGCCAAGCTCCGTGCCATCCGCACCCAGCAGGGCCTCTCCCTCCACGGTGTCGAGGAGAAGTCCCAGGGCCGCTGGAAGGCCGTCGTGGTCGGCTCGTACGAGCGCGGGGACCGTGCCGTGACCGTGCAGCGCCTCGCCGAGCTGGCCGACTTCTACGGCGTCCCGGTCCAGGAGCTGCTCCCGGGCACCAGCCCGGCCGGGGCCGCCGAGCCGCCGCCGAAGCTGGTGCTGGACCTGGAGCGGCTGGCCCATGTGCCGGTCGAGAAGGCGGGCCCGCTGCAGCGGTATGCCGCCACGATCCAGAGCCAGCGCGGCGACTACAACGGCAAGGTGCTGTCGATCCGCCAGGACGACCTGCGCACCCTCGCCGTGATCTACGACCAGTCGCCGTCGGTGCTCACCGAGCAGCTGATCAGCTGGGGTGTGCTGGGCGCCGACGCGCGCCGGGCGGTCCAGCACGAGGACGTGTGACGCCGCGCGCGCCGCGCCTCCCCTGAAGACCGCGCACCCTTTTCGGTAGTCAGCTTCGAAAGCCAGCACAGCAGAAAGCCGCCGGGGGCGGTAGAACCTGAGAGGTTCTACCGCCCCCGGCGGCTTTGACCCCGCGGGCCGGGCCCGCGGGGTCGTGCGCTCCTCAGGCCTCCGTGCCCGACTGCTCACGGCGCAGGCTCGGCTTCAGCTCCTTGAAGCGGCCCAGGAGGCCGTTGACGAAGGCCGGCGAGTCATCGGTGGAGAACTCCTTGGCCAGCTGCACCGCCTCGTCGATCACGACGGCGTCCGGTGTGTCGTCCTCCCACACCAGCTCGTAGGCGCCCAGCCGCAGGATGTTCCGGTCGACGACCGGCATCCGGTCCAGCGTCCAGCCCACCGCGTAGGTGGAGATCAGCTCATCGATCCGGTCGGTGTACTGGGCGTACCCCTCGACCAGCTGCATCGTGTATTCGCTGACCGGCGGCTGCCGGTCGTCGGTCCGGGCGAGCCGGATCCAGTCCGCGAGGACCGTCTGCACGGAGCTGCCACGCTGGTCGGCCTCGAAAAGAATCTGGAAGGCTCGTTTACGGGCCTTGTTGCGGGCAGCCACGGTTAGTTGTTCACCCGACCGAGGTACTCACCGGAGCGGGTGTCGACCTTGATCTTCTCACCGGTGGTGATGAACAGCGGGACGCCGATCTCGTAGCCGGTCTCCAGCTTCGCGGGCTTGGTGCCGCCGGTGGAGCGGTCGCCCTGGACGCCGGGCTCGGTGTACTCGATCACCAGCTCGACCGCGGCCGGCAGCTCGACGTACAGCGGGTTGCCCTCATACATCGCCACGACGGCCTCGAAGCCCTCGAGCAGGAAGCGGGCGTTGTCGCCGACGACCTCGGGGCTGATGTAAATCTGGTCGTAGGTGTCCATGTCCATGAACACAAAGCTCTCGCCGTCCTTGTACGAGAACTGCATGCCGCGCTTGTCGACATTGGCCGTCTCGACCTTCACACCGGCGTTGAAGGTCTTGTCGACCACCTTGCCGGACAGCACGTTCTTGAGCTTGGTGCGGACGAAAGCAGGGCCCTTGCCGGGCTTGACGTGCTGGAACTCTACGACGGACCAGAGCTGGCCCCCGTCGAGCTTGAGCACCATGCCGTTCTTGAGGTCGTTCGTGGATGCCACGGTTGCGGGATCTCCTGGACTACAGCTGGTGGGAACCAGAAAGATGCGACGCCCCGGAATTCAGAGCGCGAGCAGCTCCTTGGTCGTGATGGTGAGTAGCTCGGGTCCGCCGTCCGCCTCGGGGCGGACGACGAGCGTGTCGTCGATCCGGACACCGCCCCGACCCGGGAGGTGGACCCCCGGTTCGACGGTGACCGGCACACAAGCGTCCAGTTTACCCATGGCGGAGGGTGCCAGCCGAGGGTCCTCGTCGATTTCCAGGCCCACGCCGTGTCCCATGCGCGGTCCCAGCCCCTCGCCGAAGCCCGCGGAGTCCAGCACCTGGCGGGTCGCGCGGTCCACGTCCCGGCAGGCCGCGCCCGGCAGCAGCGCCTCCCGCCCGGCCCGCTGCGCCGCGAAGACCACGTCGTACAGCTCCACCTGCCAGGTGGCGGGCGACGGGCCGATCACGAAGGTGCGCCCCACCTCACAGCGGTAGCCGCGGTAGTCGGCGCCCAGGCCGATGGTGAGGAAGTCGCCCTCCTCGACCCGCCGGTCGGTGGGCACGTGCCCGGCCCGGCCCGAGTGCGGCCCGGTCGCCACGACCGTGGGGAAGGCCGGGCCGTCCGCGCCGTGGTCCACCAGCCGGCGCTCCAGCTCCAGCGCCAGATGCCGCTCGGTGCGGCCGACCAGAATCGACTCCAGCAGCTCGCCGAGCGCCTGGTCGGCGAGCTCGGCGGCGATGCGCAGACAGGAGATCTCCTCGTCGTCCTTGACCAGCCGCAGCTGCTCCACGGCGCGGCCCAGGTCCGCCAGGCGCAGCCGGGGGGCGGCCGCGGCCAGCGCCCGGTGGCGGGCGACGGTCAGATGGTGCTCCTCGACGGCCAGCGACTCGGCGCCGTCCGCCCCGGCCAGGTCGGCGGCGGCCGCCGCCGGGTCCCCGCCGGGTCCGGGCAGCACGAGGATCCGCAGGTCCTCCGGGTGGCGCGGGCCGCCGGGCAGCGGCTCCCAGGACGGCGTCACGGGTGCGACCAGCACGTCCTGGACCGGCCCCAGGAGCAGCACCGCGCCGGGCGGCACCCCGCCGCCGCACAGATAGCGCACATTGGCGGGGCTGGAGACCAGCGCGGCCTCACAGCCCGCCGCCGCGCACTGGTCGTGCAGCCGGGCACGTCGGGCCGCGTACGCCTGGGACATGCCCCGAGCCTACGCATTCGCGCCTCCGACGGCCGGTCGGACGGGTCCCGGCGGGTGAGTTCACCAGTTGGGCGGGCTGGCGATGCTGCGGGTGACGACCTCGTCGAGCATGCGGGCGGTGGTCGCCACGTCGTACGTGGAGTTGTCGATGATCGGCAGGCCGGAGCCGTACCAGCCGGCCATCCGGCCGTGGATCCGGGCCACTTCCTCGTCGCTCAGCCGGCGGTTGCCGCTGCGGGCCGCGTTCCGCTCCAGGACGACCTCCAGGCCGGGGAGCACCACGACCGGCAGCAGGCCGGGGCCGACGTGCCGCTTCCAGCCGCCGAGGCCCACGACCGGGCGGTCCGGGAAGACGGCGTCGTCCAGGATGCAGGAGATGCCGTTGGCCAGGAAGTTACGGGCGGCGAAGCCGCAGGTGCGGCGGGCGAGACGGTACTGCGCCTCGGAGTTCTCGTTCCACCCCGACTGGGGGTTGGCGAATCCGGACCTGACCCATTCGCGGACGTCGTCCAGGCTGATGTGCGCGGTCGGCACCCGCCGGTGGTCCGCCCAATGGCGGGCGACGGTCGTCTTGCCCGCCCCGGCGGGACCGATCAGCAGCACCGCCACCGCCGCCTGGGAGGCGTCGGCCACCGCCGCGCCGCCCGCCGGGGGGTGGGGCAGCGGCACCGGGCCGCCGGGCGGGAGCTGGAGGTGGCCGGTCGCCCCGGACGGGTCCATGGGCGGCGGGGCCGGGGTGGGGTGGAGCGGGGCCGGCGGGACGGGAAGCACAGGGGGGGCCGGGTGGGAGCCAGGGGGCGGGGCCGGGTGAGAGCCAGGGGGCTGGACCGGGTGGGAGCCAGTGGACCGGGTGGGAGCCAGGGGGCGGGACCGGCGGGGGGCCCGGGTGGTGGGCCGGTGGGTGGCCCGGGTGGTGGCTCGTGCCCTGGGCCCAGCCGGCGCCGCCCTGACCCGGCCCGTGCCCGGGCTGGTGGGGCGGTGGCAGCGGAGCTCCCACTGAGTGCTGCATCCGGTGGCACTCCGTCTCGTGCAGGCGGTCTGGTACTGGCAACTGTCGCGTGAGGACGCGGCGGCGAGGCCGGTCTACCGAACGGTACCCGCCCCGGCCGCCGCTGTGTGAACGGCCGGGGAATACGGTGTGTGCCCAGCGCCCGCCGTCAACCGGCCAATTCGTCCGCCAGAGCGCGCAATGCGAGCCGATACGACCCGATTCCGAACCCGGCGACGGTGCCGCTGGCGACGGCGGCGATGACAGAGTTGTGACGGAACTCCTCCCGCGCGTGCGGGTTGGAGATGTGCACCTCGACCAGCGGGGCGGTGCGCTGCGCGGCCGCGTCCCGCATGCCGTAGGAGTAGTGCGTGAAGGCACCGGGGTTGATGACGACCGGGATCGAGCCGTCCGCCGCCTCGTGCAGCCAGCGGATCATCTCTCCCTCGTCGTTGGTCTCCCGCACGTCCACCTCGAAGCCGAGTTCCGCGCCGAGTTTCACGCACTCCTCCACCAGACCGGCGTAGGAGGTCGCGCCGTAGACGTCCGGCTCGCGGCTGCCGAGCCGCCCCAGGTTGGGGCCGTTGAGGACCAGCACCTTGCGGGTCACGCGGACACCTCCCCGAAGGCCGCGAGCAGCACGGCCGGGTCCGGGCCCTCCAGCACCGCGGGCTTGGCCAGGCCGTCGAGGACGATGAAGCGCAGCAGGTCGCCGCGGGACTTCTTGTCCACCTTCATGGTCTCCAGCAGCCGGGGCCACTGGTCGCCGCGGTAGGTCAGCGGCAGGCCGACGGACTCCAGGACGGCGCGGTGCCGGTCGGCCGTGGCGTCGTCCAGGCGCCCGGCGAGACGGCCCAGTTCGGCGGCGAAGACCATGCCGACGGACACCGCCGCGCCGTGCCGCCACTTGTAGCGCTCGTTCTTCTCGATGGCGTGGGCCAGGGTGTGACCGTAGTTGAGGATCTCCCGCAGCCCGGCCTCCTTGAGGTCGGAGGAGACGACCTCGGCCTTCACCCGGATGGAGCGCTCGATGAGTTCGGCGGTGTGCGGCCCCGCGGGGGTGCGGGCCGCCTGCGGGTCCGCCTCGATCAGCTCGAGGATCGCCGGGTCCGCGATGAACCCCGCCTTGATGATCTCGGCGAGGCCGCTGACGTAGTCGTGGACCGGCAGCGAGTCGAGCGCGGCCAGGTCGCACAGCACCCCGGTGGGCGGGTGGAAGGCGCCGACCAGGTTCTTGCCCTCGGCGGTGTTGATGCCGGTCTTGCCGCCGACCGCCGCGTCCACCATGCCCAGCACGGTGGTCGGGACGGCGATCCAGCGCACCCCGCGCAGCCAGGTCGCGGCCACGAAGCCGGCGAGGTCGGTGGAGGCGCCGCCGCCCACACCCACGATCACATCGCTGCGGGTGAAGCCGGTCTGGCCGAGCGCCTTCCAGCAGTACGCGGCGACCTCGGCGGTCTTGGCCTCCTCCGCGTTGGGCAGCTGGATCGCGATGGCCTCGTAGCCCTGGTCCAGGAGGTCCCGGCGCACGGCCTCCCCGGTCTCGGCCAGCGCCTCGGGGTGCAGCACGGCCACGCGCTTGGCCGGGCCGATGAGGCCGGGCAGCTCGCCCAGGAGCTGCCGGCCGACCAGGACCTCGTACGGCTCGCTGCCCGCGGTGCCGCCGACCTGGATACGGGTGGGGGTGTCCGTGCTCATGCGTCCTTCAGCTCCAGTGCGTCGAGGACCGCGTCGGCGACGTCCTCGGGGGTACGGCCCTCGGTCGACACGACCGCGCGGGCCACCTCGGTGTACAGCGGACGGCGCTGTTCCATCAGCTCCCGCCAGCGCTGCCGCGGGTTGACGGCGAGCAGCGGGCGCGGCGCGTCGAGACCGGTGCGCTTGACCGCCTCGGCGACGCCCATCTCCAGGAAGACGACCGGCAGGTCGGCCAGCAGGGCGCGGGTGCCCTCGTCCAGGATCGCGCCGCCGCCCAGGGCCAGCACGCCGCGGTGCTCGGCGACCGCGGCGCGCACGGCCCGCCGCTCCAGCTCGCGGAAGTGCGGCTCGCCCTCGTCGATGAAGATCTCGGAGATCGGCTTGCCCGCCGTCTCGACGATGTCGGTGTCGGTGTCCCGGAAGCCGGTGCCGAGCCGCTCGGCGAGCACCCGCCCGACGGTGGTCTTCCCCACGCCCATGGGTCCGACCAGCACGATCGCCGGCCCCCCGGCTGCTGGGCCGCTCACTTGACGGCCAGGTTGTCGAGGAAGCCCCGCACATTGCGGCGGGTCTCGGCGACCGAGTCGCCGCCGAACTTCTCCGCGACCGCGTCGGCGAGGACGAGCGCCACCATCGCCTCGGCGACGATGCCCGCGGCCGGGACCGCGCACACGTCCGAGCGCTGGTGGTGGGCCTGGGTCGGCTCGCCGGTCGTGACGTCGACCGTGGCCAGCGCCCGCGGCACGGTCGCGATCGGCTTCATCGCGGCCCGCACACGCAGCAGCTCGCCGGTGGTCAGCCCGCCCTCGGTGCCGCCGGAGCGGCCGGAGGTCCGCCTGATGCCGTCCTCGGTCGGCACGATCTCGTCGTGCGCCTTGGAGCCGGGCACCCGGGCCAGCTCGAAACCGTCGCCGACCTCGACGCCCTTGATGGCCTGGATGCCCATCAGGGCGGCCGCGAGCCGGGCGTCGAGCCGCCGGTCCCAGTGGACGTGCGAGCCGAGGCCCACCGGCACGCCGTACGCCAGCACCTCGACGACGCCGCCGAGCGTGTCGCCGTCCTTGTGGGCCTGGTCGATCTCGGCGACCATCGCCTTGCTGGTGTCGGCGTCCAGGCAGCGCACCGGGTCGGCGTCCAGCCGCTCCACGTCCGCGGGGGTCGGGTAGACGCCGTAGGGGGCCTTGGCCGCGGCCAGCTCCACGACATGGGAGACGATCTCGATGCCGGCCGTCTCCTTGAGGTACGAGCGGGCGACCGTGCCGAGCGCGACGCGCGCGGCGGTCTCACGGGCGCTGGCCCGCTCCAGGATCGGCCGGGCCTCGTCGAACCCGTACTTCTGCATGCCCGCCAGGTCCGCGTGGCCGGGGCGGGGCCGGGTCAGCGGCGCGTTACGGGCCAGCCCGGCCAGCTCCTCCGGGTCCACCGGGTCGGCCGCCATGACCTGCTCCCACTTGGGCCACTCGGTGTTCCCGACCATGATCGCCACGGGGGAGCCGAGGGTCAGCCCGTGCCGGACGCCGCCGAGGAAGGTGACCTCGTCGCGCTCGAACTTCATCCGGGCGCCGCGTCCGTAACCGAGCCGCCGGCGCGCGAGGGCGTCCGCCACCATGTCGGTGGTGATCGGCACACCGGCGGGCAGTCCCTCCAGCGTCGCCACGAGTGCGGGGCCGTGCGACTCCCCCGCGGTCAGCCAGCGCAACCTGCTCAACGGTGCTCCTCATGCTCGCGCCTCGACGTACGGCGGCGTGGCCCGGGAGAGCGCGGCCCCGGCCCGCCACCTCCGATCCTCCCACGTCCGCGGGCAGCCCCGAGTCCTGGTCCAGCTGGCGGACCGGTCTTTGAGACTCAGCCCGCCCGGGCTGCGAGGGCGGCTTCGCCCGCCTCGCGCATGGTGGCCAGGGGGGCGGGGGCGCGGCCGGTCATCAGCTCCACCTGGAGCACCGCCTGGTGCACCAGCAGGTCGAGGCCGCCGACGACCGCGCCGCCGCGCGCCGCCCAGGCGGCCGCGAGCCGGGTCGGCCACGGGTCGTACAGCACGTCGAAGAGCGCCCCGGGGCGGTCGGGCACCGCCGCGGCCAGCTCGTCCGTGGTGCCCGCGGGGGTGGTGGCGATCACCAGGGGGGCGCGGAACGCCTCCGCCGCGTCGGCCCAGTCCGCCGTGCGGACCGCCACCCCGAGCCGCTCGCCCCACTGCCGCATCTCCGCCGCCCGCGCCTCGCTGCGGACGTACGCGGTGACCTCGCCCTCGCAGACGCGGGACAGCGCGGCCAGGGCCGAGGAGGCCGTGGCCCCCGCGCCCAGCACGGCGGCGCCCGCCACCCGCTCGACGCCGCGCTCGCGCAGCGCCGCCACCATGCCCGGGATGTCGGTGTTGTCGCCGGTCCGGCGGCCGTCGTCGGTGAAGACGACGGTGTTGACCGCCTCCACGGACGCGGCCGTGTCGCTGATCTCGTCGAGCAGCGGAATGACGGCGCGCTTGAGCGGCATGGTCAGCGAGAGCCCCGCCCACGGGCGGTCACCGGCCGTGGCGCCCAGCCGCTCGAAGAAGCCGGGCAGCCCGGCCTCGTCGACCTCGTGGCGGTCGTAGGCCCATCCGGCCAGGCCCAGCTTCTCGTAGGCGGCCCGGTGGAGCACCGGGGACAGGGAGTGGGCGATCGGCGAGCCGAGCACCGCGGCCCTGCGGTTGTGCGACATCTTTCCTCAGCCGTTCTTGCGCTGCCGGTTGAACTTGTCGACCCACTTCTGGTGTTCCGCGTAGGTCTTGGAGAAGTACGTCTTTCCGTCGATGGCGACGAAGTAGTACCAGCCGCCGTCCGTGGGGTTCACGGAGGCCTTGAGCGCGTCCTCCCCCGGGTTGCCGATCGGGCCGGGCGGCAGCCCCTCGTAGAAGTACGTGTTGTAGGGGTTGTCGTAGTTCTTGATCTCCGCGATGGAGATGTCGAGCTTGCTCTGGTTCTTGATGTAGTTGTACGTCGAGTCGAATTCCAGCTTGCCGTTGGTCTCGGTGTTGCCGGGCTTGAGCCGGTTGTAGACCACCTCGGCCATCTTGCGGAAGTCGTCGTGGGTGAGGCCCTCCGCCTGGACCAGGCTGGCGACGGTGACGAGTTGGAGCGGCGACTTGAGGCCCAGTTCCTTGGCCTTGCCGTCGAGGTCGTAGCGGGCGTAGTTCTTCTTCGCCTGGGCGACCATCTGCCGCAGGACGTCCTCGGGCTTCGCGTCCTTGCCGACGCTGTAGCGGGACGGGTAGAGGAACCCTTCCAGCGGGTCCTTGATCTTGGGGTTGTCGTCGGCCCAGTCCGGCAGCCCGAGGTTCTTGGCCTCCTTGGCGGCGACGTTCTTGGTCGTGCCCGCCTTGAGGCCGATCTTCTTGTCGATCTCGGCGTAGATCCGCGCGTTGCGCCAGCCCTCGGCGATGATCAGGCCGTTGCTGCTCGCCGGGTCGATCATCAGCTTCACGGCCGCGGCGGCGGACATGTGCTTGCGCAGCGTGTAGGTGCCGGGCTGGACGAACTTGCCGCTGTCCTTGACGGCCTCGACGAAGGCGCCGCTGCTTTTGACGACGCCCTTGTCGACGAGGATGCTGCCCATCTCGGCGGTGCCGGTGCCCTCCGGGATCACGACCTGGGCCTGGCCGCTGCCCTCGCCCGAGTAGTCCGGCGCCGGGCCGAAGCGGCTCTGCCAGAACTGGTAGGCGAAGTAGCCGCCCCCGCCGACGACCCCGACCAGCACCACGGTCACGAAGAGGCAGGCGACACCGCTGCGGCGCTTGGGGGGCTTGTTCCGGCGCTCCCGGCCGCCGCGCGGCTCGTCGTCGTCCTCGTCGTCCTCTTCGTACTCGTCGTCGTCACGGCGGCCGCGGCGGGCGACGCCGGCGCCGTCGCCGTCACGGAAGAACGGGTGGTCGTCGTCCTGCTCTTCCTGCTCGGCGACGGGCTCCTGGGGCGCCTCGTGGCCGTCGTACGGGTCGGCGCCGTACGGCTGCTGCTGTTGCTGCTGATGCTGATGAGGCTGCTGCTGCTGCGGGTAGCCGCCGGTGTCGTGGCCGTCCCAGTGGGGCTGCTGTGACTGCTGCGGCTGTTGCTGGTGGTGGTGCTGCTGCGGCTGCTGGGGGTCCTGCGGGTAGCCCTGGGGGTACTGCTGGTGGGCGTACGGGTCCTGGGCGTAGTCCTGCCCGTAGCCCTCGTGCCCCTGCCCGTACCCCTCGTGGCCGTAGCCGCCCTGCGGGTACTGCTCCGGGTGGTGGCCGCCCTGCTCATGACCCCCCTGCCCGTGGCCCTCCTGCCCGTATGGGTCCTGCGCGTACGGGTCCTGACCGTTCGGGTGCTGCGCGTAGAGGTCCTGACCGTTCGGGTCCTGCGCGTAGGGGTCCTGACCGTAGGAGGGGTCCTGACCGTAGCCGCCCTGGCCGTAGGAGCCGTGCTGCGCGTACTGCTCCTGAGCGTAGGGATCCTGGGCGTAGGGCTCCTGCGCGTACGGATCGTGACCGGCCACCGTCTGGTGTCCGCCCCACCCCTGGTCCCCGTACAGCGGGTCCTCGGGATGCCACGGTTGGGAGCCGGTACCCCGGCCGTAGTCAGTCATCAATCCCCTAGCGACGCAAGACGGCAGCCGAGGGTGTGCGCGCCGGCGTCACAGGCGACGGCTGCCAGGGTCGCGCGGAACGTTACCGTATCGCGATCAGATGACCACTTCGACGGCCTCGCCCGGCGCCCGCCCGGAGGTCCGCTCGGTCTCCAGTGCGCTTTGCAGGATGACGACGGCTGCGGCCTGGTCAACGACCGAGCGGCCCTTCTTGGACGTCACCCCGGAGGCCCGCAGGCCCTGGGTCGCTGTGACGGTGGTCATACGCTCGTCGACCAGCCGGACCGGGAGCGGCGCGATGCGCCGCGCCAGCTCCCGCGCGAAGGCGCGGGCCTTGGCCGCGGCCGGCCCCTCCCGCCCGCTGAGCGAGCGGGGGAGGCCGACCACCACCTCGATCGGTTCGTACTCCTCGACGAGGGCCACCAGCCGCTTGTGGGCGGCCGGGACGTCCCGCCCCGGCACGGTCTCCACCGGGGTGGCGAGGATCCCGTCGGGGTCGCACGAAGCGACCCCGACGCGGGCGTCCCCGACGTCGATCGCGAGGCGCCTGCCGCGTCGCACGGCGCTCAGGCCGCTTCCGCGACGAGCCGCTCGACGGCGGCCGCGGCGTCCTCGACGGCCTCCGGGTTCTGGCCGCCGCCCTGGGCGACGTCCGGCTTGCCGCCGCCCCCGCCGCCGAGGGTCTTGGCGGCGGCGCGGACCAGGTCGCCGGCCTTGATGCCGCGCTCGCGGGCGGCCTCGTTGGTGGCGATGACGGTCAGCGGGCGGCCGTTCGCCACGGCGAACAGGGCGACGACGGCGGCGCGGTCGCCCTGGATGCGGCCGCGCACGTCCAGCACGAGCTTGCGCAGGTCGTCGGCGGAGGTGCCGTCCGGCACCCGGCCGGTGACCAGGGCGACGCCCCGCACGTCCTTGGCGCCCGCGGCCAGCCCGGCGGCGGCCTGCAGCACCTTCTCGGCGCGGAACCGCTCGATCTCCTTCTCGGCCTCCTTGAGCTTGGCCAGCATCCCGGAGATCTTCTCCGGCAGCTCCTCCGGCCGGCCCTTGACCAGGTCGGTGAGCTGGGAGACGACGGTGTGCTCACGGGCGAGGAAGTTGTACGCGTCCACGCCGACCAGGGCCTCGACGCGGCGCACGCCGGAACCGATCGAGGACTCGCCGAGCAGCTTCACCAGGCCCAGCTGGGCGGTGTTGTGCACATGCGTACCACCGCACAGCTCCTTGGAGAAGTCGCCGATGGTCACCACGCGCACCCGGTCGCCGTACTTCTCGCCGAACTCGGCGATGGCGCCCTGCTTCTTGGCCTCCTCCATGCTCATCACCTCGGCGGTGACGTCGAGCTCGCGGGAGAGGACCTCGTTGATCTTCTGCTCGACGTCGGTGAGCACCGCGCCGGGCACGGCGGCCGGCGAGCCGAAGTCGAAGCGGAAGCGGCCGGGCGAGTTCTCCGAACCGGCCTGGGCGGCGGTCGGGCCCAGGGCGTCGCGCAGCGCCTGGTGGGTGAGGTGGGTGGCGCTGTGGGCGCGGGCGATGGCGCGCCGGCGCTTCACGTCGATCTGGGCGTACGCGCCGGCGCCGAGGGTCACCTCGCCGACCTGGACGGTGCCCTTGTGCACGCTGACGCCGGGCACGGGCTGCTGGACGTCCCGCACCTCGACCACGGCGCCCGAGTCCAGCCGGATCCGGCCGGTGTCGGCGAGCTGGCCGCCGCCCTCGGCGTAGAACGGGGTGCGGTCGAGGACGACCTCGACGTCGTCGCCCTCGGTCGCGGCGGGCGAGGGCAGGCCGTCGACCAGCAGGCCGACGACGGTGGACTCGCCCTCGGTGTGGGTGTAGCCGGTGAAGACGGTGGAGCCGGCGGTGTCGGCGACCTCGCGGTAGGCGGACAGGTCGGCGTGGCCGGTCTTCTTAGCCTTGGCGTCGGCCTTGGCCCGCTCCCGCTGCTCCCGCATCAGGCGGCGGAAGCCCTCCTCGTCCACGCTCAGGCCCTGCTCGGCGGCCATCTCGAGGGTGAGGTCGATCGGGAAGCCCCAGGTGTCGTGGAGCAGGAACGCCTTGTCGCCGGCGAGCACCGTGCCACCGGCGGCCTTGGTGTCGGTGACGGCGGTGTCCAGGATGTTGGTGCCGGCCTTCAGCGTCTTGAGGAAGGCGGCCTCCTCGGCGAGGGCGACGGTCTCGATGCGCTTGCGGTCGGTCAGCAGCTCCGGGTACTGCTGGCCCATCGTCTTCAGGACGACGTCCACGAGTTCGCCGACGACCGGCTCGGTGGCGCCCAGGATGCGCATGTTGCGGATGGCGCGGCGCATGATGCGGCGCAGCACATAGCCGCGGCCCTCGTTGCCGGGGGTGACGCCGTCGCCGATGAGCATGGCGGAGGTGCGCATGTGGTCGGCGACCACGCGCAGCGAGACGTCGCTGTCGTGGTGGGCGCCGTAGGCGACGCCGGTGAGCTCGGTGGCCTTGTCGATGACGACACGCAGGGTGTCCGTCTCGTACATGTTCTGCACGCCCTGCAGGATCATCGCGAGGCGCTCTAGGCCGAGGCCGGTGTCGATGTTCTTGTTGGGCAGCTCGCCGAGGATCGGGAAGTCCTCCTTGCCCTCGCCCGGGCCCCGCTCGTACTGCATGAAGACCAGGTTCCAGATCTCCACGTACCGCTCGTCGTTGACGGCGGGACCGCCCTCGACGCCGAACTCGGGGCCGCGGTCGTAGTTGATCTCGGAGCAGGGGCCGCAGGGGCCGGGGACGCCCATGGACCAGAAGTTCGGGCCCATGCCCAGGCGCTGGATGCGCTCGGCGGGGACGCCGACGACGTCGCGCCAGATGCGCTCGGCCTCGTCGTCCTCCTTGTAGACGGTGATCCAGAGCTTCTCGGGCTCCAGCCCGTAGCCGCCCTCCTCGACGGAGGTGGTCAGCAGCTCCCAGGCGAACTTGATGGCGCCTTCTTTGAAGTACTCGCCGAAGGAGAAGTTGCCGCACATCTGGAAGAAGGTGCCGTGGCGGGTGGTCTTGCCCACCTCTTCGATGTCGGGCGTGCGCACGCACTTCTGCACGCTCACGGCGCGCTTGTAGGGCGGCTGGACCTCGCCGAGGAAGTAGGGCTTGAAGGGCACCATGCCGGCGTTGACCAGCAGCAGGGTCGGGTCGTCCGCGATGAGCGACGCCGAAGGCACGACGGTGTGCCCGCGCTCTTCGAAGAAGCGCAGCCAGCGGCGGCGGATTTCAGCCGACTCCATTAGTGGTCCTCATTTCCGGCGTTCGGGTGGTTGTACGAGTAATTCTGCGGGAGCTGGCCGCGGGAGCGCTGGGCGGGCAGCTGCCTCCGGTCGTCCGCGGGCGGCGCGCTCAGACCGAGGGCGTCCTTGAGCGCCGCCTCCCGGTCGGCCATGCCGTCGCGCACATCGAGCGCGAAGACCTTGATCCGCCGCCCGGCGAGCACCGCCCGGTCGGCGGCCTGCGCCGCCAGGCTCTCCGGGGTCAGCTTGTTCAGCTTGCGGTTGACCTTGGTGGTGGCCCACACACCGGCTGCGACACCGGTGGTGAACCAGAACGTGCGGCGGAACATTCCGGTCTCTCAGCCCTTCGATCCACGGTTGCGGCGGCCGCCCCGGCGGGCGGACGGCAGGGTCTTGCCGACGACGACGGTGCGCGCGGACCCGTCCTCCGGGTGCGGCTGCCCCTTGCGGCCGATCGCGCGCCGCACGCCGTAGCCGAAGGCGGCGACCTTCACCAGCGGCCCGCCGAAGGCCGAGGAGACGGTCGAGGAGAGCGCGGAGGCGTTCGAGGTGACCTCCTGCACATCCGCCGCGATCGAGTCGACGCGGGCGAGCTGGGTGTTGGCGGAGCGCACCGTCGCGGACGCCTCGCTGAGCAGCGGCACGGCCTGCTCGGTGACCTCGGCCACCAGCTTGGTGGCCGCCTTCAGCGTCTGCGCGAGCCTCACCAGGGCGAGGGCGAGGAAGGACACCAGGATCGCCCAGAAGACGGCCACGAGGATCCCGGCCACCTCTCCACCGGACACGTTGCACGCTCCCTGCTGCTGCTCGTGGTGGGTGTCAGTCGTCCGTCGGCCGCCGTCTCGGGCGGGTGGGTCATCCGGGACGGGCGGCAGGTATCGACCTTATCGCGCCGGACAGCCCCGCCCGAACCGTGTTTCGGTCGGCCGGAAAACGCATCGCGGGCCCCCCGTCGACCCATGTCGAGGGGAACCCGCGCGATGCGTGGACAACGGCCTCAGCGGGCGTAGTACTCCACGACCAGCTGCTCGTCGCAGATCACCGGGATCTCCTTGCGGTTCGGGTCCCGGTCCAGGCGGAAGGCCAGGGCCTGAAGGTTGACCTGGAGGTAGCGCGGGGTCTCGCCGTCGAGGGCGTAGCCGCCCTCGCGCGCGACCTGGAAGGGGTGCTTGTCGCGGCTGCGCTCGCGGACCATCACCACGTCGTCCGGGCGGACCCGGAAGGACGGCTTGTCGACCTTCCGGCCGTTGACCTCGATGTGGCCGTGGCTCACCATCTGGCGGGCCTGGTAGATGGTGCGGGCCAGACCGGACCGCAGGACGAGCGCGTCCAGACGGCGCTCGAGCTCGACGACCAGGGCCTCACCGGTCTTGCCCTCGGCCTTGCGCGCCCGGTCGTAGGCGCGGGCCATCTGGCGCTCGCTGATGTCGTACTGCGCCCGCAGGCGCTGCTTCTCCAGCAGTCGGACCTTGTAGTCACTGTTCTGCTTGCGGCCACGGCCGTGCTCGCCCGGCGGGTAGGGGCGGGCCTCGAAGTACTTGACAGCCTTCGGGGTCAGGGCGATGCCGAGCGCTCGCGACTTCTTGACCTTAGGACGCGACTGGTTCACGGGGAACGAACCTCCGATATAAGTTAGGTGAGCCTTACCTTAGCCGAGGAGGACGCATGTTTCGACCTGGGATCCCCCTGCCCAGCGCTGCTCAGAGCACCGAGGAGGGTCAGCCGCGTCCCGGGGAAGACGCTCCACGGCCATCGGCGGCGGAGCGGGTACGTACTCTCGTCGAGTCCAAGGCTACGGCGTCGCTCTCCATTCCCGGAATCGAGGCCGCGGCCGCCACCGACGAGCCCGCCGCCGACCTCCCCGCCGCGCGCGCCGTCACCCCCGACGGCGATCTGCTCCTGCTCCTCCCCGGCGCCGGGGCCGCCGCCCGCGCCGCGACGTACGCCCAGGACGACGAGCTGACCTGCGTGATGGAGATCACAGACGTCGCTCCGGTGGCCGTCCCCCACCGGATCCGCGGGCGCGCCTGGGTCGGCGGGTGGCTCACGCCCGTACGCGACCGGGACCGCGCGGCGAGCGCTGCGCTGCTGGCCCGGCGGCACCCGGTCGGGAAGCTGCTCGGCCTGCGCGAGGCGCTGGCCGGGGACGGCGGCGGATGGGCGCTGCTGCGGCTGGAGGTCGGCGAGGCGTGGGTGGACGACCTGTGGGGCGCGGAGCCGGTCGAGCCCGAGGACTTCGCGACCGCCGCGCCCGACCCGCTCGCCCCGCACGAGGCCGAGCTCCTCCAGCATCTGCACGCCGCCCACGACGACCGGATGCGCGGCCTGTGCGCCCTGCTCGGCGACCACCCGGACCGCGCGTGCGGTGCGCGCGGACGCGCGGTCCCGGTCGCCCTGGACCGCTTCGGCCTCCGCGTCCGCTTCCCCGACGCGCCCGGCGCGCCCTTCGACGCGCGCTTCGACTTCCCCGAGCCGGTACGGAACATTTCCGAGCTCCGCCGGGCGATGCACGCGCTCTTCGAGGCGGCGACGGAGTAGGGCCCTGCCCAGCGGCCCCTAGGACTCCGCGGCGGCCGGGCCGTCGGAGGGCGGCGCCTCGGACGAGGGGCCCGACTCACCCGACTCACCCGAGGCGCCCGGACCGGCGGGCTGGGGCGGGCGCGGGGGCTGGGGCGGGGCTTCGCCGCGGAGGCGGGCCCGGACGCGCTCGACGACGTCCGCGTAGCGGGCCTCCGCGCCGTAGCGCGTCGGCTCGTAGTACCGCTTGCCGTGGATCTTGTCCGGCGCGTACTGCTGCGCCGCGATCCCGCCCGGCAGGTCGTGCGGGTAGAGATAGCCCTGCGCGTGCCCCAGTTTCTCGGCGCCCTTGTAGTGGCCGTCGCGCAGGTGCGGCGGGACCGGGCCGGCGAGCCCCGCGCGGACGTCGGCGAGGGCGTCGCCGATCGCGCGGGTGACCGCGTTGGACTTGGGGGCCAGCGCCAGCGCCACCGTGGCGTGGCCGAGGGTCAGTGCCGCCTCGGGGAAGCCGATCAGCGCGACCGCCTGGGCGGCGGCCACGGCCGTCTGCAGAGCGGTCGGGTCGGCGAGCCCGATGTCCTCGCTCGCGGAGATCATCAGCCGCCGCGCGATGAACCGCGGGTCCTCCCCCGCCTCGATCATCCGGGCCAGGTAGTGCAGCGCCGCGTCCACATCCGAGCCGCGGATGGACTTGATCAGGGCGCTGGCCACGTCGTAGTGCTGGTCGCCGGCGCGGTCGTACTTCACCGCGGCGCGGTCGACCGCCTCCTCCAGCGTCGTGAGGGTGATCGTCGGCTCGCCCTTGGCCAGCGCCGCCCCGGCGCCCGCCTCCAGCGCGGTCAGCGCGCGCCGCGCGTCGCCGCCCGCGATCCGCAGCAGATGGCCCTCGGCGTCCTCGGGGAGCGTGACCGCGCCGCCGAGGCCGCGCTCGTCGGTCAGGGCGCGGCGCAGCAGCCCGCGCAGGTCGTCGTCGGTCAGCGGCTCCAGGGTGAGCAGCAGCGAGCGCGACAGCAGCGGGGAGATGACGGAGAAGTAGGGATTCTCCGTGGTGGCCGCGATGAGCGTGACCCAGCGGTTCTCGACGGCGGGCAGCAGTGAGTCCTGCTGGGCCTTGCTGAAGCGGTGGATCTCGTCGAGGAAGAGCACGGTGTCCCGCCCGTACGCCCCGGAGGAGCGGCGCGCGCCGTCGATGACGGCCCGCACCTCCTTCACGCCCGCCGTGATCGCCGACAGCTCGACGAAGCGCTTCTGGGTGGCCTGGCTGACGACGTACGCCAGGGTCGTCTTGCCGATGCCGGGCGGGCCCCACAGGATGACCGAGGACGGCCCGGCGGGGCCGCCGCCGCCCTCGCCGACGAGCCGCCGCAGCGGGGAACCGGGCCGCAGCAGATGCTGCTGGCCCACGACCTCGTCGAGCGTGCGCGGGCGCATGCGCACGGCCAGCGGGGTGCTGGCCGGGTCCTTCTCCTGGCGTTCCTCTGCGGCGGCGGTGAACAGGTCTGGCTCCACGCGGGAAGCCTATGCCACCCCACCGACAGCGCCGCCGGGCAGCGCGACGGGCCGGCGCGACCGACCGGTCCGAGCGCGGCGGGTCAGGCCTGGCCGCCGGTCCAGAAGTTCCACCACCGGGTCAGGATCAGCATGCCGATGACGCCGACCCACAGCACCGGCACCACCCAGTGGAACTCCAGCAGCCCGCGCCGGAGCCCGGCGGGCACGGGCAGGAACCCGTGCTTGATGTTCTTGCCGGTGACGTAGCAGAACAGGACGATGGTGGCGACCCAGGCCAGGCAGCACCACAGGCACAGCGAGCCGATGACGTACAGCGACTGGTACTGCAGCCAGGCGCAGAATCCGACGCCGCATAGGGCGCCGGCGTTGAAGGTCAGCCAGTACCAGCGGGGGAAGCGGGCCCCGGCCAGCAGGGACATCCCCACGCAGATGACGATCCCGTAGGCGACCAGCCCGAGCATCGGGTTGGGGAAGCCGAACGCCTGCGCCTGGTCGCTCTCCATGATGTTGCCGCAGGACACGATCGGGTTGAGGCTGCAGCCGGGCGTGAAGTGCGTGCCGTTGGCCTTGGCTTCAAGGATCTTGTTCTTGTCGATCGTGATGACCCATGCGGCCAGCAGTCCGAGCGCGCCGGTGATCACGAGCAGCAGGGCGAATGCCCGGCCGCCCCCGACCGCGACCCGCGCGCCGTCCTGCCGCGCCTGGTCGGAGTGCACCTCGTCCACCGCTGTCGTCGCCATATCGCCGTTCCGTCGTCCCGCCGTGTCCGCCATGTCCAGCCCCCGTCGAGCACGGACATTCTGCCGCATCGGGGACGGCCGCAGCGTCTCTTCGGGAGAATCAGGGCCGTCCGGCCCATCCTGCTCCGGCACCCGTCGGGTGGGCGTAAAGCCGCGCTGACCGGGCCGGACCGGGCCTCGGCGGGGTGGTCACGGCGGTCCCGGATCGCCGGAGTGAATCCGCCCCCGCCGGATTGACGGCGGGGGCGGATAGGGGACTGCGCGGGCGGGGGTCAGCCGCGGCGGACGCGGACCCGGGCGGGGGCGCCGAGGCGGACGCGGACCCGGGCGGGGTCAGCCGAGGCGGGCGCGGACCGCTTCGACGACGCCGTCCAGCGGGACCGGCGTCTGCTCCCCGGACTCCAGGTCCTTCAGCTGGACCACGCCCTCCTCGAGGTCCCGCTCCCCCGCGATGACCGCGAGCCGCGCACCGCTCCGGTTCGCGGCCTTCATCGCCGCCTTCACACCCTTGCCGCCGTACGCGAAGTCGGTGGCGACGCCCGCCCGGCGCAGCGCGGCGACCGTGCCGAACAGCACCTTGCGCGCCTCCTCGCCGAGCGGCACGGCGAACACGCTGGTGGCGGGGGGCAGGTCCAGCTCGATGCCCTCGGCCTCCAGGGCCAGCACCGTGCGGTCCACGCCGAGCGCCCAGCCCACCGAGGGCAGCGCCGGCCCGCCGATCATCTCGGAGAGGCCGTCGTAGCGGCCGCCGCCGCCGACCGCGGACTGCGAGCCGAGCCCGTCGTGGACGAACTCGAAGGTGGTGCGGGTGTAGTAGTCGAGGCCGCGCACCAGCTTGGGGTCGTCCTCGAAGGCCACGCCCTCGGCGGTCAGCAGCTCCCGCACCTGCTCGTGGTACCGCTTGCACTCCTCGCACAGGTGGTCGCCGAGCACCGGCGCGCCGACGAGCTGCTTCTGCACCGCCTCGCGCTTGTCGTCGAGGACCCGCAGCGGGTTGATCTCGATCCGGCGCCGGGTGTCCTCGTCGAGGTCGAGCGCGCGCAGGAAGTCCTGGAGGGCGGCCCGGTAGGCGGGGCGGCAGGCGGCGTCGCCCAGCGAGTTCAGCAGGATCCGGAAGTTCCGCAGCCCCAGCGAGCGGTACGCGTCGTGGGCCAGGATGATCAGCTCGGCATCGAGCGCCGGGTCCTCGGCGCCGATCGCCTCCGCGCCGACCTGCGAGAAGTGGCGGTAGCGGCCCTTCTGGGGGCGCTCGTAGCGGTAGTACGAGCCGGAGTACCAGAGCTTGACCGGCAGGTTCCCGGCCTTGTGGAGGTTGGCCTCCAGCGCCGCGCGCAGTACGGAGGCGGTGCCCTCGGGGCGCAGCGCGAGCTGGTCGCCGCCCTTGGTGGTGAGGGTGTACATCTCCTTGGTGACGATGTCGGTGGACTCGCCGACACCGCGCGCGAACAGCTCGACGTTCTCGAAGCCGGGCGTCTCGACGTAGCCGTAGCCGGACCGCTTGAGCGGGGCGGCGATGGCGTCGCGCACCGCGAGGTAGGCCGCGGAGGCCGGCGGGATCAGGTCATAGGTGCCCCGGGGGGCCTTGAAGGTGCTCACGGAAGGTCTCTCGTCACATTCCTCGTCGCGGAGCCGGCGCCGGGGCGCCGTCTCCGAGGCCGTCGGCCACCTGCCGCAGGAACGGGTTGGTGGCGCGCTCGCGGCCGATGCTGGTCTGGGGGCCGTGGCCGGACAGCACCACGGTCGAGTCGTCGAGCGGCAGGACCACACGGGCCAGGGACTCGAGGATCTCGGCGTGGTCGCCGCCGGGCAGATCGGTGCGTCCGATGGAGCCGGCGAAGAGCAGGTCGCCCGAGAAGAAGACGGACGGGATGTCCGCCCGCTCGGGCAGCCGGAAGGTCACCGACCCCTTGGTATGGCCCGGGGCGTGCGCGACGGAGAACTCGAGACCGGCCAGCTCCAGCCGCGCGCCGTCGGTCAGCTCCTTGAGGTCGTCCGGCTCGCCCACGGTCAGCTCGCCCAGGAGCGGCAGCCCGATGGAGCGCCCGAAGGCCTTCGCCGGGTCGCTCATCATGTAGCGGTCGGCCGGGTGGATCCAGGCCGGTACGTCATGGGCGCCGCAGACCGGGACCACCGAGGCGACGTGGTCGAGGTGGCCGTGGGTGAGGACGACGGCGACGGGCTTGAGCCGATGCTTGGCGAGTGTCTCCTCGACTCCCTGGGCCGCCTGGTGGCCCGGGTCGATGATCACGCACTCCTCACCGGCGGCGGGGGCGACCAGGTAGCAGTTGGTCCCCCAGGCCCCGGCGGGGAACCCGGCAATGAGCACGATCGTCCTTAAGAGTCGCTGGCAGAAGTTTGGAAGTTTGGCCGTTCAGAGCCTACCGGCGGCGCTCCCGCCATAGCGAACCCGTATACGGTACGGCCGAGTCATCACACACGACAGCGACGGCCCACGATGAGGGAGACGACCCGGTGGTCAGTAACGAGCAGCGGCGGCGGCAGCTCGCACGGGAGAAGTACCTTCGGCAGCAGCAGCGCCGGGAGACCGCCCGGCACAAGCGCCGCCGCCGCAATGTGGTGATCGCCTCCACGCTGGCCGTGGTCCTGGCGGCGGGCGGGGTGGTGACCGCCGTGAGCGCCCTGTCCGGCGGCGACGGCAAGAAGGAGTCCGACAAGGCCGCCGAGCCCACGATGCCCACGCCCTCCCCCACCCCCACCACCAAGGCGCCGGACCCCTGCGCCAAGGGGGCCAAGGCGGCCGGGAAGCAGAAGCCGAAGACCATGTCGTGGAAGAAGGAGCCGGACGTCACCATCGACAAGTCGGCCACCTACGCCATGAAGCTGGAGACCACCTGCGGTGACATGACCGTCACCATGGACGCGGCCAAGGCCCCGCACACCGTGAACTCCTTCGCGTTCCTGGCCGGAAAGGGCTACTTCGACCACACCAAGTGCCACCGGCTGACGAACCAGGGGATCTTCGTGCTGCAGTGCGGCGACCCGAAGGCCACCGGCATGGGCGGCCCCGGCTACACCATCCCGGACGAGAACCTGAAGGACTCCAGGATCAAGGGCAACACGTACCCGGCCGGCACGGTCGCGATGGCCAACCAGTTCGACCCGCAGACCAACAAGGGCAAGAACAGCGGCGGCAGCCAGTTCTTCCTGGTCTACAAGGACAGCCAGCTCCCGCCGTACTACACGCCCTTCGGCATTCTCGACAAGGACAGCATGAAGGTCCTGACGAAGATCGGGAACGCGGGCGCGACGGCGCCGGACCCGCAGACCGGGAACACCGCTCCGAACGCCACCGTGCTGATCAACAAGGCCACGGTCACCAAGTCCTGACGGCTCCGGCGCGCGTACTGCGAAATTTCGGTCGCGCAGGATACGGACAGCCGGGCCGCCGGTCGCCTATGTTGGCGTTGTACAGGGTGCTTGCCTCCGTCGGCGCACCCTGCCGCGAGACCGGTCAGGGTGGCTCCCGGCCGGCCGTAAGAAACTGTGGACGATGCCCGCGGGCCGCGCGCCCGCCCCGGCATCATGTGGAGGAGGCGCTGTGAGCAGCGAGCCTTGGGGCCGCGTCGACGAGACGGGGACCGTGTACGTGCGTACGGCCGACGGCGAGCAGGTCGTCGGATCGTGGCAGGCGGGATCTCCTGAAGAGGCCCTCGCCTACTTCGAGCGCAAGTACGAGGGCCTGGTCGTCGAGATCGGCCTCCTCGAGCGCCGGGTCCGGACCACGGACCTGTCGGCCAAGGACGCGACGGCTGCCATCGAGCACATCCGCCGGCAGGTCGACGAGCACCATGTGGTCGGTGACCTGGAGGCGCTCAGGAAGCGGCTCGACAAGCTCGCCGGCGATGTCGAGGCGCGCCGGGAGGAGCGCCGCGCGGCCAAGGCGGTGCAGGCCGACGAGGCCCGGCGGGCCAAGGAGGCGCTGGTCGCCGAGGCCGAGGAGCTGGCCGCCAGCGAGCAGTGGCGAGCGGCCGGGGAGCGGCTGCGCGCGCTGGTCGACACCTGGAAGGGCCTGCCGCGCCTGGACCGCCGGACCGACGACGAGCTGTGGCACCGCTTCTCGCACGCCCGCTCGGCGTTCTCCAAGCGGCGCAAGGCGCACTTCGCGGCGCTGGACGCGCAGCGCGAGACTGCCCGGCAGGCCAAGGAGAAGCTGGTCGCCGAGGCCGAGTCGCTGTCCGACTCCACCGACTGGGGTCCGACCGCCGCGCGCTACCGGGAGCTGATGGCCGAGTGGAAGGCGGCCGGGCGCGCCCAGCGCGAGGCCGAGGACGACCTGTGGAACCGCTTCCGCGGCGCTCAGGATGTCTTCTTCCAGGCCCGCAGCGCGGTGTTCGCGGAGCGCGACGCGGAGCAGCGGGAGAATCTGACCCGCAAGGAGGAGCTGGTCGCCGAGGCGGAGAAGCTGCTTCCGATCTCCGATCTGAAGGCGGCGCGGGCGGCCTTCCGCTCGGTCAACGAGCGCTGGGAGGCCATCGGCCATGTGCCGCGGGACGCCCGGCCGCGGATCGAGGGCCGGCTGCACGCGGTGGAGCGCGCCATCCAGGAGGCCGAGGAGGCCGAGTGGCGGCGTACGAACCCCGAGGCGCGGGCCCGCGCCCAGGGGCTGACCGGTCAGCTCCAGGACGCCGTGGACAAGCTCCGCGGGCAGATCGACGCGGCGCGCGCGGCCGGCAACAACGCCAAGGCCGACAAGCTCGCCAAGGAGCTGGAGGGCCGGCAGGCGCTGCTGGACCAGGCGCTCAAGGGCCTGGAGGAGTTCGGCGGCTGAGGCACCTCTTTGCGGCTAAGCCGCCGCCGCTCTCGCGGAGGTGGTTACTCGCCGTCGGGGTTCCTCAATTGATGGCTGATGAACCACACACGGCAGCGGCCCCCGGCGCATCGATCGCGCCGGGGGCCGTGCCATGCGGCTGTGTGTCTCAGCGTGGCTCAGCGCTGGCGGGCCGAGGTCACCCGGTACACGTCGTAGACGCCCTCGACGCCCCGTACGGCCTTCAGGACGTGGCCCAGGTGCTTGGGGTCGCCCATTTCGAAGGTGAAGCGCGAGGTGGCCACCCGGTCGCGGGAGGTCTGCACGGCGGCGGACAGGATGTTGACGTGCTGGTCGGACAGCACGCGGGTGACATCGGACAGCAGCCGGGACCGGTCCAGGGCCTCGACCTGGATGGCGACCAGGAAGACGGAGGACTGGGTGGGCGCCCACTCGACGTCGAGCATCCGCTCCGGCTGCTGGGAGAGCGAGTCGACGTTGACGCAGTCCGCGCGGTGCACGGAGACGCCGTTGCCGCGGGTGACGAAGCCGATGATGGGGTCCCCGGGCACGGGCGTACAGCAGCGGGCCAGCTTGACCCACACGTCGTCGACGCCCTTGACGACGACGCCCGGGTCGGCGCTGGAGCGGCGCTTGCGGCGGTCCCGGATCGGCGGCGCGGTCTCGGCGATGTCCTCGTTGGCGGCCTCCTCGCCGCCGAGGGCCTGCACCAGCTTGCCGACGACGTTCTGCGCGGAGACATGGCCCTCGCCGATGGCCGCGTACAGCGAGGAGATGTCGGGGTAGCGCATCTCGTGGGCGAGGGTGACCAGCGAGTCGCCCGTGAGGATCCGCTGGATCGGCAGGTTCTGCTTGCGCATGGCCCGCACGATGGCGTCCTTGCCCTGCTCGATGGCCTCGTCGCGGCGCTCCTTGGAGAACCAGGCGCGGATCTTGTTGCGGGCGCGCGGGGACTTGACGAAGCCCAGCCAGTCCCGGGACGGGCCGGCGCCGGTCGCCTTGGAGGTGAAGACCTCCACCAGGTCGCCGTTGTCGAGGGTGGACTCCAGCGGCACCAGCCGCCCGTTGACCCGGGCCCCTATGGTGCGGTGGCCGACCTCGGTGTGCACGGCGTACGCGAAGTCCACCGGGGTGGCCCCGGCCGGCAGCGCTATGACGTCGCCCTTGGGCGTGAAGACGAAGACCTCGTTGCGCGACAGGTCGAAGCGCAGCGACTCCAGGAACTCGCTGGGGTCCTCGGTCTCCTTCTGCCAGTCCAGCAGCTGCCGCAGCCACGCCATGTCGTTGATGGCGTCGTCCTTGCCGGCCTTGCGGGGGACGTCGGTGCGCACCTTGGAGGCGCCCGCGACGGCCTCCTGCTTGTACTTCCAGTGCGCGGCGATGCCGTACTCGGCGCGGCGGTGCATGTCGAAGGTGCGGATCTGCAGCTCGACCGGCTTGCCGCTGGGCCCGATGACCGTCGTGTGCAGCGACTGGTACATGTTGAACTTGGGCATCGCGATGTAGTCCTTGAACCGCCCGGGCACCGGGTTCCACCGCGCGTGGATGGTCCCGAGCGCCGCGTAGCAGTCGCGGACGGTGTCGACGAGCACCCGGATGCCCACCAGGTCGTAGATCTCGGCGAAGTCGCGGCCGCGCACGATCATCTTCTGGTAGACCGAGTAGTAGTGCTTCGGGCGGCCGGTGACGGTCGCCTTGATGCGGGCCGCGCGCAGATCGCCCTGGACCTGGTCGGTGACGACGGCGAGGTACTCGTCGCGCTTGGGGGCCCGCTCGGCGACCAGGCGCACGATTTCGTCGTACATCTTGGGGTAGAGGATCGCGAAGGCCAGGTCCTCCAGCTCCCACTTGATGGTGTTCATGCCCAGGCGGTGGGCGAGCGGGGCGTAGATCTCCAGCGTCTCGCGGGCCTTCTTCTCCTGCTTCTCCCGCTTCAGGTAGCGCATGGTGCGCATGTTGTGCAGGCGGTCGGCGAGCTTGATGACCAGGACGCGGGGGTCCTTGGCCATGGCGACGACCATCTTGCGCACGGTCTCGGCCTGGGCCGCCTCGCCGAACTTGACCTTGTCCAGCTTGGTGACGCCGTCCACGAGGAGGGCCACCTGGTCGCCGAAGTCACGCCGCAGGGTGTCCAGGCCGTACTCGGTGTCCTCGACGGTGTCGTGCAGCAGGCCGGCCATCAAGGTGGCCGGATCCATACCCAGCTCGGCCAGGATGGTGGTCACGGCGAGCGGGTGGGTGATGTACGGATCGCCGCTCTTGCGCTTCTGGCCGCGGTGCCAGCGCTCGGCGACCTGGTACGCGCGCTCGATCTGGCGCAGCGTCGAGGCGTCGGCCTTGGGGTCGTTGCCGCGCACGATGCGCAGCAGCGGCTCCAGGACCGGGTTGTACGGGCTGGAGCGCTGCACGCCGAGGCGGGCGAGGCGGGCGCGGACCCGGTTGGAGGAGCCGCCCCGGGGGGCGGGGTTCTGCAGGGGGCGGGGGGCCGGCGCGGCGGACCGTGTGCCGCTGCCGCGCTCCGCCGGTGGCCGGGCCGCGGAGGGCTCCGGCCGGGGGCCCGCCTCACGGCTGTTCTTGGGCACCTCGGGGGCCGCCGTGGTCTCGGCGACGGCGGTCGGCTCTGCCGGTTGCGCGGCGGAGAGCGGCTGGGCCTCGTCTGGCAAGAGCACTCCTCAGGCGGTCCGGGCCTCAAAGAGGTCGGGGTGCCATGGTATCGATCCCGCCACTCCACTTGCCTCCCGACCGCTCGCGGCCCCTGTCACGCCCGAGGGCGGGAGCCGGATCGTTCCGGCTCCCGCCCTCGGGATGATCGGCTCACACCATGATCCGGCTCAGACCGTGATCGGGTCGGAGCCGGATTCGCTCAGACCGTGATCAGGGCCTCCAGCGGGGCGCTGTCGAGCGTGGGGAGGAGGCGGCCGCGGCCTTCGAGGAAGCCGAGCTCCAGCAGCACCGCGACCCCGGCGACCTCGGCCCCCGCGCGGCGGATGAGCCGCAGCGACGCCTCGGCGGTGCCGCCGGTGGCGAGCACGTCGTCGATGACCAGGACCCGGTCGCCGGGCTCCAGCGCGTCGGCGTGGATCTCGATCTCCGCGGTGCCGTACTCCAGCTCGTACGCCTGGCCCAGGGTCGCCCCGGGGAGCTTGCCCGCCTTGCGCACGGGGACGAAGCCGATCCCGGCGCGCACGGCGGCCGGGGCGGCCAGGATGAAGCCGCGCGCCTCCAGGCCCACCACCTTGGTGGCGCGGTGCTTGACGCACAGCTCGGCGAGCGCGTGGGTGAGCGCGCCGAAGGCGGCGGCGTCGGCGAGCAGCGGGGTGATGTCCTTGAACGTCACCCCCGGCTTCGGATAGTCCGGCACGTCCAGGATCCGGCTGAGCAGCAGCCCGCGCAGTTCCTCGCCGTCGAGCCCGCCGATCCCCGCGGTCGTCGTCGCGGCGCTCATCGGCGCTTCCCCGACGGTCGGCCGCGGCCCCGGCCGCGGGAGGCGGGCTGGCGGCGCTGGCCGGCGCCCGCGGCCGCGGGGGTGGGCTGGTCGCCGTCCTCGGCGGCCGACGGGTCGGGGTCCTCCGACGCCTGTCCGGTGCCGGCGTCGGCCTTGGCGGCCTCGGCGGCGCGCTTGGCGCGCACCCGCTTGGCCAGGGCCTTCATCTGCGGGTCGCGCTCCTTGAGGTCGGCCACCAGCGGGGTGGCGATGAAGATCGAGGAGTACGCGCCGGCGGCGAGGCCGACGAACAGCGCCAGCGAGATGTCGTTGAGCATGCCCGCGCCCAGCGCACCGCCGCCGATGAACAGCAGCGCGCCGACCGGCAGCAGCGCCACGACCGTGGTGTTGATGGAGCGCACCAGGGTCGAGTTGAGGCTGCGGTTGGCGATCTCGCTGTAGGTGAAGCGGGTCTGCTTGGTGAGGTCCTTCGACGCTTCCTTGAGACCGTCGAAGACGACGACGGTGTCGTAGAGCGAGTAACCGAGGATGGTCAGCAGACCGATCACGGTGCCGGGGGTGACCTCGAAGCCGACCAGCGCGTAGACCCCGACCGTGATGGTGAGGTCATGGATCAGCGCGATCAGGGCGGCCGCGGCCATGCGCCACTCGAAGGCGATGGCGAGATAGATCACCACCAGGACCATGAAGATCGCCAGGCCTTGCCAGGCCTTGCTGGCGATCTCCTCACCCCAGCTCGGGCCGACCAGCTGGGTGTCGATCTTGCTGGTCTGGACATCCAGCTCCTTGGCGAGCTTCTCCTGGACCGGCAGCGCCTCCTTGGTGCCCAGCTCGCTGATCTGGATCCGCAGGCCACCACGGCCGAGCTCCTGGACGACCGCGGTGTGGCCACCGGACGCCGACTCCGCCACATGGCGCGCCTCGGAGGCCGACACGCTGGTCTTGGGGGTGGTGAAGACCGCGCCGCCGGAGAACTCGATGCCCATGTTGAGCCCGCGCACCGCCAGGCCCACGATGGCCGTGATGGTGATCAGTATCGAGATGCCGTACCAGATCTTCCGCTTGCCGACGAAGTCGTAGCCGACCTCGCCTCGGTACAGCCTGGCGCCGAGAGTGCCGAGTCGCGACATCTCACGCCTCCTTCGGGTCGGCGGGGGCGGGCGGGGTGGTGCGGCGGCCGCGGCGCAGCGGCGGCTTGGCGCCCAGGCGCCTCGGGTCCAGGCCGGACCACGGGTGACCGCTCGCGAAGAACTTGCGCCGGGCGAGGATCGTCATCAGCGGCTTGGTGAACAGGAACACCACCACGATGTCCAGCAGCGTGGTGAGGCCCAGGGTGAAGGCGAAGCCCTGCACCTTGCCGACCGTGACGATGTAGAGCACCGCGGCCGCGAGGAAGGACACGAAGTCGGACACCAGGATGGTGCGCCGGGCCCGGGGCCAGCCGCGCTCCACGGCCGGGCGCAGCGAGCGGCCCTCGCGGATCTCGTCCCTTATGCGCTCGAAGTACACGATGAAGGAGTCGGCCGTGATGCCGATCGCGACGATCGCGCCACAGACGGCCGGCAGGTTCAGCGCGAAGCCGATGCCCGGGCCGAGCAGCACCATGATCGTGTACGTCAGGACGGCGGAGACCCCGAGGCTCGCGATGGCGACCAGCGCCAGACCCCGGTAGTACACCACCAGGTAGAGGACCACGAGCGCCAGGCCGATGGCGCCGGCGACGAGGCCGGCCTGCAGCTGCTCGCCGCCGAGCGCGGCGGAGACGGTGGTCTCGTCCGCGATGTCGAACGACAGCGGCAGCGCGCCGTAGGACAGCACGTTGGCCAGGTCGGCGGTGTTCTTCTGGTCGAAGTCAGGGCCGGAGATCTGGGCCCGGCCGCCGACGATGGACTCGTCGACCCGCGGGTCGGAGTAGACCTCGCCGTCCAGGACGATCGCGAACTGGTTCTGCGGCGGCTGCTGCGTGGCCAGCTCGCCGGTCACCTTGGCCCACTTCTTGCCACCCGAGCCGGTGAAGTTGAGCTGGACGATCCAGCCCCCGCCGCCCTGGCTGTCGTAGACGGAGGCGGCGTCCTTGACGTCGGTGCCCTCCACCTCGGACGGGCCGAGGATGAACTTCCGCGAGCCGTCGCGGTCACAGGCCACGATGGAGTCGCTGGGCTTGGCGGCGGCGGCCTTCTCCCGCGCCTTGGCGCGGTCCGCGGGGGTGGTGCACACCAGGTCCGCGAGCTGCTTGTTCAGATCGTCGGCCTTGGAGGAGTCGCTCTTCGGGGTCTTGGGCGCCTTGGGGCTCTGCGAGGCGCTCGGGCTCTGCGTGGCGCTGGGGCTCTGCGTGGCGGTCGGCGTCTTGTCGGCCTTCAGGCCCTCGGAGACGGCCCGCCCCTGGCTGCTGCCGGACGCGCTCGGGCTGCTCGACCCGCTGGGGGTCGAGGAGGCGGTCGGGGTGCCCGACGCCTTGCCCTTCTCGTCGCCCTTGCCCTTGTCGTTCTTGCCCTTGCCGCTCTCGGTCGCCGAGGGCGTGGGGGTGGGCTCGGTCTTCTTGCCGTCCGTGTAGGTCACCACGGGGCGGAAGTAGAGCTGGGCGGTGGTGCCGACCTGCTGACGGGCCTGTTTCGCGTTCATCCCCTTGGGGATGTTCACGATGATGTGCTTGTCGCCCTGCGTCTGGACTTCGGCCTCGGTCACACCCAGACCGTTGACCCGCCGCTCGATGATGTTGACGGCGGTGTTCATGTTGTCCGAGTTGATCGCGTTGGGCTTACCCGGTTGGTTCTTGGCCTCCAGCGTGAAGCTGGTGCCGCCTGCCAGGTCGATGCCCAGCCGTGGCTTGGTGTGACCGGAGATGAACATCCCCGCGGTGAGCGCCACGATGGCGACCAGGATCGCGACCAGGGCGCGCCCGGGCCTGCCCTGTGACCCGGAGGACCTGCGGCCCTTCTTCGGTGCTGCCACCTTCTCGTAATCTCCCTGTCCAACCGCCCCGCATCGGGTGTGCGCCGGGCGGCCACGAAGTCTTGTGGGACGAGCCCCCGCCGGAGCCTAACCGCCCGGGAACCGCGGCGCGCCGAGCGGTGGCGCGCCGCGGTTCCCGGCACGGGTGCTACTTGGCGTCGGCGTCGCCGTCCCGCTTGTCCTCCTTCGGCGCGTCGGCCGCGGCCGCCGGCTTGGTGAGGTCGGTCTTCTTGTCCTCGTCCGCCGCCTCGGCGTCGGCCGTCTCGCCCTCGGCCCCGGTGAGCGAGGAGGCGTCGTCGGGGACGACAGGGGTGTCGTCGGCGTCGGGGTCGATGCCGTGCACGATCCGGTTGTACTCGGCGTCCTCGAGGACGGCTCCCACCGCGTTCTTCGCGTAGAAGGCGTGGACGCCGGGAGCGACCTCCAGGAGGACCGTGTCCTCGTGGACCTCCTTGACCGTGGCGTACATACCGCCGATGGTCCGCACGCCGGTGCCGGGCCCCATCTGGTCACGCATCTGCGCGGCCTGGCGCTGCTTGTTCTTGGCCGATCGGGTCATCAGGAACATGGCCCCGATGAGCACGATGAACGGCAGGAGAGTCATATACACGGGACGGAAATTCCTTCACATGACCGCGGGGAGGCGGCCTGGACTATGGGGTGGTCATGCCGCACCGGACCCGGACACGGCATACGGACGGCATCGGCGGAGTCTAAGCGAGCCCGCGCCTATGGAACAACGCCCGGCACGGCCCGGGGGTTCCTGACCCGACCATTATCGGCTATCGGCCGCCTTCCGCCTCAGCCCTCGAAGAGTCCCCGCTGGGCCCCGGCCCCGCCCTGCTGCGGCGGGGTCAGCCCCAGATGGGTCCAGGCCGCGGGGGTGGCCACCCGGCCCCGGGGGGTGCGGGCCAGCAGTCCTTCCCGTACCAGGAAGGGCTCGGCGACCTCCTCCACCGTCTCACGCTCCTCCCCCACCGCGACGGCCAGGGTGGACAGGCCCACCGGGCCCCCGCCGAACAGCTTGAGCAGGGCGGTCAGCACCGCGCGGTCCAGCCGGTCCAGGCCGCGGCCGTCCACGTCGTACACGTCCAGGGCGCGGGCCGCGATCTCTCGGGTGATCACGCCGTCCGCCTTGACCTGGGCGTAGTCGCGCACCCGGCGCAGCAGGCGGTTGGCGATGCGCGGGGTGCCCCGGGAGCGGCCGGCGATCTCGCCCGCGCCCTCCGGCTCGATGAACACGTCCAGCAGCCCGGCGGAGCGGTGGATGACGCGCTCCAGTTCGGCCGGGGCGTAGAACTCCATGTGGCCGGTGAAGCCGAAGCGGTCGCGCAGCGGGGGCGGCAGCAATCCGGCCCGGGTGGTGGCGCCCACCAGGGTGAACGGCGGCAGCTCCAGGGGGATGGCGGTGGCGCCGGGGCCCTTGCCGACGATCACATCGACGCGGAAGTCCTCCATCGCCATGTAGAGCATCTCCTCGGCGGGCCGCGACATGCGGTGGATCTCGTCGAGGAAGAGCACCTCGCCCTCGGTGAGCGAGGACAGGATCGCGGCGAGGTCGCCCGCGTGCTGGATGGCGGGGCCCGAGGTGATCCGGATGGGGGCACCCATCTCGGCCGCGATGATCATCGACAGGGTGGTCTTGCCGAGGCCGGGCGCGCCGGACAGCAGTACGTGGTCGGCCGTGCCGCCGCGCTGCCGGGCAGCCTTGAGGACCAGGTCGAGCTGGACGCGGACGCGCTCCTGGCCGACGAACTCCCCCAGGTCCTTGGGGCGCAGCGCGGCCTCGACCGCCTGGTCCTCGCCGTCGGCGTCGGCGCCCACCAGCCGCCCGGAGCGGGCGTCGTCGGCGGTGGCCGGTGCGGTCTCGTCCCAGTTCACGGAAAGTCTCGCCTCGCGATGTCGTATCGGGCAGTGCGGCCGGGCGCGCGGGGAGGTCGCCGGCCCGGGTCGGGGCCGGCGGTCAGCGGGCCCGGTTCAGGGTCTGGAGTGCGGCCCGCAGCAGCTGCGGCACCTGGGGGCTGCCGCCGTCGGCCAGGGCGGCCTCGGCCTGCGGGGCGACGGCCGCGACCGCGTCCTCGGCCTCCCGGGGCGCGTAGCCGAGGCCGACGAGGGCCGCGTGCAGCTGGTCGCTCCAGCCGGGGGCGGCGGCGGCCGCGGCGGGGCGGCCCACCGGCTCGCCGAGCCGGTCCTTGAGCTCGAGCAGCAGCCGCTGGGCGCCCTTCTTGCCGATGCCCGGGACCGTGGTCAGCGCCTTCTCGTCGCCGGTGGCGACGGCCAGCCGCAGCGCGTCGGGCGAGTGGACGGCCAGCATGGCCTGGGCGAGGCGGGGGCCGACGCCGCTGGCGGTCTGGAGCAGCTCGAAGACCTGGCGCTCGTCGTCGTCCGCGAAGCCGTAGAGGGTGAGCGAGTCCTCGCGGACCACGAGGGAGGTGGCGAGCCGGGCCGGCTGGCCGACGCGCAGTCCGGACAGCGTGGTCGGAGTGCACTGCACGGCCATGCCGACGCCGCCGACCTCGACGACGGCGGTGTCCGGGCCGACGGCCGCGACCGGGCCGGAGACGAACGCGATCATGAGATACGGCCTTTCGTGGTGCGGTGGGCGGCGACGGCCTGCTGGAGCCGGTTCATCGCGGGCGCCCGCCAGATGTGGCAGATGGCGAGCGCCAGCGCGTCGGCGGCGTCGGCCGGTTTCGGTGGGGCGTCCAGCCGCAGCAGCCGGGTGACCATCGAGCCGACCTGCACCTTGTCCGCGCGGCCGGTCCCGGTCACGGCCGCCTTGACCTCGCTGGGCGTGTGGAGGGCGACCGGCAGCCCGCGGCGGGCGGCACAGAGCATCGCGACCGCGCTCGCCTGCGCGGTGCCCATGACCGTCCGCACGTTGTGCTGGCTGAACACCCGCTCCACCGCCACGAATTCGGGCCGGTGGGTCTCCAGCCACTCCTCCAGGCCGCGCTCGATGAGGACGAGCCGGTCACCGATCGGGGCGTCCGCCGGAGTCCGTACGACCCCGACCCCCAGCATGCGCAGCGGCCGGCCCGCGACCCCCTCGACCACGCCGACGCCGCACCGGGTCAGCCCCGGATCCACGCCCAGCACCCGCACCGCGCCCTCCCCATCGCCGCATTCGATCACCTGCCCGGCAGCGTATCCGGCGCCACTGACAGCGACGGGCCGGTGGGGTTGTGTGTCCCCGCCGGCCCGTGTGCCGCTGTCCCTGCCTCAGGCGTCCACCTTGGCCATGACCTCGTCGGAGACGTCGAAGTTGGCGAAGACGTTCTGCACGTCGTCGCTGTCCTCCAGCGCGTCGATCAGCTTGAAGATCTTCCGCGCCGCCTCCTCCTCCAGCTGGACCTGCATGGTGGGAACGAAGTTCGCCTCGGCCGAGTCGTAGTCGATGCCCTCCTTCTGGAGCGCGGTGCGCACCGCGACCAAGTCGGTGGCCTCGCTGATCACCTCGAAGGACTCGCCCAGGTCGTTGACCTCCTCGGCGCCCGCGTCCAGGACCGCGGCCAGCACGTCGTCCTCGGTCAGCTCACCCTTGGGGACGATCACCACGCCCTTGCGGTTGAAGAGGTACGAGACGGAACCCGGGTCCGCCATGGACCCGCCGTTGCGCGTCATGGCGACGCGCACGTCGGAGGCGGCGCGGTTGCGGTTGTCGGTCAGGCACTCGATGAGCACCGCGACGCCGTTCGGCCCGTAGCCCTCGTACATGATCGTCTCGTAGTCGGCGCCACCCGCCTCGAGCCCCGCGCCGCGCTTGACCGCGCTGTCGATGTTCTTGTTCGGCACGGACTGCTTCTTCGCCTTCTGGATGGCGTCGAAGAGGGTGGGGTTGCCGTCGGGGTCCGCGCCGCCTGTGCGGGCGGCGACCTCGATGTTCTTGATGAGCTTGGCGAAGAGCTTGCCGCGCTTGGCGTCGATCACGGCCTTCTTGTGCTTCGTCGTAGCCCATTTAGAGTGGCCGGACATCCGCCTGTCTCCTTCGCGTAACCCATTGCTGCACGAACGCCTGAGATCCTACCGGGACCGCGTCAGCCCGCGGCCCGTACCAGGTCGACAAACAGCGCGTGTACCCGGTGGTCGCCGGTCAGTTCGGGGTGGAACGAGGTCGCGAGGACATTTCCCTGCCGCACGGCCACGGCGTGGTCCCCGTACGTCGCGAGCACCTCGACGCCCGCGCCCACGGACTCGACCCACGGCGCCCGGATGAAGACGCCCTCCACCGGGCCGCCCTCGACGCCCGCGACGTCGACCGCGGCCTCGAAGGACTCGTTCTGGCGGCCGAAGGCGTTACGGCGCACGGTCATGTCGATGCCGCCGAGGGTCTCCTGGTCGTCCCGGCCGTCGAGGATCTTGTCCGCGACCATGATCATGCCCGCGCAGGTGCCGTACACCGGCATCCCGGTGCGCACCCGCTCCCGCAGCGGCTCCAGCATCCCGAAGACGACGGCGAGCTTGGACATGGTGGTGGACTCCCCGCCGGGGATCACCAGGCCGTGCACCTCGGCGAGTTCCTCGGCGCGGCGGACCGGCCGGGCCTCGGCACCGGCCGCGGCGAGCGCGGCGAGGTGTTCGCGGACATCGCCCTGGAGGGCGAGTACTCCGATGGACATAGGACCTCTCGGGACAGAACGGGAAACGGGTGGACGGCCCGAGTGGACCGTCCACCGGGGAGGCGGCTTGCCGACGGGCCGGGGACCGGCCCGGCCGTCACCAGCCGCGGTTGGCGTAGCGCTCGCCCTCGGGCAGGGTGTCGCAGTTGATGCCGACCATGGCCTCGCCCAGGTTGCGGGAGACATCCGCGATGACCTTGGGGTCGTCGTAGAAGGTGGTGGCCTTCACGATCGCGGCGGCGCGCTTGGCCGGGTCGCCGGACTTGAAGATGCCGGAGCCCACGAAGACGCCCTCGGCGCCGAGCTGGCGCATCAGCGCGGCGTCGGCCGGGGTGGCCACGCCACCGGCGGAGAACAGCACGACCGGCAGCTTGCCGAGCTCGGCGACCTCCTTGACCAGCTCGTACGGGGCGCGCAGCTCCTTGGCCGCGGCGTACAGCTCGTGGTTGTCCAGGCCCCTGAGCCGGGCGATCTCGCCCTTGATCTGGCGCAGGTGGCGCACCGCCTCGACGACGTTGCCGGTGCCGGCCTCGCCCTTGGAGCGGATCATCGCCGCGCCCTCGGCGATGCGGCGCAGGGCCTCGCCCAGGTTGGTGGCGCCACACACGAACGGGGTGGTGAAGGACCACTTGTCGCTGTGGTTGACCTCGTCGGCGGGGGTGAGGACCTCGGACTCGTCGATGTAGTCGACGCCGAGGGCCTGCAGCACCTGGGCCTCGACGAAGTGGCCGATCCGGGACTTGGCCATGACCGGGATGGAGACCGCGTTGATGATCCCCTCGATCATGTCCGGGTCGGACATGCGGGCCACGCCACCGTCCTTGCGGATGTCGGCGGGAACGCGCTCGAGGGCCATGACCGCGACGGCGCCCGCGTCCTCGGCGATCTTCGCTTCCTCCGGCGTGACGACGTCCATGATCACGCCGCCCTTGAGCTGCTCGGCCATGCCGCGCTTGACGCGCGCGGTGCCGGTCTCCGGGGTCTGGGGCGTGCTGGCGGGCGTGATGGACACGGTTTGACCTCACTCGATGATGAAAAGTGCGATGAGCCCATCGTAGGGCCGTTCGATACACAAAAGCCGTCCGGGTCCTCACCCGACAAGGGCCAATCGAGGTCCGGTGGCTCCAGACGGGCCTCTCAGACCGTCCGGGCCGCGAGCGCCGCCGGGGGCTCGTCGTCCATCTCGAAGGCCATCGGGAACGGCGCGTGGCCCGCGAGCCGGAACCAGCGCACCGTGCGGTGCCGGCGCAGCGCCCGCGCCGCCCGCACCGCGTCGTTGTGGAACCGCCGGGCCATCGGCACCCGCCGCACGGCCTCCGTCAGCTCGCCCAGCGCCGCCTCACCCCCCGGCGCCTCCTGGACCGCCTCGACCTGGGCGCTCTCCGCGAACACCGCGCGCAGCGCCTGGCTCAGCTCGCTCTCGGCGACCTCGCGCTGCTCCTCCTCCGCCTGCCGCGCCGCGTGCGCGGCCTGGTACAGCACGATGGAGGCCGCCGGATCGAGCACCCCGGCGGTGGCCAGCTCCTGGGCGACCGAGGCCCGGCGCAGCAGCTGCGCGTCGAGCGCCGCCCGCGCCGCGTCCAGCCGGCTGTGCAGCCGGTCCAGCCGCCCGGCGGTCCAGCTCAGGTAGACGGCGATGAGGACCAGGGCGGCCGCGATCCAGATCAAAGTGGTCACGCCGCGCCACGCTACCGCCTACGCCCGCCGCCCCCGCCCCATCCGGCACCGGCCGGGGCCCGGCTCCGGGCCTGGTCCGGGCCCGGCCCCGGACCTGGTCGCGGGCCCGGCCCCGGACCTAGTCGCGGGCCCGACCCCGTACCTAGTCGCGGGCCTGGTCGCGGGCCAGGCCCAGCCGGGCCCACAGGCCGGCGCGCTCGTCGGCGGCCACCGAGGCCGCCCCGTCCGTCACCGTCTCGTACACCGCGAGGATGTCCGCCCCGACCGTCTCCCAGTCGAAGCGCCGCACATGCCGGCTGCCCCGCTCCCGCAGCTCCGCGCGCCGCCCGGGGTCGCCCAGCAGCCGGATCGCGGCCCCCGCCAGCGCCTCCGCGTCCTCATTGGCGAACAGCTCTCCGGCCGCTCCCCCGTCGAGCACCTGCGCGAACGCGTCCAGGTCGCTGGCCAGCACGGCGGCGCCCGCCGACAGGGCCTCGACGAGGATGATGCCGAAGCTCTCCCCGCCCGTGTTCGGCGCGACGTACACATCCACGCTGCGCAGCAGCCGCGCCTTGTCCTCGTCGCTCACCATGCCGAGGAACTCCACCCGGCCGCGCAGCTCCTCGGGCAGCGTGGCCACAGCCTCCTTCTCGTCGCCGCGCCCGGCGACCAGCAGCCGGGCCCCGGGCCGGGCCGCGAAGATCTCCGGCAGGGCCCGCATCAGCACCGGCAGGCCCTTACGGGGCTCGTCGATGCGGCCGATGAAGCCGAGGGTCTCCCCCTCCCACTCCGGCTTGGGCCGGGCGTCGGCGAAGAAGCGCACATCGACGCCGTTGGGGATGACGACCGCGTCCCCGCCCAGGTGCTCGACCAGCGTCCGCCTCGCGTACTCGCTCACCGCGATCCGGGCGCTGATCTTCTCCAGCGCGGGTTGCAGGATCGGATACGCGGCGATCATCGCCCGGGAACGGGGGTTCGAGGTGTGAAAGGTCGCGACGATGGGACCCTGCGCCGCCCAGCAGGCGAGCAGGCCGAGCGAGGGCGAGGCGGGCTCATGGATGTGGATCACGTCGAACCCGCCCTCGTGCAGCCAGCGCCGCACGCGCGCCGCCGAGAGGAAGCCGAAGTTGAGCCGCGCCACCGAGCCGTTGTAGGGCACCGGCACGGCGCGCCCCGCGGAGACGACGTACGGCGGCAGCGGCGTCTCGTCGTCCGCCGGAGCCAGCACGGAGACGCCGTGTCCGAGCCGGATGAGGTGCTCGGCCAGGTCGCGGATGTGGAACTGGACGCCCCCGGGGACATCCCACGAGTACGGGCAGACGATCCCGATCCTCACCGTTTCTCCGTTCCGGAGCTGTCGTCGGCGTCCGCGGCACCGCCGGGACGTGGTTCGAGATCCGCCAGCCAGAGCCGCTGCAGCATGTGCCAGTCCTGCGGGTGCTCGGCGATCCCCGCGGCGAACACGTCGGCGAGCTCCTGCGTCATGGCCGCGGCCTGCTCCGCGCGGGTACCGGCCGTGGGGACCTCGATCGGCGGGTGCACCCGGCCCCGCATCACCGGGGACGCGTCGTACCAGAGGGTGACCGGCAGCAGCAGCGCCCCCGTCCTCGCCGCCAGTATGGCGGGCCCGGCGGGCATCTTGGCCGCCTCTCCGAAGAACTTCACCTCGACGCCCGACGCCGACAGGTCCCGGTCCGCGACCAGGCACACCAGCCCGCCCTCCCGCAGCCGGCGCGCCAGCGTCCCGAAGGCGCTTCCGCCGGTGTGCGGCAGCACCTCCATGCCCAGGCCCTCCCGGTAGGCCACGAAGCGGTCGTACAGCGACTCGGGCTTGAGCCGCTCCGCGACCGTGGTGAACGGCACCCCGAGCTCGGTGGTGACCCAGGCGCCGGCCAGGTCCCAGTTGGCCATGTGGGGCAGCGCCAGCACGACCCCGCGGCCACTGGCCAGACCGTCGGTGAGGTGGTGCAGGCCCTCGGGGGCGAAGCCGCCGCGGACCCGCTGCTCGCTCCACGCCGGCAGCCGGAAGGACTCCATCCAGTAGCGCAGATACGAGCGCATCCCGGCCCGGGACAGCTCGGCCAGGCGCCGCGCGGAGGCGTCCGGGACGACGCGGGCGTAATTGGACTCCAGGCGCAGCACCCCCTTGCCGCGCCGCTTCCACGCCACATCGGCGATGCGCCGGCCGAGCGCCGTGGCGACGGGTTCGGGGAGCTTCTTGACCGTGCTCCAGCCGACCCCGTACAGCGCGTCGGCCAGCTTCTCGCTCACCGCCCCTCGCCCCCCTGGACCACCGCCCGGTCGGCGGCGTCGGCCTCGGCCGCCTCACGCCGCACGGTCACCACGCGCTGCACCAGGGTCACCGCGCTGCCGAGGGCCACGATCCACAGGGCGATCGGCAGCAGGACCTCGATGTGCGGCACGCCGAACTTGTGCAGCCCGGAGAAGCCGCAGGCGACCAGCGAGATCACCAGCCGCTCGGCGCGCTCGACCAGCCCGTTGACATTGACCGGCAGCCCGATGCTCTCGCCCCTGGCCTTGGTGTACGACACGACCTGGCCGCTGGCCAGGCAGAAGATCGTCACCGCGCACAGCGCGTTGTCGTCGCCGCGCCCCGCGTACCACAGCGCGAGACCACCGAAGATCGCGCCGTCGGCGACCCGGTCCAGCGTGGAGTCCAGGAACGCGCCCCAGCGGCTCGAGCGCCCGAGCTGCCGCGCCATGTTGCCGTCGACCAGGTCGGAGAAGACGAAGAGGGTGATGACGACGGTGCCCCAGAAGAACTCGCCCCGCGGATAGAAGACCAGTGCGCCCGCGACCACACCGCCGGTCCCGGCGAGGGTCACCGCGTCTGGGCTGACCCCCAGGCGGATGAGCAGGGCGGCGAACGGGGTGAGAACACGCGTGAAGAATGCACGCGCGTACTTGTTCAGCATGGCCTTCCCGGGGGGTCGAAACGGGCCGGGTGGTCAACAGGCCACCGGCTGGCCCATCGTAGCCACGCCCCGGGAGCGGCGGCGCGCGCCTCGGACCAATGCGGGCAGACACCCGGATGTGCGACGTATGGACGCACCATGACCTCGGTGGAAAGCTCGAAGTATCGCAGGTGTCGACCTGGAGGCGAGACATGGGCGACAAGACGAGCACGCAATCAGGGGCCGCCGGCAGGGCAGCGACGGCCGACCGGCCCAGCTCCGTGCGGAACGTGGTGCTGGTCGGCCACAGCGGGTCCGGAAAGACGACGCTGGTGGAGGCCCTCGCGCTGGCGACCGGAGCGATCAACCGGCCGGGCCGGGTCGAGGACGGGGGCTGTCTGTCCGACTACGACGAGATCGAGCACCGGCAGCAGCGCTCGGTCCAGCTGTCCCTCGTCCCCGTCGCATGGGGCGGGGTGAAGATCAACCTACTGGACACCCCGGGGTACGCCGACTTCGTCGGGGAGCTGAGGGCCGGTCTGCGGGCGGCGGACGCGGCCCTCTTCGTCGTCTCGGCGTCCCAGGACGCCGTGGGCATCGCCGGCGCGACCCGCATGGTGTGGGACGAGTGCGCGGCGGTCGGGATGCCGCGCGCCCTGGTCATCACGCACCTGGAGGCGGCGCGCGCCTCCTTCGAGGAGATGACGGAGCTGTGCCGGGAGACCTTCGGCGGCGAGGACCCCGACGCGGTGCTGCCGCTCTACCTGCCGCTGCGCGGTGAGCCCACCCCGGACGGCCACGCTCCCGTGACCGGCCTGATCGGCCTGCTCTCGCAGCGGGTGTACGACTACGCCTCGGGCGTACGGACCGAGGCGGCGCCCTCGCCCGACCAACTGCCGCTGATCGAGGAGGCCCGCAACCGGCTGATCGAGGGGATCATCTCCGAGAGCGAGGACGAGACCCTCATGGACCGCTACCTCGGCGGCGAGGAGATCGACCTCAAGACGCTCATCGGGGACCTGGAGAAGGCCGTGGCACGCGGCTCCTTCCACCCGGTGCTGGCGGCGGCGCCCGCCGCCGAGGGCTCCAAGCAGGGCTTGGGCACCACCGAGCTGCTCGAGCTGATCACCGGCGGCTTCCCGACCCCCCTGGAACGGGAGGCGCCCACCGTCACCACCCCGGAGGGCAAGCCCTGCCCGCGGCTGACCTGCGACCCCGAGGGCCCGCTGGCCGCCGAGGTCGTCAAGACCTCCTCGGACCCGTATGTCGGCCGGATCTCGCTGGTGCGGGTCTTCTCCGGAACGCTGCGCCCGGACGAGACCGTGCATGTGTCCGGGCACGGGCTGGAGGACCGCGGCCACGAGGACCACGACGTGGACGAGCGGGTGGGCGCCCTGACCACGCCCTTCGGCAAGGCGCAGCACATGCTGAACCAGGCCATCGCGGGCGATCTGGCGTGCGTGGCCAAGCTGAGCCGTGCCGAGACCGGGGACACCCTCTCGGCCAGGGACCGGCCGCTGCTCATGGAGCCCTGGGAGATGCCCGATCCGCTGCTGCCCGTCGCGATCCGGGCGCACAGCAAGGCGGACGAGGACAAGCTGTCGCAGGGGCTCGGGCGGCTGGTCGCCGAGGACCCGACGATGCGCCTGGAGCAGAACCAGGACACCCACCAGGTGGTGCTGTGGTGCCTGGGCGAGGCCCATATGGACGTCGCGCTGGAGCGGCTGCGCTCCCGGTACGGCGTGCAGGTGGACGCGGAGCCGTACCGGGTGTCGCTGCGCGAGACGTTCGGCGCCAGGTCGGCCGGGCGCGGGCGGCACGTCAAGCAGTCGGGCGGGCACGGACAGTACGCGATCTGCGAGATCGAGGTGGAGCCGCTGCCCGAGGGCTCCGGCATCGAGTTCGTGGACAAGGTCGTCGGCGGGGCGGTGCCCCGGCAGTTCATCCCGTCGGTGGAGAAGGGCGTGCGCGCGCAGGCGGCGCGGGGGGTGGCCGCGGGCTATCCCCTGGTCGATGTGCGGGTGACCCTGCTGGACGGCAAGGCGCACTCGGTGGACTCCTCCGACGCCGCCTTCCAGACGGCGGGCGCGCTGGCGCTGCGGGAGGCGGCCGCCGACACCCGGATCCACCTGCTGGAGCCGGTGGTCGAGGTGTCGGTGCTGGTGGCCGACGAGTACGTCGGGGCGGTGATGAGTGATCTGTCGGGGCGGCGCGGCCGGGTCGTGGGCACCGAGCAGTCGGGCGGCGGCCAGACCCTGATCCGGGCCGAGGTGCCGGAGATCGAGATCGGCCGGTACGCGGTCGACCTGCGGTCGCTGTCGCACGGCACCGGGCGGTTCAGCCGCTCGTACGCCCGGCACGAGCCGATGCCCGCACAGCTGGCCGACCGGATCCGGGAACAGGCCGAGGCCTGAGCCCCGTTCGCCGGGCGCCCGCCCCAACTCGCGTGGGGCGGGCGGCCGTCACCGGGGCGCGGCGCCCGGTGTGAGGGTTTTCCACAGGGAGCGACGCCCTGGCGACAGGGACGGCACACCCCCGATACGCTGAGGTCGCAGCTCAAGCGGCATGCGGTATTGGGGGCGTTGGTGACGGCGGACGGATTCGACTTCAGCCCGGGGGCGCAGGTCCCGCTCTCCGGCGCGGCAGGGCAGACCGAGGTGACGCAGGCGCTCGCCTCGGCCGCCTACCGCGACAGCCCGGTGGCCAAGCTGCTCGACGCCAACTCGGAGTGGACGGTCTCCGAGGTCAAGCCACCGAAGATCTCCCTGTTCGAGCCCAACCTGGGCGAGGCCTTCTCGCGCGCGGTGCAGCTGCGGATGCTGGGCGGCGGCCGGGGCCAGGTGATCCAGTCCTTCGGCATGGAGCCGCAGACGGTGGTCGAGCACTGCCTCGCGGCCAACCGCATCCGCAAGACGAGGGACGCCCGGCTCACCGCCGTCATGGTGATCTTCGGGCTGCTCTTCCTCCCCGGGGTGCTGCTGTGGCTCGGCGCCTTCCAGCTGCGGCGCACCATCGCCGGGGCCCAGGACAAGCGGATGGGGGCGCTGGGCACCGTCTTCCTGGTGGGGCTCGCCGTGCTGACCGCCATCTTCCTGATCAAGCTCCCCTTCCACGGCTTCTGGGGGATCTATCTGCGCGGCGTGGTCGTCGCCCCCATCGTCGGGTGGTACGTGGCCAAGCAGATCAGCGAGCGCACGGCCAAGCATCTGCGGGAGTGCTGGGAAGGCCTCCTCACGGGCGGCGGGATCGGCGCCAAGGTGCCCGAGACGGTGCCGAACCACCCCGGCCAGAAGTCGGCCGAGGACCTGCGCAAGGCGCTGCACAAGCTCACCGCCGAGCAGTACAGCAATGTCGTCTTCTACGCCGGCCCCAAGGGCATACTCGGCATGGGCACCCGCTGGGGCAGCTGGCAGCTCGCCGAGGACCTGGTGTCGGCCGACCCGGGCAAGGAGATCGACCCCTTCCGCAGCTGGGACGTGATACGCGCGATCCACGACCAGCTTCGGCTGCTGGAGCGCACCCCGCTGCACACCGGCGGCTTCCCCACCCCCTCGGTGCGCCACTGGGTGGTCTCGCCGATCGCGGAGGGCGCCAAGTCGGTGGCGCGCGGCGGCACTTCGGAGGAGGAAGGCTTCCAGATAAAGGGCGTCGAGCTGCAGAGGATCTGCGACGAGAACCATTTCGGCCCCGGCGACCGGCACTACCTGGGCGTGCAGTTCGTCCTCTGGGACGGCCAGTTGGTGATCACGCTGCTGGTCACGGTGACCCTGCTGCACAAGACGCTGCGGATCGAGGTCACCGGCCACGCGCTCGGCCCGGTGCACCCCCTGTTCACCACCAAGCCCTCCAAGCCCTCCAAGACGGTCAGCAAGACCTTCAAGTTCTGGGAGACCAAGTCGGTCCCGCTGCCGCTCGTGGACGCGAAGGAAGTGGTGCGGCTGGCCGTCCGCGCCCCCTTCACCTGGTACCCGCCGCTGCTGGACCACCTGGGCGGGAAGCTGGTCCTGCCCGAGCCGTTCGGCCTGCGCCACGCCTGGGCGGACAAGCCGTGGCGGCACCGCTTCATGGCGGACGACGCGCTGCGCGCCGCCACCCCCGTGCTGCGCGTGGTCCACGAGGCGGCGATCGGCGTGCTCAAGCACCACGGCGTGGACACCGAGCGCTTCGGCAGCCGCTCGCTGGCGCTCAGCGGCCAGGTGCAGGACGTGGCCCCGAAGAAGGCCGACCTCTACGACGCGTGAGCGGCGCCGGTCCCGGCCGGGCGGCCGGGACCTCGGTCGGCCGCGCGGGGCTGCCCCGAGGGGCGGGCCCCGGTTACGGCCGCGGCCAGGCGTCGGCGATCATCCGGCGGGTGTCGGCCAGCAGTTGGGGCAGCACCTTGGTGTGACCGACGACGGGCATGAAGTTGGTGTCCCCGCCCCAGCGGGGCACCACGTGCTGGTGGAGGTGGGCGGCGATTCCGGCGCCCGCGGTGGCGCCCTGGTTCATGCCGATGTTGAAGCCGTGCGCACCCGACGCGGTACGCAGCGCGACCATGGCGGCCTTGGTGAACTCCGCCAGCTCGACCGTCTCGTCGGCGTCCAGCTCGGTGTAGTCGGCGACGTGCCGGAAGGGGACCACCATGAGGTGTCCGCCGTTGTACGGGTACAGGTTGAGCACGGCGTAGACGTGCCGGCCCCGGGCCAGGATCAGCCCGTCCTCGTCGGACTTCTCCGGGATGGAGCAGAAGGGGCAGCCGTCCCCGGCACCCGGGCCGGTGGGCTTGTTCTCGCCTTGGATGTACGCCATCCGGTGGGGGGTCCACAGGCGCTGGAACGCGTCGGGCGTCCCCACTCCGATCTGCTGCTCCGGCTCACTCGTCATGCGGGCCAGCATATTCGTCCGAGGCGGCGGAGGATGCGGTGAGGGGCGACCCCGTGCGGGACCGCCCCTCGAAACCCCACAGAGGTGGAGAGCACGTGGTCAGCAGGTGCGGGCCACGGCAAAGGTCCGGATCACCCCCGCATCAGCGGGGATCACATCACACCTGGATCCGGCGCTCCACGGCGTCGACGATCTCAGCGATGGCCTCGTCGATGGGGATGCCGTTCTTCTGCGAGCCGTCCCGGTAGCGGAAGCTGACCGCTCCGGCCGCCATGTCGTCGTCACCGGCGATGACCATGAACGGAGTCTTGGCGCGCTGAGCGTTGCGGATCTTCTTCTGCATCCGGTCCGAGGACGAGTCCACCTCGACCCGCAGCCCCTTCGCCTTGGCCTTGGCGGCGAACTCCGCCAGGTACGGCACATGGCTGTCGCCGATCGGGATGCCGACCGCCTGGACCGGCGCGAGCCAGACCGGGAAGGCGCCCGCGTAGTGCTCCAGCAGCACCGCGAAGAAGCGCTCGATGCTGCCGAACAGAGCGCGGTGGATCATGATCGGCTGCTGCCGCGAGCCGTCCGCCGCGGTGTACTCCAGCTCGAACCGGGCGGGCTGGTTGAAGTCCACCTGGATGGTCGACATCTGCCAGGTCCGGCCGATCGCGTCCTTCGCCTGGACCGAGATCTTGGGCCCGTAGTAGGCCGCGCCGCCCGGGTCCATGACCAGCTCCAGGCCCTGCTTCTGGGCGGCCTGCCGCAGCATCTCAGTGGCCTCGGCCCACTGCTCGTCGGACCCGATGAACTTGTCGCTGTCGTCCCGGGTGGACAGCTCCAGGTAGAAGTCGCTCAGGCCGTAGTCGCGGAGCAGGTCCAGCACAAAGGTGAGCAGCGAGTCCAGCTCGTCGGGCGCCTGCTCCCGGGTGCAGTAGATGTGCGAGTCATCCTGGGTGAAGCCGCGGGCCCGGGTGAGGCCGTGGACGACGCCGGACTTCTCGTACCGGTAGACCGTGCCGAACTCGAACAGCCGCAGCGGCAGCTCACGGTAGGAACGCCCGCGCGCCTTGAAGATCAGGTTGTGCATCGGGCAGTTCATGGCCTTGAGGTAGTAGTCCTGCCCCTCGAACTCCATGGGGGGGAACATGCCCTCCATGTAGTGCGGCAGGTGCCCCGAGGTCTCGAAGAGCTTGGCCTTGGTGATGTGCGGGGTGTTGACGAACTCGTAGTCGGCGTCCTCGTGGCGCTTGCGCGAGTACGCCTCCATCTCCCGGCGGATGATCCCGCCCTTGGGGTGGAACACCGCCAGGCCCGAGCCCAGCTCATCGGGGAAGGAGAACAGGTCCAGCTCGGCGCCCAGCTTGCGGTGGTCGCGCTTCTCGGCCTCGACCAGGAAGTCCAGATACGCCTTGAGCTCGTCCTTGGTCGGCCAGGCGGTGCCGTAGATCCGCTGGAGCTGCGGGTTGCGCTCACTGCCCCGCCAGTACGCGGCGGCGCTGCGCATCAGCTTGAACGCCGGGATGTTCCGGGTGGTCGGCAGGTGCGGCCCCCGGCACAGGTCGCGCCAGCACAGCTCGCCGCTCTTCGCGTCGAGGTTGTCGTAGATGGTCAGCTCACCGGCGCCGACCTCGGCGGACGCGCCCTCGGCGGCATCCGCGGCCGACCCCTTGAGCCCGATCAGCTCCAGCTTGTACGGCTCCGCCGCCAGCTCCTCACGCGCGGCCTCGTCCGTGACGGGGCGGCGGGAGAACTTCTGGCCCCGCTTGATGATCTCCTGCATCTTCTTCTCGATGCGCTTGAGATCGTCCGGGTGGAAGGGGGTCTCGACGTCGAAGTCGTAGTAGAACCCGTCCTTGATCGGCGGGCCGATGCCGAGCTTGGCCTCCGGGAAGAGCTCCTGCACGGCCTGCGCCATGACATGCGCGGTGGAGTGGCGCAGGATGTCCAGGCCGTCCTGGCTGGTGATCTCGACCGGCTCGACCTCGTCGCCCTCGGCGACCTCGTACGCCAGGTCCTTCAGCTGCCCGGCGACGCGGGCGGCGACGATCGAGCGGTCGCCGTCGAAGAGGTCCGCCGCCGTGGTGCCCGTGGTCACCACGCGCTCTTCCCGCTCGGAATCGCGTTGGATGATCACACGGACGTCTGACACCGGTCTCTCCTGACTGATGGGGTCACTCGGGCAGCGATTGCTGCGCAGCGTGAATCGTACCGAGCCGGAGGGCCGGACCGCGAAACGGTTAAGGAGGGCGATCACCGCCGTGGGTGAGCCCGGCGGCCGGGGTCAGGGCCAGGGGGCGTCTTGTGGATCACGCCGGGCATCCGTCGCCGTGCTCCTCCTGGCTAGGGCCCGCCGCACGGCTCCTCGAAGCAGTCCGCGCCGTCCAGGTGCTCCCGCAGCGACTTCAGCAGCCGGTCCCGGTCCGCCTCGTCGACCCGCACCGGCGTGACGTCCCTGGCCCCGGTGATCCGGCGGAATCCGCCCCGGCTCTCCAGCCTGCCGCTCACCCGGATCGGCAGCCCCACCAGGTGGGCGTGGACGGCGATCCGGTAGTCGTCCTCCCCCAGCGCGACCCGCACCTGCGCCACATCGGCGCCGGTGAGCACCCGCAGTCGGACCGTCCCGGGGCCGCCCGGGCCGGTGCGCCGCAGCCGTACCACCGCGCCGGTGACCCGCACCGGCACAGCCGGCTCGGAGCGTACGTAACGGACCCCGGCCTCCCGCAGGGCCGGCAGGTCGCCGGGGCTGAAGTCCACGGGCTCGGGCCGGGCCGCGACGCCGGGTGGCGGGCCGGCCCCGGGCGACCACTCCAGCGCCACCCGGGCCCCCTCCGTCCCCTCGACGAGGGACACCACCGCCTCGGTCAGCTCGCGGCTCACCCCCGCCTCCACGGCGGTGTCGAAGGCCTCCTGCCCGCCGGTGGTCCGCTGGTAGTCCACGGCGTCGCGCAGCGCGTGCAGCGCGCGCAGCAGCGTCCCGGTGACGGCCCGCCCGTGCTCCACCGGCACGAAGACGGTCAGCTCGCGCCCGCCCGGGCCGGGCGGTCCGACCAGGATGTGCTCCAGGGACGCCTCGGCCTCGCGGCGGTGCCGTGCCCCGTAGTAGCCCGCCCGCCCCCGGGCGGCCAGCGCGCCGGCCAGCAGCGTGGCGCGGGCGGCAGCGCTCAGCCGCTCCTGCGCGCTCCAGGCGGCGGCGCCCGACCGGGGCTCGGGCACCTCGCGCCGCCAGCGGATCTCGTCGCTGGGCACGGCCAGGCCGATCAGCACCTCGCGGGCGGACGGGGCGGCGCTGCGGGCCAGCGCGGTCACCGCCTCGCCGAGCAGGTCGCCGCTGTCGGGGAACTCCCGGCTCTCGGGCACCAGCAGGCTCGTGCCGCCGCTCCTGCCGCCGCCCGTGCCGCCGCCCGGGTCGCCCGGCGGTGTCCAGCGCGCGTACCGCCCCGCCGCTCCCCCGCGCCGCCGCCAGCCGTGGCGGGCCAGCAGGGCGCCGAGCACGACGGGGTCCACCTCGTCCGGGGAGGGGACGGGCGGGGCGGGGGCGGGCTCGTCGGTCGGGCGGTACCGGTCCATCAGGGTCTCCCTCCCGCCCCGACCCGGGTCATGATCTCGCAGAGCGCGCGGTCGTCGAAGATCCGCGAGGTCGGGATCCGCACGGTGGTCCGGCGGCTGCCCGTGACGGGATGGCCGGCCAGATTGATCCAGTAGCAGCAGTGGCGCAGCGCGAGGCGGTCGTGGCCGGCCCGCAGCCAGTCGTCCCGGGCGCGCGGCACGATCATCACGACGAGGATCTTGTGGACCGAGACCGGGCTGCGGGCCAGCTTGACCAGGTGGTCGTTGTCGAGGGTGAAGGAGAAGGTCGGCCCGGGCGGGTGGGGGGCGATCTGGTAGGTGGCCTTGAGCTGCACCTTGATCGTCACTTCGTCGTCGACGGCGTGTCCGCGCGCGCTGTGGCTCACGTGCCAGTCGATGCCGTGGTCGGGGAAGGGCTGCGCCAGGGAGCAGCCGGCCGCCGCCGCGACCGCGTGCAGATAGCCGACCTGCAGGGTCTCCATGCAGGCGGTGGTGGCGAGGGAGCCTCGCGGCGGTGCGATCCGCTCGGGCAGCAGACTGCTCGCCGGCGTGGCCGGGTCGGGCTGCGCGAGCGCCATGTCGTCGAGCGCCTTCCGGGTATTGCCGGTTACTTCACAGATGTTGTCTCCGCGTCAGGACCCCGGCAAACGGCGGCGGTTCGAGCCACTCTTCCCGGGTATCACCAGGTGGGGCGGGGTCGTAGGAGCCATTCGGTGAGCGAGCACGAGGAGTTGAGGCCATGCCGTCCTGGTTCGAGGGGCCTCTCGCCGCATTCGACACGGAGACCACGGGGATCGACGTCGAGCGGGACCGGATCGTGTCGGCGGCGCTGGTGGTCCAGCGCGGGGCCGGAAGCCTTCCGGAGGTCAGGCGCTGGCTGGTGAGCCCGGGGATACCGGTGCCGGAGGCGGCCACCGCGATACACGGGCTGACCGACGCGCATCTCCAGCGGCACGGCAGGTGGCCCGCCCCGGTGATGGACGAGGTGGCGCGGGCGCTCGCCGAGCAGGCGGCGCGGGGCACCCCGGTGGTGGTGATGAACGCGCCGTTCGATCTGACCCTGTTGGACCGGGAGTTGCGGCGGCACCGCAATTCGAGCCTGTCCTCGTACGTCTCGCTGCGCTCGCTGTTCGTCCTGGACCCCCGGGTGCTGGACAAGCACCTCGACCGCTACCGCAAGGGCCGCCGCACGCTCACCGACCTGTGCGCCCACTACGGCGTGGAGTTGACGGGGGCCCATGACGCGGCGGCGGACGCCACGGCCGCCCTGGAAGTGGTGCGGGCGGTCGGCCGCCGTTTCACCTCCCGTCTGGGGACCATGACGCCCGCGGAGCTCCACGACCGGCAGACGGCGTGGTACGCGGCGCAGGCCCGCGGGCTGCAGGCGTGGTTCGCGCTCAACGGCTCGCAGGAGACCTGCGACCCGGCCTGGCCGCTGCGGCCGGAGCTGCCCGCGGCGGCGTAGGGGGGCGGCGCCGTGTCGTGCGCCTCCCGCGGCCTGGTGTTTGGCCGCGGCGCGCCGGGATACCCGCCGCGGCGTTCGTATCTCCCCCGGGGCCCGGCCGGGCCCCGGCCGACGCGGAAGAGGAGCCGGCATGGGCGAGCACCGCCACAAGGCCGACACGGCGGCCGAGGAGCTGACGGAGGAGGCCGAGGAGGCGCAGACGGCGACCGAGGACGAGCGCGGGAACCAGGCGGCCGGCGGCAAGGGCGGCGACCCGATGACGCCGAGTGCCGACGCGAACGAGGACGCCGTCGAGCGGTCGCGCTGACGTTCGCACCGCCGGGCAGCGCGGGGGTCCGCGCCGTCAGGCGCAGCGCAGCGAGAAGGGGTGGCCCGCCGGGTCCGAGTAGAGGCGGACGTCGCGCGGGCCGCCGTTGTGCTTGGTGTCGAGCGGCCGCGCCCCCAGGTCGATGACCTGCCGCTCGGCGGCGTCCATGTCGCCCTGGGCCACGATCAGTTCGAGGTGGGCCTGTTGCGAGTCGTCCGGGCGGGGCCAGCTCGGCGGGGCGAAGCCGTGGTCGCGGAGGAAGGCCATCCGTGCCCCGCTCTTCGCGACGATTTCGATCCGGTCCGCGTTGGTCATCGCCTGGATCTCCGCGCCGAGCAGGGTCGCGTAGAACTCCGCGAGCGCTTCGGGCTCGGCGCAGTCCAGGGCCAGGACGGTGGTTTCCACGGCGGCCATGAGTTCCCTCCCGTTCGCGTATCCGGCGATATCTCCGGCTACCCGCCTTCGGGGACGGCACGCATGCTTTCCTCGGCCCAGGGCGCTCCGGGCCCCGGGCGCCCCGCCGGTACGCGTCGAGGCCGGGCCGCCTGCTGGCGGCCCGGCCTCGAGGGGGTGGGCGATACTGGGTTCGAACCAGTGACCTCTTCGGTGTGAACGCTCTCCCACTGAGCTAATCGCCCCGGGGTCCCGGTGGGGTGCTCCCCGGTGGAACGACGTGAACAATACAGGTCGCGAGGGGTCTCGTTCAAACCGGATACGCGCCGGACGGCGGCGTGGCCAGGTGCGCCCGCAGGCCCCGCAGCCCGCTCCGCATCATCAGCGCGTGGTTGAGGCGGAAGAGGGGGCGGCCGGGGAGCGCGAACCGGCGCAGAAGCGGCTTGCGGACCACCACCTCCTGGTCGAAGACGGCGCGCGCGCCGGTGCCGCGCGCCGTCACGGTCCAGCGCGCCCACCCCTCCAGGTCGCCGGACATGGCCAGCTCCAGCACCCCGGCCGCCGGGTCCTGGCGCGCCTCGCGGACGGTGATGACCAGGTCGTACGGGATCAGGGAGCGGAAGCGGGCGGTGCCGGTCCGCTCGTCGGACCGGACCGCCTCGCGGACCTGTGGCCACCACAGCGGATAGTCGTCTCCCGCCGCGAGCAGCCGGTAGACGGCGGCGGGCGGGGCGTCGAGGTCCCAGTGGCTGTGGAAGCGGTAGCGGCACCAGTCCATCCCTCCAGTCTGCGACGGCCCCGCCCCCGACGGGCCGCCACCCTGCGGACAGGCCGCCACCGCCCGGACGGCCCGCCCGCGCCGCCCGCCATCGCCCCGACGACGGCCCGCCGGGGCGCGGCGGGGGCCGGGGCGCGGCGGGCCGCCCGGGTGCCGGTCAGCCCGGCAGCTTGTCGCCGATCAGCGCGAGGTTCTGGATCGCGGCCAGCCCGTACTGGGCGGTGGAGTTGGTGGACACCCAGGCGGCCTCGACACCGGGCTCCAGCACGTCGGGCCCCGCCAGCTCGACCGTCTTCCAGCTCGTCGTGGCGTCGGGGTAGCCGTCGCCCTCGGAGAACTTCCGCCACGCCCGCTTGATGAGCGCCTCGTCCTTCAGCCGCGCCCCCGCGTACGCGTCGAGCCGCGAGTGGCCCTGGAAGAGCAGCAGGGAGCCGAAGTCCGTTCCGTAGCGGGCCTTCTGCTCGGCCTTGGTGGCGTTGAAGTAGCGGCAGTAGTCGGAGACATGCCCGAACCTACCAACGGGGGTCAGGTTCATGACATGGAGCTGGGCGAGGGATCGCGGGGGTGGGCCCGGACCCGTCTACGGCCGCCGGGCCGCCGTCAGCCGCGGGCGGGCCGCGGCTCCGCTTCGCTCGCCGCCGCGGGCCCGCGGCGGCGGTCGACCGCGACGGCGCAGGCCGCCAGGGCTCCCACGGCGGGCGCGACCAGCGGCAGCAGTTGCCAGGCGGCGACGGTGACCACCGCGAGCCCGCCGGCGAGCAGCAGCGAACCGCCCAGGTCGGCGCCGAGGCCGCGGCGGGCGGCGGCCCGGGCCACGGCGGACCAGCCGAGGCCCGGCCGCCACTGGGCGGCCGTGCGCAGCCCGAGCACGATCACCGTGAGCGTCCCCGCCACGCTCACGGCGATCAGCGCGGGCCCGCCGGGCAGCGCCCCGGAGCGGGCCACCCGCAGATCGAAGGCGAGCAGGGCGAGCGCCGCCCACCACAGGAGCGAGAACCGCCAGCCGGCGCGCGTGGCCTCCCGCAGTCCGGCGAGGAAGTCCCGCCAGGTGGCGCGCTCCCCGTCCAGGTGGCGGCGCAGATGCGCGCACCCGGCCGCGAAGGCGGGCAGCAGGGTGACCGCGGGCAGGGCGGCGAGCACCACCCACACCCCGGTCAGCAGGGACTCCGCGAACGCGGAGAACAGGAACAGCCGTGACTCCCGCCGCGCCGCCCGCCGCCCGGCCCGCGGCCGTGCGCTCGCCTCCCGTACGTCCATGGCGCCGCCCCTCAGCCCTTGAGCCCGGAGGTCGCCGCGCCCTCGACCAGATAGCGCTGGAAGGCGAGGAAGAACAGCAGCACCGGCGCCAGCGCCACCAGCGACATGGCGACCATGCCGCCGTAGTCGGCGACGGTGTCCTGGTCGATGAACATCTTCAGGCCGAGCGAGACCGTGTACTTGTCCGGGGTGTTCAGATACAGCAGCGGTCCGATGAAGTCGTTCCAGGACCAGATGAAGCTGAAGATCGCGCTGGTGATCAGGGCCGGACGGCACAGCGGGAGCACGATGTTCCAGTAGATGCGCAGATGGCCGCAGCCGTCGATGCGGGCCGCCTCGTCCAGCTCCTTGGGGAGATTGCGCATGAACTGCATCATCAGGAAGACGAAGAAGGCGTCCACGGCCAGGTACTTGCCGAGCAGCAGCGGCACGAAGGTGTTGATCAGTTCCAGCTTCTGAAACAGCACGTACTGCGGAATGATCAGCACCTGGAAGGGCAGCAGCAGCGTCGCGATCATGGCCGAGAACAGCAGGTTGCGCCCCGCGAAGCGGATCCTGGCGAACGCGTAGGCCGCCAGGGAGCAGGAGAACAGCACTCCGATCACCGAACCCACCGAGATGAACAGCGAGTTGTAGAAGAAGCTGGAGATCGGGATGTCGGCGATGCCCTCCGACAGCCGCCGGTAGTTGTCGGTGATGGGGTCGGTGGGCAACAGCTGCAGACTGCCGACGATCTTGTCGCCGGGCTTGAACGAGGCGCCGATCACCCACACCACGGGGTAGAGGATCACGGCCAGCAGCGCGAGCGCCCCCACGTGCCACCCCACGGACCGCACCCTGCGCCGAGCCGTACTCGTCAGCGCCGTCACCGGGCATCCTCCTCGTAGTGCACCCAGCCGCGCTGGGTCTTGAACAGCACCACCGTCACCAGGCCGATGCCCAGCATCAGCATCCACGCCATCGCGGAGGCGTAGCCCATGCGCAGGTTGCGGAAGCCCTGCTCGTACAGGTACCAGGTGTAGACCAGCAGCGAGTCGGCCGGACCGCCCGCGCCGGAGCCTCCGGTGCCGCCGATGACCACCGCCGAGGTGAAGACCTGGAACGAGTGGATGAGTTCCAGCAGCAGATTGAAGAACAGCACCGGGGAAATCATCGGCAGGGTGATGGAACGGAACCGCCGCCACCGCCCCGCGCCGTCCATCTCCGCGGCCTCGTACAGCTCGCGCGGGACCTGCTTCAGTCCGGCGAGGAAGATCACCATCGGGGCGCCGAACTGCCAGACGGTGAGGGTCACGAGGGTGGGCAGCATCCAGTCCGGGTCGCCGATCCAGCCGCCGACGTCCCAGCCGAAGAGACTCATCGACTTGTCGACGATCGCGTCGTCCTGGAAGACCGACCGCCACACGATGCCAATGCTGACGCTGGCGCCGATCAGGGACGGGGCGTAGAAGGCCGAGCGGTAGAAGCCCTGCCCCTTGCGCGGCTTGACCAGCAGCAGCGCCACGCCGAGGGCGACCAGCAGCTTCAGCGGGGTGCCGATCAGGACGTACTTCAGCGTCACGTCGACCGAGGTCCACCACCGGTCGTCCTGGAACATCTCCCGGAAGTTCTTCAGGCCCACCCACGTGGGCGAGTCGAAGAGGTTGTAGTCGGTGAACGCCAGGTAGAGCGAGACGAGCATCGGGCCGAGGGTGAGCAGCAGGATCCCGACGCACCACGGCGTCAGGAACAGATAGCCGGCCAGCGTCTCCCGGCGCCCCCGCCGCCGCGCGAGGGCGGCGGCGGGGGCGGCTTTCGGGGCCCTGGCCTCCCGCGGTGCGGGATCCTTGCGTCCGAGATCGTCCGCCGCGGAGGTCTTGGTAGGGGTCACGGAGCTCTCCTCAGGAGCCGAGCGCGGTCTTCGCCTCGCTGAAGAACTGGTCGACGGCGTCGTCCACCGAGGTCTTGCCCTGCGCGACCTGGCCGTAGATGCGCAGGAAGGCGGCCTCCGCGACATCCGCGCCGGCCGGGTGCGGAGTGATCGGTTCCAGCTTGTCGGTGACGCTCTCCTCGTACTTGGCGATCTTGGCGTTCACTCCGGTGGGCTTGAACGCCTCGTACTGCGCGTTGGTGGGCAGCACCCCGCGGTTGTAGCCCATGATCTTGCCGACCTCGGGGTCGTGGGTCATGAAGTCGATGAACTTCGCGACTTCCTTGGGGTGCTGGGTGCGGGCGGAGCCGCTCAGCATCAGGGAGGAGAGGTACTGCCCGGTCTTCTTCCCGTCCAGGGTCGGGATCGGGCCGAGGTCGAGATCGGTCTTGGTCTCGGCCGCGAAGCGGACCAGGAAGTTGTCCCAGGTGAACTCGGCGGCGGCGAGGTCGGCGCTGATCGTGGCCTTGGGCTTGACCTGCTCGGCCTTCTTGGCCGGGACCAGTACGCCGTCCTTGTTCCTGCCGTACCAGTCGCCCCACCATTTCTTGAGGTCGTCCTCGGTGAAGCCGAGCTTCTTGTCCTCGGTGAAGAAGGCCTTGCCCTCCTGGCGCAGATACAGGTCGTAGAGGTACATCACCCCGGCGTTGTCGCCGGCGCCGTAGAGGCCGTCCCCGTTCTTGCTGACCTTCTGGGCGGCGGAGAAGAACTCGTCCCAGGTCCAGCCGTCCTTGGGGGTCACCCCGGCCTTCTTGAACTCGGTGGGGTCGTAGAACAGCGCGAAGGTGTTGGCGCCGACGGGCACGCCGTAGAGCTTGCCGTCCACCTCGCCGGCCTTCTCCAGCCCGGCCCGGAAGTCCTTCATGCTGAGGTTTCCGGCCTTCACCTGCTGGTTCAGGTCGAGCAGGATGTTCTTCTCGCCGTACTTGCGCAGGAACGCGACCGAGTTCTGGAACACGTCGGGCGGGTTGCCGCCCGCCGCCTGGGTGTTGAACTTGCTCCAGAAGTCGGCGTACTCGGCGAAGTCCGTCTTCACCTTGATGTTCGGGTACTTCTTCTCGAACAGCTCGACCGTCTTCTGGATCATCTCGGCGCGGTCCTTCGCCCCCCACCAGGAGTAGCGGATGGTCACCGTGCCGTCGCCGGAGCCACCGCTGCCGCCCCCGCATCCCGAGGCCAGCAGCCCCAGCGCGAGCAGGCCCACCGCGGCCGCCCGCAGTCTTCCGCTCCTCCGCACCCATCGAGCACTCATGAGACGCCCCTCCCGGGCAGGTCGTCCGACTGCCCAACGAGCCTTGAAACGTTTTAGGAAAGCGCTTGCCGGGCTAAGTTATGAACGTCTCCCCCGGACGTCAACGGTTCGGGCAGAATCAATTCGAAGCGCTTCACCAAAAGCGCCCCGTCCGGTCAGGACGGGGCGCGAAAACACCGAGGGCCCGGAGGCATGAAGCCTCCGGGCCCTCGGTCCAGGGTGGGCGATACTGGGTTCGAACCAGTGACCTCTTCGGTGTGAACGAAGCGCTCTCCCACTGAGCTAATCGCCCTGGCGCACGCCCAACATTAGCGCATGCCGAACCATGCCCCCGACCACGGCCGGCTCAGGGCCGGCCACCCCCGGCCGTCACTCCTTGATCTTCCACGGCATGACGAGGCCGAACTTCACCACGTACACCGCCACCGCCGCGGCGCAGATCACCGCGGCGATCGTGGTCAGGATGAGGTTGCGCTTGCGCACCCGGGGGTCGAGGGCGCGCTGCGCCGCCTCGGTGACCTTGCGCTTGGTCCAGCGCAGCACCAGCTGGGCCCAGACGAACTCGGTCGCCCAGATCGCCATGCCGGCGAAGATCACCAGCCACCCGGGGCCGGGCAGCGGCAGCATGATGATGCCGACGACCACCACCGCGAGCCCGACGATGAACACCCCGACCTGCCAGCTCAGGTGGAGCGCCCGGGACCTCTGGATGAACTGCGGCGCCCGCGAGCCGAGCGCCGGCTCCTCGGCAGCGCCCTCCCCCGCCGCGGGCCCCGGGGCCGCCGGCTCGGTGACCCCCTGCCGCTCGTCACTCTCCGCGTTCATGTGACCCAACCTACCTGATCGAAAACCGTTCACCGGAATGGCGGTACCGACCACCCGGAGACTGCGCTGCTAGAGCTACTGGAAGGACCACAAAACGGGCAGAGGGGTTTACAACGGCACCGTAGGTGGCATGTCGATTTCGCCGACGTGCGAATCCCCGAGCGCACACTGAGCGAAAGGCCCTGGCGCTTATGAACACCACGGTCAGCTGCGAGCTGCACCTGCGCCTCGTTGTGTCGAGCGAGTCCTCACTGCCTGTACCCGCGGGCCTGCGGTACGACACGGCCGATCCCTACGCCGTGCACGCCACCTTCCACACCGGAGCCGAAGAGACGGTCGAATGGGTCTTCGCCCGCGACCTGCTCGCCGAGGGCCTGCACCGGCCCACGGGCACCGGCGACGTCCGCGTGTGGCCGTCCCGCAGCCATGGGCAGGGCGTCGTCTGCATCGCCCTGAGCTCCCCGGAGGGAGAGGCTCTGCTCGAAGCCCCGGCGCGGGCCCTGGAGTCGTTCCTGAAGCGGACCGACGCCGCGGTGCCACCCGGCACCGAACACCGTCATTTCGACCTCGACACGGAGCTCTCCCACATCCTGGCGGAGAGCTGAGACCCGGAGAGAGCTGAGCGCGCGGCCGTCCGACTCGGGGAGACGGCGCGAGCCCGGCCGCGGCATGAAGGCAGTGACATACCGACAACGTCATAGGCAGGCGACGGTGCCGTCGCCGCGGAGCCGTCCGCGGCGGCGGCACCGCCGTGTCGGGAACGCGGCGGCGGCACCGCCGTGTGGGGAACGCGGTGTCGGGAACGCCGTGTCGGGAACGCCGCTAGAGTCGGTCAGATCGAAGGGCAGGCGAGTGCAGCCTCCGATCCGGCCGGCCAGGGAGCCAACCGTGCTGATCAACCACGACACCCGGTGCGCGCTCGACGCGGTCGTCGCCCTGGTGAACACCACCCCCGAGGGCGACGGCCCGGACGGCCTGACAGACGTCGACGCGCTGCGCCGCTTCGTGGCGCACCACGCCATCAGCGACGTCGGCACGCTCGAGGAGCGGGACCTGGTGGCCGTGCGGGCGGTGCGCGCCCGGTTCGCCGAGGTCTTCGCCGCGCCCGACACCCGGCGCGCCGCCGAGCTGCTCAACGCGATGGTCGCCGCGGCGGGCACCACGCCCCGGCTCACCGACCACGACGGCTACGACTGGCATGTGCACTACTTCGCTCCTGGGGCGTCGCTGGCCGACCACCTCGCCGCCGACGGCGGCATGGCGCTGGTGTTCCTCCTGGAGGCGGGCGAGCGGGGGCGGCTGCGCCGCTGCGAGGCGCCGGACTGCGGGTACGCCTTCGTCGACCTCTCGCGCAACCGCTCGCGCCGCTACTGCGACAGCCGCACCTGCGGCAATCGTCTGCATGTGGCCGCCTACCGCGCCCGGCGCCGGGAGGCCGCCGGCTGAGCGCCCGGCGATGGGCGCTCACCACCGGTGGAGGTCGTGGAGGGCGGTGACGAACAGCAGGGTGCCCACGAACGCGAGGAAGAGCATCAGCGGGGGCTGGGAGAGGGCGAAGAGACAGCCACGCGGCTCCTCGCTCGGCGGTGCGGGGGGTGTTTCGATAGGGGATCGCTCCCCGGGTGTGTGCGGCATCTCGCGGAAGATCATGGCGCAGGGGAACCATGCCCGCGGCCGGGGAGCCGTAATTGACCGGTTGAGCGTCAGATTCCGTGCTTTTTGAGAATGGCCTCGATATCCGAGAAGTCGTCCGTGCCCGAGCTGGCTCCGGACTTGGTCGCTCCCCTGGTCCGCCCGGGCCCGCGGGTACCGCCGCCGGCGCCCAGCGCGGGGGCCCCGCCCCGCTCCGCCGCCGCGCGCCGCTCCTCGCGGGTGCCGCCGCCCCGGCGGCGCTCCACCGCGCGGCTCACCGCGAGCAGCAGCCAGGACAGGCCGAGCACCCCGAAGCCCAGCCAGACGGCCGGCTTGAAGACCAGGTCGGCGACCCAGTCCAGGACGCCCGTCATCGCCAGGCCCACCGGCAGCAGGGCGTAGCCGGCGATACGGGTCGCGGCCAGGAAACGCCTGCGGTACGCCGTCACGAAGGCGACAGCGAGGCCCGCCGCGGATGCCGCGGCGCAGACCGTGTCAGTCAGCAGCATCGGGTCCTCCTGCCGATCGGGTGCCGAGTTCCCATCGTGCACCCTCGCGACGGCATGAGGGCCGTGCCGGGGAGAAGGATCAGGGACATCTCCGGGCAGCGCTCCTCCCCGGGGGCGAGGCCGCCGGGGAGGAGCCCGCGAGGCGAGGCCGCCGGGGCCCGATGTCGCGGTCCGGATTCGGAGGACCCGGCTCCGGCTGGAAGACTGGCCCCATGAGCGACCCCCAGCCCTCTCCGTCCCCCGGCCCCGGTGAAGGGGCCGGCCCCGGCCGCCCCCAGCCCGTCGTGCTGGATGTGTGGTGCGAGCTCCAGTGCCCCGACTGCCGTACCGCGCAGACCGACCTGGACGCGCTGCGCGCCCGCTACGGCGACGCCCTGGAGATCCGGATACGGCACTTCCCGCTGGAGCGCCACCAGCACGCCCACGCCGCCGCCCAGGCCCTCGAGGAGGCCATCGTGCAGGGCCGGGGCTGGCCGTACGCCGAGGCCGTCCTGGCCCGGGCCGAGGAGCTGGCCTCGCGCGGCGAGGTGGTGCTGGTGGAGGTCGCCCGGGAGCTGGGCCTGGACGCCGAGGAGATGGACACCGCGCTGATCGACGGCCGGCACATCCTGATCGTGGACGCGGACCAGGCCGAGGGCAAGGCGATCGGGGTGACCGGCACCCCGACGTATGTGATCGGCGGGGAGCGGCTCGACGGCGGGAAGAGCCAGGAGGGGCTGCGCGAACGCGTCGAGGAGATCGCCGACCGGCTGCTCGCCGGCTGAGCCGGGGCCCGGGGGCCGGAGCAGCCGCGCGGTCAGCGCGGCCGCGGCGTCAGAGCAGCCGCTTGTAGAGGTGGTACTGGGTCGACCGGTAGCCGAGCGACTCGTACAGCCGCAGGGCCGGGGTGTTGCCGCCGAAGACGTGCAGCCCGATCGCGCGGGCCCCCGCCTCCAGGGCGTCTCGCTCGGCGGCCAGCATGAGGGTGCGGCCGTGGCCGTGGCCGCGGTACTCCTCGGCGACCAGCACCGAGAAGACGTACGCCTCCGGGGACTCCCCCGGGCGCAGCGAGACCCATATGGTGCCCACGTCCGTGCCACGATGGGCGAGGACGCGCAGCAGGGCGCCCGGCGTCGCGGGGCCGTCCGGCAGGAGGGTGGGGTACTCGGCGTCGGCCTTGGCCCGGGCCGCCTCCTCGGACACCCCGCGCTCCAGCCAGTCGCGGATGTAGTCCGCCCGCTCGTGCTCGAGCCAGGCCGGGTACTCCGCCTCCCCCATGGGCCGTACCTCGCTGCCCGGCGGCAGCTCGGGAGCCTCGGTCAGCTCCTTGACCATGTTGCGGCTGCGCTCGCCGAAGCCGAGCGCCCCCGCGAGCCCGAGCCCGGCCGTGGCCTCTGCCGGGATGCTCACCGCCACCTGCGTGCAGCCCCAGCCGCGCAGCACCTCCTCGGCGGCCAGCGCGGCGACCGTGCCGCGGCCGCGGTGCCGGTCCGGCGCGTCGATGTCCAGCCGCTCTATCCGCCCGACATCCGCGCCCAGCCGCTCGTCGGTGGCGAGCTGGAGGGAGCCGATGGGGCGGCCGTTGACGGTCACCTCGTACGAGCGGGCCCGCCCGCCGTTCTCGGTGCGCTGTTCCGGCCCGGTGGGCCGCAGGGTAGTGGTCACGATGGTGTTCTACCTGCCCTGCGGGCGGTCGTCACCAGGTTTTTCAGGGGTCGAGGTCGTCGGCCGCCCGCTCGGCGAAGATCCGCATCGCCCGCGCGGTGACGGGGCCGGGCGCGCCGGGCAGCGGCCGCTCGTCCAGCCGGTGGAGCGCCTGGACGTCCCGGGTGGTGGAGGTCAGGAAGATCTCCTCCGCCCGTTCCAGCACGTCGAACGGCAGATCCGTCTCCTTGGCGCCCACCCAGTCGAGCACGAGCTGCCGGGTGATGCCGGCGAGGCAGCCGGAGGCGAGCGGCGGGGTGTGCAGCTCCCCGTCGAGGACCACGAAGACGTTGGACCCCGTGCCCTCGCACAGCCGCCCGAGGGTGTTGGCGAACAGCGCCTCGCTCGCGCCGCGCTCCCGCGCGCGGGCGAGCGCCACGACGTTCTCGCCGTACGAGGTGGTCTTCAGCCCGGCCAGCGCCCCGCGCTCGTTGCGGGTCCACGGGACGGTGATCACCGCGGTCGTATCGGGCCGCCGCTCGGTCTCGACGAGCGCGACGACCAGCGTCGGTCCCGCCGTGCCCCGGTCGGAGCCGAGCGGTGAGACCCCTCCCGTGTAGGTGATCCGCAGCCGGCCGAGCGGCACCGGGCCGGCCTCCAGCACCGCCGCGCAGGCGCGCCGCACCTCGTCCAGGTCCGGTTCCGGCAGCCCCAGGCCGCGGGCCGAGCCGGCCAGCCGGTGCAGATGGCGGGTGAGCGCGAAGGCCTGTCCGTCGACTGCCTTGACCGTCTCGAAGACCCCGTCGCCGACCGTCAGCCCATGGTCGAGGACGGACACCCGCGCGCTGTCCGCCTCCCTCAGCGAACCGTCGAGCCAGATGGCGAGTGTCATCGTGCGGTGCCTCCCGTCGGCTGGGGCGCGCCCGACGCCACGGAGAGCAGTCGGGCGGCCTTGAGTTCGGTTTCGTCCCATTCGCGCTCCGGGTCGGAGCCCCAGGTGATGCCCGCTCCGGTACCGAAGCGCAGCACGGGGCCGCCGGCGGCCGCGCGGTCGATCCAGAAGGTGCGTATCCCGACCGCCAGCTCGCCGGTGCCCCGGTCCGCGTCCACCCAGCCGACGCCGCCGCAGTACGGGCCGCGGGGCGCCGTCTCGAGCTCCTCGATGACGCGCAGCGCGCTGGACTTGGGCGCTCCGGTGACGGAGCCGGGCGGAAAGGCGGCCGCGAACAGCTCGGGCCAGCCCGCGCCGGCCGCCAGTTCGCCGCGCACGGTGGACACGAGGTGGACCAGTCCGGGGTGCTCTTCGATCGCGCACAGGGCGGGCACGGTCACCGAGCCGGTGGCGCAGACCCGCCCCAGGTCGTTGCGGACCAGGTCCACGATCATCACGTTCTCGGCGTGGTCCTTCTCCAGCAGGTCCGCCGCCTCGCGCCCGGTGCCCTTGATCGGCCCGGACTCGACGGTCCGCCCGGCGCGCCGCAGGAAGAGCTCGGGCGAGGCCGTGGCGACCTCGACGCCGTGGTCCGGCAGGCGGACGGTGCCGGCGTACGGGGCGGGGTTGCCCAGGGCCAGCAGCGCGCTCAGCTGGTCCACGTCGGCGCGGTCGGGGTCGGGCAGCGGCGCGGTCAGCACCCGGCACAGGTTCGCCTGGTACACCTCCCCCGCCGCGATGCGCCGCCGGATGCGCCGTACGCCCTCGGTGTAGGCGGCGCGGTCCAGCGACGAGGTCCAGTCCTCGGGGGCGGGGCCGCGCCAGCGGCCGGGCGCCGGGACGGGCTCGGGTCGTACGTCCTCGAAGCGGGCACAGACCAGGCCGCCCTCGAAGTCGGCGACCACCGCCCAGAAGCCCTCGGAGTCCAGGGCCGCGGGGTCGCTGGTCACCTCGCGGAGACCGGTGGCGACGAGGCCGCCGAAGCGAGCCAGAGGGGGCAGGTCGTACACGGTTGCGAGTCTAGGGCGGTGGTCCCGGGGACGCGGCGGGAGGGGCTTCCGGCCGCGGGCAGGGCGGCACGCTGCGGAAACGGAAGGAGCACCCTGCGCAAACGGAATTTGAGCTGGCTGCGGAATCCGCTAGAGTTCAACACGTCGCCGGGACGCGGAAGCGCCCCGGAGAAACGACACCTGCGGACGTGGCTCAGTTGGTAGAGCATCACCTTGCCAAGGTGAGGGTCGCGAGTTCGAATCTCGTCGTCCGCTCGGAGTGGGGGTTCCGGCCCCTGCGTGGTGGAGTGGCCGAGAGGCGAGGCAACGGCCTGCAAAGCCGTCTACACGGGTTCAAATCCCGTCTCCACCTCATTAGC
>NZ_MAXF01000128.1 GCF_001704635.1 Streptomyces sparsogenes | reverse complement strand
GAGCGCTTCCCTGACACGGAAGAGGTCACTGGTTCAATCCCAGTATCGTCCACTCGGGTCCCCTGGACCCGCTCGCGCGATTAGCTCAGCGGGAGAGCGCTTCCCTGACACGGAAGAGGTCACTGGTTCAATCCCAGTATCGCGCACACCACGGAACCACGACCTCCGTCGCGGTTCCCCAGGACGATTAGCTCAGCGGGAGAGCGCTTCCCTGACACGGAAGAGGTCACTGGTTCAATCCCAGTATCGTCCACATGATCGGCCGAGGGCCGGGGCAGCTCGCCCCGGCCCTCAGTCGTGTCCGTGCTCAGGATTCTCAGGAGGAGAAGAGCATGTGCCCGAAGCCACGGTGATGCTTGTTGTGACCGTGGTGGCCGTGGTGGCCGTGCTGGGGGGCGCCCCAGGCGGGGGCCGCCGGGTACGCCTGAGGAGCGGGCGGCGCCGGCGGAACCTGCCCGGTCCACTGCGACTCGAGCCGGGTCAGCGCCTCCAGCTCCCCGTAGTCCAGGAAGATCCCCCGGCAGCCGCTGCACTGCTCGATCTGCACGCCATTGCGGTTGTACGTGTGCATCGGCGCACCGCACTTGGGACACTGCATGGTCCGCTCAACTCCTCAGCATCAGAAAAAAGCGCTGCCGGAACGGCCGTCCGGCGGCGTTGACTTCACCCTACGCTCCGGCGAGCCGCGCGATGCGGGCGCAGGCCTCCACCATGGCCTCCTCCGCCTCGTCCAACGGCCGCCCCGCCACCGCCGCCTTGGCGAGCGCCAGCGCGGAGATCTGCACGGTCAGCGCCCGCGCGGGCACGTCGAGCCGCGGCCAGGGGTCCTCCCCGCGCCGGCGCACGGCGGGGCCGCCCGCCGCCTGGTACGCCCCCAGGAAGCGCCCCCAGTCGTCGGGGCCGAGCAGCCCGGCCGCGTACCAGGCGGCGGGGCGCGCCAGGTCCCACGCGGGGTCTCCCAGACCGAGGTCGTCGACATCGATGAGCAGCCAGCGCGAGGCGGGTCTCACCAACTGCCCCAGATGGAGGTCGCCGTGGCACAGGGCGCCGCCCTCCGGGGCCGCCCCCTCGCCACGGGCCCAGCCGGGCAGCGCCGCCCACGCCCGCAGCACGGCCGCCACGGCCGCCGCCGGTCCCGCGGCCGCGGCGCACAGCCGGGCCACGGCGCGGGCGGCCTTGGCGGGCCCGCGCATCGGCGGCAGCGGGCCCGGCAGCGCGGCGGGCGGCACGGCGTGCAGCCGCGCCAGCAGCGCCCCGGCCTCGGCCCACGGGGCGGCCCCCGGCTCCGCGGGCGACACCGGCTCCCCGTACGGCCACAGGGTCACCGCCCGCCCGTCGGGCAGCAGCTCGGGCCCGCCCAGCGGCGGCAGCAGAACCCCCGCGCACGCGGGATCGGCGGCCACCCCCACCCGGACGGCCAGCTCCCCCACCTCGGTGCCGGGGGCGTGCGCCTTCGCGACGACCTGCCCGTGACGTATGACGGTGGCGTCGGCGCGGTCGGCCAGCATGACCACCTCGCCGCCGGGCGCACGCCAGGGCGCGACCCGGCGCACAGCCTCCACCAACTGAGGGACGACGCCGCCCCGCGCGGTTTCGCTCACGGCTCCCCCTCTCGTACGGCGCGCCGACTCGTACGGCGCGCCGACCCCTGGATCCTAGGTCGGCCCGCGCACCCCGGGCGCACCCGGCCCGAACCGGCGGAAAAGCCGAAAGGGCGGAAAGGACGGCACCGATAAAGCCCGTAAACGGCGCGATGCCCGGACAGCTCCCCAGCTGTCCGGGCATTCGTGCCGTCCGCCGCACCCCCGTCCCCACGGGGTTGATGACGGGAAGTCCCCGCCCGGGCCGCTCTCCCGGGCCTGGGGCGCCTCAGCGCCCCAGCTTTCCCGCCACGGACGACGCTTGTGTGACGACGGCCTCCCGGCCGCCGAACACGATGACCAGGAGCATCTGGGGCGGCGAGCGTCTGACCTCGGGGGACGAGTGCTGCGCCCGCCGCTTGACCTCAACATTAGGCGCGGGGGCGGAGGACGGCGTCATGCCCTCGTATCGATGCCGGGCCTCCCGGAGGATGACGTCGCGCGCCGACGACTACTCCCCTGGGTGGAGACCCGGGCTCGGGACCCGGAGCCTCCACTCGGGGGCGGACTCGGGGTCAGGGATGGGTCGGGGATCGGGGTCGGGGGATGGGGTCAGGGCTTGGGGGTCGGGGATGGGGTCAGGGCTTGGGGTCTTCCCTGAGGGAGCCCTCCCCGCGCTCCCCGTCCTCGGTCCGCGGCACCGGCTGCTCGACCAGCGCCAGCACCCTGTTGGCCATGAAGCGGGCGGTGCGCACCACCGACCCGTTTCGGGTGACTTCGCTCACTTCCACCACGCCTCGCCGCACCGCCGTCTCCACCCGGCGGCCGGCCCGGCTCGCGACCACTTCATACGTCCGGGTCGTGTCACCCGCGTCCACGACTATCTCCACACGATCACCCTTCACGGGCTCAATCCCCCTTCTGCGACGGCCCCTTGAGATCTCGCATCGCGGGCCGGAGCGCGGATTGCCGCGATTCCGCCCCACTTCTCCAAGGATTCCACCCACCACTGACAATCCATCGGCCGACGCATGCCCGGCCTCTCAGCGCGCCGGGCCGTCAATCCGTAAGCTGTGCACGTCAGACGGACGGCAGCGGATGGGGCCTCCCCGCCAGGGGTACTGGGAAGGGGCCTTCCCACCGGAGGTAGGGGACGGACATGGCGATGATGCGGCTCCGGCGCGAGGACCCGCGTGTCGTCGGCTCCTTCCGGCTTCACCGGCGGCTCGGCGCGGGCGGCATGGGGGTGGTCTACCTCGGCTCCGACCGGCGCGGGCAGCGCGTGGCGCTGAAGGTGATCCGGCCGGATCTGGCCGAGGACCGCGAGTTCAGATCCCGGTTCGCGCGCGAGGTGTCCGCCGCGCGGCGGATCCGCGGGGGCTGTACGGCCCGGCTGGTGGCCGCCGACCTGGAGGCGGACCGGCCGTGGTTCGCCACGCAGTACGTGCCGGGGCCGTCCCTGCACGACAAGGTGAACGAGGCGGGCCCGCTGCCCGCCGCCCAGGTCGCCGCCATCGGGTCGGCGCTGGCCGAGGGCCTGTTGGCGGTGCACGAGGCGGGGGTGGTGCACCGCGACCTCAAGCCGTCGAACATCCTGCTCTCGCCCAAGGGCCCGCGCATCATCGACTTCGGCATCGCCTGGGCGACCGGGGCGAGCACCCTCACCCACGTCGGCACGGCGGTGGGCTCCCCCGGCTTCCTCGCGCCCGAGCAGGTGCGCGGCGCGACGGTGACCCCCGCGACCGACGTCTTCGCGCTGGGCGCGACGCTCGCGTACGCCTCGATGGCGGACTCCCCGTTCGGCCAGGGGAGTTCCGAGGTGATGCTGTATCGGGTGGTGCACGAGGAGCCGCAGTTGGCGGGGGTGCCGGACGCGCTGGCGCCGCTGCTCCACGCCTGTCTCGCCAAGGACCCCGAGGACCGGCCGAGCACGCTTCAGCTGTCCCTGCGGCTGAAGGAGATCGCGGCCCGGGAGGCACACGGGCACGGACACGGCCATGGGCACGGGGCGTTGGGCGGGCATGGCGGCCTCGGCCCCGGCGGGCCCGCCCAGCCCGACGGGCACCAGTCCGGGGGGCACCACGCCGCCGGTCATCACCCTGGAGCGCACCACTCCGGGGGTCACCCTTCAGGGGGAGGCCACCCCTCGGGGGGCGGTCACGCTTCCGGGGGCCATCCGTCCGGCGGGAGCCACTCCGGGCCGCGGCAGTCGTCCGAGCGGCCGAGCGGCCGACGCGCCGACGAGTACGCGCGCCAGCGCACGGAGCGGCGCGCCGGTGGTACGCCCCCTCCCGCGCCCCGCGCGCAGGCCCCGCGCGCCTCCGCGCCGCGCTCGGGGCCCGGCACGGGGGGCCGCTCCACCGGTTCCACCGGCCGCAACCCCGGCGCCCGCCAGACCCCCGCGCGCCCCTCGGGGCGCAACGGCGCGCGGCCGCCGGTCCGTACGGCCCGTTTGCCGCGCGACGGGCGCCGGCCCGTCGGGCCGGACCGCCGGCTGCTGCGCCAGCGGCTGATCGTCTTCGTGGTGGTGACGCTGCTGGTCGCGCTGGGCATCGCGGCGGCCCAGGGCTGCCAGGGGCCGACCTACGGGCTGGGCGCGCCGGTGCCCGCGGCCACCCAGCCGGTGGACCGGGCCCCGGCCCAGGGGCTCAGCCCTGGGGACGGCCGGCCGTGACCGCGTAGAAGGCGACCGCCGCCGCCGCGCCCACGTTCAGCGAGTCGACGCCGTGTGCCATGGGGATGCGGACCCATTCGTCTGCGGCCATGAGCGCCTGCGCGGACAGCCCGTCCCCCTCCGCGCCCAGCATCAGGGCGACGCGCTCCAGGCGGTGCGGGGCGGCGTCGTCGATGGTGGTGGCCTTCTCGTCGGGCGTGAGGGCCAGGATCTTGAAACCGGCGTGCCGGACCGCCTCGAGACCGCGCGGCCAGGTCTCGAGACGGGCGTACGGCACGGAGAAGACGGCACCCATCGACACCTTCACCGACCGCCGGTAGAGCGGGTCGGCGCAGTCCGGGGAGAGCAGCACCGCGTCCATCCCGAGCGCCGCGGCGCTGCGGAAGATCGCGCCGATGTTGGTGTGGTCGTTGACGGACTCCATGATGGCCACCCTCCGGGCGCCCTCCAGGAGCCGCTCGGCCTCGGGCAGCGGCTTGCGCTGCATGGAGGCGAGGGCGCCCCGGTGGACGTGGTAGCCGGTCACGCGTTCGGCGAGGTCGGGGCTGACCGCGTAGACCGGCGCCGGGACGTCCTCGATGACGTCCCGCATGACGTCGACCCACTTCGCCGACAGCAGCATGGAGCGCATCTCGTAACCGGCCTGTCTGGCCCGCCGGATGACCTTCTCGCCCTCGGCGATGAACAGGCCCTCGGCGGGCTCGCGCTTGCGCCGCAGCTCCACATCGGTCAGGCCGGTGTAGTCGCGCAGCCGCGGGTCGTCGGGGTCATCGACGGTGATGAGATCAGCCACAGGGTGATACTGCCTTGTCCTGGAGGTCGTGCCAATGACGCCTACGTGATTGCGTTACCGATGGTTACCCGAGGCGAGGGCGACGACGTCGCCGATCACCACGACCGCCGGCGGCCGCACCCCCTCGGCCGCGACCCGCTCGGCCACCGTGGCCAGGGTCGCGTCCACGCGCCGCTGGGTGGCGGTGGTGCCCTCCTGGACGACGGCCACCGGGGTGTCCGCGTCCCGGCCGTGCTCGATCAGGGCGGCGGCGATCGCGCCTATCTTCTCGACCGCCATCAGCAGGACCAGGGTGCCGCGGAGCCTGGCCAGCGCCGCCCAGTCCACCAGCGAGCTGGGGTCCTCGGGCGCCACATGCCCGCTGACCACGGTGAACTCATGCGCGACGCCGCGGTGGGTCACCGGTATCCCCGCCACGCCCGGCACACTGATCGCGCTGGTGACGCCCGGCACGACGGTGCAGGGGATGCCCGCCTCGGCGAGTGCGTGGGCCTCCTCCATGCCACGCCCGAAGACGAACGGGTCGCCGCCCTTGAGCCGGACCACGGCCTTGCCCGCCTTCGCGTGCTCGATCAGCGCGTTGTTGATCGCCTCCTGCGCCATGAAGCGGCCGTACGGGATCTTCGCCGCGTCGATCACCTCGACGTGCGGCGGAAGTTCGTCGAGCAGATCGCGCGGGCCCAGGCGGTCGGCCACCACCACGTCCGCCTCCGCCAGCAGCCGGCGGCCCCGCACCGTGATCAGATCCGGGTCGCCGGGACCGCCGCCCACCAGCGCGACCTGGGGGCCGCGGGCGCGGTGGCGGGGCGCGGCGAGCGTCCCGTCGCGCAGCCCGTCGACGACCGCGTCCCGCACGGCGGCGGAGCGGCGCGGATCGCGGCCGGTCAGCACGGCCACCGTCACGCCCTCGCTGCGCCCGGTGGCCGGGGTCCAGGCGGTGGACGCCTCGGCGTCGTCGCTGCGCACGCACCACACCCGGCGCGCCTCGGCCTCCGCGGACGCGGCGGCGTTGGCCTCCGGGTCGTCCGTGGTGATCAGGGCGTACCAGGCGCCCTCGAAGTCGCCGTCGCGGTAGGTGCGGCGCTCCCAGCGCACCTCCCCGGCCTCCGCCATGGCCTCGACGGACGCCGTGGCGGACGGCGAGATCAGCAGGATGTCCGCGCCCGCCGCGATCAGCGCCGGCAGCCGGCGCTGGGCGACCTGGCCCGCCCCGAGGACGACGACCCGGCGCCCCGACAGGCGCAGCCCCACGGGATATGCGAAGTTCTCGGACATGGCGATGCGGCTCTCCTCGTGCGAATGCGCTGCCGCTGCGGCGCTGGAGCGGCTGATCGACTGCTCGGCTGATGGAAACCGATCGGCGGATCGGCTGATCGGCTTCTGATCGGCTGAGCTGCTGTGGGACGTGCCCCCGCGCACACCCTACGTGGCGGGGGCGGACGTCAGCTCTTCTCCGTGACCCCGGCGGAGTCGAAAGTCGCCACCTCGTGCATCGCCCGGGCGGCGCTCTGCACCACGGGGAGGGCGAGCAGCGCGCCCGTCCCCTCTCCCAGCCGCAGATCGAGGTCGACCAGCGGCCGCAGCCCCAGCTTGTTGAGCGCGGCCACGTGACCCGGCTCGGCGCTGCGGTGCCCGGCGATGCACGCCGCCAGCACCTCGGGCGCGATCGCCCGCGCGACCAGGGCCGCCGCGCCCGCGCTCACCCCGTCCAGGATGACGGGCGTACGCAGCGATGCGCCGCCCAGCAGCAGCCCGGCCATCGCGGCGTGCTCCAGGCCGCCGAACGCGGAGAGGACGCCGATGGGATCGGCCGGATCGGGCTGGTGCAGTTCCAGACCGCGCCGTACGACATCGACCTTGCGGGCGTGCATCTCGTCGTTGATGCCGGTGCCGCGCCCGGTGACCTCGGCCGGGTCGGCGTCGGTGTAGACGGAGATCAGGGCGGCCGACACGGTGGTGTTGGCGATCCCCATCTCGCCGGTGAGCAGCGCCTTGTTCCCCGCCGCCACCAGATCGCGCGCGGTCTCGATGCCCACCTCGACGGCGCGCAGCACCTCCTCGCGGGTCAGCGCCGGCCCCGCGGTGAAGTCGCCGGTGCCCGGCCGCACCTTGCGCGGCAGCAGACCCGGGGTGTTCGGCAACTCGCTCGCCACGCCCACGTCCACGACGCACACCTCGGCACCGACCTGGCTCGCGAAGGCGTTGCACACCGCCCCGCCGCCCAGGAAGTTGGCCACCATCTGGGCGGTGACCTCCTGCGGCCAGGCGGTCACGCCCTGGGCGTGCACCCCGTGATCCCCCGCGAAGATCGCCACGGCGGCGGGCTCGGGGATCGGCGGCGGGCACTTCCTGGACAACCCGCTCAGCTGCGCCGAGATGATCTCCAGCATGCCCAGCGCGCCCGACGGCTTGGTCATGCGCTTCTGCCGCTCCCACGCCTCCCCGAGCGCCTTGGCGTCCAGCGGGCGGATGCCCTTGAGCGTCTCCTGCAGCAGATCGGCCGGGTCCTCCCCGGGCAGCGCGCGCCGCCCGTACGCCTCCTCGTGGACCACCCACGACAGCGGGCGGCGCTTGGACCACCCCGTCTTCATCAGCTCCGGCTCCTCGGGGAACTCGTCGACGTACCCCACGCACAGATACGCCACGACCTCCAGGTGGTCCGGCAGCCCGAGCGCGCGCACCATCTCACGCTCGTCGAAGAAGCTGACCCACCCGACGCCGAGCCCCTCGGCGCGCGCCGCGAGCCACAGGTTCTCCACGGCGAGCGCGGAGGAGTACGGCGCCATCTGCGGCTGGGTGTGCCGGCCGAGGGTGTGGCGGCCGCCCCGGGTCGGATCGGCGGTCACGACGATGTTGACCGGCGTCTCGAGGATCGCCTCGACCTTGAGCTGCTTGAACTGCTTGGCCCGGCCCTTGGGGAGCGACTTGGCGTACGCGTCGCGCTGGCGCGTGGCCAGCTCGTGCATGGTGCGCCTGGTCTCCTCCGAGCGGATGACGACGAAGTCCCACGGCTGCGAGTGCCCGACGCTGGGCGCGGTGTGCGCGGCCTCCAGCACGCGCAGCAGCACCTCGTGCGGGATGGGGTCGGAACGGAAGCCGTTACGGATGTCCCGGCGGTCGCGGATGACCCGGTGCACGGCGGCCCGCTCGGCCTCTGCGTATCCCTCGGCGGGAGGGAGGGGGGTGGCCTCGGGTGCGGGGGGGTCGGTTTCGGGGGCTTCGGTTTCCGTTGCCTGGGTTTCGGCGGCTTCGGTGCTGGTTGGTTCGGTTTCGGTTTCGGTTGGCTGGGCTTCGGCTTCGGTTCCGGCTGTCTCGGCTGTTTCGGCTTCGGCTTCGGTCCCGGCCTTTTCGGTTTCGGGGGCGGCGGCTTCGGCTTCGGGCCCGGGTGCGGCGACGGGCTCGGTCACGGCCGCGTCGTCGGCCGGTGCCGGCTCGGGTGCGGGCGCGTCGGAGGCGGGCGCGTCGGCGGCTGCCTCGTCGGAGGCGGGCGCGTCAGAGGCGGGCGCGTCAGAGGCGGGCTCGGAAGCCTGCGCTGCGGCCGCGTCGTCGCCCGTCGCGTCGGCGGCCTGCTCTGCGCCGGACTCGTCAGCCGTCGGCGTCGCGGTGGTCACGGCGGCCTCCGCGGCCGTGGGCGTGGCATCGGACGCGGCAGCCACCGCCTGCTCGGCGTCGGCGGAAGGAGCGGCGGAGTCCTCGCCGGCTGGGTGGTCGGCAGGCGCGGCGGCGTCCTCGCCGGTGGCGCCGGCAGGCGCGGCGTCGGAAGCGGCTGCCTCCGGCGCGACAGGCGTGGCCTCACCGCCCGGCGGCTCAGCCGGAGCAACGCCAGTGGCGGCGTCGCCATGCGGCTCGGCAGCCACCGCCTCCTCGGCCTCGGCAGAGGAGGCAGCGGAGTCCTCACCGACCGCGTCGCCCGCCGATGCGGCGGAGGGCGCGGCAGTCGCGTCCTCCTGCACCGGAGCGGTGGCCGCGGCAGCGTCCCCGCCGTCGGAAGCAGCGGCCTCCGGCGCGGCAGCCGTGCCCTCACCACCGGACGGCCCAGCCGCAGGAACACCGGCGGCGTCACCTTCATCAGCAGACGCCTCAGCGGGGGCAGCACCCTCGCCAGGGTCGGCAACAGACGCAGCATCGGGAGCGTCGGCCACAGGCGCGGCAGCCGCAGCGGCCTCCTCTTCCGGGGCGGCGACAGGCGCAGCATCGGAAGCGGCGGCCTCACCACCGGACGGCCCGGCCACGGGAACACCAGCGGTGTCACCCTCATCAGACGCCTCAGCGGGGGCAGCACGCTCGCCAGGGTCGGCAACAGACGCAGCATCGGGAGCGTCGGCCACAGGCGCGGCAGGCGCGCCCTCACCAGTGGGCGCCTCAGCCGCAGGCGCGGCGGTCACGTCCTCCTGGACCGGCGCCGCAGCCGCAGCGGCATCCCCATCGGGGGCGGCGGCCTCCGGCGCGACAGGCGCGTCCTCAACACCGGACGACCCAGCCGCGTCGCCGTCACCAGCGGGTGCGTTGGCCGCAGGCACGGCCGTCGCATCTTCCTCAACCGGTTCCTGAACCGGCGCCGCAGCCTCAGCCACAGCCTCCTCCGGGGCGGCGCGCGGCATCG
>NZ_MAXF01000127.1 GCF_001704635.1 Streptomyces sparsogenes | reverse complement strand
CGCGGCGGTCACGTCCTCCTGGACCGGCGCCGCAGCCGCAGCGGCATCCCCATCGGGGGCGGCGGCCTCCGGCGCGACAGGCGCGTCCTCAACACCGGACGACCCAGCCGCGTCGCCGTCACCAGCGGGTGCGTTGGCCGCAGGCACGGCCGTCGCATCTTCCTCAACCGGTTCCTGAACCGGCGCCGCAGCCTCAGCCACAGCCTCCTCCGGGGCGGCGGCAGGCGCGGCATCGGAAGCGGCTGCCTCCGGCGCGGCGGGCACGCCCTCACCACCGGGCACTTCAGCCGCAGGCACAGCCGCAGCGCCTTCACCGGCCGGCGCCGCAGCCACAGCCTCCTCCGGGGCGGCGGCAGGCGCGGCATCGGAGGCAACGGCCTCCGGCGCGGCGGTGCCCTCGCCACCGGACGGCTCAGCCACAGGAACGCCCGTGGCGGCGTCGCCCTCGGCGGGCGGCGCGGCAGCGGCCGGCGCCTCGGCCTCGTCGGCAGGGTCCTCGCCGACCGCGTCAGCGGGCGTCTCGGCTTCAGGCGTGCCGGGCGCGGGTGCGTCGGGCGTCGCGGCGTCAGCCGGAGGGGTCGCAGCAGGGGCCGTCGCAGGGGCGTCGCCGGGCGGCGCGGCTGGGGCCTCCTCGGTCGCGGGGGAGCCCTCCGTGGGTGCTTCGTCGGTCGGGGCGGCCTTAGCCGCCTCGGCGTCCTCCGTCTCGGGCGCGGGCGCGGCGGGCGCGTCCTCACCCGCCGACGGGTCCGCGACACCCGCGTCCCCGCCGGGCGCGACGGCGTTCTCCACCCCGGCTGCGTCAGCGGCGGGCGCGTGGTCGTCAGTCGTCGGCGGCGCGTCGGAGAGATCGTCGGCCGGCGCGGGGGCGGCTTCGGCGGCTGTGTTCTGATCGGGCGTCTGCTCGGCCTGCTGGCTCTGGCCGCGCGCGGCGCGGCGGCGGGAGGCCCGTCCCTGGGGGGCCGCTGCCGGGTCGGCGGGGAGCTCTGCCTGAGGCTCGTCAGCCGGGGGCGCGCTCTGGGCGGGGGCTCGGCCGCGGGCCGCGCGGCGGCGTGCGGCACGGCCCTGCGGGGCCTGCGGCGCGGCGGTTTCGGGAGCCGCGGCCTGCTCGGCGGCGGGCTCGGCCGGGGCGTCCTCCGCCGCGGGCGGCTCCTGAGGCTGCTCGGGGGCCTCGGGTGAGGGGGCCTCAGCGACTATGGCGTGGCCCGGGGCCACGGGTACGGGCTGCGGGGCGGGCTCGGCCGGGGGCGCGGCGCCGTCCGCCTGGGCCGGGATGGTGATGCCGCCGGGCGGCTGCGCGGTGGGCTGCGCGGGCTGCGCACCGGCCTCTGCGTGGGGGTGGCCCTGGGCCGGGATCCCGGGCACAGGGCCCGCGTAAGCCTCTGCGGCGCCCGGCGCGGTGTCCGTGCCGGGGGCGTACGCCGGGCCCTGCTGCACTGCGGCGGCGTCGGGGTGGACCTGCGCGGGGATACCGACGGCCGGGTCCATGCCCTGCGGGTCGGCCACCGCCGGGTCGGCGAACTGCTCCTGCTCGTACGGGCCCGGCGCGTCGTGCCCCTCGGCAGGGCTCGGCTCTTCCGTCACCGGGGTCGCGGCCTGGGGGCCCTGGGCGTCCCAGGGTCTGCCGGGCTGGGGGATGTCCGCGAGCTGCGGGCCCGGGAGCGGCTCGGCGTCCTCGCGCGGCGCCTCGGCGTATTGGGGCCCGGCGGCGGGCGGTTCGGCCTGGCGGACGGGAGCGACGGGGGTGGGAGCGTCGGCCGGGCCGCGGTCGGCGAGTGAGCGCACGATGCCGTTGGACAGGTCGGGCACCGGCGGGCCCATGTGCAGCGGGCGCCGGGGCGGGGTGGGGGCGGCGTGCGCGAGTGGCTTGGGCGACGGGGTGGCCTGCGCGGGGTTGGGCTGGGCGGGGTTCGGCAGGGCGGCAGTGGGGTGGGCGGGGGCGTCCTGGTTGGCGGCGGGCTGCGCGGGCGCCGGCTGGGCGGGAGCGGCCTGGGCAGGGTGGGGGTCGGGCCGCTGTGCGTCCTCGAACTGGGCGTGCTCGACATGCGCGACGTGCTCGACGTGCTCCGCCTGCTCGGCGTAGTCGGCATACCCGGTCTCCGCCGGTCCCCCGCCGTAGCCGCCCGGGCCCTGGTCGTAGATCCCGGCCGACGCCGGGTCGTAGCCCTGGGCCTGGGCCTGGTCGTAGGCGAAGCCCCCGGTCTCGTACCCGCCGGGCAGGTGGGTCATGGGCTGCTGGTACGGGTCCTGGTACTGCGGCTGGTGCTCGCTCCAGGCGCCCTGTGCGCCGGGCATGAGAAGGAGGTCGTCCTCCTCGCCGGCCGCGTCCTGCGGGTCGAGGAAGGCATACGGGGACTGCGGCTGTGGCTGCGACTGCTCGATGAAGCCGGCGTCGGCAGGGGGGGTGTGGACATCCGCGGGATGCGGCTGCCCGAGTCGTCCGCCCGCGTTCTCCGGCAGCCCCTCGCCCGGGACCTGGCCGGTGTCGGTCATGCGTACCCCTCGCCCATCGCTAGTGCTCCTTCCAACCCGCCTACCGCCTAGAGCAAGCCTCAGAGGCAAGAACGAGCGCACGCGGTGCGCGGCACGTAGCACGCCCGAGGCATTGCCTACCGCGGCCCGTCAAGAGGGGAACGCAATCCGGCCATTGGCCGATATAGCGCCGAACGCCGGGCAGCGGCACAGGCAGTACAACGATCTGCCAGCCTACCTCGGGCGCCGCCCGGCGAGGGTCATGGGGCGAGGGTCGCGGGACAGGGCCCGGGGTGGTTCCCGCCGGTGGGCGGGGAGAACGTCACCAGGCGAAACTCACAGGTGCGCGCGGTGACCGCACACCAGGAAGGCCACCGCCCGCTCCCGTTCGGCCCAGACCCGGGTGTCCATTTCCACGCACTGCACGAGGGCGCACTCGACGGCGTACCCGCCGTCCTCCAGCGCCCGGCAGACGGCTTCCGCCTCGTCCCGGGTCGCGGCATGTGTGACGATCCGCTCGGGGCGGCGGGCGGCGCACGCGGCGACGACGTCCGGGCCTCCGCCGCCGATCCGCACGACGTCCGGCTCGGGCAGGTCTTCGAGGATCTGGGGCGCGGTGCCGTGGACGACCTGGAGCTGTACGCCGAAGCGGCGGGCGAGGGCCTCGGTGCGCCCGCAGACGTCCGGATCGCGGTCCACGGCGATGACGGCGGCGCCGAATCCGGCCGTCTCCACGGCGGCCGCGCCGCTGCCGACGCCGATGTCCCAGACCAGGTCGCCGACCCGGGGGCCGAGTCGGGCCAGTTGGGCGGCGCGCATCTGGGGTGACTCGCTCTCGCCCAGGACGGTGGCGTAGGCGGGCGCGGGCAGCGCCCAGCCGCGTACCGCGCCCGGGTAGCCCGGGTCGCGCCCGGCGAGCCACCCACCGACCTGCGGCGCGCCGCGCGCGGCGCCCGGGGCCGGCGCGCCGCGCGCCGCGGTGGCGCCGGAGCCGCCGATGACGATGACGACGTTCGGGTCGCGCCAGGTGTGGTCGACGGCCTTGTCGGAGGTCAGCACGGTGACCTGCTCCCGCTGGGTGCCCAGGGCCTCGCAGATGACGAAGGTGCGGTGCACCGGGCCGAGGAGGAGCGCGAGTTCGGCGGGGCCGGCGCCGGGCGAGGTGAGCACCGCCACCTTGGGGTGGGCGCGGCAGACGTTGACGGCGCGGCGCAGGTCGCGGCTGTGGGCGACGACGACCTGGGCGTCGTCCCAGGGCATTCCGGCCCGGGCGAAGGCGGCGGCGACGGAGGAGACCGCGGGGACGACCTCCACCTCCAGGCCGTATTCGGGCGCCCGCAGCGCGCGTACGACACCGAAGTACCCGGGGTCGCCGTCGGCCAGGACCACGGCCGAGCCGCGGTGCTGGGCGATGCGGCGGGCGGCGAGGTCCACGCTGCCGAGCCTGATCCGCTCGGCGCCCGGCGGCACTTCGGGCAGCGCCAGGTGGTGGGCGGCGCCGGCCACGAGGGTGGCCGCGCCGAGGGCGGAGCGGGCCACGTCCGTGAGCGGGGAGCCGTCCCAACCGATCACCGTGACGCGGTCGGCCATCGTCGTATGTCTCCCAAGGGTCGCGGGTGCGCGGCGGGTCGCCGCGGAGAGGGGTGGCGCCGGTGCGCGCGCCGTGGTTCGGGGGGCGCGGGATGCACGGGCCCGGAGAGATTATCCCGCCTGGTCCGGACCGCGGGACACAGGGCGCGGACCGCGGGGGCGCGCCGGGCGCGCCGAGGCGCTGCTCGATGCGGTGGAAGCGCCTGTCGGCGGGGCGCGCAAGGCGCCCGAGAAGGCCGCCGCACGGCGCCCGGGCGCATCACCCGAGCACGGCGCTCGGCCCGGAGCGCGCCGGGCGCGGAGCGCGGGCGGGAGGCGCGCCGGTAGCTGGGCGCGCCGGGCGCGGGATGCGGGCGCGTCAGTTCCAGTCGGAGTACGACGGGTAAGCGCTGAAGCCGTCCGTGTCCGCCATCGGGTCGCCGTGCACGCCGTGGAGGTCCTCCGGCAGCAGGCTCCAGACGATGACGTCGGTGCGCAGGTCCGTCCAGCCGCCGTCCTCCGTCTGGGTGCGCGCTATCCAGGCGTTGCGCAGCACGCCCTCGCTGATACAGCCGATCTTCTGGGCGACCTGCTGGGACGCGGCGTTGTCGGCCGCGGTGCGCAGCTCGAGCCGTTCGAACTTCTGGTCCTGGAAGAGCCAGCGGGCGACGGCCAGCGCGGATTCGGAGGCGTAGCCCTCGCCGCGCGCCCAGGGGGCGGTGACGTAGGAGATCTCGGTGGCCAGCACGCGCCAGTCGGTGTTGCTGAGGTGCACGATGCCGACGAGGCGCTGGGTGAGGAACTCGGCCACGGCGAAGACGATGCCGCGGCCCTCGGTGCGCTCGGCGGGCGCGATGCGCAGCGCCCATTCGCGGGCGTCCCGGGTGGTGTAGGGGTGGGGCGCCGAGGTCCAGGCGGTGACGAGTTCGTCGTTCATCATCTCCGTGAGCGCCGGCACGTCCGCTTCCTCGAACGGGCGCAGCACCAGCCGTTCCGTGCTGATGGAGATGTCCGGGAAGGTGGATGTCATGCGCCGCTCCGTAACCGGGGTCCAAGGCTTCAGGAAGAGCCCAGCATGCAGCATCGCTCGAGGGAAATGCAGCACGGGGTGGCCAAGCGGAAGGCTCCGTATCCGTTTGCGGGGTTCGGATACGGAGCCTTCGCGCGCGGGGGGCGGCTAACCGCCGGTGACCGGCAGCACCGCCCCCTTGTACTTCTCCTGGATGAATTTCCGCACTTCGGGCGAGGTGAGGAGCTTGGCCAGTTTCTTCACCCGCGGGTCGTCCTCATTGCCCTTCTTCACGGCGAGGACGTTGGCGTATTCGTTTCCCTTCACCGACTCCAGCAGCACCGCGTCCTTGGCCGGGTCGAGTCCGGCGTCGAGCGCGTAATTGCTGTTGATGACGGCCAGGTCGACATCGTCGAGTGAGCGCGGCAGCTGCGCCGGCTCCAGCTCCTTGAAGGTGAGCTTCTTCGGGTTGGCGGTGATGTCGGCGGGGCTCGCGGTGACCCCCGCGTCCTTCTTCAGCTCGATGAGCCCCTTGGCCGCCAGCAGTTTGAGGGCCCGTCCCTCGTTGGTGCTCTCGTTGGGCACCGCGACGGTCGCCCCGGTTTTGATGTCGGAGGGGTCCTTGACGCGCTTGGAGTAGGCGCCCATGGGCGGCAGATAGGCGTCCGTGACGGACACCAGGTCGGTGCCCTTCGTTTTGTTGAAGTTATCCAGGAAGGGGGCGTTCTGGTACAGGTTGGCGTCCAGCGAGCCTTCCTGGAGGGCGGTGTTCGGCAGGACGTAGTCCGTGAACTCCTTGACCTCGAGCTTGAGGCCCTCCTTGTCGGCCAGGTGCTTCTTGATGTGGTCGAGCACCTCGCCGGCCGGGACGGCGGTGGCCCCGACGACGAGCGTGTCGTCGTCCGGGCCGCCGCCGGAGCCCGCGCCGCACGCGGTCGGCCCGAGGGCGAGTGCCGCCGCGGCGAGAGGGACCGCGATCTTGCGCATGGGGTGGCTTCCTTCGGTGTCGCGCGTTCCGGGTCGGGATCCGGGTCGGGGTCCGCGATCAGAACGACGCGATGACGGAGCCGTCGTACTTGTCCTGGATGAACTTCTTCACCTCGGGGGAGGTGAGGAGCTTCGCGAGCTTCTTGACGCGGGGGTCGTTCTCGTTGCCCTTCTTCACGGCGAGGAAATTGCCGTAGGGGTTGTTCTTGGGCGACTCCAGGACGAGGGCGTCCTTGGCGGGCTTGAGGTCGGCCTCGATGGCGTAGTTGCCGTTGATGACCGCGGCGTCCACGTCGTCCAGGGAGCGGGGCAGCTGTGCGGCCTCCAGCTCCTTGAACTTCAGGTTCTTGGGGTTGTCGGCGATGTCCTTGGGGGTGGCCTCGTTGCCCGCGCCGCTCTTCAGCTTGATGACGCCGTTGGAATCCAGCAGCTTGAGGGCGCGGGCCTCGTTGACGGTGTCGTTGGGGATGGCGACGGTCGCGCCGCTCTTGAGGTCGTCGGCCTTCTTCACCTTGTGCGAGTACAGGCCGAGCGGCTCCAGGTGCACCGTCACGACGGGCACGATGTGGGTGCCCTTCTTCTTGTTGAAGTCGTCGAGGAACGGCTGGTTCTGGAAGTAGTTGGCGTCCACCGACCCGTCTTCGGTCGCCGTGTTCGGGGTGTTGTAGTCGGTGAATTCCTTGACCTCGAGCTTGAGGCCGGCCTTGTCCGCCAGGTGGTCCTTGACGTAGTTCAGGATCTCGGCGTGCGGGACCGGGCTCGCGGCGACGACGAGCGCGCCGTTCTTGTCGGAGCCGGAGTCCTTGCCGCAGGCGGCCAGGCCCAGGGTGAGGGCTCCGGCGGTGAGGGCGACAGCGAGGGTCTTGGTGGTGTTACGCACGAAAAGTGCCTTTCTTTTTGGGCGTACGAGGCCGCGGCGGGTGCGGGGCGCTCAGAGGAAAAGGGGTTGGGTGGTGGAGAGGGGCCGGGGTTCAGGGGGCCTCGGGGGCTTCGGCGACCTTGGCCACCGGGCCGGTCTCCTCGGCCCGCTTCGGGCCCCGCGAGAGCCACGGCCACGCGGCGGTCGAGGAGCGTCCGCGGTGGGACAGGGCCCGCGCGGCGAAGTCACCGGCGAACTGGATGATGGAGATCACCACGGCGAGGATCCCGACGGTGATCCACATCAGTTCGGTCTCGAAGCGCTGGTAGCCGTAGCGGATGGCGAGGTCGCCCAGGCCGCCGGCGCCGACCGTGCCGGCCATCGCCGAGTAGCCGATGAGCGCCACGATCGTGGTGGTCGCGCTGGAGATCAGCGAGGGCAGCGCCTCGGGCAGCAGGACCTTGCGTACGACGGTCCAGGTCGAGCCGCCCATGGACTGCACCGCCTCGACGAGCCCGCCGTCCACCTCGCGCACCGAGGTCTCCACGAGCCGGGCGAAGAAGGGGATGGCGCCGATCGCCAGGGGCACGATCGCGGCCTCGGGGCCGATGGTGGTGCCCACGATCAGGCGGGTGAAGGAGATCAGCGCGACCATGAGGATGATGAACGGCATGGAGCGGCCGATGTTCACGATCTGGCCGACGACCTTGTTCACCACGACGTTCTGCAGCACCCCGCCGCGGTCGGTGAGCACCAGCAGGATCCCGAGGGGCAGTCCGCCGACGACCGCGATCAGGGCCGACCAGCCGACCATGTAGAGCGTGTCCCAACAGGCCTGCTCGAGCAGGGGCTCCATCTCGGACCAGGTCACTTGGCACCTTCCTTGGTCAGCTTGAGGTCGCTCGCCCCGAGGTGGGCCGCCTCGGCGGCGCCCGCCACCTCGGCCTGCAGCCCCTGCTCGCGCAGGAACCCGATCGGTACGACGTTCTCCTCGAACGGGCCGGGCAGCTCGATCCGCATCCGGCCGACCTGCCGGCCGCCGACGGTGTCCATGGCGGCGCCGAGGATGGAGATGTCGATGTTGTAGGTGCGCGCCAGCTGGGAGATGACCGGCTTGGTCGCGGCCTCGCCCTGGAAGGTGACGTCCACCACGGTCCGGTCGGTGCCCGGCAGCTCCCCGCCGACCGGGAAGAGCTCCCGCGCCAGCTCGGAGCCGGGCGTGGCGAGCAGGTCGGCGACCGTGCCGGACTCCACGACCCGGCCGGCGCGCATCAGCGCGGCCGAGTCGCAGATCGACTTGACGACGTCCATCTCGTGGGTGATCAGCAGCACCGTCAGCCCGAGCTGCCGGTTCAGGTCGCGCAGCAGCTGGAGGATCGAGCGGGTGGTCTCCGGGTCCAGGGCGGAGGTCGCCTCGTCGGACAGCAGCACCTTGGGGTCGCCGGCCAGCGCGCGGGCGATGCCGACGCGCTGCTTCTGGCCGCCGGAGAGCTGCGCCGGGTACGCCTTGGCCTTGTCGGCGAGGCCCACCAGGTCCAGCAGTTCCAGGGCCTTTCGGGTGCGCTGCTTGCCGGAGACGCCGAGGATCTCCAGCGGCAGCTCGACGTTGTCCCGCACGGTGCGCGAGGAGAGCAGGTTGAAGTGCTGGAAGACCATCCCGATCCCGGTGCGGGCCTTGCGCAGCGCCGACCCCGCACGCTGGCCCCGTCCGGCGAGCGCGGTGAGGTCCTGGCCGGCCACGCTGACCGTGCCGGAGGTGGGGCGCTCCAGAAGGTTCACGCAGCGGATCAGGGTGGACTTGCCGGCGCCGCTCTGGCCGACGACGCCGTACACCTCACCCTCGCGGACGTGGAGGTCGACGCCGTCGAGGGCGGTGACCTCGCGGCCTCGTGAGCGGTAGACCTTGGTCAGGCCTGTCGTGGTGATCACAGGGGTTTCCGTCACTGTTGAGTGCGCGGCGGATGGTGCCGCCGGGCACGGTTCGTTCATTCCGGAACGCGGCGTGGATGTGCCCGAGGCGCACGCGAGCGCGGCGCGGCTTCGGGTTCCGGTGACGCGGGGCGGCCCGTCCGGCACGGGTGGGTGCGGACGCGGCTCTGCTCAGCGGGTCTCGCTTCGGGGCGCGAGGCTCGGACAGGGGCCCTCAGCGGTCACACATTCGACACATACAGCGAGCACCGGGCGTCTGGATCGCCTCGGTCGCGTGGGCGCGGCTGCTCGTCGTGGTCATGGGCGTAAGTAAAGCAGACACATGTGCGGGCCGATCAAACATGTCCGAATAGCGGACTTGTCGGACCAGTCTGTGGACAGCGGCGGGGTCGTTCACTCCCCCGCCGTGATCTCCAGTCCGTCCTGCGTGGCCTGGACGGACACGGCCGACAGGTCTTCGACGACGACGTCGGCGATCAGCTCGTCCCGGCCGGCGGTTGTGGTCAACGCCACGGTTCGCATCCCGGCGGCCCGGCCCGCCGTGAGCCCGGCGGGGGCGTCCTCGAAGACCACACAGCGGGCGGGCTCGAAGCCGAGCTTGGCGGCGGCCAGCAGAAAGGGCTCGGGGTCCGGCTTGCCGCGCGTGATGTCGTCCGCGCTGATCAGCAGGGCCGGGGAGATCCCGACCGCGGCCAGGCGGGCCTCGGCCAGCCGGCGGTTCGCGGAGGTCACCACCGCCCAGCGGTCCGCGGGGAGCCGCCCCAGCAGCTCGACCGTCCCGGGCAGCGCCACCACCCCGCCGCCGGGCACGTCCGCCAGCTCCAGTTCGTCGATGCGGGCGCGGGCCTCCGGAACGCGGTGGGCGGGCAGCAGATCGCCGATGATGTCGGAGGCGGGGCGGCCGTGCAGCTCGACCCGCGCGAAGTCCTCCGCCGGAATTCCGTACTCCGCCGCCCAGCGGCTCCAGCAACGGTGGACCGACTCCAGGGACGAGATGAGGGTTCCGTCATTGTCGAACAGCAGGGCGTCAGCGGAGATCTTCATATCGGGTCAGCGTACGAGGCCCGGCCTCGGGGTCGGGCACGTGGTGTCCGCCGGGGCCGATTACCCTCGTCCCCATGCTTGCCACCCCCTGTGTGCGCCGCCGCACCGCGCGGAGGTCACGTTGATCGACGCGCTGACGATCGCGCTCGGTGTGACCGCCCTCGCGCTCGCCGCGTGGTGCGGTTTCGCCGCCTACCGCGACCAGCCCACCAAGGACTGGCACTTCATCGGCATGGCCGTGGTGACCCTGCTGGGCCTCGCCCAGCTCGTCGTCGGGATCGTGCGGCTGGCGCGCGGGGAGCACCCCCACGACAGTGTGGCGATCTTCGTGGCGTATCTGATCGGCTCGGCGCTGGCCGTGCCGGTCGCGGCGTTCATGTCGCTGGCGGAGCGGACCCGGTGGGGGTCGGCGACGGTGGCGGGGGCCGCGGTGGTGCTGGCCGTGCTCGAGGTGCGGCTGTACGACATCTGGGGAGGCAGCGGTGCCTGAGCCGGCGTCCGAATCCACCACGCCCCAAGCCCCCGAGCCCCAAGCCCCCGAGCCTGTTTCCCCCGCGCCTGTTTCTTCCGCGCCCGACGCCGCCGCGCCGGGGCGGGCCCGGGCGGGCGGGCTCGGCCAGGGGCCGGGCCGGCTGCTGGTGCTGCTCTACGGGGTGTTCACCGTCGCGGCCGCGTCCCGCTCGATCTACCAGCTCGCCGCCCAGTACCACGAGGCCCCGCTCGCGTACATCCTCTCCGCGGTCTCGGGCGTCGTGTACGCCTTCATCACCGTCTCGCTGGTCCGCGGCGGGGAAGGGGCGCGCAAGGCGGCGTTCGTCTGCTGCGCCGCCGAGCTGCTGGGGGTGCTGACCATCGGCACCTGGACGCTCGCGGACCCCTCCGCCTTCCCCGACGAGACGGTGTGGTCGGACTACGGGATGGGCTACCTCTTCATCCCGATCTTCCTGCCGGTCACCGGGCTGATCTGGCTGCGCAAGCGCAAGGCCCGCCAGGACTGATCCCGGCGGGCCCCGCGGTGACAAAGCCGGGCGACGAGCCCGGGCGACGAGCCGGTCGGGGTGGGCGGCGCCCGGTGGCGTCAGGCGCTGGCCGCGTACGCCGAGGGCGTGGCTTCCTTCTCCAGGGTGACCAGGCTCAGCCGACGGTTGACCTCTTCGGTGCCCACCTGCGCGTAGCCGTACCGCCGGTACAGCCGCAGATTGCCCTCGCTGCGGTGGCCGGTGAACAGCCGGTACCGCTTGGCGTCCCGCTCCTCGGCCAGCCGCTCCTCGATCGCCGCGAGCAGCCGGCCGCCCAGGCCGTGGCGCTGCATCCGCGGGTGCACGATGAGCTTGCCAATGGCGGCGGTGCCCTTGTCGTCGACCGTGCCGCGGACCGATCCGACGACCTCCGCGCCGAGCCGGGCCACGAGCACGCAGCCCTGGCCCAGTTCGGCGCGGAGGTCGTCCAGCGACTGGGTCAGCGGCTCGATCGAGTAGTCCCCGTAGAGCTCGGCCTCCCGCTGGTAGCACAGGTACTGCAGCTTGAGGATCTGCTCGGCGTCGTCCGCGGTCGCCGCGGAGATGGTCACGCTCATGCCCATGTGCGCATGCCTCCCCTAGTCTCGGTCCACCGGCCGCGATGAGGGTAAGGACGCGACCGGGGTGTGGCCTGACCGGAGCCGCCGTGAAAGATACGCACGTCCGCCTCCGAGGCGCCGATTGTCTAACGCTCCTTTCCCCAGAGTTCAGGAGCCGCAATCTCCGCCGTGAGCATTCTGCGCAGGCAACCCAGACATCGGGAACGTACCGGGCCCAGGCTGCCCTGTGACATTCCCAACTCCCCCGCGATCTCGCGGTAGGTCAGGTCGGCGCGGGACAGCAGCGCGCCCAATAAAAGAGGGCAGCGGCCGGGCAGTCGGCGCACCGCCGCGCGCAGCGCCCGGCCCGTCTCCGCCGCGAGCACGGCCTGCTCGGCCGGCCGGGCCTCCGGGCCGGAGGGCGGGCCGTCGCCCACCGGGTCGTACGGCACCTCCCGCCGGGCCCGGCGCCGGGCGCCGCGCACCTCGGCCCGGACCGCTCCGCGCAGCCAGGCGGCGGGTTCGGGCGGTGGCCCCTCCTCGTGGGTGCGCTCCAGCAGCCGCAGCCACACCGCCTGTTCGAGCTCGGCGGGTTCGATGCCCGCGCCGTAGGCCTCGGCCGCCGCCTCGGCGGCGAGCAGGGGGCGGAGTTTCTCCAGAAGGTCCATACCCGGCGGGACGCGGGCCGCGCGGGGCCGGGTTGCCGACGCGCCGGTCTCTCACCCGACAGGGCGGCCGCGCGGACGCGGGTTGACGGCGTCGCGCCGGTGTCCGGAAACGCCCGGCGCGCGGCGGTGCCCCCGTACGGGCAGGGCACCGCCGCGCGCCGGAGCGGGCGTTCACCAGCTGGGGCGGGCGTTCACCGGCTCGAGCGGGCGTTCACCGGTTCTTGCGGAAGTCCTCGCGGGCGAGCAGCGCGGTGTCCGGGTTGTCGGAGAAGATCCCGTCGATGCCCGTCTCGAAGTACCTCTTGAAGGCGCCGAAGGCGTCCCCGTAGGCGGTGGCGTCGGTGCCGCGCCGGAAGTCGGCCGGGAGGAAGGAGTTCTCGTTGCGCATGGTGTAGGGGTGCAGCACCAGACCGGCCGCGTGCGCGTCCTTGACCAGCGGGGTGGGGGTGGTGAGCCTGCCGCTGGAGTCGCGCGGGATGATCAGCGACAGGTCGGGCCCGATGCCGTCGGCGTAGCCCGCGATCCACTCCAGGCCCTCGGGCTTGACCAGGTCCGCGACCGTGCGCGGGTCGCCGGCCTCGACGAAGTCCCAGGGCCGGCTGTTCGCGGTGGACAGCAGCACGACCGCCGGGGTGGCGACCAGCTTGCGCAGCCGCTGGATGCTGCTGGGCTCGAACGACTGGAGGAAGGTCGGCGAGTCCTTGCGGTGCCGCCCGTACGCGCGCAGCAGCTTGACCAGCCGCTCCTCCAGGCCGAGGCCGAGCTTGCGGAAGTAGGTGGGGTGCTTGGTCTCGACGTACAGCCAGATCCGGCGGCCGCGCTTGCGGCCCTCGCGCTCGGCCCACTGGAGCACTTCCTCGAAGGTGGGCACCTCCCAGCGGCCGTCGTAGAGCGTGTTGCGCTGGCGGGTGCCGGGGATGCGCTCCTTGGCGCGCAGGGTCTTCAGCTCGGCGAGCGTGAAGTCCTCGGTGAACCAGCCGGTCAGCGCGGTGCCGTCGACGGTCTTGGTGGTCTTGCGGTCCGCGAACTCGGGGTGCGCGGCCACGTCCGTGGTGGCCGTGATGTCGTTCTCGTGGCGGCAGACGAGATGCCCGTCCTTGGTGGGGACGAGGTCCTGCTCGATGATGTCGGCACCCAGGTCGAGGGCGAGCTGGTAGGAGCCGAGGGTGTGTTCGGGCCGGTATCCGCTGGCCCCCCGGTGCCCGATGACGGTGGGCACCGGCAGCCCGTGGCCCTTCCCGGACGCTGGCGCCGACGCCTCCGCCGCCGCGGCCGTGCCCGCGCCGCCCAGCGCCACCGCGCCCGCGCCAAGGGCCGCGGCCCCCAGGATGGCGCGCCGTCCGAGCTGTTGCTCCCGCTCCATGACCACTCCTCGCTGTGGAGTCCGGTACCTGTCAAAAACTGATCAAATGACGGCCCGATGGTAGGGGCGTAGGCCTTTCGGGCGGGAGACGTTGGACGGAACGCGTGGGAAACGTGGGTCAACAGTGCGTATCAGGTGGGTGAACCCGGTGTGCGCGGGGGCGTGACCGGCGAGTATCGTCTCATCGGCGCACGTGTGCGGTATCGGGTTGACTCACCCTGGGTGACCCGCCGCGTACGGGCGCCTTCGCCCATGACCCCGACCGGAGGGCCCGTTGTCCCGATTCGCGTTCCTGAAGGCAGTGCTCGGTCCGCTGATGCGTCTGATGTTCCGCCCGCAGGTCGAGGGGGCGGAGCGGATCCCGGGCTCCGGCCCGGTCATCCTGGCGGGGAACCATCTCACCTTCATCGACTCGATGATCCTGCCGCTGGTCTGTGACCGCCAGGTCGTCTTCATCGGCAAGGACGAGTACGTCACGGGCAAGGGCCTCAAGGGCCGGCTGATGGCGTGGTTCTTCACCGGCGTCGGCATGATCCCGGTGGACCGGGACGGCGGGCACGGCGGCGTGGCCGCGCTGATGACCGGCCGTCGGGTGCTGGAGGAGGGCAGGATCTTCGGCATCTACCCCGAGGGCACCCGCTCCCCCGACGGCCGTCTCTACCGCGGCCGCACCGGCATCGCCCGGCTCACCCTGATGACGGGCGCCCCCGTGGTGCCGTTCGCGGTGATCGGGACGGACCGGCTCCAGCCGGGCGGCAAGGGCCTGCCGCGGCCGGGCCGGGTCACGATCCGCTTCGGCGAGCCGCTGGAGTTCACGCGCTACGAGGGCATGGACCGCGACCGCTTCGTGCTGCGGGCGGTGACCGACGAGGTCATGAGCGAGGTCATGCGGCTGTCCGGGCAGGAGTACGTGGACATGTACGCCACCAAGGCGAAGGCCGCCTGACGGGCTCTGTCCCGTTCGTCCTTCTTCTCAGAACGCAGTTTTTCGGCGCGAGGCCGCCTGACATTGGCTCAGGCGGCCTCTTCGCCGTGTGCGGCGCGGTGTGTGACGCGGATCTTCGACTGCCGATGGGGCAGTTCCTCCCAGTCCTCCATGAACCGCGCCGCGAGCCCGTGGTCCGCGGCGAGCCGCACCAGGGTGTCCGTGCGGTAGTAGAAGTCCTCGCGCAGCACGTGGTGCTCGGGCCCGTCGGTGCGGTTGAAGGTGAAGTCGAAGTATCCGCCCGGGGCGAGCACGCGCGCGACATGGGCCAGGCACTCCTCGATCACCTCCCGGGGCGAGTGGGAGAAGACGCTGTGCGCGTGCACCACGGTGAAGTACGCCTCGGGGAGGGCCGCCAGGCGCAGGTCGCGCACCAGGCTCAGATGGGGCAGCTTGGCCTGAAGGCCGCGCCCCACCACGACGTCCTGGGCGGCGAGAAGGATGTCGGGTGAGATGTCGATGCCGTGGTAGTGGCCCGCGTCGAGGTAGTCGATGAGGCGCCACCCGGCGCGCAGATTGCCGCAGCCGATGTCCAGGACCCGGTCGTCGGGCCTCAGGCCGTGCCACAGGAGGTAGTCGTACTGCATCTTCCCCAGGGCGAGCCAACGCTCGTGCGAGGCGCTGCCGACGGCCGCCTCGGGACTGCGGGCGGTGTCGTCCCGCATCACCGCCCGGTAGTAGGCGATGTGGTCGCGCGTGGAGAGGCGCAGCCGCAGGTCCCGGGCCAGCCGCCGCAGGTAACGCGGCACCCGTTCGGGATGGCGTACGGCGTAGCGGACCTTGTGCAGCGGGCTCGCGCGGTTCTTGGTGCGGGGTGACGTCGCGTGGGGTGTCGTGGTGCGGGGTGTCGTGGTGCGTATGGGCATGCGGAGACCTCGCCTGACGCAGGGGTTACGTCGTGGTCGGGCCCATCCTCTCCGTGCCCGCGCGCCCTCGCCAGCCGCGCGTGGCGTCCGGGCCCCGCCGGGGCAATCCGGGGCTCTTCGCGGGGCCGGGCTCGCCCCCACGACGCCTTCGGCGGCAGCCCGCGCGGCGGGGGCTAACGGCGCGGCGGGGGCTTACGACGGGGCGGTGGGGCGGCTCAGGACCACACCAGCTTCGCCCGGTGGTCCCAGTACTCCCCGGGGGCCTCGGCCAGCTCCGCCAGGGCCGCCCGCTGTCCCCCGTCCAGCCGCAGCGTCGCCGCCGTCAGGTTGGATTCCAGCTGGGCGGTCGTCGCCGCGCCGGAGAGGACCACGCTCACCCACTGCTGGTGCAGCACCGCCGCGAGGGCGACCGCGTCGGGGCCCGCGCCCGTCTCCTCCGCGACGCGGCGCAGCGCCGCCGGGAGCTGCTCGGGCGCCGCGAGGCGACCGTTGGCCACGGCCTCCTTGACGATCACCGCGCGGCCCGCCTCGTGCGCCTCGGCCAGGGCCGCCCCGGCCGAGGGCTCGAGCAGGTTGTACGTGGACTGGACGGTGCGGAACAGCGGCTCCCCGTCCACGGTGACCTCCAGCGCGGCGCGGATCGCGTCGCGCTGGGCGGGTCCGCTGGTGGACAGCCCGATGGTGACGCCCTCGGCCGCGAGCCGGGCCAGCCGGGCCTGGAGCGCGGGGTCGGTGAGGGCCGGGCTGCCGGGGGTGACGGAGTGCACCTGGTAGAGGTCGAGCCGGTCGCCGAGCAGGGCGCGGCTCTCCGCGCTCTGGCGCTCGTACGTCGCGAGGCTGTGGTCCTTGACCTCGTGGGTCTCGGCGTCCGTGCGCCAGTCGGCGACGTAGGTGTAGCCCCACTTGCTGCCGATCACCACGTCCCGCGCCTCGGGGCGGCTCTCCAGCCAGCCAGCCAGGAACTCCTCGGCCCGCCCGTACGAGCGGGCGGCGTCGAGGTAGCGCACGCCCCGCGCGTACGCGGCGTCCAGCAGCTCATGGGTGCGCTCGCGCATCGCCTCGACGCCGCGCCCGGCCGGCAGGTCCCGCTCCCGGCCGAGGTTGATGTAGCCGGGGCGGCCCACGGCGGCCAGGCCGAGGCCGATCCGGGCCGTGGGGGTGGTGGCTGCCGCGAGGCGCGCGAACGGCATGGTCTGTCTGCCTCCTCGTATCGGACGGCGGGTCGGACGACGGGCCGGACGGCCGGGTGCCGGGCCGGGTGGCCGTCCGGTCAGTGTGCCGTGCGGCGGCGCGCGGTGTCAGCGCTTGGCGTCCGCCCACTCCCGCTGCACGGCCAGGTCGGCCTTCACCTCGGCGAGCTGCGCGGCCACCGCGGAGGGGGCCGTGCCGCCGCGGCCGTCGCGGGAGGCGAGCGCGCCGTGCACGTTGAGGACGGTGCGGACCTCGGGCGTCAGGTGCGGCGAGATCTTCGCGAACTGCTCGTCGCTGAGCTGGTCGAGCTCGATGCCCGCCCGCTCGCACTCCTTGACGCACTCCCCCGCCGTCTCATGCGCCACCCGGAACGGCACACCCTGCTTGACCAGCCATTCGGCGATGTCGGTGGCCAGCGAGAAGCCGGCCGGGGCCAGCTCCTCCATGCGCTCGCGGTTGACGGTCAGCGTGGCCATCATGCCGGTGAAGGCGGGGAGCAGGACCTCGAGCTGGTCGCAGGAGTCGAAGACCGGCTCCTTGTCCTCCTGGAGGTCGCGGTTGTACGCCAGCGGCAGCGCCTTGAGGGTGGCGAGCAGGCCGGTGAGGTTGCCGATCAGACGGCCGGACTTGCCGCGGGCGAGCTCGGCGATGTCCGGGTTCTTCTTCTGCGGCATGATCGACGAGCCGGTGGAGAAGGCGTCGTGGAGGGTGACGAAGGAGAACTCCTTCGTGTTCCAGATGATGACCTCCTCCGCGATCCGGGAGAGGTCGACGCCGATCATCGCGGTGATGAAGGCGAACTCGGCGACGAAGTCGCGGGAGGCCGTGCCGTCGATGGAGTTGGCCGAGGAGCCGCGCTCGAAGCCCAGGTCGGCGGCGACCGCCTGCGGGTCGAGGCCCAGGGAGGAGCCGGCCAGCGCCCCCGATCCGTACGGCGAGACGGCGGTGCGCTCGTCCCACTGGCGCAGCCGCTCCGCGTCCCTGGACAGCGCCTGGACATGGGCCAGGACGTGGTGGGCGAAGAGGACGGGCTGGGCGTGCTGGAGGTGGGTGCGGCCGGGCATGGCGACGTCCGGGTGGGCCTCGGCGAGCCCGACCAGCGCGCCCTGGAGGTCGGCGATCAGGCCGCCGATGATCCGGGCGTGGTCGCGCAGATACATCCGGAAGAGCGTGGCGACCTGGTCGTTGCGGGAGCGGCCGGCCCGCAGCTTGCCGCCCAGCTCGGGGCCGAGCCGCTCCAGCAGCCCGCGCTCGAGGGCGCTGTGCACGTCCTCGTCGGCGATGGTGCCGGTGAACGCGCCGGAGGCGACGTCCGCCTCCAGCCGGTCGAGCCCCGCCAGCATCCGCTCCAGCTCGTCCTCGGTGAGCAGCCCCGCCCCGCGCAGGACGCGCGCGTGGGCGCGGGACCCGGCGATGTCGTACGGGGCCAGGCGCCAGTCGAAGTGCACGGAGGCGCTCAGCTTCTCCAGTGCCTCGGACGGCCCGTCGGCGAAGCGGCCGCCCCACAGGCGTACGTCACCGTTGTTGCCGTTGCTCACGCTGCTGCTCCTTGAAGGCTATGGGGGTGCGACCGCCGGATGGCGACGGAGGTCTCCCGACCGATGGCATAAGTATGCATTGGGCCGTATGTTTCGTCAAAGCGTCCCGGGTGGCGTGGCAGGCAGCCGGGTGCGCCGCGGGACCGGCGCCGGGTTGGCCTGGTGGATCCGGGGTGGGCGGCCCCCAGCGCGTCGGCCGGGGCGGTGCCTGAGTTTCGAGAAATCTCGGCGCCGTTGAGACACCGGCGCCCCTGAACCGTACTCCCCGGCACCGGAGCCGTCCGGTGACGCGCGGACGCGTGCGGAAAGGGGACAGGCCGTTGACGACGGTGACGAACAGCCGGACCGAGCGGCGGGAGGTGATGCGGCGCATCCGTCCCCGCCGCTCTCCCGCCGTGCCGCTTTCCCTGCTGAGCTGGGCGGGGGCCGCGGCCGTGGTGACGCTGTGGTGGCGGAACACCCCGAACGTGGTCGGCGACGCCGCCTGGCTGGTCGGCGGCGGGCGGCTGACCGGGCTGCTCAGCGGGTACTCCATCGCGCTGGTGGTGCTGCTGATGGCGCGCGTTCCGGCGCTGGAGCGGCGCGTGGGGTCGGACCGGGTCGCGCGGTGGCACGCCATGAGCGGCCGGTACACGCTGTGCCTCGTCCTCGCCCATATCGTGCTGATCATCTGGGGGTACGCCGCCCAGGCGCGGACCGGCGTCGTCGACCAGACCGTGACCGTGGTGACCGAGTACCCCGACATGGTCAGGGCGGTGATCGGCACCGCGCTGCTGCTGCTGGTCGGCCTGGTCTCCGCGGGGACGGTGCGCCGCCGGATGCCGTACGAGGCCTGGTACTACCTGCACCTGATGACCTACGCGGGCGTGTACCTGGCCTTCTGGCACCAGCTGGCCGCCGGCGCCGAGTTCGTCGCCGACGAGACGGCCCGTACCGCCTGGTACGCGCTGTACGGCACCGTCACCGCCGCCCTGGTGTGGTTCCGGGTGCTGGTCCCGGTGGGGCTGAACCTGCGGCACCGGATGCGGGTGCTGGCCGTCGTGCCCGAGGCGCCCGGCATGGTCTCGGTGGTGATCGGCGGGCGGGATCTGGACCGGCTGGGCGCGGAGCCGGGGCAGTTCTTCCGCTGGCGGTTCCTGGCGCCGGGCCTGCGGTGGGGCTCGCATCCGTACTCGCTGTCCGCTCCCCCGCAGCCCGAGCGGCTGCGGATCACGGTCAAGGCGGTGGGCGGGCACAGCTCGGCGCTCGCCGCGCTGGAGCCGGGGACCCGGGTGTGGGCCGAGGGGCCGTACGGGTCGATGACCCCCGGCCGGCGCAGCCGCAGCAAGGTGCTGCTGATCGCGGGCGGGGCGGGGATCACCCCGCTGCGGGCGCTGTTCGAGACGCTGCCCGGCCGTGGCGGCGACATCACGCTCCTCTACCGGGCCCGCAGCATGGAGGACCTGGCGCTGTGGGACGAGCTCCAGCGGATCGCCGAGGAGCGCGGGGCCCGGCTGCTGTACGCCGTGAACGGGCCGGACGGCGCGCGCCCGGAGATCACCGCCGAGCGGCTGCGCACCGTGCTGCCCGACATCGACCGCCACGACGTCTTTCTGTGCGGGCCTCCGGGCCTGGCCGAGCACGCGTACGCGGCGCTGCGCGAGGCCGGGGTGCCCGATCGCCGCATCCACCACGAGTCGTTCGAGATGTAGTCCTGCGAACCGTGTAGTTCAGCCGAAACGCAAGGGAGGCGGAGTCATGAAGAGGAAACATCCGCTGCGCCGGATCGTCCTGGGCACCGCGGCCACCGTCTCCGGGATCGTGCTGCTGCTCGCCCTGAAGCAGCCGGGCTCGGAGCCGGTCGCCGCGGTCGGCCCGGGCAGCCCCGCCGGGCAGGCGTCCGCCACCGCGCCGGCGGCGCCGCCCGCCGCGGGCGGCAGGGGCGGTGACGGCGGAGGCGGGCGTACGGTCACCGGCGACGCGGCCCGGACCCAGTACGGCCCGGTCCAGGTGAGCGTGACCGTCAGCGGGGGGAGGATCACCGCCGCCACGGCCGTCAAGACCCCCGACTCCGGCCCGCGGAGCGAACAGATCGCCGCGAACTCGGTCCCCAAGCTGAACCAGGCGGCGCTGACCGCCCAGAGCGCGAGGATCGACACCGTCTCCGGCGCCACGTACACCAGCGAGGGCTACCGGAAGTCGCTGCAGAGCGCGCTGGACAAGGCCGGGCTGTGAGGGACGGCGAGCCGCGGCGCATGCTGCACGTCGAGGAGGCCATGGGCACGGTCTTCTCCCTGGACGTCCGCGAGGTGCCCGGCGCCGGCCGGCCCCGGGTGCGGGCCGCGCTGGACGGGGCGGCGGCCTGGCTGCACCGGGTCGACGAGGTCTTCTCCCCCTGGCGGGCGGACAGCCAGCTCAGCCGGCTGCGCCGCGGCGAACTGGAGCTGTCGCGGTGCGACGCCGATGTGCGGGACGTGCTGCGGCTCTGCGACGAGGCCGAGCGGACGAGCGGCGGCTGGTTCAGCGCCCGCTACGCCGGAGAGGTGGACCCCACCGGCCTGGTCAAGGGCTGGGCGGTGGAGCGCGCCGCCCGGATGCTGGTGTCGGCCGGCGCCGGGTCGGTGTGCGTCAACGGCGGCGGGGACGTCCAGACCCACGGGGGGCCGTGGCGGGTGGGCATCGCCGACCCCCTGCGCCCCGGGGAGCTGGCCGCGGTGGTGGAGGCGCGCGGCGAGCTGGCGGTGGCGACCTCCGGCCCGGCCGAGCGCGGCTGCCACATCCTGGACCCGTACACCGGCGCGCCCCCCGCGGACCAGCTCGCCTCGGTCACCGTGGTGTGCCGCGGCCTGGCCGACGCGGACGCCTGGGCCACCGCGGCCTGTGCGATGGGCGCCGAGCGGGCCCGGCGCTGGCTTCAGCGGCTGCCGGACGCGGCGGCGTTCGCCGTGACGGCCGACGGCACCACATGGCGGACGAGCGGCTTCACGCGGTACGACGCGGCGATGTGCGTCTGACGCGCCGCGCCCGGAGCCCGAGTCGCGCCGGGTCCTTGGTCGCTGTGAGCCGTGAGCAGGGTCAGCGGCCCGGCGGCCGCCAGGTCGCGCAGGCTGCCTCCGTGCTTCGGCATGCTCCATGAAAAGACCGGCCGCGCCGGCTCGCCGCCCGGATAATGCGCCTCATGGGAAAGGTCTACGAACGCATAGACGGCAGGCTGCGCGCCTTCATCGAACAGCAGAAGATCTTTTTCACCGCCACCGCCCCGCTCGCCGGGGACGGCACGGTGAACCTCTCGCCGAAGGGGCTGACCGGCTCCTTCGCCGTCCTCGACGAGCTGACCGTGGCCTATCTGGACTTCGCGGGGAGCAACGCGGAGACCATCGCGCACCTGCGGGAGAACGGCCGCATCACCTTGATGTGGTGCGCCTTCACCGGCCCGCCGAACATCGTGCGCGTCCACGGCCGCGGCGAGCCGGTCTTCCGTGACGACCCGCGCTTCGCGGACCTGCTGGAGCACTTCCCGGACATCGACGTGGACGCCCACGGGCTGCGGGCGATCATCGTGGTGACGGCCGACCTGATCCGGGACACCTGCGGCTTCGCGGTCCCCTTCATGGACTACCGGGAGGACCGCACGCTGCACGGCGACCGCTTCCGGCGCGAGGACGACGACACGCTGAGCGCGTACTTCGAGAAGAAGGAGCACGTGGCGACGAGCATCGACGGGCTGCCGGGCCTGCCGCTCCCGCTGCCGCCCCGTGCCTGAGCGACGTATCGGTGTAGCGACCAGATAACGAGACGGTGTTGCGCGGCGCCCCGCCGACGGCGTTCCATCACGCGGTGCGATCCGAACATTCGAGCCCCAGGGCGGACGCCGCGGCGCCGCCGACACCGGAGTCCGCCACCGCCGACCGGGCGGCCAGGCGGGCCGTCACCGTCTTCCCCGTCCTGGTCCTGGCCGCGGGCGCGGCGGGCCTCGCCGTACCCGGCACCTTCAGCGGCTGGGCGCCCAACGTGCCCTACCTGCTTGGCGTGATCATGTTCTGCATGGGGTTGACGATGACCCCGCAGGACTTCTCCGGCGTCCTCAAGCGGCCGTGGGCGGTCGCGCTCGGCCTGGTGGCGCACTACGTCATCATGCCGGGGCTCGGCTGGCTCATCGCCCATGCCCTCGGCCTGTCCCCGCAGTTGGCGGCCGGTGTGATCCTCGTCGGCTGCGCCCCGAGCGGTACGGCCTCCAATGTGGTGACCTATCTGGCGCGCGGCGACGTGGCGCTGTCCGTCTCGGTGGCGACCGTCTCCACGGTGCTCGCCCCGGTGGTCACCCCGCCGCTGACGCTGCTGCTGGCCGGGGAGTACCTGCCGGTGGACGCCGAGTCGATGGTCACCGACATTCTCAAGACCGTGCTGCTGCCGGTCGTCGGGGGCCTGGCCGTACGGCTGCTGGCGGGGCGTTACATCAAGCGGGTGCTGGGGGCGCTCCCCTGGCTGTCGGCCGCCACGATCGCCGTGATCGTGGCCGTGGTGGTGGCGGCGAGCGCGGACGCCATCAAGTCGGCGGCCGCGCTGGTGCTGCTGGCCGTCGTGCTGCACAACGGCCTCGGGCTCGCGCTCGGTTACGCGGCGGGCCGGGCCGCCCGCCTCGGCGAGCCCGCCGGGCGGGCCATGGCCTTCGAGGTCGGCATGCAGAACTCGGGTCTCGCGGCGTCCCTGGCGTCCGCGCACTTCAGCCCGCTGGCGGCGCTCCCTGCCGCCGTGTTCTCCGTCTGGCACAACATCTCGGGCGCGCTGGTCGCCGCCTGGATGTCCCACCGCTCGCGCCGGAAGCCGGGCTGAGCGGGGAAGCCGCACGCGGTAACAGAGAGACGCGGACGTGTGAGAGCCGACGGCGTCCCGCCGTCGGCTCCCGCATGTCCGCCAGGCTCCCGCGGGCCTAACCCTCCTTCTGCGCCAGCCGCAGCAGGTGGTCGGCGAGCGCCTGGCCACCGGTCGACTCGCGGCTGATCAACAGCACCGTGTCGTCGCCCGCGATGCTGCCGAGGATCGCGTGGAGCTCCGCCGAGTCGATGGCCGAGGCCAGGAACTGGGCGGCGCCGGGCGGAGTGCGCAGCACCACGAGGTTGGCGGAGGCCTCCGCCGAGATCAGCAGCTCACCCGCCAGCCGCGCCATCCGGGCCTCGCTGGCCGACTCGCCGAGCGGGGCGCGGGGGGTGCGGTCGCCGCCCTCCGCGGGCACCGCGTAGATCAGCTCTCCCCCGGTGTTGCGGATCTTCACCGCGCCGAGTTCGTCCAGGTCGCGGGAGAGCGTCGCCTGGGTGACGGACAGGCCGTCGTCGGCGAGGAGCTTCGCGAGCTGGCTCTGGGAACGGACCGGCTGCCGGTTCAGGATGTCCACGATCCGGCGGTGCCGGGCGGTGCGGGTCTGCGGCACGGCCGGGCCACCGCTGTGGGGGGTGCCGTTGCCCTGCGCCTCGGTGTGCTGCGCCTCGGTCATCGTCTCGTCAGTCTCCGGATCCGTCAGTGTCCGTGTCCCCCCTGGGCGGCGTCCAGGGCGGCGTCCAGGGCGGCGGGGAACGCCCCGAGGAACGCGTCCACCCCCTCGTCGCCGAGGACGAGCGGCGGGGCGAGCCGGACCACGTCCGGCGCGACCGCGTTGACCAGGAGTCCCGCGTCCTGAGCCGCCTGCTGCACCTGGGGCGCGAGGGGCTCGGTCAGCACGATACCCAGCAGCAGGCCGGAGCCGCGGACATGGCCGATCAACGCGTGGCCGAGCGATTGGATCCCGTCACGCAGCCGCTCCCCGGTCGCCTTGACCCGGTCGAGGACACCGTCGGCGGCGAGGGTGTCGAGCACCGCCACCGCGGCGGCGCACGCCACCGGGTTTCCGCCGAAGGTCGAACCGTGCTGACCTGGGGTCAGCAGCTCGGCGGCGGGGCCGAAGGCCACGGTCGCGCCGATGGGCAGGCCGCCGCCGAGCCCCTTGGCGAGGGTGATCACATCGGGCTCGACACCCTGCGCCTGGCACTCGAACCAGTGTCCGGTGCGGCCGATTCCCGTCTGGATCTCGTCGACGACCAGCAGGGTGCCGGTGGCCCGGGTGATCTCGCGGGCCGCCGCCAGATAGCCCGCCGGGGGCACCACGACGCCGTTCTCGCCCTGGATCGGCTCCACGATGAACAGCGCGGTGTCCGTGGTGACGGCCGCGCGCAGCGCCTCCACGTCCCCGTACGGGACATGGGTGACCTCGCCGGGCAGCGGCAGGAACGGCTCCTGCTTGGCGGGCTGGCCGGTCAGCGCCAGGGCGCCCATGGTGCGCCCGTGGAAGCCACCGGTGGTGGCCACCATGTGGGTGCGGCCGGTGCGCCGCCCGATCTTGAACGCGGCCTCGACGGCCTCGGCGCCGGAGTTGGAGAAGTACACCCGCCCGGGGCGGTCGAAGAGCCGCAGCAGCCGCTCGGCCAGCGCCACCGGGGGCTCGGCGATGAACAGGTTCGAGACGTGGCCGAGGGTGGCGATCTGGTCGGACACGGCCCGGACGACGGCGGGGTGGGCGTGGCCGAGGGCGTTGACGGCGATGCCGCCGACGAAGTCCAGGTACTCCTTGCCGTCCGCGTCCCAGACCGTGGCGCCCTCGCCGTGGGTGAGCGGCACGCGGGGGGTGCCGTAGTTGTCCATGAGCGCGCCCTGCCAGCGCCGGGTCAGCTCCTCGTTGCTCACCGGTCCGCCCCCTCGTCCTCGTTGTTCTCGTTGACCGCGTCCGGCAGGACCATCGTGCCGATGCCCTCGTCGGTGAAGATCTCCAGCAGGATGGAGTGCTGGACCCTCCCGTCGATGACGCGCGCGGTGTTGACGCCGTTGCGCACGGCGTACAGGCACCCCTCCATCTTGGGCACCATGCCGCTGGCCAGCTCCGGCAGCAGCTTCTCCAGCTCCCTCGCGGTGAGCTTGCTGATCACCTCGTCGCTGTTGGGCCAGTCCGCGTACAGGCCCTCCACGTCGGTGAGCACCATCATCGTCTCGGCGCCGAGCGCGGCGGCGAGCGCCGCGGCGGCGGTGTCGGCGTTCACGTTGTAGACGTGTCCGTCGTCGGCGCTGCGGGCGATGGAGGACACGACCGGGATGCGGCCGTCGTCCAGCAGGGCCTGGACCGCGCCGGTGTCGATCTCGGTGATCTGCCCGACCCGGCCGATGTCCACCTGCTCGCCGTCGATCTCGGCGAAGTGCTTGGTGGCGGACATCAGGTGGGCGTCCTCGCCGGTCATGCCGACGGCCAGCGGCCCGTGGCGGTTGAGCAGCCCCACCAGCTCGCGCTGGACCTGTCCGGCCAGCACCATCCGCACGACGTCCATGGCCTCGTCGGTGGTGACCCTCAGCCCCGCCTTGAACTCGCTGACCAGGCCGTGCCGGTCGAGCTGCGCGCTGATCTGCGGGCCGCCGCCGTGCACCACGACGGGGCGCAGGCCCGCGTGGCGCAGGAAGACGACGTCCTGGGCGAAGGCGGCCTTCAGCTCCTCGTCCACCATGGCGTTGCCGCCGAACTTGATCACGACGGTCTTGCCGTGGTGGCGGGTCAGCCAGGGCAGCGCCTCGATGAGGATGCGCGCCTTGGGCAGGGCGGTGTGTTTACGGGCGGTCGGCTGGCTCATGACGAGTAGGCGCTGTTCTCGTGGACGTAGTCGGCGGTCAGGTCATTGGTCCAGATGACGGCGGATTCGCCGCCGGCGGCCAGGTCGGCGGTGATGCGGACCTCCCGGTAGCGCATGTCGACCAGCTCCCGGTCCTCGCCGACGGAGCCGTTCTTGCACACCCACACGCCGTTGATGGCGACGTTGAGCTGGTCCGGGTCGAAGGCGGCGGAGGTGGTGCCGATCGCGGAGAGCACCCGGCCCCAGTTGGGGTCCTCGCCGTGGATGGCGCACTTGAGGAGGTTGTTGCGGGCGATCGAGCGGCCCACCTCGACGGCGTCGTCCTCGGTGGCCGCGCCCACCACCTCGATGCGGATGTCCTTCGAGGCGCCCTCCGCGTCGCCGATCAGCTGGCGGGCCAGGTCGGCGCAGACCTCGCGGACCGCCTCGGCGAACTCCTCGGCGGGCGGTGTCACGCCGGACGCGCCGGAGGCCAGCAGCAGCACGGTGTCATTGGTCGACATGCAGCCGTCGGAGTCGATCCGGTCGAAGGTGGTGCGGGTGGCGGCGCGCAGCGCGGTGTCGAGGTCCTGGCCCTCGACGTCGGCGTCGGTGGTGAGCACGACGAGCATGGTGGCGAGGCCGGGGGCCAGCATGCCCGCGCCCTTGGCCATGCCGCCGACCACCCAGCCGCCCGCGCCCTGGGCCACGGCGGTCTTGTGCACGGTGTCCGTGGTCTTGATGGCGATGGCGGCCTTGTCGCCGCCGTGCGGGGTCAGCTCGGCCGCCGCCTTCTCCACCCCCGGGAGCAGCCTGTCCATCGGCAGCCGGACGCCGATGAGCCCGGTGGAGGCGACGGCGACCTCGCCGGCGCTGTGCCCGAGGACCTCCGCGGCCTTCTCGGCCGTGGCGTGGGTGTCCTGGAAGCCGAGCGGACCGGTGCAGGCGTTGGCGCCGCCGGAGTTGAGGACGACCGCGCTGACCGTGCCGCCCTTGAGGACCTGCTCGGACCACAGGACGGGGGCGGCCTTGACGCGGTTGGAGGTGAAGACCCCGGCGGCGGCCAGCCGCGGTCCGTTGTTGACGACGAGGGCGAGGTCGGGGTTGCCGTTCTCCTTGATGCCCGCCGCGACGCCGGAGGCGGTGAAGCCCTTGGCTGCCGTAACGCTCACTGTGTCTCCTTGATAGCCCCGCCATGGGGAAACTTCATCTGGTGTGCCGCGCGTACGGCGCTCACGGCGCGATCCCGGTGGTGGGCAGCCCCAGCCCCTCCGGGAGGCCGAGCGCGACGTTCATGCTCTGGACCGCGCCGCCGGCGGTGCCCTTGGTGAGGTTGTCGATGGCGCTGATGGCGATGACGCGGCCCGCCGCCGGGTCGTGGGCGACCTGGATCAGCGCCGCGTTCGATCCGTACACGGCGGCGGTGGACGGCCACTGCCCCTCGGGGAGCAGGTGGACGAACGGCTCGTCCTGGAGCGCCTTCTCGTACGCGGCGCGGACGGCCTCGGCGGTCACTCCGGGACGGGCCTTGGCGCTGCAGGTGGCGAGGATGCCGCGGGGCATGGGGGCGAGGGTGGGGGTGAAGGAGACGGAGACCGGCTCCCCCGCCACCGCCGACAGGTTCTGGATCATCTCGGGGGTGTGCCGGTGGCCGCCGCCGACGCCGTACGGGCTCATGGCGCCCATCACCTCGCTGCCCAGCAGATGCGGCTTGGGCGCCTTGCCCGCGCCGGAGGTGCCGGAGGCGGCGACGATGACGGCCTCGGGTTCGACGAGCCCCGCCGCGTACGCCGGGAACAGCGCGAGCGAGACGGCGGTCGGGTAGCAGCCGGGGACCGCGACGCGCTTGGACCCCTCCAGCGCGGCGCGGGCCCCGGGCAGCTCGGGGAGGCCGTAGGGCCAGGTGCCGGCGTGCGGGGAGCCGTAGAACCGCTCCCACTCGCCCGCGTCCTCGAGCCGGAAGTCGGCGCCGCAGTCGATGATCAGGACCTCGTCCCCGAGCTGCTCGGCGACGGCGGCGGACTGGCCGTGGGGCAGCGCGAGGAACACCACGTCGTGCCCGGCCAGGGCCTCGGGGCCGGTGGGCTCGAGCACCCGGTCGGCCAGCGGCAGGAGGTGGGGCTGCAGCGCGCCGAGGCGCCCGCCCGCGTTGGAGTTGCCGGTCAGGGCGCCGATCTCCGCCCGCGGGTGGGCGAGCAGCAGGCGCAGCACCTCGCCGCCCGCGTATCCGCTCGCTCCGGCCACCGCCACACGTACCGCCATCGACTGCCTCCCTCTCGATGGCATGACTATACGGTCGATGGAAGCTTTATGCAATGTCGGGACGAGGGACGACCTTCCCGGGACGCACAGCCACGCGAGGTCACATGAGGGGACATACGCGGGAGCCACCGCGCAGTGACGCGTCTTACGCCCACAGAGGGCGGCAGGCCCTTTCGTGAGGGGGTCGAGGACGAGATATCTTGATGTCGAGCAATGTTGCAGACGTGGAGCGGAGCACCCGGTGACTGACTCGACCATCATCTACACGCACACCGACGAGGCCCCGGCCCTGGCGACGTATTCGTTCTTGCCGGTGGTCCAGGCGTACGCGTCGACGGCCGGTGTCAGCGTGGAGACCCGTGACATCTCGCTGGCCGGGCGCATCATCGCCGTCTTCCCCGAGTACCTGGAGGAGGGCCTGCGGATCCCCGACGCCCTCGCCGAGCTCGGTGAGCTGGCCAAGACCCCCGAGGCCAACATCATCAAGCTGCCGAACATCTCGGCCTCGATCCCGCAGCTCAAGGCCGCGATCGCCGAGCTGAAGGAGCAGGGCTACACACTGCCGGACTACCCGGACGACCCCAAGACCGACGAGGAGCGCGAGATCCGCGCCCGCTACGACAAGATCAAGGGCTCCGCGGTCAACCCGGTGCTGCGCGAGGGCAACTCCGACCGCCGCGCCCCCGCCTCGGTCAAGAACTACGCCAAGACCCACCCGCACCGCATGGGCGCCTGGACCTCCGAGTCCAAGACGAACGTCGCCACCATGGGCGTCGACGACTTCCGCTCCACCGAGAAGTCCGCGGTCATCGCCGAGGCCGGCTCGCTGCGCATCGAGCTGGCGGGCGACGACGGCTCCACCACCGTGTTGCGTGAGTCCGTGCCCGTGCAGGCCGGCGAGGTCGTGGACGCGTCGGTGATGCGGGTGGCCGCGCTGCGCGAGTTCCTCACCGCTCAGGTGGCCCGCGCCAAGGCCGAGGACGTGCTGTTCTCGCTGCACCTGAAGGCCACGATGATGAAGGTCTCCGACCCGATCGTCTTCGGCCACGCCGTGCGGGCCTTCTTCCCGAAGACCTTCGCCGAGTACGGCGAGGTGTTCGCCGCGGCCGGCCTGACCCCCAACGACGGGCTCGGCGGCATCCTCAAGGGTGTCGAGTCGCTGCCGGAGGGCGCGAAGATCAAGGAGTCCTTCGAGGCCGAGCTGGCCGAGGGCCCCCGGCTGGCCATGGTCGACTCCGACCGCGGCATCACCAACCTGCACGTCCCCTCCGACGTCATCGTGGACGCCTCCATGCCGGCCATGATCCGCACCTCCGGCCACATGTGGGGCCCCGACGGCCAGGAGCACGACACCCTCGCCGTCCTGCCCGACAGCAGCTACGCCGGCATCTACCAGGCCGTCATCGACGACTGCCGGGCCAACGGCGCCTTCGACCCCGCCACCATGGGCTCGGTCCCGAACGTCGGCCTGATGGCGCAGAAGGCCGAGGAGTACGGCAGCCACGACAAGACCTTCGAGATCCCCACCACGGGCACCGTCCGCGTCCTCGACGAGGCCGGCAACGTGGTCCTGGAGCAGGTCGTCGGCGCCGGTGACATCTTCCGCATGTGCCAGACCAAGGACCTGCCGATCCGCGACTGGGTCAAGCTCGCCGTCACCCGCGCCCGCGCCACCGGCGACCCGGCCGTCTTCTGGCTCGACGAGAACCGCGCCCACGACGCCCAGCTGATCGAGAAGGTCAAGGCGTACCTGCCCGAGCACGACACCGAGGGCCTGCGGATCGAGATCCTGGCCCCGGTCGACGCGATCAAGTTCTCCCTGGAGCGGATCCGCCGCGGCGAGAACACCATCTCGGTCACCGGCAACGTGCTGCGCGACTACCTGACCGACCTGTTCCCGATCCTGGAGCTGGGCACCAGCGCCAAGATGCTCTCGGTCGTCCCGCTGATGGCGGGCGGCGGCCTCTTCGAGACCGGCGCCGGCGGCTCCGCGCCGAAGCACGTCCAGCAGCTGGTCAAGGAGAACTACCTGCGCTGGGACTCGCTCGGCGAGTTCTTCGCGCTTGTGCCGGCCTTCGAGCAGTACGCCGCGACCACCGGCAACGCGCGGGCCCAGGTGCTCGCCGACACCCTCGACCGGGCCACCGCCACCTTCCTCAACGAGGACAAGTCGCCCAGCCGCCGGCTCGGTGGCATCGACAACCGCGGCAGCCACTTCTACCTGGCGCTGTACTGGGCGCAGGAGCTGGCCAAGCAGACCGACGACGCGGACCTGGCCAAGGCCTTCGGCCCGCTCGCGGAGAAGCTCGCCGCACAGGAGCAGACGATCGTCGACGAGCTGATCGCGGTCCAGGGCGAGCCGGCCGACATCGGCGGCTACTACCAGCCCGACCCGGCCAAGGCCGCCGCCGTGATGCGTCCGTCGGCGACCTTCAACGAGGCCCTCGCCACCCTCGGCTGACCCGGGCGGCGCCCGCCCGCGCCGCCCCCACGCAGCCCCCGCGGCTCCTTCCGCCCCGGCTGGACACCCGTCCGGCCGGGGCGGTTTCTTTTCGCACTCCTGACGAATCCCCCGATCGGCGCGCCACCGTGCCAATAGCCGGTCCCCACAGAACCACGGCGCCGGGCTGCTGGGATCACAACATCCGTTCGGGCTGACTCCCCCTGACAGAGTGGCCGACAAGTCGATCTCCTCCCGCGCCATACCACGCGGGAGTTGTGCGTCAACTACACGGGGGTTGTTGTCGATGAGCGCTGACACCGATCAGGTGGTGGTGACCGGTCTCGGGGCCACCACGCCACTCGGCGGGGACATGGCCTCGACCTGGGCCGGGCTGCTGGCCGGGCGGTCCGGGATCGGCAGGATCGAGGAGGAGTGGGCGGCCGGGTCGCCGGTGGGGATCGCGGGCACGCTGGCCGTCGAGCCGACCGAGGTCCTGGACCGGGTGCAGGCCCGGCGCATGGACCGCTGCCAGCAGATCGCGCTCGTCGCCGCCCGTGAGGCATGGGCCGACGCGGGCGCCCCCGACGTCGATCCGGAACGGCTGGCCGTGGTCATCGGCACGGGCACCGGTGGCACCCTGACCATGATCCGCCAGAACGACGTCCTCGAATCCTCCGGGATGCGGCGGATGTCCCCGCTCTCCGTCCCCATGCTGATGGCGAACGGCCCCGCCGCCCTGGTCAGCATCGACCTCGGGGCGCGCGGCGGCGCCCACACCCCGGTCAGCGCCTGCGCGTCGGGCGCCGAGGCGATCGCGCTGGGCCTGGACCTGATTCGGCTCGGCCGGGCCGACGTGGTCGTGGCGGGCGGCACCGAGGCCTGCGTCAACCCCCTGGTGCTGGCCGGATTCGCCCAGGCCAAGGCCCACTCCACGCGCAATGACGAGCCCGAGCGGGCGTCCCGGCCCTTCGACGTCGACCGCGACGGCTTCGTCATCGGCGAGGGGGCCGGGGTGGTCGTCCTGGAGCGCGCGGAGTTCGCCGCCGCCCGGTCCGCCCGCGCCCACGCGTTACTCGCCGGGGCCGCGGTGACCTCGGACGCGCACCACATCACCGCCGCGCACAAGGACGGCCAGGTCCGCGCCATGCGGCAGGCCCTGGCCACCGCGGGGCTGACCCCGCTGGCCATCGAGCACATCCACGCCCACGCCACCTCCACGCCCCTGGGCGATCTGGTCGAGACCGAGTCGATCACCGAGGCCATCGGCGTCCACCCGGCCGTGACCGCGACCAAGTCCATGACCGGCCACCTCTTCGGGGCCGCGGGGGCGGTCGGCGCGCTCGCCGCGATCCTCGCGGTGCGCGACGGGGTGATCCCCGGCACCCAGAACGTCGACGCCCTCGACCCGCGGGTGAAACTCGACGTCGTCACCGGGCGACCCCGACGGGGCGCGCTGACCGCGGCGCTCGCCAACTCCTTCGGCTTCGGCGGCCACAACGCCTCGCTGGTGTTCACCCCGGCGCCCTGATCTCGTAGCGGCGGGGCGTCTTCGCTGCCCGTGCGCTACGGGCCACTCACCGCCCCGGGCCCTGGGTAGGGTCGGGCCCATGACCCCGGACCACTCCAACACCTGGGCGGCACAAGCGATCCGGCGCCTCCACGCGGAGGGCCTCGCGTACGGCCCGACGCCCCTTCGTCCGCTTCCGCTGCCCGCGCTCGAGGGCATCGAGGTCTATCTGAAGGACGAGTCCGCGCACCCCACCGGCAGCCTGAAACACCGCCTGGTGCGGGCCATGTTCTGCCAGGCGGTCGCGACCGGCCGGATCACGGCCGACACCACGGTGGTCGCCGCCACCGGCGGCGCGGTCGCCGTCGCGGGGGCTCGCTTCGCGCGCCTGCTGGGCCTGTCGTTCATCGCCGTCGTACCGGCCAGGACCCCCGCCGACACCCTGGCCCGCGTCGAGCGGGAGGGCGGTCGGTGGCAGCCGGCCGAGGGGCCGCCGGCCGGGGTGCAGCAGGAGGCCCGGGCCCTGGCCGAGCGGCTCGGCGGACACTTCCTGGACCACTTCACCGACGCCGAGCGGGCCCTGGCCGGATGCGGCGAGCCGACGGTCGCCGACGAGATCTTCGAGCAGTTGCGCGAGGAGCCGCACCCGGTGCCGGCGTGGATCGTCACCGGCGCCGGGACCGGCGCCACCTCCGCCTCGATCGGGCGCCATCTGCGCCACCACGGCCATCCGACCCGGCTGGCCGTGGTGGACCCGGAGAACTCCGCCTACTTCCCCGCCTGGGCGAGCGGCTGCCCCGACTACGCCACCGGCATGCCCTCCAGGATCCCCGGCATCGGCCGCCCCCGCACCGAGCCCGGCTTCCTGCCGACCGTGATCGACCTGGTCATCCCGGTGCCGGACGCCGCGTCCATCGCGGCCCTGCGCTGGCTCCACGACACCGCCCGCGTCCCCGCCGGCCCGGCGGCCGGCACCGGCCTGTGGGGCGTGTGCCACCTCGTGGCCCGGATGCGCGAGGCGGGGGCGCGGGGCAGCGTGGTCACCCTCGTCGGCGACCACGCCGATCCCTACCGGAACACCCATCTCGACCCGGAGTGGGTCCGCGCGCGGGGGCTGGACCCCGCGCCGTACGCGGGCGCCGTCGAGCGGTTCGCCGACACGGGGGAATGGCCGGCGGCCGGTTCCGGGCCGGCCACGGGCGGGTCGTGGAGCGGGGCGTAGAGCGGGTCGTAAGGCGGAGGGAGACGGCGGGCGGGCCGCCGTACGCCGTGTCAGCGCGACCCGGCGAGGTGCCGGGCGCGGTGCAGTCCGGCGGTGACGTCGGCGAGGGTCGCGCAGGGGCCCTGCTCAGGGACGGCTGGGGGAGGGCGGCCGGCGCCACGGTGGGGAGCGGCAGGTCGGCGGGCGGGCGGCGGGTGGCGACGGCGTCGGCCAGGTCCGACAGGCCGGCCCGGAGGCGGTCCGCGAGGGCCGCGTCGGGGGGCGGGGCGCCGTGGTCCAGCCGGACGCCGCACGCCGTGGCGGCGTCCACGATCTCCTCGAGCGCCGCGACGACCGGGGCCCATGCCGCCAGGTCGCGGCCGAACGGCGGGTGTTCGGCGCTCGCCACCTCCACGGCGCGGCGGGCGTCGGCCAGCGCGCGGTAGGCCTCGCGGCGCAGCCGCAGCCGTACCGCGTAGGGCGCGTCGGCGGCCAGCACCCGGCCCAGGTGGTCTCGGGTGGCGCGGACCGCGAGCGACAGCCGGACGGACACCTGGGCGCGCGGGCCGCCGAGGCCCGGCAGCGCGCCGGCCGCCAGCACCACCGCGCAGGCCAGCAGCGTGTCCACCAGCCGCGCCGACTCCGCGCCGCGGTCGCCGCCGAGGTACACCAGGGACAGCAGCAGGGGCGTGAGGACCGCCGTCTGGAGCGCGAAGTGGCGTACGGACACCGGGATCAGCGCGGAGCACACGGCGGCCACGGCCACCGGCCACACCTCGTCCGCGCCCGGGAGCGCGCCGAGCAGCGCGGCCGACGCGCCGAAGACGGCCACGCCCACGGCGGTGCCGAAGGCCCGGGAGACGGCCCGCGACACCAGGGGGCCCATGTCGGGCTTGACCAGGAAGGCGGCGGTGGCGGGCAGCCAGTACCAGTGGTCGCCCGGCAGCGACCGGGCCAGCACGGTGGCGACGCCCACGCACAGCGCGACCCGCGCCGCGTACTCCCGGCCCGCCGGGCCGAGCACCCGGCGCAGGCGCTGCCGGGGTCCGGGTCCCACCGCGCCGACCGCCGGGGCGGGTTCGCCGTCGAAGACGCGGGCGGCGAGCAGCACGGCGCGGTGTGCGGCGAGGCCGCCGGCGGTGTGCGGCGCGGGCGCGGGGAGGGGGCCGGGCGGGCGGCCGGTGCGTACCGCGCGGGCCAGCAGGGCGGGGGTCCGGGTGACCCGGGTGGGCAGGGGCTCGCCCTCCCACAGCAGGGTCACCGCCGTCTCGCTCAGCGCCCCGGCCACCGCCAGCAGGTCGCGCAGCCGGCGCTGCCCGGCGTCGGGGCGGTACAGCGGGATCCGGTGGGCGTAGAGCGCTTCGTAGGCGGCGTCGTACGCGGCGGTGAGCCGGCGCCGGGCCGCCTGGCCGCGCTCGGTGCCGACCGCCGCCATCAGCTCGGCGAGCGCGTCATAGACGGCGGCCACGGCCTCCCGCTCGTCGGGCGGGCCCGCCTGAGCGCCTTCCCGGCTGCCCCGGCGAGTGAAGGGGCGCGC
>NZ_MAXF01000126.1 GCF_001704635.1 Streptomyces sparsogenes | reverse complement strand
GGAACGAAGGGCCGAGGCTGTGGTCGATATGCGGCTACCGCCGCGTGGTCGACCGTCGACAGGTGCTGGATGCGCCCCGGCGGGGGCACCTCCCAGCGGTAGCTGGGGGAGAACCGAGCCCTTGAAAAGCGGCGGCAGCCAGGCCATGGCCAGTACCCAGGTGGCGCCGGCGAGCAGCAGACCGGCCCGGGCCGGTGGGGGTTCGGGGGCGGGCATGCCCGCGCCGACCACGCACGCCACCATCAGCTGGACGCCGGCGGAGGAGCACACCGGCCCGATCGCGCTGATCGCGCCGGACACCAGGCCGACCGCCGCGAGCGCGAGCGCGATCCAGGTGCCGAGTCCGAGGGTGCCCAGCCAGGCGCCGGTGAGCAGGCCCGTGGCCCCGGCCAGGGCCGGGAGGCCGATGCGTACGAGGCGGGTGGCTCGGGTGGCGGGCCGGTCGTTGATGTGCGCGAACATCGCGCCGAGACCCGCGGTGACCCCGGCGGAGGTGTGGCCCGCGGCCACTCCGGCGGCCAGCACCGGCCCGACGCCGAGCGCCCCGCGGGCCACCGCCGCCCAGGGCACGGGCCCGCGCAGCCCGCGCGCTCCGTGCAGCGGGTGGGTGAGCCAGCGGGGTGGGGCGGGCCGGGTGTGCGGTGCGCGCAAGGGGGGTCCTCCGGGCGGGTCGGGCAGGTGGGTTCCCTCTTCGTCGAGGACGTGTACCTCGAACGTACGCGGCCAATGCCGACATGCCGTAACCGCGACGTTTCCAGTGTGTGGCCCGGGCCGGGGAGGTCTCGGGGGCGGACCGCGGCGCGGCGGTGTCAGAGTTGCGTCTCGCGGTCCACGCACAGCCGCCACTTCCCGGCCCCGCCGGTCAGGGTGACGGTGGACAGCGGGAGTACGTCGACGTTCCAGTAGCAGTGGGGGGGCGCCTTCATCGCGTGGGTGACGGCCGCGCGTATCACGCCCGGGTCGGCCACGGCGAGCATCCGGGTGTCGGACGCCGCGGGCCGGGTGTCCAGCCAGTCGCCCACGCGGTTGATGAACGCGGACAGGGACTCGCCGCCGTGGGGCGCGCTGCCCGGGTCGGCGAGCCAGCTGTCGACCGCTCCGGGTTCGCGGGTCTCGACTTCTTCCCGGGTACGGCCTCGCCAGCGGCCCATGTCGCAGTCGCGCAGGGCGGTTTGGGCGAGCGGCATGAAGCCGAGGATGTCGCCGGTCTCCCGGCTGCGGGCCGATGGCGAGCAGTAGCGCAGCCCGGCGGCGGCCAGCGGAAGCAGGGTGGGCGCCACGCGCTCGACCTCGCGCCAGCCCGCCGGGTCGAGCGGCCGGTCGTCGTCGAAGCGTTCGGCGAGCCGGGAGGAACTGCGGGCGGAGGCGATCAGCGTGAGCCGGAAGTTCATCCGGGCATGGTAGGGCGCCCGGGCGGCGGCCGGTGGCCGTGGGCGCCCGCTCGGCGGTGTGGGAACTGTGGCGCGGTGTGTGGGGTGTGTGTCGTTGCCGCCATCCGGGACAGACCGCGGGCGGGCGGGGGTCAGGGGGTGGCGAGCGGCCGGGCGGCGTAGGTGATGCGTACGACGCCGTCGGCGTGGCGGTCGGCGGTGGCGGCCACGCCGAAGACCTCGCGGAGGAGGTCGGGGGTGAGCGGGTCCGGTACCGGGCCCGTGGCGACCACCGTGCCCCGGTGGAGCACCACCAGGTGGTCGCAGAGGCGTACGGCGAGGTCCAGGTCGTGGAGGACGGCGAGGGTGGTCGTGCCGGTGGCGCGGATCAGCTCCAGGAGCTCGAAGCGGGCCCGGATGTCCAGGTGGTTGGTGAGTTCGTCGAGGACCAGCAGCCCCGGGCGCTGGGCGAGGGCGCGGGCGAGCAGCACGCGCTGGCGTTCGCCGCCGGACAGGGAGGTGATGTCGCGGTCGGCCAGCGGCCGTGCCCCGCACCGGTCGAGTGCCTCGTCCACGGCCCGGTGGTCCTCGGGGCCGTCGCGGCCGAGCAGGCCGTGGTGGGGGGTGCGGCCCAGCGCCACGACCTCCCGGACGGACAGCCCGGCCGGGGCGCCGGCGGTGTCCTGGAGCACGGCGCCGGTGCGGCGGGCGGCGGTGCGGGAGGGCAGGATCCACACGTCGTCCCCGCCGACGTACACCGCGCCCCGGTCGGGGCGCAGCGAGCGGTAGACCGCGCGCAGCAGGGTGGACTTGCCGCTGCCGTTGGGGCCCACGAGGCCGACGATGTCGCCCGGGCGGGCCTCGAGGGTCACATCGCGCAGGATCGGGTGCCGGTCCAGGGTGAGGTGCACCCGGTCCACGGTGAGTCTCATGTATCAGTCCAGGCTCGTGTTGCGGCGCAGCAGCCACAGGAAGAAGGGCGCGCCGAAGAGCGCGGTGAGGATGCCGAGCGGCAGTTCGTTGGGGCGGGCGAGGGTGCGGGAGAGCAGGTCGACCAGGACCAGGTACAGGGCGCCGGTCACCGCGGCCAGCGGCAGCAGTCTGCGGTGGTCGGCGCCGAAGGCGAGCCGTACGAGGTGGGGGATCATCAGGCCGACGAAGCCGATGCCTCCGGCGACGGCGATGACCGTGCCGGTCAGCAGGGAGGCGAGGACCAGCAGGACGGCCCGCAGCCGGTGCACGTCGACGCCGAGCGCGGTGGCGGACTCGTCCCCGGCGAGCAGGGCGTTGAGCCGTCTGGCGAACAGGACCAGGGCGGCGGTGGTGGCGAGGACGACGGTGGCGACGACGGGCAGTTGGTCCCAGCGGGCGCCGGCCACGCTGCCCAGGGTCCAGAACATCACGGCGCGCAGCTCGCTGGGGGTGGCCCGCAGTTGCAGATAGCTGGTGGCCGCGAGCAGGAGGTAGCCGACGGCGACGCCGGCCAGCACCAGCCGGGTGGGGGCGAGCCGCCCGCCGCGCCGGCCGAGCAGGAAGACCAGGCCCATCGCCGCGGTGGCGCCGAGGAACGCCGCCGAGGACACGCCGAGCCCGCCGAGGGCGCCCCCGGCGAGGGTGAAGGCGAGGACGGCGCCGAGCGAGGCGCCGGAGGACACGCCCAGGACGTAGGGGTCGGCGAGCGGGTTGGCGACCACGGCCTGGAGGACCACTCCGGAGACGGCCAGGCCGGTGCCCGCCAGGGCGGCCAGGACGACGCGGGAGGTGCGGAAGTTCCAGACGATCTGGTCGAGGGCGAGGTCGCCGGCCGCCGCCCGGCCGCTCATCCGGTGCAGGACGATCCGCCAGACGTCGCCCAGGGGTACGTTGACCGCGCCGATGCTGATCGCGGCCACCATGGCCAGGGCGAGCAGGGCCGTCAGGGCGAGCAGGGTCACGGCGGCGGGTGCCTTGCGGGGGTGGCGGGTCATCGGGCCGGGAAGGCGTCGGGGTGGAGCATCCGGGCGATCCGCTCGACGGCGATGTCGTTGCTGGGCCCCAGGTACATGGAGTCGGACAGGACGAGGTACCGGTGTTTCCTGGCGGCCGGCCACTGCGGGAACTGCTTGAGCAGCTTGCGCGCGTACCCGTCCGGGTCGCGGTCCTGGTAGCTGATGACCACCAGGGCGTCGATGGATTCGGTGGCGACCTTCTCCTTGCTGAGGTCCGCGAAGGTGTTGCGGGTGGCGGAGGAGAAGGCGTTGCTGCCGCCGGCGCGTCGCAGGATGTCGTTCCAGATGCCGTTGGCCGCGATCGCGCTGAAGTCGTTGCTGCCCATCGACATGTTGGAGAACACGACCATGACGCGGGGCCGTTCGCGGACCTTGACCCGGGCCGCGACCGCGTCGATCTTCTTCCGGGAGGCGGCGATCAGCCGCTGCGCCCGGTCGCCCGCGTGGAAGATCCGGCCCAGGTCGGTCAGCAGCCGGTAGCTGTCCTCGATCCGCATCCGGGAGGGGTTGTCGTCGCAGCCCGCGGGCGAGATGTAGGTGTTGGCGCCGATCGAGGCCAGGTCGTCGCGGGTGGCGAAGCCGTTGTCCGCCGCGAAGCCGTAACTGGTGGTGGACAGGACGGTGTCGGGGCGCAGGCCCAGCATGGTCTCGCGGGGGATGTCGGCGGCGCCGCCCTGCTGGATGCCCCGGGCCGGCAGGGCCGCGATGGCCTCCGCCCGGCCCTCGACCTCGGATCTGCCGTACGACTGGGCGTTGGCCACCACGCGGTCGCCGAGGCCGAGGGCGAGCAGGGAGGACACCTCGGCCACCGAAGCTCCGTTCATGACGACCACCCGGTGGGGCGCCTCGCGGTAGGTGGTGGTCCGGCCGCAGTTCTCCAGGGTCACCGGGTAGCCGGCCCGGGCGCCGCCCGCCGCCGGGGCGTGTGCGCCCTCGGCCGGGGCGCCGCAGGCCACGGTGGTCAGGCCGATGACTCCGGCGAGGGCGAGGGCGAGGGCCGCGGGCCGGGTGGTGGCGGGTCGTGTCCGGGGCATGCGGTTCCTTCGGGAGGGGGACGGGTGGCGTCCCAGTAGTCGCGGCGGAACCGGCCGGAGTTCCCTCTCCCCTTATTGCGAGTCACTTGCAACAACTACTCTGATGCAGGAACATGAGACATGCGGGGCCGGCCCGTCAGCCTTCGCGATCCGCGCCCGGAGCGCTCCGGGCGCGTCCTTCCGAGGGGTGATCGTCTTCTCACCCGGCGACCGCCGGTCTCCGGCCGGCCCCGTCCGAGCACCACCGACCCCCGAGCACCACCGACCCCGTCCCGCCCCCCTCATTACCAATTCTTTGCCGTTCGTTAGGGTGGTACGGGGACGCGGTCGGCCGAACACCGCCGCCGTACGTCCACCGGTAAGTGGCACGCACGACGGAAGGACGGCCGTGGGAACTCCGCGGATCAGCAGTACGCCGTTGCCCGGAATCGGTGTCCGTTACGACCTGACCACGCGCGAACACAGGCGTCTGTCGGTGGTCGCTCATCGCGAGGGCGGACGGACACTGAGCACATATCGCCAGGACGACCCGGACGAGTGCGCGCTGTCGGTGCGGCTCACCGCGAAGGAGGCGGAGGCGCTCATCGGCGCCCTGATGCCCTCGCACCACAGCCCGGCCCTGCTGTCCACGACCGAGTTGGGCCTGGTGGCCGAGCGGGTCGAGCTGTCCTCGGTCTCCTACTGGAACGGGCGGGTGCTGGGCGAGACGCGGATGCGGACCGAGACCGGCGCCTCGATCGTGGCGGTGCTGCGCCGCGCGGACGCCATCCCCTCCCCCGCGCCGGACTTCCGGCTGGCCGGCGGGGACACCCTGATCGTGATCGGCACCCGCGAGGGTGTGGAGGCGGCCGCGGCGATACTCGGGCGGGAGTGAACCATGCATTCCTCCGCTCTTTTCCTGATCGAGTTCGGTGCGGTGCTCCTCGGCCTGGGGCTGCTGGGCCGGCTGGCCGGACGCCTCCAGTTCTCCCCCATCCCGCTGTATCTGCTGGCCGGCCTCGCCTTCGGCGAGGGCGGGCTGCTGCCGCTGGGGGCGAGCGAGGAGTTCGTGGCGATCGGCGCCGAGATCGGCGTGATCCTGCTGCTGCTCATGCTCGGCCTCGAGTACACCGCGAGCGACCTGGTCAGCAATCTGAAGACCCAGTACCCGGCCGGGCTCGTCGACGCCGCGCTCAACGCCCTGCCCGGCGCGGTCATGGCGCTGCTGCTGGGCTGGGGCCCGGTGGCGGCCGTGGTGCTGGCCGGGGTCACCTGGATCTCCTCCTCCGGGGTCATCGCCAAGGTCCTGGGCGACCTGGGCCGCCTGGGCAACCGCGAGACCCCGGTGATCCTCAGCATCCTGGTCCTCGAGGACCTGGCGATGGCGGTCTATCTGCCCATCATCACCGCCCTGCTGGCGGGGGTGAGCGTGGCGGCGGGCAGCGTCACCCTGGCCATCGCGCTGGGCGTGGCCGGTCTGGTGCTCTTCCTCGCCGTGCGCTACGGCCGGGTCATCTCGCGCTTCGTCTCCAGCGACGACCCGGAGAAGCTGCTGCTTGTAGTGCTGGGCCTGACCCTGCTGGTGGCCGGGCTCGCCCAGCAGCTTCAGGTGTCGGCGGCGGTGGGGGCGTTCCTGGTGGGCATCGCGCTGTCCGGGGAGGTCGCGGAGGGCGCGCACAACCTGCTCAGCCCGCTGCGGGACCTGTTCGCGGCCGTGTTCTTCGTCTTCTTCGGCCTGCACACCGACCCGGCGAGCATTCCGCCGGTCCTGCTGCCCGCCCTGGCGCTGGCGGTCGTCACCGCCTGCACGAAGATCGCCACCGGCTACTGGGCGGCGAAGCGGGCGGGCATCTCCGCCAAGGGCCGCTGGCGGGCCGGCGGCACCCTGGTCGCCCGGGGCGAGTTCTCCATCGTCATCGCCGGGCTCGCCGTCACGGCCGGGATCGAACCGTCCCTGGGGCCGCTGGCCACGGCGTATGTGCTGATCCTGGTGATCCTCGGCCCGCTCACCGCCCGCTACACCCAGCCGCTCGCCATGCGGCTGACCGCGCGCCGCAGGCCCGCCGCGGCGGCCCGCGCCGAGGCGGCCGACGCGGCCGATGCCGCCGTGGCCGCGCGGACCGCCGAGGCCGCGCGGGAAGCGGTGGATCAGCACCGCCGCTGACCGGCCCGCGGCCCGGTCCGTCCCGGCCGCCTCAGCCTCCCCGCCTCACTCTCCCCGCGTGTCCTCGCCGGGGAAGTGCAGGGCCATCCACTGCTCCGGCTTGTCCAGGGACGTGAAGCCGATCTTCTCGTACACGCCGTGGGCGTCGTGCGTCGCCAGCAGGATGCGCCGCACCCCCAGGGGCGCCAGGTGGTCGCGGACGGCCGTGACGAGCGCGGTGCCGAGCCCCTTCCCGCGCGCGGACCGGTCGACGTAGACATCGCACAGCCAGGCGAAGGTGGCGTGGTCGGTGATCACCCGGGCGTACGCGACCTGGGCGCCCGAGGCGGTCTCGTACGCGCCGAAGTTGAGCGAGCCGGCGATGGCCCGGTCCTGCGTCTCCCGGCTGCGGCCCAGCGCCCAGTAGGCGTCGGTGGACAGCCAGTGGTGGACACGGGCCGCGTCGATGCGGGAGGGGTCGGTGGATATCTCATAACCGTCGGCGGCCGGTCGGCCGTTCGTGTCACTCATGGCGGGAGACTCGCAGGTCAAGGGGGCGGCGTCGAGGGAATTTCGCCCCTGGGGAATGCGGCGCGCGGGAATCCGGCGCGCGGGAATCCGGCCCACCCTCAGCCGAGCACCTCGTCGCAGGCGGTGCGCAGCCGGCGCAGCCCCTCCGCCAGCTCGGCGGGGCCCGCCGCCGAGGCGAAGGAGAGCCGCAGGTGCGGGGCGGGTGGTTCGGCGCAGAAGTACGGGCGGCCCGGCGTGACCGCGACCCCGGCGCGCAGGGCTGCAGAGGTCAGCGCGGCCTCGTCGGTGCCGTCGGGCAGCCGCGGCCACAGGTGGTAGCCGCCGGCCGGGACCTGGCGCAGGGCGAGTTCGGGAAGGTCCCGCCGCACCCCCGTGGCCAGGGCCTCGCGGCGGACGCGCAGCTCGGTGGCGACGGTGCGCAGATGCCGGGTCCAGGCGGGCGAGCCGACCAGTTCGAGCGCGGCCTCCTGCAGCGGGCGCGGCACGAAGAAGCTGTCGACGACCTGGACGGCGCGCAGCCGCTCCAGCGCGGGGCCGCGGGCGGCGAGCGCGCCCACCCGCAGGCTGGCTGAGGTGATCTTGGTGAGCGAGCAGACGTGGACGACCACACCGTCGGGGTCGTCGGCGGCGAGGGGCGCGGGCAGCGTCCCCGCGTCCTCGTGGGCGAGGCGGCGGGCGAAGTCGTCCTCGATCACGAACGCGCCCGCGGCCCGGGCCACCCGCAGCACCTCGCGGCGCCGCTCGGCCGAGAGCACCGCACCGGTCGGGTTCTGGAAGAGGGGCTGGCAGAGGAACACGCGCGCCCCGGTCGCGCGGAGCGCCTGCTCGAGCAGTTCGGTGCGGACCCCGTCGGCGTCCACGGGGACCGGGACCGGGCGCAGCCCGAAGGCGCGGGCGGCGGCGAGCGCCCCCGGGTAGGTGGGCGACTCGACGAGCACGGGCGAGCCGGGCGGCGCGAGGCCGCGCAGCGCGGTGGTCAGCGCGCTCTGGCCGCCCGCGGTGATCAGCACCTCGGAGGGGGCGAGGGATCCGGTACGGCCGCCGATCTCGGCCGCGAACCACGCGCGCAGCTCGGTCAGCCCCTCGATCGGCGGACGGTCCCACGCACCGGGCCGCCGCCCGGCGCGGGCGAGGGCGGCGGCCATCGCCCGCTCCGGCTGGAGCGAGGGATGGAGATAGCCGCCGTGCAGTTCGAGGGCGCCGGGCGGCGGGCCGGCCAGGGTGGCCAGCACGCCCGAGGCATCGACGGAGCGCGGGACCGACTCCCCGGACGTCTCGACGCTGAGGGCCACCTCCTGCCAGGAGGTGTCGCCGGGGCGCGGCGCCTCCTCGGCCGCCCGCGGCCGCGCGGCCCGGAAGGCTCCGGCGCCGGGCCGGGTGACCACGAGACCCTCGGCGCGGAGCTGGGCGAGCGCGCGGGAGACGGTCACCGGGCTCACCCGGTAGCGGTCCACCAGGGCCCGGCTGGACGGCAGCTTCTCTCCGGGAGAGTAGCGGTTCAGTTCCAGGCGGAGGCTTTTGGCCAATTCCGCGACACTGCTACGCTCTTGCATGAGTCCACAAGATAGCGCTATCGCGAGCGAGACGATAGCGGTGAGCGATGGCACGGAGCCGCGCACCGCCGCACGCCCCGCCCCCAGGGCCTCCGGCCCCGCGCGGTCCGGCCCGCTGCCGCCCGCCGGCCACCGCGGCGGCCTCGTCGGCACCGTTCTGGCCGCGCTGGGCGTGGCCGCGTTCTCCCTGACCTTCCCCGCCACCGCCTGGGGCCTGGAGGGCCTCGGCCCCTGGTCGGTGGTCACCGGCCGGCTCGTGCTGGCCGGGGCGGTCGCCGGCGGCACGCTGGCCGTCCTCCGGGTCCGGCCGCCCGCCCGCCGCCACTGGCCCGGCCTGCTGGTGGTCGCCGCCGGGGTCGTGGTGGGCTTCCCGCTGCTGACCACGCTCGCGCTCCGGACGTCCACGACCTCGCACGCCGCCGTGGTGGTCGGTCTGCTTCCGCTGACCACGGCGGCGTACGCGGCCATGAGGACCGGGGCCCGGCACACCCGGAGGTTCTGGGTCGCCGCGCTCGCCGGGGCCGCGGTGATCGTCGCCTTCGCCGTGCAGCAGAGCGGGGGCGCGCTGGCCGGGGGCGATCTGTATCTGTTCGGCGCGCTGCTGATCTGCGCCGCCGGATACGCCGAGGGCGGCAAGCTGGCGGGGCACATGCCGGGCTGGCAGGTGATCGGCTGGGCGCTGGTGGCCTGTCTGCCGCTGTCGGTGCCGGGCGCCGCGCTCGCGCTGACCGCCGAGCCCGTACACCTCGGAGCCCACGCCGTCGCCGGACTGCTCTGGCTGGCCCTGGGCTCGCAGTTCCTGGGGCTGGTGGTCTGGTACCGGGGGATGGCCGCCATCGGCGTGGCCAGGGCCAGCCAGCTCCAACTGGCCCAGCCGCTGCTCACCCTGGTGTGGTCGGTGCTCCTCCTGGACGAACACCTCACCTGGGCCGCGCCCGCGGCCGCCGCGGCCGTGCTGGTCTGCATCGGCGTGACCCAGCGGGCCTCGACGGCCGCCGAACGGGCGCCGGCGGCCGCCGATCCGGCGGGCGCAAACCCGGAGGAGCGGCCATAAACTGGCCACAGGGACCGCAACACCCTCCGGGGCACCGGACAGGAGGTCACGCGTATGGAGGCGACCGTAGGCGACAAGCTGCTGGTACACGGCAGGGTTGTCGGAATGCACGACCGGACCGCGGAGATCATCGAAGTACTCGGGGACCACGGCTCCCCGCCCTACCGCGTCCGCTACGAGGACGACGGACACGAGTGCCTGGTCTCCCCCGGCCCGGATTCGGTCGTGCGTCATCTGCCCCCGGGGCCCGGCCGGCGATAAGCCGGGCCCGGGCCGCTCAGCGGGGTGGACGCACGCGAGACGGGTAGTGGTCGGCGACCACGCGCGCCATGGCGCCGTTGCGGTCGGCGGCCACCTCCTTGGCCGAGAAGTAGACGTTGCCCCGCACCTGCGGGTAGTCCCGGTCGAAGGTGAGGTGGCGGGACAGCTCCGCCGGGTCCTGCCAGGGCGCGGGCTGCGCCGGGTCCCCCGCCTTGTACAGCGCCTCGCCGATGTAGAGGTTGACGCCGGTGCCGCGCACCACGTCCGCCCACCAGGGCACCAGCTTGGCGTAGTCGGCGGCGGCGAAGCCGATGTTCCAGTACACCTGCGGGACGATGTAGTCGATCCACCCCTCGCGGACCCATTTGCGCGTGTCCGCGTACAGGTCGTCGTACGTCTGCACCCCGGCCCGGGTCTCGGAGCCGAGCGGGTCGGTGGCCTGGTTGCGCCAGACGGCGAAGGGGCTGATGCCGAAGCGCACCCGCCGGCCCTGCCGCCGGTTCAGCCGCTCGATCCGCGCGGCCGTCTCGAGCACCAGGCGGTCGATGTTGTCCCGCCGCCAGGCGGCCCGGTCCGGGAAGCCCGCGCCGTGGCGCTCGTAGGCGGCGGCGTCGTCGAAGACCTGGCCCGCGACCGGATAGGGGTAGAAGTAGTCGTCCCAGTGGACGGCGTCGATGTCGTAGCGCGCCACCGCGTCCAGCATCGCGTCCTGGACGAAGCGGCGGACCTCGGGCAGGCCGGGGTTGTAGTAGAGCTTGCCGCCGTAGGGCACCACCCACTCCGGGTGCAGCCGCGCGGGATGAGTGGGGGTCAGCCGGGCGGGGTCGGTGTGGTTGGCGACGCGGTACGGGTTGAACCAGGCGTGGAGTTCGAGGCCGCGCCGGTGCGCCTCGCGCACGGCGGTGCCCAGCGGGTCCCAGCCCGGATCGCGGCCCTGGACACCGGTGAGGTACTCGGCCCACGGCTCGTACCGCGAGGGCCACAGCGCGTCCGCGGTCGGCCGGACCTGGAAGACCACCGCGTTCAGCCGCCGGGCGACCGCGGTGTCGAGGAAGGCGAGCAGCTCGGCGCGCTGCTCGGCGGCGGTGAGGCCGGGCTTGGACGGCCAGTCCCGGTTGGCGACGGTGGCCAGCCACATCCCGCGGAACTGCGGCTCGCGCGGTCCCCCGCTCCCCCGCTCCTCGCGCCCGTACGCCGCCGCCCGCCCCACCGTGACGGCCGAGGCCAGCGCCCCGGCGGCCGCGGCCGTCAGGCCCCTTCGCGTGATCTGCCCCATCCTCGCTCCTCACTGCTCCTGGCTCGGCTCCTGAACCCGGCTCCTGAACCCGGCCCTCGCTCCCGGCCCGTGATCGTGGCCTTGATCGGGGCCTTGATCCGGGCCTTGATCGCGGCCGGCTCCCGCCGATGATTGCGGTCCCACGGGCACGCGGCAATCCCTCCGACCGTTCCCACGGGCCTCCGCAACTGCCCCCACGCCTCCTTGACTTCACCCTTCTCGCCCGGCCATCCGGCCGCTAGCATCGGCTTACGCATATATGGGAGCGCTCCCAAGCCGGTCCCGATCCCGGACTCGGACAGACCCGCACAGACCCGTCCCCGTACCGCCGCGCCCCGCGGCGGAGGCCCGGAGAGGAAGTTCCCGTGCGCTTCACAGGCAGGAGAGGACCCCTCAGCGCGCTCATGGCCGCGCTGGCACTCGTCGGCGGATTACTGACCGCGGCCGCCCCCGCCGCCGCCCGCCCCGACGGCACCGCGAACAGCCCCGCCAGGACCGCCGTCGGCCTGGCCGCCACCACCTGGAAGAACGTCCGGGTGGACGGCGGCGGCTTCGTCCCCGGCATCGTCTTCAACCGCAAGGAGAAGAACCTCGCCTACGCCCGCACCGACATCGGCGGGGCCTACCGCTGGGACCAGCCGGCCAGACAGTGGGTACCGCTGCTGGACTGGGTGGACTGGGACCGCTGGGGCTGGACCGGCGTGGCGAGCCTGGCCAGCGACCCGGTCGAGCCGGACAAGGTGTACGCGGCCGTCGGCACGTACACCAACAGCTGGGACCCGGCCAACGGCGCGATTCTGCGCTCCTCCGACCGCGGCACCACCTGGCAGGCCACCACTCTCCCCTTCAAGGTCGGCGGCAACATGCCCGGGCGGGGCATGGGCGAGCGCCTGGCGATCGACCCGAACAAGAACAGCGTGCTGTACTTCGGCGCGCCGAGCGGCAACGGCCTGTGGCGCTCCACCGACTCCGGGGTCACCTGGTCGAAGGTGACGGCCTTCCCCAACCCGGGCAACTACGTCCAGGACGCCGGCGACACCAGCGGCTATCTGAGCGACAACCAGGGCGTGGTCTGGGTGACCTTCGACGAGCGCACGGGCTCGTCGGGCACCGCGACCAAGACCGTCTACGTGGGCGTGGCCGACAAGGAGAACACGGTCTACCGCTCGACCGACGCGGGGGCCACCTGGTCGCGCGTGGCCGGACAGCCGACCGGCTATCTGGCCCACAAGGGGGTCCTGGACTCCAGGAACGGCTACCTCTACATCGCCACGAGCGACAAGGGCGGCCCGTACGACGGGGCGAAGGGCCAGGTGTGGCGGTATGCCACGGCCACCGGGGAGTGGAAGAACATCAGCCCGATGGCGGACGCCGACACCTACTTCGGCTACGCCGGGCTGACCGTCGACCGCCAGAAGCCGGGCACGCTGATGGTGACCGGCTACAGCTCCTGGTGGCCGGACACCCAGATCTTCCGCTCCACCGACTCCGGCGCCACCTGGACCCGCGCCTGGGACTTCACCAACTACCCCAGCCGTTCCTTCCGCTACACCCAGGACGTCTCGTCCGTCCCCTGGCTGACCTTCGGCACCAACCCCTCCCCGCCCGAGGTCACCCCCAAGCTCGGCTGGATGACCGAGGCGCTGGAGATCGACCCCTTCGACTCCAACCGGATGATGTACGGCACCGGCGCCACCGTCTACGGCACCGAGAACCTCTCGGCCTGGGACTCCGGCGGCCAGATCAAGATCACGCCGATGGTCAGGGGCCTGGAGGAGACCGCGGTCAACGACCTGGCCAGCCCGCCCTCCGGCGCTCCGCTGCTCAGCGCCCTCGGTGACCTCGGCGGCTTCCGCCACACCGATCTGGACGCGGTGCCGGGGAAGATCTTCACCTCGCCCACCTTCACCACCAGCACCAGTCTGGACTACGCCGAGACCAACCCGAACACGGTCGTGCGGGTCGGCAACAACGACGCCGCGCCCCGGATCGCCTTCTCCACCGACAACGGCGCCAACTGGTGGCAGGGCAGCGAGCCGCCCGGGGTCACGGGCGGCGGCACGGTGGCCGCGGCGGCCGACGGCAGCGGCTTCGTATGGAGTCCCGAGGGCACCTCCTCCGTCTATTACACCGCCGGCTTCGGCAACTCCTGGACCGCCTCCAGCGGCATCCCGGCCGGGGCGGTCGTCGAGTCGGACCGCAAGAACCCCAAGAAGTTCTACGGATTCAAGGCCGGCCGGTTCTATGTGAGCACCGACGGCGGCGCCACCTTCACCGCCAAGGCCGCGACCGGCCTGCCCACCGACGGGCCGGTGCGCTTCAAGGCCCTGCCGGGTACGGAGGGCGACATCTGGCTCGCGGGCGGCTCGGCGAGCGGGACGTACGGGCTGTGGCACTCCACCGACTCGGGCGCGACCTTCACCAAGCTGGCCGGCGTCCAGCAGGCCGACACCATCGGCTTCGGCAAGGCCGCCCCCGGCGCCTCGTACCAGACCCTCTACACCAGCGCCAGGATCGGCGGAGTGCGCGGCATCTTCCGCTCCACGGACGCCGGGGCGAGCTGGGTGCGCATCAACGACAACACCCACCAGTGGGGCTGGACCGGCGGCGCGATCACCGGGGACCCGAGGGTCTACGGGCGGGTGTACGTGGGCACGAACGGGCGCGGCATCCTGCGCGGCGACTCGGCCTGACCGCGGGGCCGGTCCGTCCCAACCCGACACGCCCTCAGCCCCCTTGCCCGCCCGGGCCGGGGTCCGGACCGTATGGTTCCGGCCCCCGGCCCACCCCGCCGGCCGGACCGGGGGGTAACGTCGGGGACGACCGGCAGATCAGCGAAAGGCACGAGGTGACCGACATCGAACGCGTCGGAGTGGTGGGCTGCGGCCAGATGGGCGCGGGCATCGCGGAGGTGTGCGCCCGTTCCGGCCTGGACGTCAAGGTCGCGGAGACCACCGGGGAGGCCCTGGAGCTGGGCCGTACCCGGCTGACCAATTCCCTCGGCAAGGCCGCCGAGCGCGGCAAGATCACCGAGGAGGAGCGCGACGCGACGCTGGAGCGGCTGAGCTTCACCACCGACCTCGGCGAGTTCGCCGACCGCGATCTCGTCATCGAGGCGGTCGTGGAGAACGAGCAGGTCAAGACCGAGATCTTCCAGGTCCTCGACCAGGTCGTGACCCGCCCCGACGCGATCCTCGCCTCGAACACCTCCTCCATCCCGCTGGTCAAACTGGCCGTCGCCACCTCCCGCCCCGACCAGGTCATCGGCATCCACTTCTTCAACCCCGCCCCGGTCCAGAAGCTGGTCGAGCTGATCCCCGCGCTGACCACCGGCGACCAGACCATCAAGCGCGCCGAGGCCCTGGTCCACGACGTCCTCGGCAAGCACGCCATCCGCGCCCAGGACCGCTCCGGCTTCGTCGTCAACGCCCTGCTGATCCCGTACCTGCTCTCCGCGATCCGCATGTTCGAATCGGGCATCGCGAGCCGCGAGGACATCGACAACGGCATGGAGCTGGGCTGCGCCCACCCCATGGGCCCGCTCAAGCTCTCCGACCTGATCGGCCTGGACACCATCGCGGCCATCGCCGAATCGATGTATATGGAGTACAAGGAGCCCCTGTACGCCCCGCCGCCGCTGCTCCTGCGCATGGTCGACGCGGGGCGGCTGGGCCGCAAGACGGGGTCGGGCTTCTACGAGTACGCCTGACCAGCGATAACGCCCCCACTGAGCGATCACCGGCAGGCATCAGCAGGGGCCGCTGCCCGCAAATCGGACAGCGGCCCCGAGTGATCGTTTACGCCGCCAGGGAGTTCTCAGGGGGTTTCGGCGGGAGTTCACGCACCCCGCTCGGGTTGATGACGTGCACCGCTACCCCTTTGGTTCAACTCGCTGCCCAGATCTCCGGACCGTCGCCGCGCCATTCGATCAGCTCCGGGTCGTCCAGGGCCACGTCCTCGGCACCGGCCCGGCGCAGGAACTCCAGCAGGTCCGCCGGGCCGTGCGCGAGTCCGGCGGTCTCGCCCCGGATCGTGACCCGCCGGCCGCCACTGGGAGACGGCGGGTGGATGATGACGGGCGGGGTTCCTGCCATACCGCCAGGGTGCAGCCGCAGGCAGGTGCGCGCATCCCGGAGCCTCCAGGGTTAGGCCGGGCGGACCGGGCCGAAGTACGCCGGCGACAGGAACAGACTCTCGAACGCTTTCGGGCCGCGGCGCTGGCGCAGCCAGGCGCACAGAGGAGTCAGCACGCCCGTAATCATCGACGTGAGGACCGTGGTGTGCAGGTCCTCCGCCTCGTCGCGCCCGACCTCGGCGAGGAACCGCTCGTACCTCGCATCAATGGCCCGCTCGAAGCCGCCCATGGCCCTCAGAAACTCGGCCGCGGCCGCGCTCGGCGCCGCTGCGGCGCGCACCTCGGCACGGGCCAGGTCGTCGGTGTCCACCACGGTCAGGCGCCCGGTGATGTCCCGGAATGCGTACCGGTAGACGGGAGTGGCCGGCTCGACGATCCCGTACTGCTGGGCTGCGGCCCGTGCGATGGTTCGGGCCTCGCGGTCGGAGGCCCCCTCCATCACGATGCCAAGATTGCGCGTCGTGGGAGATCCAGCCAGGTCGGGAGCCGAGTACGTCCGCCCGTCGTGCCTGCGAAAATTCACCCCGTACTGGCTGCGGATCACCTCGTCGCCGCGCAGCTTGTAGCTGCGGTAGGAGCCGTAGTGCAGGCAGTCGTGGGCGTACGCGCGCAGCAGGTCCAGCGCGACCAGGTCGGGGCGCTCGGGCTAGCCGGCGGCCAGGGGCCCGAGGGTGGTGATCACGGCGTACATCTGGAGATGGCGGTAGCCCTGATTCGGGTGGTGGAAGCCGCCGAACGCGCCGTCCACGCTGCACTGGACGCCGAGGAGCACCCGGTCCAGCGGCAGCGTCCGAGACATGCCCAGTGCGGCGTACCGAGGCCGTAAGAACGCCAGCCCGTACCGGAGCGGGCCCATGTCCAGGCCGGCCGCCTCCCACCGCAGGGCCTGCGGGAGCGGTCGGAAGACGACCGTGGGGTGCTGCTCGGTCAGGCTGGTCGTCGTCGCGCGCAGCTCGGCCAGCCGCTCCAGCAGCTGGCCGACACCGGTGGTGCCGGCCAGGTGCTCGTTCGGGGTCAACAACCGCGGGCTGATGCCGACCGGCCGCGTCAGCCGTTCGGTGTCTCGCCCAGGATCAGGAGCCGGTGCGACTCCTGCATCCCATCGGGCAGTTCGGTCGGCGAGAACCATTTCGCCTCCAGGATCTCGAAGCTGTCGATCTTGAGTTCGCCGCCGACGAGTACGGCTTCGTAGGCGACTTCGATGCGCAGCTTGTAGCCGCTGGTGAGCTGCACCAGGCGGCCGGGCTTGACGTCCAGGCCGGTCTCCTCGCGCACCTCCCGGACAACCGTCTGGGCGAACTCCTCGCCCTTGACGGCGTAGCCGGTGGGCAGGCCCCACTGGCGCCCCTCGGGCCACATGCGGTGGCGCAGCAGCAGCACCCGGCCCGCGTCGTCCCGGACAACACCCGTGATGCCGGCCATGAACTTGCTGTGGGCCAGCCACAGGATCCGCCACTGCATCGGGCCCCGGATGATCCGCCACAGGCGGGCGACGAGTCGCTTCATCTCGACCTCCTCGGTGATGGGCCGCTCCCAGTGCGGCCGCGGATCCGCCACGATGGCGTATAGAGCGTGTTGGAACAAACACGCTGCGTGTCAGGGGTGGGGTGGTGTATGCCGCTCGACCTCGGCGGCCGGTGGCTGCTGCGGTACCAGAGCACCGCACCCGCGACCTCCCCGGCCATGCCGTTTGCGCCGGACGTAAACGGTTTTGCATCTCATGCAAAACCGCCCGATCTTGCCCGACTTGTCCCTACGCTGAGAGCGCAGCGAGCCTCACCACCGGGACGGCGCGATGGAACCAAGCAGCGTACGGACAGCCCCCGCAGAAACCCCCGGCGACCTCGTGCGCCGCACCCGTCAGGCGCAGCAGATGACGCTGTGCCAACTCGGGAAGCTCACCGGCTACTCCATCGCCCAGGTCTCCCGCTACGAGCGCGGCATCTCACCCCTGACCGACACGCTGGTGCTGCGCCGGTTCGCGGCCGCCCTCGGCATCCCGCCCCAGGCACTGGGCCTCGCCCCTGAACCAGACGCGCGGCACGGCCAACCAGCCGCGCCGACTACCACCTACCCGCGCCTTCCGGACCCTAGGGTGACTGGGACAGCCCAGGCCGACGGCAGGGAGGACGCGATGCGACGACGGCAGATGCTCGCTCTCACGCTCACGGCAGCCGCAGCGGCCAGCGCACCGACCCGAGGCGGCGCCGAGCCAGCGCGCGAAGCCCCGCTCGGCGACCTGCTCGTCGGCCGCCTGCGGGACGCCATGCTCGGTCTGCACACGGAGGTCACCGCCACGCCACCCGCATCCCTGCACACCGAGCTGGCGCAGGCCGCCGCCGACTTCCACACCTGCCAGTACAACAACCTGTCCGCACGCCTGCCCCGCCTCTTGAGCGCGGCCCACGCTGCGCCCGAGGGCCCGGCCACAGACGGCGTGCTGGCTCAGAGCTACCTGCTGGCCACCCGAGTCCTGGTGAAGCTGGAGGACCAGCAGCTCGGTTGGATGGCCGCGGACCGCGCGCGGCAGCTGGCCGAAGCCGCCGGCGACCCGTTGGCGATCGCCGAGGCCGCCCGGCAACTCGCCGTGCTGGCCCGCCGCGCCGGATGGACCGACCGGGCCATGACGATCGCCCTCTGCGCCGCCGACGCGCCGGCCCTGCGGAGTGCCGGGCCCGAGGGCGCGGCCGCCCGTGGCCTGCTGATCCAGTCCGCCGCCTACACGGCCGCCCGCGAACGCGACCAGACCGGCATGCGGAAGCTCACCAAGGAGGCCGCCGCCATCGCCGAGGAGCTCGGCGGCACTCGGCTGCGCGGCTTCGGCGGATTCAGCAGCGCCACCGTCCAGCTCCACCTCGTCTCCGCCGAGGACCGCGCCGGCGACCCCTCCACCGCCATCGCCGCCGCCGACAAGCTCGCGCCGCGCGCGCTGCCCAGCATCGAGCGCCGCGCCCGCTACCACGTAGATGTCGCCACCGCTTACGCCCGGTGGGGGCGTCGGGACAAGTGCGTCGAGGCGCTGCTGGCCGCCGAGCGCGAGGCTTCCGAGGAGACCCACGCCCGGCCGACGGTGAAGGCGCTGCTCTCCGGGCTGCTGGTCTCCGGCCGTACGACGCCCGAACTCCGCGGGCTCGCCGCCCGCGCGGGGGTCCTCAGTTGAGCACTCAGGGGGGTGGTGCGGTTCAGGATGTCCGTCAGGTCGTCGGCGGATGCAGACAGCAGGCGTGAATGCGTCGGGTTCGTGACCGCCTCCCGTCCGGCGGAGAAACTGAACAGGGGGATGACGCGCTGGAGCGCGGCCCGCAGGTCGGCTATGTGCTGATCACGGATGTCATCGGTGTGGTCTGGAGCGGGGTTGGGTGCTTCGTCCATGCGCTGACCAACCGCCCCCAAGCCGCCGGGGTCACGGCCGGGTGCGATCTGCCCGAACTCCCCCGTACGCCCCACCTCCGCCGGTACCGTCCGGCCGTGCGCTACGTTCACCGATGCGACCCATGCCGCGCCACTGCCCCGAGCCGGGATGGCGGCCGATGACGGCCGGGAAGCGCCAGCACTGCACGTGTGTCGAGGTGCAGAACCTCGACTACGACGAGGCCGCCGCGGCTCTCAAGATCAAACGCCGGTGGCTGGAGGACAACATCAGCCGCCTGCCGCACCAGAAATACGGCCACAACCCGGCCGTCTTCTGCCACTGTGACCTGAGACTGATCATGCGCATGAGAACCGTCATACCTTCCGAGGCCCTGCACCTGCTCGACCAGACGACCCTCGAGGCCGCGCACGCTCCCGCCATAACGCCGACCGTCCGGTCGCTGGCGTCCATCAAGCCCGCCCGGGGCAGCACACGCCGCGGCGTCGCCCAGACGTAGGGCGGCGGGACCGTACGGACCGCGCCCGGCGACAGCGGCGTGGCTGTTGATGCGGCCGATCATCCGCCGCTTGACGTCGATCTCGCCCATCACCCGGTCCGGATCGTGCCCGGCGATGTGAAGAGCACGCGCCCGCGCTACCTCGTACCCGGGCATCTCCTTCACCAGGTCCCCTGCGACCACCCGCTCAGCCTGTACGCCCTCCGCCTGCTCTTCCGGCCACACATCGGACCCGGCTGCCCTCCAGCTCAGTGCCAGATGGGTGGTGAGCAGATGCCCTGCCGTGAACGCCGTCGCCTCCTCCTCGTCGAGCTGCTCGCCGAGCCACCGCACCAGCTCATCCATGTCGCTCACCCCTTGGCCCACTCGGTGTGCTGAACCCGGGCCCGTCGGATCAACGGCGTGACCTCCCATTCGGCACGCTCCAACTCGGCCTGCCGCGCATCGCGCTCCTGACGAGTGTCGAAGGTCAGCAGCGTCCCGTCCCGGAGGCGCAGCCCGTACTGCGTGCTCTCGACGGCTGGCAGCCATGCCGGTTCCGTCGTGCTGGCGGTTGTCGTTGTCAAGGGCTCTCCTCGGTCGGCTCGGGGAGCGGCGGCCGTGGGCTTCTTGCCCGGCTGCTTCGGGTTCGCCTCGAAGAAGGCGGCCACCTCGTCCGCACGGAACTTCGGCCGCGTACTGCCCTCGCCCTCAACAGGCGGGGCGCTTCCCCGCTTCTTACCTGCATCTACCGCCTCCCTTGTGAGGGAGGTGAGAGGGAGTATCAAGCCGCGAGGGAGGCGACAGGAGGACCGATTTGGAAGATGTAGCAAGTCAGCGAAAGCTACTGAAAGATGTTCGTGTGCAGGTCAGGAGCGCGGCGACTCCCAACGTCCAGATAGAAGTCAATCGGTACCTATGTACGCCGAGTACACCCCGCCGCCGCTGCTGCGCATGGTCGACGCGGGCCGGCTGGGCCGCAAGACGGGGTCGGGCTTCTACGAGTACGCCTGACCAGTCCACATGCATGTGGGGAGGTCTGCCTGGCTGCCCGGGCGGACCCGAGCAATGCGGCAGCGGCGAGGGACGCGCTTGGGTCGATGCCGTCCGTCGATGGGCGAGCTCAGAACCTCAGCCTGCCCATCGTCCCCTGCTCACCTGGCAAGGAGGGTGGCTGGGCCTACTAAGTGCTCGGGATACGCCCGGCCGGCATCTCTACCAGGACGGCCGGGCATCCTCCCGGCCTCTGGGGCGTCGTAGCCGACAAGATCAGGACTTCTCAGCCCAGTAATCTGTCAGCATCTCGCCGGGCCATGCGGGCTCGCGGACCGTTCCTCGCGGGCCCATCTCCTCGAAGTAGGGCGACAGGTCATAGATCTTCGTACCGACCACGGCGTCCAGATCGGTCACGTGCAACCTGAGCCCGTCGATCTTGATCAGTCGTGGGAAGCTCTGCGCGAGTTGGTTAGGACGTCGGTGGTTGCGATGGGCGAACGTTCCCGTTGCCGGCCACTGGGTGTTCCCGCGCGGGCTGCGAGCGTGGTACTCGACGTCGCTCGGGGACGCCTGGTCGAAGTGCCACACGACCACCAGGTGGGAGAACTCTTCCAGGCCCTGCACGGAGTCCAGAGGAAACTCTGAATCATCGAGCTGGATCACCGACTCGACGCCACCCCAGTAGTCATCGGCAACCTCGGCGCGCCCTTCGACGACTTCCCCGATCGGTTCGATCTTCAAAGCCATGGCCAGCCCTTCTCCGATCCAACGACTCGTATGATCAATCTACTTGGGCAAGGTACATGGTCGCGCGAGCGTCAAGCGCGCCCACCGCTGGGATGCCACGCTTCCGAAATGGCGACAGTAGTTTCCGCATGTCAACAACTGTCTGCCGCGCCCGTCCCGAATAGATTCCATCCTCCATCGCGTCCAGAACGCTGGTCCAGGTCACGCAGGCTTCTTCAACTCCGCCCTGTGCGATCTGCGTGGCACCCATGTACCCGAGGGTCACCACGTGGGTACGTCGGAACGCCGCCCCGCGCGTACGGACGGAGCGCTGGAACTCCTTCACTGCGCGCTGATGGTCACCAAGAACCCGCAGAGCGCATGCGGTCTCGTGCGCCAAGGACGCCTCACCGAAGAAAAAGGTTCGGTCCGGTTCCCTGATTCCATCCCGCACGTTCGACAGGTCGTCTTCGGCGCGCAGCAGCGCTCGTGCCGCCGCCTGCTTCTGGCCGTCCGCGGCAAGGGTACGAGCGTGAACAACGCCGAGGAGCGCACGCTCACGGGGCGTAGCGGCGGCGTACCGATCACCGTGCACCGACGCCTGCGCAATCTTGAGGGCTTCGCTGCGAAAGCCCAGATCGAGAGACTGGTGCGCCATCGCACGGAGGATGTGACCGCTCAAGGGCGCGTTACCGGACCGGGCTGCTAGCTTCACCGCGGTGTTGAAGCGGCTGAGCGCCACCGCGTGCTCGCTATTGTCGAACGCCATCCACCCCGACAAGTAGGCGAGTTCCGCTGAGGCAGCGAACATCGCACGTCGCGTCTCGTCGTTGGCAAATCGACCCCGAAGGAAGTCGAGCACTTCGGACTTCAGATACTCGTCCACGGCGCGTCGGCCATGACCGCCTCCGCGCCGTTGGTCCATACGAGAGAACGCCTGGGTGAGCTCCCGTATGGTCGCCACATCTCCACGACCGACGCGCTTCCCGGCTACAGGTTGCTCGGCCGGGGGCTGCGCCATAGCAGTCCACCACGTCTCGTCCGGCAGCAACAAGGACGCCGCGGAATACACCCCGTCGGTCAGCAGACGACGCCGGTCCGCGTCCACACCACTCCCCAAGTCGTTGAGCGCGATCAACGGATCGACGCGCCAGTCCAGCGCCTCCTGCGCTGGCGAGGTGGAAACTGTGAACCCGACCTGTTCTGGCGTGATGTCACGCTTGAAACGACGGGACAGTGCTTGGCACAAGATAGCGGGCGCAACGCCCTGCGGCTGAACTCCGGACACCCACATGCTCACGTGGGAGCGCCCGATCTTGGAGTTCTCCCGCACCTCGCCGTTCAGCGTCTCCTCGGCGACTCGGTTGTACGCAGCGGCGGCCTGGGCTCGTGACCAGCGCGCTTCCTCCAACAGTGCGGCTAACTTCTCGTTCCGCTCGCGTGCCATCGCTGCGCCCCCACCGCTGAAGCCGATCTTTGACCACGTTGACCAACCTGCGCTCGGCAGGAGCCCGGGCCGGCCGCAGATCCAGAGATCCAACGTAGTGCTCAACTCCTCGCCCGTGTCCTGCAGGCGCGGGAAAATCACCCACAGGCGCGAGCCTTGCTCCCACCGCAAAGCCTCTTCCGGCCCACGGCACGGTGACGGAAGTCCCGACACACTCCGCGTGTCAATTTGCAGTTGTGCCATGCCCCCGTGCCAGCTTGCCGTCCCAGACAGCGACGATCCGGTCGACGCCTCCGGAGTGTCCACTTCACTTCAGATGATCTTTGATCACTTTGACCACCCCCGAGCCGTTGACCCCATTCCAGTAATCGCGGTTAGGCGGTTCTCTCTTGTAGGCCAGCCACTCGACGAGCGGCGGCCGCACAGACCACCCGCCACGGAAGAACCCCCGCGACGTTGCTGGAGCGGCGAACGTCCGGGGGCCGTGGCCCTCAACCCCATGGAGGTTGACGGCATGCGCAAACATAGCGCGAAGATCCTCGAAACACTGTTGCGGTTGTTACTTCCCGGCCACGGTCGTCACCGTGCGGCCTCCAGTCGGCCCGACGCCCATGGGGCCGCCATGGTCCAGCCGTACGTCGTCGGGTGGGGGCACAGGTGAGCAACCCAACGGCGCCGCCGCGGCAGGGACAGAACGATGGACAGCACGGCCAAGGCAGGCAGCAGCAGGACGGCGACGACCGCCCGCCGCTGTGCCCGTTCCCGTGCACCCGATGCCGTGCCAGGGGGGACCAGTGAACGGCGCGAAGTGGACCGATGTCCTGCCCCGTCTCGCGGTCGGCATGGTGGTCTACGACCGGCACTACGAAATGCCCGCAACCATCGCCGACTTCGACGGACCGATGGTGTGCCTCACCCGTCCTACTGGCCTCGAATGGCGGTCGCACTGTGCCTCAGTGCGCCCCGCTACGCAGTACGAGCGCCGGCAACTTCGGGCCATCGCGCAGCTTCACGCCCAGCGACAACGAGGCGCAGCCACCGCATAGACGCCACCCGGTGCGCAGCGCCAAGCCGTACGACGAACCGACCGATAGGAGAAGTCCGAATGTCGGCCTTGGCCGGAGGGCCACATGGCGCGGCCAACGGGACATCGACATCATCACGGATTCATGTACACGCAGCACGAGGAGACCAGGCCCATGGCCGAACAGCCCGATGAGAACCAAGCGACCGAGCTACGCAACACGGCCGTAGACCAGCTGAAGGAAGGCGGCTGGATCACCTCGCCCGCCATTGAGGCCGCCATGCGCAAGGTGCCCCGGCACCTGGCCGTACCGGAGGCGTCTCTCGAAGACGCCTACAGCGCCTACAACGCCGTGATCACACAGGAGGACGAGCACGGCAATCACATCAGCTCGGTGTCGGCTCCGCAGATCCAGGCGATGCAGCTGGAGCAGGCCGATATCGGCCCGGGTGACAACGTGCTGGAGATCGGCACCAACGGGCCGAACGCTGCCTACCTCGCGGAGCTGGTGGGGCACACCGGTCAGGTCACCACCGTCGACATCGACCCGGCGCCCGCCGACCGCGCCAAGCGGTTCCTCACCGAAACCGGTTACACCGACGTCAACGTCATCGTCGCCGACGCCGAGAACGGCCTCGCCGAGCACGCCCCCTACGACGCGATCGTGGTGACGGTCGGCGCCTGGGACATCCCGCCCGCCTGGATCGACCAGCTCAAGGACGACGGCCGGCTCGTCGTGCCGCTCCGCATCAACGGCCTGACCCGCACGTACGCGTTCATCCGGTAGGCCGGGCACCTCGTCGCCACCAGCGCACACGTGTGCGGTTTCGTAGCGGCGCAAGGCGCTGGCAGCCACACGCAGCAGGTCATGCAGCTCCCCGGAGCCGAGGGCGTCACGCTGCGCTTCGACGAAGGCTTGCCCGCCGACCCCTCGCTGCTGGACGGCGTGCTGAACAGTGCCCGCGCCGAGACGTGGACCGGGGTGACCGTCGCCAGCCAGGAGCCCATCGGCACCCTCCAGATGTACCTGTCCACACAGGTCCCCAACTTCTGCTTCATGTCCATCAAACCCGATCAGGCCACCGGCAAGATCGGCCCCACGGGCAACAGCTGGTCCATGGTCGCCATCGACGGGCCGCACTTCGCCTACACCGTCGTGCGCCGCGACACCGAGAAGAAGACCGCGGAGTACGGCGTCCACGCCTTCGGACCCGACGCGGCCGAGTTCGCCGAGCACATCGCCGACATCTTCCGCACCTGGAGCGAAAAGGTCCGCGGCACGGACGGCCCACGCATCGCCGTCTACCCGGGGGGCACACCCGATGACCGGATCACCGGCGACCGGATCATCACCAAGAGGCACAGCCGGATTTCGATCTCCTGGCCGACTGCCTAGACCACGGAGCCTGGCCAGGCCATCCTGCACCATCCCATCGGACAGAGAGAGCGATCGCATGATTACTGCTGTACTCGACAGCGTCCCCGCCCCGGTTGGGCTGCCGGTCGACAACCTCGACGACGACTTCGAGCTGGACATCAGGGTCGTCGTCGGCGAGAGCCCCCTTACCGTCTTCATGTGCCCGACCAGCGACGGCTGCGGCAACACCTGCGAGAACGGGGCCAGCGCCTGCCAGTCCTCCATCGAGGACGCCGCCTGACACGCGGCGTGCGCCGGGGCGGCAGCCGATCACCGCTGCCGCCCCGGCACCACCCGTCCGCGCACCCCCCAACAGGAAGGGACACCGGTGGCCCACGGTCTACCCCTCAGGTATCAGTGGCAGCCCGGAATGCTGCTGCGTGCCTCCACCGCTTCCCGGCCGATCCCCGTGCCGGACTTTGACCTGCACGGCGACGACGCCACGATCCGCGGTCGGCAGTGGCTGGAGGAGGTATGGCGCGCCCCAGTGCCGACGGCACTGTCCGCAGCCAGCCCCGTCCTGTGTCAGCGCGTCGCCGAGATCCTGAACGGCACCGTTACCGACGGCCGCCGCATCAGGCGGGCCGTCCGCTCTGTTGCTGCGTACCTCCTGCGGTGGAACCACCGGCCCACCCCGTTCGGGGTATTCGCTGGCGTCGCCCCCGCTGAGCCCGCCCAAGTCGCCCAGATCGTGTGGGGTGAGAGATACCGGACTGTTCTGCGGCCTGATTCCGACTGGCTGACAGACGTGATTACCCGCCTGGAGAGCCACCCCGCTCTGCTGGCCCGGCTGACGGTCGTGGCCAACAACACCGGCCGTTCCCGCGGCAACCGGCATGTATTGGAGGGCATGTCCACCGGCGCGCGCACCTCCGGCTACGCGCCGGTCGAGCTGTCTGTCCGCCTCACCCGGCCCGTGGCCGCCGTGCTTGAGGCGGCCCGCACCCCGATTCCGTACGAACTGCTCGTGAACCGCCTGGCCGAGCAACTCCCTACCGCGCGCCAGGACCAGCTCGCTGGCCTGATCTCCGACCTGTTGAGCAAGCACATTCTGATCAGCAGTTTGTGGGCCCCGATGACGTCGGTCGACACGCTTGCCCACATATGTGATGAGCTGGAGAAGGCAGACGCCGCCGGCATCCCCGACATCGCAGAGCTGGCGTCCCAGCTCGCATCGATCCAAGCCAGCTTGAAACACCCGGACACGGTCGCCCCCTGGATGCCCGGCGACCGGCTGACACAGAGCATGCGGCGCGTGAGTGCCACCGGCCGCGTCCCACTCATGGTCGACGCCGCCCTGGACTGCACCGCCCACATCCCCGAAGCCCTGCTGAATGAAGCCGCCGAGGCAGCCCAGGTCATGCACCAGCTGTCGCCTCATCCATACGGGTATCCGCAATGGCGCGACTACCACGAGCGGTTCCTCGACCGCTACGGCACCGAGGCCGTCGTGCCCGTACTGGACCTGGCCGCCGACAACGGCCTCGGCCTGCCCGCTGGATTCCTGGGCGCCGAGCGCACTCGGCCGCCGTATCAGGTGACCGACCGGGACGAGAAGATCCTGCGCCTGCTCCAGGAGGCCATGCTCGACGCGAAGCATGAGCTCGTCCTCACCCGGACGACGATCGCCGACCTGACCGCCGACCACACCGAACCACTACTGCCCCTGCCCCGGGCTGAGATCGCCGTAGAGATCCACGCCCCCACTCTGGACGCCGTGCACCGCGGCGACTACCGGCTGCTGGTCACCGGAGCCCCCCGTCCCTGCAGCAGCATGCTCGGCCGGTTCGCGCACCTGCTCCCGGCGTCCACACAGACCGCACTCACCAACTCGTACGCGACCGCGGGCACCGGTGCGATCGCGGCCCAGCTGTCGTTCACTCCTCGGCGGCGGCGCAACGAGAACATCTCCCGCACCGTACAAGTGCTGCCCTTCACCATCCCCCTCGGCCAGCACCACGAGTCCGGCCCCGGCGTGATCCCGCTCGACGACCTAGCGGTGACTGCCGATGCCCGCCGGTTTTACCTGGTCCGCATGTCGAACGGCCAGCACGTCGAACCTCGCGTCCCCCACGCACTGGAAGCGTCCGTCCACACGCCGCCGCTCGCCAGATTCCTCGCGGAGATCACCACCGCCCGCAGCGCCGCCTACCGGGCGTTCACCTTCGGCGTCGCCGCCACCCTGCCCTACCTGCCACGCGTGCGGTACAAGCGGACGATCCTCGCGCCCGCCCGCTGGTTGCTGTCCGCCGAGGAACTGCCCGCCCGATCCGCCCCCATGGCCGACTGGGACAAGGCACTGGACCGGTGGCGCGAACGGCTCCGCGTCCCCGATCACCTTGCCCTGGTCGAAGACGGCCAGCAGCTGCCCCTCGACCTTGGCCAGCACATTCACCGGGCGCTGCTGCGGGCTGGCGTGGACCGCAACCGCATGGTCGAACTACGCGAAAGCACCACTGCGCAGGACTGGGCGTGGATCGGCCGCCCCCACCAGCTCTTGATCCCTCTGGCCAGCGCGGTCCCCGCCAGCACGGTCCCGCTCCCGCCGGAGGCCGCTGCCGCCGACCTCGGAACACCCAGCCAGTCCGCCGTCCTGTGTGCCCGCCTGTTTGCGCACCCCCAGCGGTACGACGAGATCCTGATCGGCCACCTGCCCGGCCTGCTCGATCAGTTCGCCACGATGCCGCGCTGGTGGTTCCGACGCCACCGCGACACAACCTCCCCGGACTCCGCCCAGCACCTGGACCTGTACCTGCTCCTCCCCGACCCAGCCGCCTTCGGTCCGGCCGCACAGCTCGTCAGCGCCTGGGCCGGCACCCTCAACAGCCAACGTTTGCTCTCCCGCCTGGAGCTGGTCACCTGCCCCCCGAAGACCGGCCCGTACGGTCATGGCGCCGCTCTGGACGCCGCGCACCTCGTGTTCGCCGCAGACTCGGCCGCCAGCGTGGCGCAGATCCGTGCCGCCGCAGATGACCCGTCTACCGCGCAGGCCCTGACCGCCGCCACCATGTTCAACCTGACGGTGCAGTTCACCGGCGACGTTGATCAAGCGGCTGCCTGGCTGTCCCGCACCCTGCCTCAGGAACACGGCCCCATATCCCGGGACCGCATCGCGCTGGCCCAGGCTCTGGCCAATCCTGAGCACACTGCACTCCAAGCCCTGCCGCGCGGCCCCGACGTCGTCGCCGCCTGGCAGCAGCGTGCTGCCGCCCTGACCGCCTACCGGGAGCAGTTGGACACCCAGCAGCGCAACCCCGACAGCGTGCTGCGGTCGCTGCTCCACGAGCACCACGTACGGGTGCTGCCCGTCGACCCCGATCAAGAACGCACCACCGGTCGGCTCACCCGCGCCTGCGCCTTGCGGCACCGGGAGCAGCAGCCATGACCACCGCAACCAGCCCGGCTCTGCTGGCGGATGCCTTCGCCCGCCACCTGGCCACCCCCACCCCGCCGCCCCAGGACCAGCCCTGGGCGGCGCAGGACCTGGCCGCCGGCGTCGCCGGATCCGCGCTGCTGCACATCGAGCGGGCCCGTACCGGAGACGGCACCTGGCAGCAGGCACACTGCTGGATCAAGACCGCCGTCGCCACAAACGTCAGCGCCGCCGACACCAGCGGCCTGTACCTGGGGGCGCCCGCTGTCGCGTTCATGCTCCACTGCGCCGTCACCGCCGAGAAGCCCCGGTACCACGACGCGCTGGCAGCCGTGGACCGGCACGTGAGCGACCTCGCCCACCGGAGAGTCGACGCGGCCGAGGCTCGTATGCGTAGCGGGCGTCCAGCCCGCTTCCACGAGTACGACGTCTTCTACGGGCTCACGGGCGTCGGCGCGTACCTGCTGCGCCGGTCCCCGTCCAGCTCCGCGATGGCACGCGTCCTGGCCTACCTCGTGCGGCTGACCCACCCCATTCTCCACGAGGACCAGGGCTTTCTGCCCGGCTGGTGGGTGGGCCACCAGCCTGACCTCACCCCGTCCACGGTCCTCGCCGGCCACGCCAACTTCGGCACGGCCCACGGAATCACCGGCCCGCTGCTGCTCCTGGCCCGCGCCCTGCGCCAAGGCGTGACGGTCGACGGCCATGAAGACGCCATCGACACCATTCTCCACTGGTTGGATACGTGGCGGCAGGACGGCCCCGCCGGGCCCTGGTGGCCTGAACACCTCCGCCTCGGCGAACTGTGCGCTGGCCGTCCCGCCCAGCGCGGCCCGGCGCGGCCCAGCTGGTGCTACGGCACCCCAGGCATCGCCCGCTCCGGACAGCTCGCCGCCCTCGCCCGCCGCGACACGGCACGCCAGCACCTGTACGAGGAAGCCATGGCCCGCTGCCTCACCGACCCCGACCAGTTGTCCAAGCTCGCCGACACGGGCCTGTGCCACGGCTGGGCGGGGATCTATCAGACCGCCTTCCGCGCGGCCCACGACGCCACAATCCCGGCCCTGCGCGCCATCCTGCCCAGCTTGGCCGCCGCCCTGACCCGGCACACCAGCCCCGGCGCGGACCCCGGCCTCCTGCAAGGCGACGCAGGTACCGCCCTCGCCCTGACCACCGCAGCCCACGACGCTGCGCCGACCTCGGGATGGGACGCATGCCTACTGATCGACTGAACCAACCCGTCCGCCTGGAGGTGACCCTGCACGCTGTCCTCGAAGTCCTGGCCGGCGCCAGCACGGACACCGCCGCGGCCCACGCCGGACTCGACCCCGCCGACCTGGCCGCCGCCATCGCCGTCTACCAGCAGGCCGGGCACCACGCGCTCGCCCAGCAGGCAGGGCCCCCGGCGTGGCGTCAGGTCTACGTCCAGTTCACCGACTGGGACAAGGCCGAGCAGACCGCCGCCGACCACATCGCCCCCGTCCTGGACCTGGCCCACCGGGACACGCTGATCACGGGCTGGTGGTTCATTCGCAAGCACCCGTGCTGGCGGATGCGCCTGCTCCCAGCCCCCGGAACACAGCTCCCCCCGACTCTGGCCGACACGCTGGAAAACCTCACCGCCGACGGGCGAGTCCACCGCTGGTGGCCCGGCATCTACGAACCCGAAGCCGCGGCATTCGGCGGTGATACCAGCATGGCCATCGCCCACACCCTGTTCCACGCCGACAGCCGCGCCATCCTCGCCACAGCCCACGGCGAGCTGAGCCGGCGGGAGTTGTCGCTGCTGCTGTGCGCCACTTTGATGCGCGCCGCCGGACTGGAGTGGTACGAGCAAGGTGACGTCTGGCACCGCGTCACCGAGGAACGGCCCCTGCTCCCAGACGTACCAGCGGCCAAGGTCCACGCCATGGCCGGAAGCCTGCGGCAACTACTCCTCGCCGACACCAGCCCCACCGGCCCCATGCTCCAGTCCGACCGCACACTCAAGCCCGCCGCCGACTGGGTCCACGCATTCCGCCACGCGGGAAGGAACCTCGGCACAGCCGCCCGGGCCGGAAGCCTCGACCGCGGCCTGCGCGAGGTCATCTCCTATCACGTGATCTTCCACTGGAACCGGATCGGCCTGCCTTCCCGTACCCAGAGCATCCTCGCTCACGCGGCCCGCACCGCGATCCTGCACCCCAGTGACTCCACGGAAAGGCCGACGCCGTGACCGCGACGCCCCCGCAGGCAAAGTTCCGACGGCTCGCCAAGCGGTTCCCGCTGGTCAGCCGGTCCCACCTCGTCTACCCCACCTTCGCCACCCGGATCGAAGAGGTACGCGCCTGTGCGGAAAAGTCGACGCAGGATGGCCCCCTCCTCGATCGAATCAACCTCGCGTGCGCGACCTGGAACCTGTCCGCGCTGATCGCCTCTGACTGCGGCCTGACCGACCTGGCGACTGACCTGTGCCTGCGCCAGCTCCGCCTCCTCCAGGCGGCATGGCCCATCACCGGGGACGTTGCCATCAACAGCCTCCAGCCGATCGTCAACCTCGTACGACTTACCGCCCGAGCGGGAGAACCGCACTCCGCCTACCAGCAGCTGATGAGCGTGCACCGCGCCGTACACGATGGCGGCACCGTCACCGTCCACGGCCAGCCCATCGACCTCACCGACTTCACCACCGACGCAACCCGGGACCACATCCAGCCCTGGCTTCGTACCCTCCTGCTCGAAGACGGCACCCGGCTACTCGCCGCCACCGGCCGATGGCCCCAAGCGGCAGAGCATGCGACCGCCTACGACAAGGCCCCTGAGCGGCTGCACGACAGCAGGCAAGCGCGCATCATGGCAAGCCTGCACACAGCCGACACGGTCGCAGCCGCCTCCTTGATCGACAAAGCCACGATCACCGAACCGTGGGAGAAGGCCGTCGCACAGATCCTCCGCCACTGCACCGACCATCTTGCGGGACGCGCCACGGTAGAAGCGTTCACCGCCGTGGCGCGCGCCGTGCGGGATGCCCTGGAGCCCACCCCACCACACCTGCGCATGTTCCGGGTGAGACTGGTACTGGCGGCGATCGACCTGGCACCGGAAGGCTGCGAAGCCCAGGCACAACCTCTGCACGACGCGATCGTCAGCGACACCACGCAGGCAGGCGACGCGCACGCTGCGCGCGAGATCCTGCGCCACCCCGTCCTATCGGCCGGCGAGCGGTCACGCCGTGAGCTGGAAGCGATCGTCCGCGACGGCGGCCTCGGTCAGAGAGCCTTGCCGGAGTCGGTGCTGTCCACGATGATGCAGTCCGTCATCACAGCGGGAGCGAGCCTCGTTCACTGCCTCGCCGTCTCCCGTAAATATGGAGTCGCTGGGTGAGCGATCACCCTAACGGGCACCATTTCGCTCTACGTCGTCGAGCGTGGAGCGGTCGGGTGTGAGCCAGAGGTGTGGCGCTCACCCGGCCCGGCCCGCCGCCGGGATCGTCTCGGCCTCGGGCGCCGGGCCCGGCGGGGTGCCGTCGCCGAAGGGGCGGCCGCCCAGCTGCTCGCGGTGGTGCGGGGTCAGCCAGCCGGAGGGGTCGGGGCCGAGCGGGACGATGCGCCGCGGGTTGATGTCGGTGTGGACCCGGTAGTAGTGGCGCTTGATGTGGTCGAAGTCGACGGTGTCACCGAAGCCGGGGGTCTGGAAGAGGTCCCGGGCGTACGCCCACAGCACCGGGTCCTCGCTGAGCTTGTTGCGGTTGCACTTGAAGTGGCCGTGGTAGACGGCGTCGAACCGCACCAGCGTGGTGAACAGCCGGATGTCGGCCTCGGTGATGGTGTCGCCGACCAGGTACCGCCGGGTGGACAGCCGCTCGGAGAGCTGGTCGAGGCGGGCGAAGAGCCGGCGGTACGCGTCCTCGTACGTCCGCTGGTGCTCGGCGAAGCCCGCCCGGTACACGCCGTTGTTCACATCGCGGTAGACGCCCTCCGCCACCTCGTCGATCTCGTCGCGGTGCGCCTCGGGATACAGGTCCGGGGCGCCCTCGCGGTGCAGGGCGGTCCACTCGGTGGCCAGGTCCAGGGTGATCCGGTGGTAGTCGTTGGTGACCAGGGCGCCGCTGGGCACGTCCACGAGCGCGGGCACGCTCACCCCGCCGGGGTATCCGGTCTCGCGGGCGTCGTACGCCTCGCTGAGGAAGGCGATGCCCAGCACCGGGTCCCGCTCCCCCGGGTCCAGGGTGAACCGCCAGCTGCGCTCGTCCTGGATGGGGTCGGTGACCGCCAGCGAGAGGGCGGGCTCCAGGCCGAGCAGCCGCCGGGAGATCAGCGAGCGGCTCGCCCAGGGGCAGGCCCGGCTGACCACGAGCCGGTAGCGCCCGGCCTCCACCGGCCAGCCGTCCCGGCCGTCGGCGGTGATCCGGTCCGCGAAGTGCGGGGCGGAGCGGCTGAACTCTTCCCTGGGGCTGTTCTCGTCGGCGGAGGTGTCCTGGCCGGGGCCGGGGGTGTCGGCGGGGGACAAGGTGACCATCTCCTTGCGGTGGTGGGGCGTGCGGCGGTGGGTGCTCACGGACCGTGAGCCTTCTCCAGCTCTCGATGTACCCGTCCACACAATTCACTCACCCCGTTTTCACACGGGGTGTGCGGTGCTGACCCGCGTCCGTCCTGCGCACACTCTCCCGCCCCACCTCGCCACGCGCTTCACTCGGGTTGTGAGAAGCGCACGGAAGCACATTCCGGAAGGGGAACAGCCCGTGACCACCGAGCCCGAGCAAGCCGCGTTAGCCGTGGAGCTGGCGGAAATCCGCCGCAGGGTCGATGTCAGCCTCGCCCGCGTCGACGGCCAACTCGCCCTGCTGGACCACCGTGGGGACCAGGCCGAGGATGACGTGGCGCAACTGACGGCACGCGTACGCCATCTGGAGCACGGGCGCTGGCCGCTGAGGTCCATCGCCGCGCTGACCGGGGTGTGCGCGCTGGCGCTCGCGCTGTGGCAGGCCGCGGCCCGCTGAGACCCGCCGTCGCGTCAGCCGAGGCGGATGTGGTGGAGCAGCAGCAGCGCGGCCGCCATGTTCGCGGCGGGCACCTCGCCCCGCGCCACCATGTCGGGGACGAGCTTGAGCGGCACCCACGCGCGCCGGTCGGACTCGAACTCGTCCTCCGGGGGCCCCACGTACGAGGCCTCCTCGGCCCAGTAGATGTGGTGCCGGGCGTCGGTGAGGCCGTTGGACGGCTCGACGGACAGCAGATGGCGCAGCGGGCCGGGGCGCCAGCCGGTCTCCTCCTCCATCTCCCGGGCCGCCGCGGCCACGATGTCCTCGCCGTCCTCCACCACGCCGGCCGCCAGCTCCCAGCCCCAGTTGTCGGTGATGAAGCGGTGCCGCCACAGCAGCAGCACCTCGTTCGCCGCGTTGACCACGGTGGCCACGGCCACGGGGCGCAGCCGGATCAGATAGTGGTCGAGGTGGCGGCCGTCGGGGAGTCTGACGTCGGCGAGGTTCACCCGGAACCACCGGTTCTCGTACACGGTCCGCTCCTTGAGATTCTTCCAGCGCACTGTCAGCCACCTTCCGCCGCACAGTTGGCAAGGCTGTCGACGAGGGCGCGGACCGGACTCAGAGGGGCACGCGCAGCGCCCCGTCGATGAGTTCGGCGGCTTCGGCAGTCGCCGCGCTCCCGCTCTCGGCGAGGTGTTCCCGTACGGCGCGGAGCCGGTCGCGTAAACGCCGGGACTCCATGCCGCGGGCCCGCTCGGTCATTTCCACCGCCGTGGCCCCCGCCCGGTCCGCGTCGCCCTGTCGCAGGGCGATGTGGGTGAGCATCGCCAGCCGGTGCACCCGGCCCCGGTCGTGCGCCGGGGTGCCGACCGCGGCGGTGGCGTGTTCCCGGGCGCCGCCGAGGTCGCCGAGGCTCAGCAGCGCCTCCGCGACCTGGACGTTGACCAGCCCGGGCTGGACGTAGCCGGTCTCGTCGGGCTCCTGGCCGGGGCGGATGCGGTCGGCCGCGGTCTCGGCGCGCCGGATGCAGGACAGCGCCCCGGCCCCGTCGCCCAGCCGCGCGTACGCCTTGGCCTGCATGGCGTACAGATCGGCGGCGAGCGCGGGGGTGATGTGGGAGCCGGACGCGCGCAGCGCCGACTCGGCGAACGCGACCGCCTGCCGGTACTCCTTCATGAAGAGGGACTGGTTGACCAGCAGCGCGATGACGTACGCGCCCAGTCCGCGGTCCCCGCTCGCCTTGGCCAGCCGCAGCGCCTGGTGGAAGTAGCGCTGGGCCAGGCCGTGGGCGTCCGAGTCGTACGCGCAGATGCCGGCGATGGCCACCAGGCCGCCGGTCGCCCGGTGCAGCTGGCGGCCGGTGGCGTCGGGGTAGCTGCCGCGCAGCAGCGGCGCGGTCTCGGCGTTCAGGAAGCCCACGACGCGGGCTCTGGTGGCCACGCCGCCGGCCTTGCGGTACAGCTGCTCGTAGTGGGCGCGGGCGGCGCGCAGCATGTCGATGTCGGCCATGCTGACGCGGGTGAGGCCGCGGCGGGAGACATCGGAGTCCTCGGGCGGGTTCTCCCACTCCCACACCGGGATGACGGCGGGGGTGCCGGTGACGGCGGGCGCGGCGACGATGTGCGGCCGCTGCTGTTCGTCGGAGCGCCACAGCGCGGTGGCGCGCTCGACGAAGCCGGACAGCGGGGTGGCGGGGGCGCGGGGGCTGCCGGGGGTGCCGAGGCCGATGTCGTCGAGGGTGAGCGCGCGGTGCAGCCGCTCGCCGAGCACCTCGCAGATGAGGTCGGGCACCTGGCCGCGGGGGCGCTGGCCCTTCAGCCAGCGGGCGACGGCGGTGTGTTCGTACCGCAGCTTCATGCCGCGGGCCCGGCCCGCCTCGTTGATGTGCGCGGCGAGCCCGGCGTGGGAGATCCCGGCCTCGTCGAGTACGGAGTCGAGCAGTGTGTTGGGCTCCATGGCCCCCTCCTGGTGCGCCCCCAGCCGCGTGCCCCCGGTGTGGCCAGCGTAGTGGGGGTCAGTTCGCACGGGGTGTGAAGTGACCGGGCGGCTGCCCGGGCTTGGATTCCTGGCTCAGCGCCAGCAGGGCGATGTCGTCGGCGAGCCTGCCGCCGGTGTGCCGCAGCACCGCCTCGCGAACCTGGGTGACGAGGGCCGCGGGGACGATCGGGCCGGGGCCGGCGGCCTCGGCCAGGGCGGTGCCGAGGGGGAAGAACCTGCCCTGGGCGTCGCGTGCGTCCTCGGCGCCGTCGGTGTGGAGGAACAGGGTGTCGCCGGGGTGCAGCGGGGCGCACCGGGCGGCGGGCAGGTCGGCGGGGAGCGGGAAGGGGCCGAGCGGGGGCAGCACCTCACCGAGGGCGGGCCGGCGGATCCGCGGCGCGCCGGTGGCCTCCTCGGACAGCAGATACGGCCAGGGGTGGCCGCAGTTGAGCGCGGTCGTCTCGCCGTCCGGCCCGACCTCGAGGAGCAGTACGGTCACGAACTCCTCCGCGACCGGGGTGCCGGGCTCCTCGCCGGCCGGGGGATCGCCCAGGGCGCGCTCGCGCAGATGCCGCTGGAGGGCGCGGTCCAGGCGGCGCAGTACGCCGGCGAGTTCGGGTTCGTCGTGGGCGGCCTCGCGGAAGCTGCCGAGCACGGCGGCGACGGTGCTGATGGCGGCGAGGCCGTGGCCGCGCGCATCGCCGATGATCACGCGCACGCCGTGGGGGGTGGCCAGCACCTCGTACAGGTCGCCGCCGACCACGGCGCCGCGGCTGGCCGACAGATAGCCGCCCGCCACCTCGATGCCCTCCAGGCGGGCGGGCAGCGGTCGCAGCACCGCGTCCTGCGCGGCGGTCGCCACCGCCCGCATCTGCTCCAGTTCCCGCACCAGGCGCAGCCTGCGGCCGCCTGTGAGGTAGCTGGCGACGGCGACCGCGAGGATGGCGCCGCAGCTGACCAGGCCGGCGTGCGGTTCCTCCGCGTCGCCGTCGGGTTCCAGGGCGGTGGGCGGGGCGAGGGCGAACAGCAGGCTCGCGCCGCCGAGCAGCAGGATGCATCTGCGGCGGCCGCTGCTGGCGCAGGCGATGGCGGGGGCGGCGGCGAGGAGCGGGACCACTTCGGTCTCGTGCGGGGTCAGCAGCTCCCAGCAGATCACGCCGAGCACCCACAGGCAGGGGACCGCGCGGTTGACGGCCTTCAGGCCCCGTGCTCTTTGTACGAACGCGCCGCCGACTACCCAGGTCCCGATCATGTGTCGCCCCCCAACGCCGGCCAATGAGGCGGTCGGCCGGGCCCCTGGACGGTCGGTGCTGCGTGGGCCGTGCGACCGGGACGATTCTGGCGACAGCTCCTGTCAAAATGAGTAGTCGGACTCCGATTCTCACCTGATCGGGTGAGCGTCACTCGGTCTTGTTGTCGAACGACGCGCCGAGGCGGCGGAAAGCGTTCCCCCGAACGCGGTGGGGCGCATCCCGCGCGACGGGATGCGCCCCACCTTCTCGGAGCACGCCTCAGGGCTCCACCGGTCCTCAGGCGCCGCGCAGTACGGCGCCGGTACGGGTCACCGCCGCCGCGACCGCGGCCTCGCGGGCCGCCGAGGCCTCCTCGGCGGTCAGCGTGCGGTCGGGGGCGCGGAAGCGGAGCGAGTAGGCCAGGGACTTCTTGCCCTCGCCGAGCTGTTCGCCGGTGAAGACGTCGAACAGCCGCAGCGACTCGAGGAGTTCGCCCGCGCCGGACCGCAGTGCCGCCTCGACGTCGGCCGCCGCGACCGAGGCGTCGACGACGAGCGCGACGTCCTGGGTGGCCACCGGGAAGGGGGACACGTGCGGGGCCTGGACCGGGCCCGGGGCCGCCTGCTCCAGGCGGTCCAGCTCGATCTCCATCGCGCAGGTGCGCTCGGGCAGGCCGAGCGCCTTGGTGACCCGGGGGTGCAGCTCGCCCGCGTTGCCGACGAGGATCTCCTGGCCGTCGACGAGGGCCAGCAGCGCGGCGCAGCGGCCCGGGTGCCAGGGGTCCTGCTGGTCCTGGCGGACGATCAGCTCCACCCCGGCCGCCCGCGCCACGGTCCGGCCGGCCTCGACGGCGTCGGCCCAGCTCGCCGGGGTGCCCTTGCCCCACCAGCCGGCCTGCTCGCGGGCGCCCGTCAGGACGACGGCGGCGCGTCGCGGCTGGCTGGGCAGCGCGGCGTCGAGCGCGGCGATCTCCTCGTCGGAGGGGCGGCGGTCGACGGGCAGGCTGAGCGCCGCCGGCTCGTCGCCGGTGGCGCGGAAGACCAGACCGGTCTCGAAGAGCGCGAGGTCGTGCGCCCCGCGGCCGTCGTTGCGCCGCAGCGCGGCGAGCAGCCCCGGCAGCAGGGTGGTGCGCAGCGCCGGCTCGGCGTCGGAGAGCGGGTTGACCAGGCGGACCGCGTCGCGCCGCGGGTCGTCCGCGGCCAGGCCCAGCTGGTCGAGCACCTCGTCGCCGATGAACGGGTAGTTCAGGACCTCGGTGTAGCCGGCGCCGGCCAGCGCCCGGCCGACCCGGCGGTGCAGCCGCTGCCGCTCGGTCAGCCCGCGGCCGGCGGGCGGCTGGGGCAGGGTCGAGGGGAGGTTCTCGTACCCCTCGAGCCGGATGACCTCCTCGGCGAGGTCGTTGGGGTCCCTGAGGTCGGGCCGCCAGCTGGGGACGGTGACGGTGAGGGTGTCGGCGCCGTAGACGTCGCAGCCGACCTGCTGGAGCCGGCGCACCACCGTCTCGCGGCCGTAGGCGAGGCCCGCGACCCGGTCCGGGTGGTCGGCGGGGAGCGTGATCGTGTGGGGCGCGCTGGGCGCAACGATCTCGGTGACGCCCGCCTCCGCGGTGCCGCCCGCCAGCAGCACCAGCAGGTCGACGGTGCGCTGGGCGGCCGCCGAGGCGGCCTCGGGGTCGACGCCGCGCTCGAACCGCCGGGACGCCTCCGAGGAGAGCTTGTGGCGGCGCGCGGTGCGGGCGATGGAGACCGGGTCGAAGTGCGCGGCCTCGATGACCACGTCGGTGGTGCCGCGGACGGCGCCGGTCTCCGGGTCGGCCTGGGCGTCGGCGATCTCGGTGTTGGCGCCGCCCATGACCCCGGCGAGCCCGATCGGGCCGTTGTCGTCGGTGATCACCAGGTCCTCGGCGTCCAGGACCCGCTTGGTGCCGTCGAGGGTGGTGAGCTTCTCGCCCGGCTCGGCGCGGCGCACCCCGATGGACCCGCTGAGCCGGGACCGGTCGTAGGCGTGCAGCGGCTGCCCGAGCTCGAGCATCACGTAGTTGGTGACGTCGACGGCGAGCGAGACCGGCCGCATCCCGGCCTTCTGGAGCCTGCGCTGCAGCCAGATCGGGGAGTGCGCCTCGGGGTCGAGGCCGGTGACGGTGCGCGCGGTGAAGCGGTCGCAGCCGATCCGGTCGGAGACCGTGACCGGGTAGCCGTGGGCGTTGGGCGTGGGCACGTCCAGCAGGGCCGGGTCGCGCAGCGGCAGCCCGTAGGCGGTCGCGACCTCGCGGGCCACGCCGCGCAGCGACAGGCAGTAGCCGCGGTCCGGGGTGACGGCGATGTCCAGGACCTCGTCGACGAGCTCCAGCAGCTCGATCGCGTCGGTGCCCACCTCGTACTCGGGGGGCAGCACGATGATGCCCGAGTGGTCGTCGGCCATGTCGAGCTCGGCGGCCGAGCAGATCATGCCCTCGGAGACCTTGCCGTACGTCTTGCGGGCCGAGATCGCGAAGCCGCCGGGCAGCACCGCGCCGGGCAGGGAGACGACGACCTTGTCGCCGACCGCGAAGTTGGTCGCGCCGCAGATGATGTTCTGCGGCTCGCCGCTGCCGTTCGCCTGCCCGACGTCGACCTGGCAGTAGCGGATGGGCTTCTTGAAGCCCTCCAGCGTCTCGATGGCCAGCACCCGGCCGACCACCAGGGGACCCTTGAGGCCGGCGCCGAGCTGCTCGACGGTCTCGACCTCCAGCCCGGCCGAGACGAGTTTGGCCTGCACGTCGCGGCCGGTCTCACCGGCCGGCAGGTCGACGTACTCCCGCAGCCAAGAAAGCGGGATCCGCATCAGATCTCCATCCCGAAGGGCCGGGTGAAGCGCACGTCACCCTCGACCATGTCTCGCATGTCTTCCACGTTGTGCCGGAACATCAGCATCCGCTCGATGCCGAAGCCGAAGGCGAACCCGCTGTACTTCTCCGGGTCCACGCCACAGGCGATCAGCACCCGGGGGTTGACCATCCCGCAGCCGCCCAGCTCGATCCAGCCCTCGCTGGAGCAGGTGCGGCAGGGCCGGTCGGGGTTGCCGACCGAGGCGCCGCGACACACGTAGCACTGCATGTCCATCTCGGCGGACGGCTCGGTGAACGGGAAGAAGTTCGGCCGCAGCCGGGTGGACATGCCCTCCCCGAACAGCGCCGTGACCATGTGGTCCAGGGTGCCCTTGAGGTCGGCCATGGTCAGGCCCTCGTCGATGGCCAGCAGCTCGACCTGGCTGAAGACGGGGGTGTGGGTGGCGTCCAGCTCGTCGGTGCGGTACGTCCGGCCGGGGCAGATCACATAGATGGGCGGCTTCCGCTCGAGCATCGAGCGGACCTGCACGGGCGAGGTGTGGGTGCGCAGCACCACCCCGGACCCGGCGCCGTCCCGCCCCTTCGCGCCCTGCACGAAGAAGGTGTCCTGCATCTCGCGGGCCGGGTGGTCCGGCGGGAAGTTGAGCGCGTCGAAGTTGAACCACTCCGCCTCGACCTCCGGCCCCTCGGCGACCTCGTAGCCCATGGCCACGAAGACGTCCTCGATGCGCTCGGAGAGCGTGGTGATGGGGTGGCGGGCGCCGGCCGGGACCCGGTCGTACGGCAGCGTGACGTCCACCGCCTCCTCGACCAGCACCCGGGCGTCCCGCTCCGCCTCCAGCTCCGCCTGCCGGGCCGCCAGCGCCTTGTTCACCGCGCCGCGCGCCTGGCCGACGCGCTTGCCCGCGTCGGCCTTGGCGTGCGGCGGCAGCGCGCCGATCTCGCGGTTGGCCAGCGCCAGCGGCGAGCGGTCGCCGGTGTGCGCGACCTTCACCTCGCGCAGCGCCTCGAGATCCCCGGCGGCGGCGACGGCGGCGAGCGCCTCGTCCCGCATCCGGGCGACCTCTTCTGGTTTCAGTACCTCGACCTCGACAGGGTCGTACGACTTATTCGGTGCCGACATCTCTTCCCGTGCTTCCGATTGGCTGTGCGCGGCCTGCCTCGACCACTGGCGCGCCAAAGGTGCCAAAAGCCGAGTCTAGAGGGCGCTGGTCCGCGCTGTTCCGGGGGACGCCCCGGGCCCCGGGTGGCTGGTGTGGCCCGCGGGCTCCTCAGGCCAGGTAGGCCGGGGTACCCACGGGCAGGGTAAATCGGAACTCCGCGCCGCCGCCGTGGGCCCGGCCGACGGTGATCGTCCCGCCGTGTGCCTCGACGATGCCCTTGACGATGTACAGGCCCAGGCCGGTGCCGCCGCGCTTGCTGCCCCGCCAGAAGCGGGTGAAGACGCGGCTCATCGACTCCTCGGGGATACCGGGGCCCTCATCGCTCACGGTGACGGCGGTCCTTTCGACGGCGGGGCCTTCCGCGGCAGGCCTGGCCTGCTCGGGTGCCACCTCAATGGTGACGGTTCCCTCGCCGTGGCGCACCGCGTTTTCCAGGAGGTTCCCCAGCACCTGGTCGATCTTGTCCGGGTCGGCCCACAGGCCAGGCAGCGGTTCCCTGACCTTGATCAGGAAGCGCTCGGACGAGTGACCGGCGGCGGTCAGCGCCTGGACGTGGCGCCGCACCGCGGCCGCGATGTCGACCGGCTGGCGGCGCACCTCCAGGCGGCCGGAGTCGATCCGCGATATGTCGAGCAGCTCGGCGATCAGGCGGGTGACCCGGTTGGCGTCGGCGTCGACGGTCTCCAGCATCAGCCGCTTCTGGTCGTCGGTGAAGCGCTCCCATTTCGCCAGCAGCGTCGCCGTGAACCCCTTCACGGAGGTGAGCGGGGAGCGCAGCTCATGGGCGACGGTGGCGATCAGCTCGGCATGGCTGCGCTCGGTGCGGCGGCGGGCCTCGGTGCCGCGCAGCGAGACCACGACCCGGCGCACCGGGCCCATCGGCCGCTCGCGCACATAGCGGGCGGAGACCAGCACCTCACGGCCGCCGGGGAGCAGGAGGTTCCGCTCGGGCTGGCCGACGCGGGTGGCCAGGCCCCCGTACGGGTCGGTCAGCGCCCACCAGCGGCGCCCCTCCAGGTCCTCTAACGGGAGCGCGCGCTCCAGCTTGCGCCCGAGCGCGTCGGCCTGGCGGGTCGCGGTGATCCGGGCCGCCGCGGCGTTGAAGCAGGTCACGCGGCCGGTCTCATCGGCGATGACCAGACCGTCGGGCAGGTCGTCCGGGTGCACGCCGAGGCCCGCGGCCTCGTCCGGCTCCCATCGCGCATATCCCTGGCCCGGCGCTCCCAGGCGCGTCCCGGGCGCACAGGCGTCACTCGACCTGGCGCCGGAGGTCCTGACGTCCATCCCCGCACCCCCTCTTCAAGCCTGTCGGCTCGCGGCCGGACGCCCCCTTTGACGACAGACCCTGGGCCCCCAGAGGGGGCAACCCTACTAGGTCGATGTGACGGAGCGGCACCCTCCGGGAGCGCGCTGCGCACGAGCGGAGGCATAGAGGCACACGGCGGCGGCCGTGGCGAGGTTGAGGCTTTCGGCTCTGCCGTGGATCGGAACGCGCACCACCTCGTCCGCGAGTGCGCGGGTCGCCTCCGGCAGCCCCCACGCCTCATTGCCGAAGATCCAGGCCGTGGGCGCGCCCAGAACCCCCTCGTCGAGCTCGGTGTCAAGGTCCCGCTCCCCCGCCCCGTCGGCGGCCACCACCCGCGCCCCGGCCTGCCGCAGCCCGCTCACGGCCCGCTCGACGGGCACGCCGACGGCGACGGGCAGATGGAAGAGGGAGCCGACGGAGGCCCGCACGGACTTGGGGTTGTACAGGTCGACGGAGGCGTCGGTGAGCACGACCGCGTCCGCCCCGGCGGCGTCCGCGCAGCGCAGCACGGTGCCGGCGTTGCCCGGGTCGCGGACGTGCGCCAGGACCGCGACCAGCCGGGGGCGGGCCGCGAGTATCTCCTCGAACGGCACGTCCAGGAAGCGGCACAGCCCGACGATGCCCTGCGGGGTGACGGTGTCCGACATGGCGGCGACGACCTCGTCGGTCGCGGTGAGCACGGGGGCGCCAGCGGCGCGGGCGGCGGCGACGATGTCCGCGTGGCGCGCGGCGGCCTCCACGGTCACGTACACCTCCACCAGGTGCGCCACCGCCTCACGGACGGCCTGGGGGCCCTCGACGAGGAATCGGCGCTCCCTGCCGCGGAAGCTGCGCTTGGCGAGCCGTCTCGCCGCGGTGACGCGCGGCGATTTCAGGGAGGTCAGCTCGGGGGTCGCCATCGGGTGTGCTCTCGCTTCTGTTGTCCGGTGCCCGCCGACACGCGCGGACCCGCAGGTGACAGGTCACCTGCGGGTCCGTTTGCCGGTCGGGCTCAGCGCCGCGGTCAGGCAGCCTTCGGGGCGTTGACGTCGCTCGGCAGCGCCTTCTGGGCCGCCTCGACCAGCGCGGCGAAGGCGTTCGCGTCGTTGACCGCGAGGTCGGCCAGGATCTTGCGGTCCACCTCGATGTTGGCGGCCTTCAGACCCTGGATGAAGCGGTTGTACGTGATGCCGTTGGCGCGGGCAGCGGCGTTGATCCGCTGGATCCACAGCTGACGGAAGTCGCCCTTGCGCTTCTTGCGGTCGTTGTAGTTGTAGACCAGGGAGTGGGTGACCTGCTCCTTGGCCTTGCGGTACAGGCGGGAGCGCTGGCCCCGGTAGCCGCTGGCCTGCTCGAGGATCGCCCGGCGCTTCTTGTGGGCGTTGACTGCCCGCTTGACGCGTGCCACTTGTTTAACTCCTTGTACGGGGCCGCGGCTGACTCACGCGGCCCGGAAACGAATAGGTCCCGGTCGGCTCGGCGCACGCCCCGCCGCAGCGGGGCGGGGCGTCACTTGCCGAGAAGCTTCTTGATCTTCTTGGCGTCGGCCGGGGCCATCTCGGTCTTGCCGGCCAGGCGGCGCGTCAACGTGGACGGCTTGTGCTCGAGAAGGTGGCGGCGACCGGCGCGCTGGCGCATCACCTTGCCGGAGCCGGTGAGCTTGAAGCGCTTGCTGGCACCACTGTGCGTCTTGTTCTTCGGCATGTCGCCGTTCTCTCCTCGTCGGGACGCCGTCCGGCCGCACAAGGGCAGGCTCAAGCGTCGGGATGTTTCTGGTTGTGTCCGGGGCGCGCGGCCCCGGGGCGAGGCTCGCGCCTCGACATCACGCCTCGGCGGGCTCCTCCGCGGGGCTGGTGCCCTGCTGGCGCTCCGCCTTGCGGGCGGCCTGCGCCTCGCGGGCTTCGGCCATCGCCTCGGTCTTCTTCTTGTGCGGACCGAGGACCATGATCATGTTTCGGCCGTCCTGCTTCGGGTTGGACTCCACGAAGCCGAGCTCCTGGACGTCCTCGGCCAGCCGCTGGAGCAGCCGGTACCCGAGCTCGGGCCGGGACTGCTCACGGCCGCGGAACATGATCGTGATCTTGACCTTGTCGCCCTGCTTGAGGAACCGGACGACGTGACCCTTCTTGGTGTCATAGTCGTGCGGGTCGATCTTCGGCCGGAGCTTCATCTCCTTGATGACCGTGTGCGCCTGGTTCTTGCGCGCCTCACGGGCCTTCATGGCCGACTCGTACTTGAACTTTCCATAGTCCATGAGCTTGCAGACCGGCGGGCGTGCGGTCGCCGCCACCTCGACGAGGTCGAGGTCGTACTCCTGCGCAAGCTCCAGGGCCTTGGCAAGCGGCACGATGCCGACCTGCTCGCCACTGGGACCGACGAGTCGCACCTCGGGGACGCGAATCCGGTCGTTGATGCGGGGCTCGGCGCTGATGGGGCCTCCTCGGTTGCACCACGCGACCGCCTGGCGGGCAGCCACGTAACGTCTGTTCTCTGTGGGACCACCGAGCCGTGACGTGGAAAACGCCCCGGACGGTACACAGGCGGGGCTCCTCATTGACCGGGAGCACCGCCGCGATATCACCGCGGGGCGCAGCCTGACCGATGACCTGCCGACCCGGGGGTCGGTCAGGTGGGAGTTCGGAGCCTCCACTTGCGGGCCGGACACGCGAGTGACCGGCCGGTCGTTTCTCTACGATACCAGGACCCGCGGCATACGCTCACCGGCCCGCCACGCGCCCCCTGGCGAAGGCCCGTCGCGCCCCCTGGCGAAGGCCCGCCGCGACCCCGCCTAGGCTGGGTCGCACCACCCATCAGGAAGTGAGCCTCCAGCACCATGAGTGACGCCAACGCCGGGCAGCAGCAGGCGCCCGACTTCGAACAGATGACCCGCGACATCGCGGACGTGCCCGCGGTCGAGGTGATCACGACGGTCGCGGTGCACCTGATGAGCGCGGCGGCGGTCAATCTGGGGCTGGCCGAGGAGGGCCCCCAGCACAAGGACCTGGACGAGGCGCGGAAGCTGATCAACGCCCTGGCCGGGCTGGTCACCGCCAGCGCCACGGAGATCAGCTCCTTCCACGCGGCGCCGCTGCGCGACGGGCTCAAGTCGCTGCAGCTCGCCTTCCGCGAGGCGTCGGTGGTGCCGGACGAGCCGGGCCAGGGTCCGGGCGAGAAGTTCACCGGGCCGGTCTTCGGGCGCTGAGCGCCTCACCTGAAGCCTTTGCCTGAAAGCTTTGGCTGAAGGCTTCGGGGGGCTTCCACCGGGGCTTCGGAGGGGCCGCGGGGCCCGGCTCACGCGGCCTCCGGCGGCTTGGTCTCCGGTCCGCCCGGCTCGGGTCCTCCGGCCTCCGGACCGCCCGCCCCGGGGCGCCTGCCGCCCAGCCGTCTGCCCCAGGGCATGTGCGGCCGGGGGCCGGTGACCTGCTCCCGCTCCTCCTCGGCGACCGGATGCCCCGGGTGGGTGAGCATGTGCAGGCCCGCCGCCAGCACCCCGCCGATCATCGGCGCCACCAGGAACAGCCACAGCTGCGAGAGCGCGCCGCCGCCCGCGAACAGCGCCGGGCCCAGGCTGCGCGCCGGGTTCACCGAGGTCCACGTCAGCGGGATGCCGACCAGGTTGACCGCCGTGAGGGCGAGGCCCACCGGCACCGGCTCGGCGGCGACCATCGTGACCTTGCCGGTCACCGTGAGGTAGATGAACACCAGCAGCAGGGTGAGCAGCACCTCGGCGAGGAAGGCCCCGCCGCCGCCGATGCCCACCGGCGACCGGCCCCCGTAGCCGTTGCTGCCGAACGCGTCGTCGGTCACCAGCCTCGGGACCTGCTTGGCCAGCAGGAAGAGCAGGGCCGCGCCGACGATCCCGCCGACCAGCTGGGCCACCCAGTACTCGATGGCCGCACGGATGTCCATCCGCCTGGCCAGCAGCATCCCCAGGGTGACCGCCGGGTTGATGTGACAGCCGGAGATCCGGCCGAAGGCGAAGGCGACCACGATCAGGGTGAAGCCGAAGGCGAACGAGATGCCGACCGCGTTGATGTAGTCGCCCGCGAGGACCAGGGAACCGACCCCGAAGAAGACCAGCATCGCGGTTCCGACGAATTCGGCTACGACCGTCCTCGTCTCCGTGGCTCTCGTCTCCGTCGTACTCGTATCCATTGGCGCTCTCCTCGATCGGATCGATCGCCAGTTGTCGTCCTAGCATTGTGGGACGAATGGGGAGATTTCGCCTGTCGGAGATCGCACAGAAGATCGGGGAAACGCGGGCCCGGCGGCTCGCGCGGGCTCAGGGTCCCCGGACGCTCAGCGGCTGAAGAGCGGCTCCCCGGGCACCGGCGTCCCGGGCGGCAGCAGCGCCAGGTCGAGACCGCGCACCAGCCGGGCCCGCAGCGTCTCGTCGGCGGCCAGGGCCTCGGCGACCCGCCGCACGGTCTCGGGCGCGGGGGCGCCGGATTCCAGGGTGAGCGCCAGCATCCCGTCCGCGTCCGCGGCGGGCGTCAGATGGGCGCGGAGCACCCCGGGCTCGGCGGCCAGCACGGTGCGCAGCGCCGTGGCGACCGCCGGGTCGGCGAGCGGGTCGGCGCTGGTCCGGCCCTCGGCGAGGGCGAGCAGGGCCGGCCCGGTCAGCTGGTACGGCACCGGCCCGGCCAGGTCGAGCACCACGGTGTCCGCCTTCTCGTGCGCGGCGGCCTCGAGCGCCTGGCGCAGCGGTACGGCCACCGGCCGGGCGTCCGGGCGCCAGCGGGCCAGGGTCTCCAGGGAGGTGAAGGCGGGCAGGGCGCGCCGGCCGTCGGGGGCCTGCAGCGTGGGCACCGCCATGTCGCTGGTCTTCTCCCGGCGCAGTCCCCCGGGGCCCTCCTCGACCTCGCCGAGGAGCGCGACCACCGGCACCAGCAGCCGTGCTCCGCTGAGCGCGCCGAGCACCTCGGGCTCGGTCGCGGGGTCGTCGGCCCAGGCGGCGAGCGCCGCGGTCAGGCGGGGGTCGGCTGAGCCGTCGTCGCCGGAGAAGCCGGGGTCGGGGATGTTCTTGAGCGCCACCCGACGAGGGTATCGGTGGCGGGGAGGAGACAACTGCGGCGGGGGCCCGGGAGGGAGCGGCATGGAACGGGTGAGCAGGAGGGACGACGCGCCAACGGGAGCGGGGCCGGCGTCGGAGGCACCGTCGGCCGCCGCGCTGGACGCGGCGCTGGCCGACGCGCTGAGCGCCCTCGCGGACGGCACCGACGCCCGGTTCTCGGTCGCGGTCCTCGACACCGGCTCCGCGGCGCGCGCGGTGTGCGGCGCCGACGCGTACGACACCGCGAGCATCGTCAAGGTGGACATCCTCGCCGCGCTGCTGCTGCGGGCGCAGGACGCCGGGCGGGAGCTCACCGCCCAGGAGCGCTCGCACGCCGCGGTGATGATCGAGCGGAGCGACAACGACGCCGCGACCACGCTGTGGCGGGAGATCGGCGGCGCGGAGGGTCTCCACGCCGCGAACGAGCGGCTCGGGCTGACGGACACGTACGGCGACGCCTCGGGGAGATGGGGGCTCACCCGGACCACCGCCGCCGATCAGCTCACGTTGCTGCGTCAGGTCTTCACCGAGGGACCACATGTCTTCACCGAGGGGCAGGCGGGCGGCGAGGCGACGCTCGGCGAACGGTCGCGGGCGTACATACGGCGGCTCATGGGGCAGGTGGTGCCGGAGCAGGCGTGGGGCGTCTCGGCCGCCGCCGACGACCCGGCGCTCACCCGGCTCAAGAACGGCTGGCTGCCGCGCACCGCCACCGGCCTGTGGGACGTCAACAGCATCGGCCAGGTCACGGCGAAGGGGCGCACGTACCTCGTGGCCGTGCTCTCCGATGGCCACCCGGACAAGGACAGCGGCGTCGCGCTGGTGGAGCGCGCCGCACGCGCCGCCCTAGGGGTCGCCCTTTCCTGAGGCGCGGGCAGTTCTTGAGGCCCGGGCACCTCCTGATGCCCGGGCAGTTCCTGAGGCGCGGGCACTTCCTGAGGCCCGGGCGCTTCTTGGGGCTCGGGTCAGTCGCCGAACGGGCGGCCGCGCCGGGGCCGGAGGAACGCCGGCGCGCGGAGCGGCCCCGCGCCGCGCCACAGCGTCACCGCGGCGGCCAGCAGGCCGGCGCCGGCGAAGGCGGCGGTGAGGGCCAGGCGGTTCGGGCCGCCGTCGTCGCCGCCGGCCGCGGAGGCGCGCTGCGGGCCCGGGCCGAAGTAGCGCTGCGGGGAGGCGCCCACGGCGGGCCGCTGCGCCCGGGGCTTCAGCTTCTCCCCCGCCTTGATCGCCGCCGCCGGGTCCACCAGGCCCGCGCCGAGCTCGTCGCTGCGGCCGCCCTTCGGGCGGTCCTGGGCGGTCTCGGTGAGCAGCTGCCGGATCTGGAGGGGGCTCAGCTCGGGGTGGGCGGCGCGGACGAGCGCGGCCGCCCCCGAGACGAACGCGGCGGCGGCGCTGGTCCCCCAGCCCGCGTAGTAGCGCCGGTCGGGGTCGGCGATGACGACATCGACGCCGGGCGCGCAGACCGTGGCGTACCAGCGGCGAGTGGAGAAGGAGGCGCGTGAGCCGTAGCGGTCCACGGCGGTCACGGCGATCACCCCGGGGTAGGCGGCCGGGTAGGAGGCCCGGTCGCCTTCCTTGCCGCCGTTGCCCGCCGAGGCCACCACGACCACGCCCTTGCGCAGCGCGTACTGCACGGCGGCGTCCTCGGCGGGCTCGGGGTGCGCGGACTCGCTGTCGTCGCCCAGCGACATGTTGATCACGTCGGCGCCGTGGTCGGCCGCCCAGCGGATGCCGTTCGCCAGCGCGCCGCCGCGTTCCTTGCGGGCCTTCTTGCGAGCCGGGTCGTCCTCTTCGAGGATCACCCGCACCGGCAGGATCCTGGCCTCGGGGGCCACGCCCACCACCCCGTCGCCGCCGGCGGCGCCGTGGCCGTGGCCCGCGATGATCCCGGCCATCGCGGTGCCGTGTCCGGCCCAGGCGGCGTCGCCGCGCCCGGCGCCGAAGCCGATCAGGTCCTTGCCCGGGAGCACCTGGCCCGCGAGGTCGGGGTGCCGGTCGTCCACCCCCGTGTCGAGCACGGCGACCGTGACGCCCGCGCCCTTGGTCGTCCGCCAGGCGGTCGGGGCGTGGATGGCGTCCAGCGCCCACTCCTGCGCCTGTATGCCGTCCGCCTGGGCGGGTACGGCGGGCAGCAGGGCCAGCCCCGCCGCGGCGAGACCGGCCCCCAGGGTGCGCCACAGCCGCCGGCACCGGGTCATCGCGGGGCCTCCGTCTTGGCCAGGGCGCGGTGGAAGGCGCGCTCGATCTCGTCGGCGATGCCGCGCGCGTCGTGGCCGAGGCCCGCCTGGGCCGGGGCCGTCGTGGCGCCGCGGCGGGTGGCCTCGCCGGCCGGCTGCGGGGCGGTGACCTTCCGGCCGTCGGCGAAGCCGGTCACGGTGTACACGACGGCCGGGGCGTCGGTCAGGACCTTGATCCGCCAGCTGGCGCGCTGGGCGTCGCCGAAGTCGGCGGCGGCGGTGCCCTTCGCCGCGTACGGGCGGGGCATCAGGTCGGCGCGTTCGCCGAGCCCCTCGGAGTCGAACCGCTCGCTGAGCCCGCGCATGGTCCCGGGCCCGGCCTTGGCCACCAGCAGGCCGACGGTGGTCACGCTGGTGCTGGTCGCGTCCGTGTAGGTGGCACGCAGCAGTCGCTTGCAGCCCACCGGGGACAGGGCCTTGGCGAGCAGCGGGTCGAAGGCGCCGCCGCAGCTGCTGTCCGGGGCGACCGCGATCCGGGTCCAGGTGCGGTCGGCGCCGCCGGGGCCGTGGCCGCGCAGGGTGCGCGGGAAGAGGTCGTCGACGGGGACGCTGTGCCAGGCGGTGCGGGCCCGTGCGTAGCCGTCCGCGGCCGCCGGGCGGGAGCCGGAGTCGCCGGTCAGCCAGGATCCGGCCGCCGCGCCGCCGAGCAGTCCGAGGCCGAGGACCAGGCACGCGGCGGCGGCCGCGACCCGGCCGGGGCCGCGCCGGCCGGCCGTCCCCCGGGAGCCGGTGCTGTCTCGCGGGCCCGTGCTGTCGTACGGGTCGTAAGCCGGGGCCGGGTCGGGGCGGCGCCAGGGGCCGAATCCGGCGGGCTGGGGGCCGCGCGGGGCCGGGGCTGCGGGCGGCGCGGTGGCGGGGCGCGGGGCTGCGGGCGGCGCGGTGGCGGAGCGCGGGGGGAGGCCGGTGGGGCGCGCCCGCGATATGCCCGCGCCGGCGCCCGGATTCGCGCGCGGCGTCCGCAGCGGCACGCCCAGGATCGGGGTGTCCGGGTCGATCGGCGGCGCGGCCTTGGCGGCGGCGCCCGGGGGCGCCGCGGGGCGCGGCGGGGGCGCGGTGTGCGGCGGGTGGGCGGGGCGGGGCGGGGGGATGCGGGGGATGTGTGTCTGTTCCGCTTCGGTGCTCACCTGCACCCCCTCGCACCCTCGGAAGACGTGTTCATCTGATCGCACCCGGCCGCGCGCCCTCCCGTCGGCCTTTCGGACAGGCGGGACGGTATGCGGACATCACGCCGCTGACCTGCCGGTCGTGGTGTGCGCGACACTTTACGGGTCGCCGGGCGCCATCCGCACCGGCTGCCCTCTACCCGGTGGTAACGGCCGTCTGGCAAGCTTCGCCCATGTCCGCGCATCCCGCTGCCCTCTCCGCCGACCGCGCCCGGTACGACCGGGCCACCGCCCATCTCGAGGCGCCGCTGGCGATCGTCGATCTGCGGGCCTTCGACGACAACGCCCGGGGCCTGGTGCGGCGGGCGAACGGCAAGCCGATCCGGGTGGCGAGCAAGTCGGTGCGGTGCCGCGCGCTGTTGGACCGGGCGCTGGCCAAGGAGGGCTTCGCCGGGGTCATGAGCTTCACGCTCGCCGAGTCGCTGTGGCTGGCGCGCGAGGGGTACGAGGACGTCCTGCTCGCCTATCCGTCCGCCGACCGGGAGGGGTTCGCGACGCTGACCGGCGATCCCGGGCTCGCGGCCGCCGTGACGGTGATGGTGGACGACATGAGCCAGATCGAGCTGATCGAGAGTGTTCGCGCGGGCTCCGAAGAGGTCCGGGTCTGTCTGGAGTTGGACACCTCCCTGCGGCTGCTCGGCGGCCGGGTGCGGATCGGCGCGCTGCGCTCGCCGCTGCGCGACCCGGCCCGGCTGGCGGAGCTGGCGGAGGCGGTCCAGCGCCGCCCGGGCTTCCGCGTGGTCGGGCTGATGGGCTACGAGGGCCATGTGGCGGGCGTGGGCGACTCGGTGGCCGGGCGGCCGCTGCGGTCCCGCGCGATCCGGCTGATGCAGTCCGCCGCGCGCCGGGAGCTGGCCGGGCGCCGGGCGGCGGCGGTGCGGGCCGTGCGGGCGGTGGCGGACCTGGAGTTCGTGAACGGGGGCGGCACGGGCAGCGTGCAGCACACCGCCGCCGAGGACGCGGTGACCGAGATCGCCGCCGGGTCCGGGCTCTACCAGCCGGGGCTGTTCGACCACTACACGTCCTTCCGCGGCCGCCCGGCGGCCCTCTTCGCCCAGCCGGTGGTGCGCCGGCCGGGCGTGGGCGTGGTGACGGTGCTCGGCGGCGGCTATCCGGCCTCGGGCGCGGCGGGCCGGGACCGGCTGCCGGTGCCGTATCTGCCGCAGGGGCTGGCCTACGACCCGATGGAGGGCCCGGGCGAGGTGCAGACCCCGCTGCTGGGCTCGCCCGCGGACGACCTGCTGATCGGCGACAAGGTGTGGTTCCGGCACGCCAAGGCCGGGGAGCTGTGCGAGCGCTTCGAGGTGCTGCATCTGGTCGACGGCGACCGGGCGGTGGACTCGGTGCCCACCTACCGGGGCGAGGGCCGCACGTACCTGTGAGCTCGTACCCGTGAGTCCCTCCCCATGAGCGCGAACGCGGGCCGGACGGTACGCGCGGCCGCCGGGCTCAGACGGACTGGCCGTCGCCGTTGTCGCCGAGCGCCTTGATCCCCTTCACGATCTTGTCCATCTCGGACAGCGTCGGCGCCTTGTCGCTGACGTCGAAGCCGAAGCGCACCACGACCATGGTGTCGTGCAGGAGGGGGGACGGGAAGGCCACCGTCTGGACATAGCCGTCCGGGCCCTTCTCCGTGATCACCTTCCAGCGCACCAGGTAGCCCTTCTGCCCGGCGACGGTGACCGCCTCCGACTTGAGCTGCTTGTGCGAGGTGATCCCGCCGTACGACTCCCGCTTGTTCTGCGGGTTGGTGCCGTAGGAGCTCTCGGCGGCCTGCTCGATGTCCTCCTTGGCGATGCCCTTGGCGGTCTTGGCCTTGTAGCCCGACGCCGGCATGGAGAAGACACCGCCGCGCAGGCACTGGCTGCCCGGGTCGTTGGGGCAGGGGTAGCGGTCCTCGGTGGTGATGCCCGCGCCGCCCGAGCTGCTGCGGGTCTCCTCCCAGCCGTCCGGGACCGGCAGGCCGATGCCGTTCAGGGCGTCCTCGGCGACGGTCGGGTCGTCGGTGGGCGCGGGGGCGCTGGGGGTCTCGGAGGGGCCGGTCGGCGAGGCGCCGTCGTCGCCGCCGAAGCCGCCCCCGTCGCCGCTTCCGCCGTCGTCCCCGTCCGGAGCGGGCGCGGTGGCGGTCGGCCGGGGCTTGGCCCGGTCGCCGCCGTCGCCGGACCCGCCGTCGTCGCCCAGCAGCGCGACGCCGCCCGCGATGGCGGCGGCCACGACGGCCGCCACGACGACGGCCGCCGCGATCTTCGGGCCGCGGCCCCGCCCCGCCGGGCCGCCGGGCTCCCCCGGCGGGTAGACGGGGACGGGCGGGCCGAACGTCTGGCTCGTCGGCCCCGGGGCCTCACGGGTGTGCTCGGTCCAGGCGAACCCGTCCCACCAGCGTTCAGGGGCGGGGCCGGGGCCGGTGTAGCCGGGGTCCGGGTACCAGCCCGGGGGTGTCGTCATGCTCACGGCGTCACCTTATGACCACACGTCGTCCCCGTACACCGCCCCTGCCTGGCCGGCCCCCGCCCGCCCGGTCACACCGGGGTGACGTACGCCCCCGCGATACCGCCGTCCACGAGGAACTCCGCCGCGTTGACGAAGGAGGAGTCGTCGCTGGCGAGGAAGGCGACCGCGGCCGCGATCTCCTCCGGCTCGGCGAAGCGCCCCACCGGCACGTGCACCAGGCGGCGGGCGGCGCGCTCGGGGTCCTTGGCGAACAGCTCCTTCAGCAGCGGGGTGTTGACCGGCCCGGGGCACAGCGCGTTGACCCGGATGCCCTCGCGGGCGAACTGCACGCCCAGCTCGCGCGACATGGCCAGCACCCCGCCCTTGGACGCCGTGTAGCTGATCTGCGAGGTCGCGGCGCCCATGACGGCCACGAAGGAGGCCGTGTTGATGATCGACCCCCTGCCCTGCCGCTGCATGTAGGGGAGCGCGGCCTTGCAGCACAGGTAGACGGAGGTGAGGTTGACCTCCTGGACCCGCTTCCAGGCGTCCAGCCCGGTGATGAGGATCGAGTCGTCGTCGGGCGGCGAGATGCCCGCGTTGTTGAAGGCGATGTCGACCGAGCCATAGGTGTCGTACGCGGTCCTGAACAGCGCCTCGACCTGCTCGGGGTCGGTGACGTCCACCCGGACGTACAGCCCGCCGACCTCGTCGGCGGCGGCCTTGCCCGCGCTCTCGTCGATGTCGGCGCACACGACCCGCGCGCCCTCGGCGGCCAGGCGGCGCGCGGTGGCCAGGCCGATGCCGCTGCCCGCGCCGGTGATGACGGCGGTACGGCCCACCAGGCGGCGGCACACCGGGGCCTCGGGGGTGTTGGGGGTCTCGGTCATGTCACTGCTCCTCGGTGCTGATGAAGACGTTCTTGGTCTCGGTGAAGGCGGCCAGCGCGCCGGGGCCCAGCTCCCGCCCGAGCCCGGACTGCTTGTAGCCCCCGAACGGGGTCCAGTAGCGCACGCTGCTGTGCGAGTTGACGGACAGGTTCCCGGCGGCCACGGCCCGCGAGACGCGCACCGCGCGGCCCACGTCGCGGGTCCAGATGGAGCCGGACAGGCCGTACTCGGTGGCGTTGGCCAGGCGTACGGCGTCGGCCTCGTCCTCGAAGGGCAGCACGACGGCGACCGGGCCGAAGATCTCCTCCACGGCGGCGCGGTGGGTGGGCCCGACGCCCTCCAGGACGGTGGCCGGGTACCAGAAGCCCTTGCCCGCCGGGGCCTCGCCGCGGATCGCGACGCGCGCGTCCTCGGTGACGTAGGACCGCACGCGCTCGCGCTGGGCGGCGGAGATCAGCGGGCCCATGGCGGTGTCCGGCTCGGCCGGGTCGCCCACCACGACGGACCGCACGGCCGGCTCCAGCAGCTCCATGAACCGGTCGTAGACGCCGCGCTGGACCAGGATGCGGCTGCGGGCGCAGCAGTCCTGGCCGGTGTTGTCCAGGAACGAGCCGGGGGCCGAGCGCGCGGCGAGTTCGATGTCGGCGTCGGCGAAGACGATGTTGGGGCTCTTGCCGCCGAGTTCGAGGGTCACGCGCTTCACGCCCGCCGCGCACTTGGCCATGATCCGCTTGCCGACGGCCGTGGACCCGGTGAAGACCACCTTGACCACGCCGGGGTGCTCGACCAGCGCCTCGCCCGCGACCGGGCCGGCCCCGGGCAGCACCTGGAAGAGGTCCTCGGGGAGCCCGGCCTCCAGGGCGAGTTCGGCCAGCCGGAGGGCGGTGAGCGGGGTGGTCTCGGCGGGCTTGAGGAGGACGGCGTTGCCGGCCGCCAGGGCGGGGGCGGTGCCCCAGGCGGCGATCGGCATGGGGAAGTTCCACGGCGCGATGACGGCGACGACGCCGAGCGGCTCCTGGAAGGTGACGTTCAGTCCGCCGGGGACGGGGATCTGGCTGCCGCCGAGCCGCTCCACTCCCCCGGCCGCGTACTCCAGCAGGTCGCGGACGTTGCCCGCTTCCCAGCGGGCGTTGCCGAGGGGGTGTCCGGCCTCGCGGACCTCCAGGAGGGCCAGCTCCTCGAGGTGGTCGTCGACGGCGGCGGCGAAGCGGCGCAGCAGCCGCGCCCGGTCGCCGGGTGCCAGGGCGGCCCAGCCGGCCTGGGCCCGGGCGGCCCGGGTGACGGCGGCGTCGACGTCGGCGGGGCCGGCGGCGGGGACGGTGGCGACGACCTCTTCGGTCGCCGGGTTGAGTACCTGGTGCTCGTGCGGGTGCTCGTTGCTCACGGGGTGGTTCCTCACATGCGCTCGAAGGACCGGAAGCGCTCCCAGTCCGTGACGGCGGTGTCGTAGGCCTCCTGCTCGACACGCGCCATGTTGAGGTAGTGCTCGACGACCTCCTCGCCGAAGGCGGCCCGCGCTATGGGGCTGGTCCGCCACAGCTCGGCGGCGTCGCGCAGGGTGGCCGGGACGTGTTCGGCGTCGCCGTTGTAGGCGTTTCCGGTGCACACCTCGGGGAGCTCCAGCTCCTCCTCGATCCCGTACAGTCCGGCCGCGACCATGCCGGCGACGGCGAGGTACGGGTTGACGTCGCCGCCGGGGAGGCGGTTCTCCAGCCGGTGGGAGGGGCCGTGGCCGATGACGCGCAGCGCGCAGGTGCGGTTGTCCGGGCCCCAGGCGACGGCGGTGGGCGCGAAGGAGCCGGGGCGGAAGCGCTTGTAGGAGTTGATGTTCGGCGCGTAGAGGAGGGTGAAGTCGCGCATCGCGGCGAGCTGTCCGGCGAGGAAGTGGCGCATCGTCTTGGACATGCCGTACGGGCCGTCGTCGTCGGCGAGCACGGGGGCGCCCGACTCGTCGCGGAGGGAGAGGTGGATGTGACAGGAGTTGCCCTCGCGCTCGTCGTACTTGGCCATGAAGGTCAGCGCCATGCCCTCCTGGGCGGCGATCTCCTTGGCGCCGGTCTTGTAGACGGTGTGCTGGTCGCAAGTGGTCAGGGCGTCGTCGTAGCGGAAGGCGATCTCGTGCTGGCCGAGGTTGCACTCGCCCTTGGCCGACTCGACGGTCATCCCGGCCGCGCCCATCTCGTTGCGGATGCGGCGCAGCAGGGGCTCGACGCGTCCGGTGCCGAGGACGGAGTAGTCGATGTTGTACTGGTTGGCGGGGGTCAGCCCGCGGTAGCCGGCGCCCCAGGCCTGCTCGTAGGTGTCCTTGAAGACCATGAACTCCAGCTCGGTGCCCGCGTAGGCGGTCCAGCCGCGCTCGGCGAGCCGGTCGAGCTGGCGGCGCAGGATCTGGCGCGGGGAGGCGAGCACCGGCGAGCCGTCGTGCCAGGCCAGGTCGGCGGTGATGAGGGCGGTGCCGGGGTTCCAGGGGGTGCGGCGCAGGGTGGCGGTGTCGCCGTGCATGGCGAAGTCGCCGTAGCCGCGCTCCCAGGAGGACATGGCGTAGCCGTCGACGGTGTTCATGTCGGCGTCGACGGCGAGGAGGTAGTTGCACCCCTCGGTGCCGTGCTCCAGGGCCTCGTCGAGGAAGAATCGGGCCGCGAACCGCTTGCCCTGGAGTCTGCCCTGCATGTCGGTGAAGGCGAGGACGACGGTGTCGATCTCTCCGGTGTCGACGAGTCTCCTCAACTCGTCGACGGAGAGCGGGGGCGTACGGTCAGCCACGGTGGTGCCTCCTGTCGGGTACGACTCGGTGCCGCGGGAGCCATAAGGTATTCCGGTAGACCATTGATTGGGAAGTGGGGGCGGAAGTTTCCATGAACGGCGACGGAAGCGGCGGCGGCGCCGCGGGCACCACCACCGACGGCGGCACGGGCGGAACCGGGGGCGGCGGCGCGGGCGACCGGCTGGCTCCGGTGCTGCGGCCGGTGCGGGCCGGCAACGGCTTCGAGGAGGCGCTGGAGCAGATACTCCGGATCCTGCGTCTCGGCCTGGTCCCCGAGGGCGAGCGGCTCCCGGCCGAGCGGGAGCTGGCCGAGCGGCTGAGCATCAGCCGGGTGACGCTGCGCGAGGTGCTGAAGGTGCTGGCGGACCAGGGGCTGGTGGAGAGCCGGCGCGGCCGCTACGGCGGCACCTTCGTACGGGCCCGCCCCGAACCGGCCGCCGCCGGCGGGGACGCGCTGCTGCGCCGGGTCCGGGAGGTGGACGTCGAGGACACCCTGCGCTTCCGCGAGGTCCTGGAGGTGGGCGCGGCCGGGCTGTGCGCCGCCCACGGGCTGACCGCCGAGCAGGCCGACCGGCTGCGGGCCGCCCTCGACGCGACCCGGGACGCCCCGCTCGCCGACTACCGGCGGCTGGACACGCTGCTCCATCTGACGCTCGCCGAGCTGGCGGGCTCCCCGTCGCTCGCCGCCCAGTACGCGGCCGTCCGCGCCACCGTCAACGACCTGCTGGACCGCATCCCGCTGCTGGTGCGCAACCTGGAGCACTCGCAGGCCCAGCACACGGCGCTGGTCGAGGCGGTGCTCGACGGGGACGCGGACGGGGCGCGCGAGGTGATGCGGGAGCACTGCGAGGGCACGGCGGCGCTGCTGCGCGGCTTCCTGACCGACGCGCGGGAGGGCACGCGCCCGGCGGATCGAACGACGGATCGAACGACGGATTGACCCACGTTTTACGCAGAGGTCTTGCGCGGGGACACCGACCACGGCAAAGGTATGCGTCCAAACCTTTGCCCTCGCCTCTCGTGTGGACCAGGAGCACCCATGGCCGACGGAACCGAGTCCCCGCGCCTCTCCCCCAGCCCGCCCGGCGCCGCCGCCGGCGCCCCGCCGGGGAGCGGCCCCGCCTCCGGTGAGGACGCCTACCTGGAGCGCCGCACCCTGCGCCGGGGCAGCGCGGGCCCCCTGCTGCTGACCGGCCTCGGCGTCGCCTACGTCGTCTCCGGCGACTTCTCCGGCTGGAACTTCGGCCTGGCGGAGGGCGGCTTCGGCGGCCTGGCCATCGCCGCCGTGCTGATGGGCCTGATGTACACCTGCATGGTCTTCGCCCTCGCCGAGCTGGCCGCCATCCTGCCCACGGCGGGCGGCGGCTACGGCTTCGCCCGGCGCGCCCTGGGCACCTGGGGCGGCTTCCTGACCGGCACGGCCATCCTCATCGAGTACGTCCTGGCGCCCGCCGCAATCTCCATCTTCATCGGCGACTACGTCGAATCGCTCGGGCTCTTCGGCCTGGAGTCCGGCTGGCCCGTCTACCTGGCCTGCTTCGTCATCTTCATCGGCATCCACCTGTGGGGCGTCGGCGAGGCCCTGCGCTTCAGCCTGATCGTCACCGCCGTCGCCGTCGCCGCGCTCCTGATCTTCGCGTTCGGCGCCCTCACCGACTTCCACTCGGGCTCCCTCGACGACATCCCCGTGGACCACTCGGCCCTCGGCTCCAGCTCCTGGCTGCCGTTCGGGCTGCTCGGCATCTGGTCGGCGTTCCCCTTCGGCATGTGGTTCTTCCTCGGTGTGGAGGGCGTACCGCTCGCCGCCGAGGAGACCCGCGACCCGGCGCGCACCCTGCCGAAGGCCATGGCCTGGTCGGTGGGCATCCTGCTGGTGCTGGCCCTGCTCACCTTCCTCGCCGCGACCGGCGCGCGCGGCGCCCACGCGGTCCAGGGCGCGGGCAACCCCCTCGTCGAGGCGCTCCAGCCGGACGGCCACGCGACCACGCTGTCCCGCATCGTCAACTACGCAGGCCTGGCCGGCCTCGTCGCCTCCTTCTTCTCCCTCATCTACGCCGGCTCCCGGCAGCTGTTCGCCCTCTCCCGCGCCGGCTATCTGCCCCGCTTCCTCTCCCTCACCAGCCGCCGCAAGGCCCCCTACCTGGGCCTCCTGGTCCCCGGCGCCCTCGGCTTCGCCCTGGCCGCGGCCACCGGCGACGGCGCCCGGATGCTCAACGTCGCGGTCTTCGGCGCCACGATCTCCTACGCCCTGATGTCGCTCTCCCACATCGTGCTCCGCCGCCGCGAGCCCGGCCTGCACCGCCCCTACCGCACCCCGGGCGGGGTGCTGACCTCGTCCGTCGCCTTCGTCCTGGCCTGCTCCGCCCTGGTGGCCACCTTCCTGGTGGACAAGGACGCCGCCTTCATCGCGCTGGGCGTCTACGCCGTGGCCCTCGCCTACTTCGCCCTCTACAGCCGGCACCGTCTGGTGGCGGCGGCCCCCGAGGAGGAGTTCGCGGCGCTCGCGGAGGCGGAGGCGGAGCTGTCCCGCGACTGAGCTGCCCCGCGACTGAGACCACCCGGACCGGCGACAGCACCCGGTCGGCGAAAGATTGGACCCCCGTTGTCGAAGCCCCTCATCGGCATCAGCACCTACCTGGAGTCATCCGTCCGCTGGGGCGTCTGGCACCAGCCCGCGGCTCTGCTCCCGGCCGGATACCACCGCCTCGTCCAGCGCGCGGGCGGCCTGGCCGCCCTGCTGCCCCCCGACGACGCCCCCACCTCGGCCGCCTCCGTGGTCTCCCGCCTCGACGCCCTGGTCATCGCGGGCGGCCCCGACGTCGAGCCCCTCCGCTACGGCGCCGAACCCCACGAACGCACGGGCCCGCCCGCGCGGGAACGGGACGCCTGGGAGCTGGCACTCATCGATGCGGCCCTGGCGGCGGGCCTGCCCCTGCTGGGCATCTGCCGCGGCATGCAACTCCTGAACGTCGCCCTCGGCGGCACGCTCGTCCAGCACCTGGAGGGCCACGTGGGCCCGCCGGGCGTCTTCGAACACCACGAGATCAAGCCCGTCCCGGGCACCCTCCTGGCCCGGATCACGCCGGACGCGGTGTCCGTGCCGACCTACCACCACCAGGCGGTGGACCGCCTCGGCGAGGGGCTGGTGGTCTCGGCGCACGCGACGGTGGACGGGACGGTGGAGGCGGTGGAGCTGCCGGGCTCGGGGTTCACTCTCGGGGTGCAGTGGCATCCGGAGGCGGATTCCGGGGAGGACGTGCGGGTCATGCGGGCGCTGGTCGACGCGGCGGCCGCGGCAAGGGACTGAACGTCCAGCACCTCGCCGATCCCCGGCTATGGGCGATCGGGCCCGCCGGAGCAGCTCCGGCGGGCCCGATCAGAAGAGAAAAGAGGACGCCGACTACGCCCAGAACACGGCCGAGTCTTCGTACTCGTAGGGGTGGCCGGACTTGCTGAGGTAAATCTTGATGGAGTAGCCCGCGCCCTCCGTCAAGTCGTGGCCATTCGAGGCACTGTGAGTGACACAGTTTCCGTTTCCGCCCACGGAAAACGCGTCGTAATAGTGGTAGCCAGAGACCTCCAGGTTGACCTTCCAACCGTCGGCCTCGATGTCGCACAGCTCCATGACGTCGCCGTTCGCCCTGAAGCGGACGCGACCGCCCGGGTCGCCGTCGTTGGTGTGCAGCTGATTGTCCCAGGTAGCGGTGGTGGCCGCCCCGGCGGTGGGTGCGCCGAGCAAGGGCACACCCGCCGCGGCAACGGCCACGGCAAACGCGCTGAGGGTCCTGCGGAACTTCATGTCACTCCCCAAAAGGAAACAAAGCAAAGCAGTGTGCCCGGGGATGTGCACTTTCAACGCCTTTGCCATTCACCGGAGTTGAGTGCGGCACATTTGCCTGCTGAGTGGTTGCCGCGAGGAATATAAGAGGCTGGCACAACCATGGTCAACTCCTGTGTCCGATGGTTGCGAGCACGGCCGGCCTCGATGACGAAATCCTGCAAGGGGGCATGGGCGATCGGCCCGCCGGAGGCAGCTCCGACGGGCCGATCGGCAAAGAGAAATCGGGAGACGAGGCGCCGGCTACGCGATCCAGTCCGACGAGTCGTCGTAGTCCAGCGGGGTGCCGTCCTTGCTGAGGTAGATCTGGAAGTAGTAGTGCTGCCCCTCGGTCAGGTTGTGACCGTTGGAGGCGCTGTGGGTGACGCAGTTGCCGTTGCCGCCCACGTCCATGCGGTCGACCACGTTGCCGGTGAAGCCGTGAACGATCGTCAGCTTGACCTTCCAGCCGTCCGCCTCGATGTCGCACAGCTCAACGACGTCGCCGTTCATCTTGAAGCGGACACGGCCGCCCGGGTCGCTGTCGTTGGTGTGCATCTGGTAGTCCCACCAGTCGGCGGCGCTGGCGGAGGGGGCGGTGAGCAGGGACGCTCCTGCCGCGGCGACGGCCACGGCGAACGCGCTGAGGGTCTTGCGGAACTTCATGTCACTTCCCAAGAAGAAACACAGCGAAGCAGTGTGCCCGGGGGCTCACGCCAACGCCCTGTTCCGACAGGGAGTTGAGCGCCGCACGGCTGCGTGCTGCGTGGTTGTCGCCGTGAATATAGGAGGAGGTAACAACGATGGTCAATGTGTAAAAGTCGTGGTGCCCACGTGATGCTCCGCACGTCGCGACCGCCTCGGCGCGCCCTTCAACTCGCCGCTCGCCCGTCCACACTTGAGCGCCGGAGATCCGGGCGGCCTTGGCCGTCGTACCGCCCGGACCGAACGAGGCGGAGGGTCAGGAGTCGATCTGGTACGGGTCGCCGTACACCTTCCACTTCAGCGGGGGTTCGAGCCCGAGGTTGCCCTCGTTGAGGAACTTCCGCTGCTCGGTGTCCACCCGGCTGGTGTCGCTGTGCGCTTCCTCGCTCTGCATGGCCTTCTTGCGGGCGTCCAGGAAGGCGTGGAGGTACGTCTTCTCGTCGCCGCCCTGCGCCGGGGTCTTGGCCCGCGACATGGCGGTCTTGCGGATGCCGCCGAAGCTGTACTTGCTGTCACCGGGGCCGTGCATGACGATCGCGTCGTAGTAGATGAACTGGCCCAGCGTGCCCAGCCCGTCGGCCTTGCCCCGGCTGACCGACGGGTTGAAGTAGACCCGGTCGCGCTCGTGTTCCTGGGCGTCCTGGAACGCCTTGTCCTTGGCGGCGGTCTTCCAGTCCTTGGTGAAGTCCGGGTCGAGACCGGCGTGCGAGTCGCTGCCGTTGACCTTGCGCAGCGCCGGCAGGTACTTGGCCAGTACGTTTCCGGGCTTGACCTGCGTGTAGTACTCGACGAGTTCGAGCATGTCGCCGGTGCCCGAGCAGAAGCCTATGATCCCGGCGGTGTAGCCGCGCCCGTCGTCTATGTCCTCGATGTACTTGAACTGCGCCCGCCAGTCCAGCGAGGAGTTCTCGGCGCTGGAGACCAGCTTCATGGCGATCTCCTTCTTGGCGGGATCGTCCAGGTTCTTCACCGCGGCCGCCCGGCGCTCCGCCTTTCCGGCCGCCTGCTTCCCGGCGTGGTTCGCGGCCTGGTGGGAGACCGTCGGCGTCTGGTCGGCGGCCTGGCCGATTCCGACGCCGATGAGGACGAGCGCCGCCGGGATGGCGACGGCGGCGGCCGCGAGGGCGATCCTCTTGGGCATGTGGATCTCCGTTCCTTGTCGACTGTGGGGGAGGCGCGCGCGGGTCGTCGTCACAGTGACGATCCGTTAGGAACCTTTCCTAACCATTCAACCGAGCATGCCATGCCCGCGACAAGAGCCGGGACCAAAGAAGCGAGGACAGGGGCCGCGCCGTCGAGGGCGCGGCCCCCGGGGACCCTACGCCTGGGGGAGGGGGAGCGCGGCGCCGGGTCCCTCGGGCTGGTCGCCCGGGCCACCGCCCGGAGTCGGCGCGCCCCGGCCCGGCGCCTGGGGCGTGACCGCGGCAGCGGCCACCGCGCCCGTCGCCGGGCGGGCCGCGATCGACCGCCACCACGGGTCCAGCGGCAGGCCGGCCGCCGGCTCGAAGGGGGCCCCGGGGCGCGGGACGGCCACTCGTGTACCGGCCGCGCGCGCGGCGGTCACCGTGCCCTCGGCCGGCTCGTCCCACGGGTGGGGGGCGAGGTTGAAGGTGCCCCAGTGGATCGGGAGCATGATGCCCCGGCCGGGCTCGCCGCCCTGGAGGTCGGCGTGGGCCCGCACGCCCTCCTCGGGGAGCATGTGGATGTCGGGCCAGAACTCGCTGTAGGCACCGATCTGGATCATGGTCGCGTCGAAGGGGCCGTACGCCTCCCCGATGTCCGCGAAGCCGGGGAAGTATCCGGTGTCCCCGCTGTGGTAGACCCGGTGCTCCGGCCCGGCCACCACCCAGGAGGCCCACAGGGTGTGCTGGGTGTTGCGCAGGGCGCGGCCGCAGAAGTGGCGGGCCGGGGTGGCGGTGAGCCGCACCCCGGCCACCTCCGTCGACTCGTGCCAGTCCAGCTCGGTCATCCGCCGCTCGGGCACTCCCCAGCGCTCCAGGTGCGCGCCGACGCCCAGCGGCACCACGAAGTGCGTCTCCGTCCGCACCAGGGCCCGGATGGTCGGCATGTCCAGGTGGTCGTAGTGGTCGTGGGAGATCACCACCACGTCGACCGGCCCCAGGGCACGCAGCGGCACCGGCACCGGGTGGACCCGCTTGGGGCCGGCGAAGGAGAAGGGCGAGCAGCGCTCACCCCACACCGGGTCGAACAGCACCCGGCGCCCGTCGATCTCCGCCAGCACGGTCGAGTGCCCCATCCAGGTCAGCCGCAGCCCGGAGGCGGGCGGCACGGCGAGGTCGGCGACGGTGGTGGGGTGCACGGGCACGGGGGCGGCGGGGGCCCGGCGGACCCGCTCCTCCTTGCGGAAGTACGTGGGCAGGAACTTCAGCATGGAGCCGGACGGCGCGGTGCGGGCGCCCACCGGGTTCACGAACACGCCGCCCGAGAAGTTCGGCGACCGGCGGATGCGCTCCATCCGCTCCCCGGCCGGGTCCGCCCCGAAGGCGGCGGGGCGCAGGGCGGCGGCGAGCCGGGCGCGTTTGTGGCTGGAGCCGGTCACGGCACCTCCTGAGGAAGGGGCGGATCGCCCCGTACGGTCTGCGGTGTGGCAGCGCGGCGCCGCGCGCCGCGCTGCTTGGACAACTCGCGAGACCGGTGACGTTGTTCCGGGGGTCAGCAGCTCAGGTTGGATCCCGGGGTGGTTCCGAGGATCTGGACGAACCTCCGGTAGGCGTCGATGCGGCTCTGCACCTGGCCGGGGTTTCCGCCGTTGCACTCGATGCTGCCGTTGATGCTGCGGATGGTCTCGCCGAAGCCCCGCTGGTTGACCATCGCGGCGTGCGGGGTCATGGTGCCCGGGCCGGTCTGGGTGTTCCAGTACCACAGGGCGGTCTTCCAGGAGACCGCGGCGTCCCGCTCGACCAGCCAGGGGTTGTTCAGCAGGTCGATGCCGAGCGCGTCGCCCGCCGCCTTGTAGTTGAAGTTCCAGCTGAGCTGGATGGGCCCGCGCCCGTAGTACGCGGCCTGGCCCGCCGGGCAGCCGTAGGGCCGGTTCCAGTCGCAGTAGTGCGGGTAATTGGCCTGGTTCTGCTCCACGATGTGCACCAGGCCGCCGGTCTCGTGGCTGACGTTGGCCAGGAAGGCGGCCGCCTCCTGCTTCTTGACGGTGTCGCTGCCGGTGTTCGCGAAGCCGGGGTAGGCGCTCAGGGCGGCGGTCAGGCCCCGGTAGGTGTAGAACCCGTTGCGGTTCGGGAACATCTGGTTGAACTGGGCCTCGCTCACCACGAAGCCGGTGGGGTTCGGGTTTCCGGAGCCGCAGTCGTACGGGTCCCAGTACCAGGTGCTGATGGTCGGGTCGTAGCCCGGATTGTCGTGTTCGGCGCGGTAGTACCTGCCGTCGGTGTACCTCACGATGTCGCCCGCCACATACCACTTGCCGGCGACCCAGTCCGGATAGGAACAGGCCGCGGAGGCCGTGGGGGCCGCCGAGGCTGAAGCCATGGGCATGACAAACAGAAGAGCGCAGGCGGCCGCGGCGGCCGCGAGACAGGCCCGTATGCGTTTTCCTCTCAAGGCTCCTCCTTCAGGGGGGACTTGAGAACACTCAAGCGGCTTGGTCTATACCAGTCAAGGTCCAGACCAAGCCTTGTAGGGGAGTGACCAGTTTCATCCGGCCGCTCCCCCACCGCCCCTGCCCCCCGGGGCCTTGAACCGCCGACCGACGCCGGCCGGCCGACGCCGGCCGACCGACGCCAACCGCCCGCCGTCGGCCCCCCGCCGCTGGCCGCCGGTGGATCAGGTCTCGCGCTCCGGGGCGTATCCGTCCGCCTCCAGGCCGAAGGTCCAGGCGACGCCCTCCCGGGCGGTACGGGTGCGCGGCGGCACGCGCAGCCAGTACGTGCGGTGGGTCCCGTCCGGCTCGGGCGTGGAGTTGACCACCTCCACCATCGTCACCGGCTCGTCCCCGGCCATCGCGATGCGCCACAGCACCCCGGTCTCGTCGCGGTGCACCGGCCGCGCCCCGGACTCCTCGAGATAGCGGTCGTAGCCGTAGTGCTCCAGCATGACGCGGCGCAGCTCCGCGTTCTCCTCGGTGCGGATGCGCTCGGGGGTGAGCTGGGACAGCTGCTCCAGGAAGGCGGCGGGCACCGGCATGCCCCGCCACGCGTACAGCGCGAAGCCGTCGGGGTAGGCCAGGGCGGGTCCGTCGCCGCGGTCGAGGCGGCCCGCCTCGTCGCGGTGGAGCTCCAGCGGCCGCTCGGCGATGACCACGGCCGTCTCGTACGGCCACCACCAGCCGGCGGCCCGCGCCACCGCGGCCGGTCCGGCCGGCTCCCCGGCGTCCGCGGCGGCGTCGCCTTCCCCGGCCACGGCCGCGAGCCACGGGGCGTCGTGCTGGCCCAGCACCGCGTCCAGCATGGCGAGCCGGACGGCCGCCTCCCGGTCCCGCGCCCGGCTCCTGTCCCGGTCCTGGTCCTGATCCCGGCCCCGGTCCTGCTCCCCGCCCTGGTCCGGCTGTGCCGTCAATGCCTCGACGACTCCGGTCCGGACGCGCTCGGTGAGGGAGCGGGTGGTGTCCCACAGCGGCGCCCCCATCAGGGCCCACCGCTCGGCCCAGCCGGAGCCGCCGAGCGCGGCGTGCAGCCGCTGTCGGGCCGCCGCCCACGGCAGGGTGCGCACCGCCTCGCGCACGGACGCGCCCGCCGCGCCCGCCACCGGCTCGACCCCGGCCGCGCGCAGCGCGCCGGCCGCCCGGTCGGCGATCTCCCCCGGCAGGATGTCGCCCTGGCCGGCCAGCAGCAGGGCGGCCGCCGTGCCCTCCAGCGGGGAGCCGACCCACACGATCCGCTCCGGCCGCGGCAGCCCGGCCGCGTCATAGGCCAGCCGCACCCCGGCCTCCGCAGCCCCGCGGTCGGCCGGGCCCGTGGCCGCGGCCACCGCCCGCCACCGCTCGACGACACCCGTGGTGCCGGTGGGTGGGACGTCGGTGCTCATGGCGCCGGTGCTCGCGGTGCCGGTGTTCGCGGTGTCCGTGCTCACGATGTCCCCGGTGTCTTTCCTGGTGTCCGATGCCGTCGTCATGCTGTCCGCCCCCGGTCTCAGTCCGCCACGACGCGCACGGCGCCCGGCACGTACTCCCGCTGCCGCACCACGCGGTACCACCCCTTGGGCAGCGGTATCGCCGCGTGTTCCTCGTGGACCACCCGCCCGCCGTCCGGCAGATGCAGGTACGAGACGCCGAACGGCCCCGACTCGCGCACCAGCGTGCCCGGCCCGACCACCGCGTGGGCGTGTCCGGTGACCTCCCCCAGCGCCAGCACCAGCCGCCCCCGCGCGTCCCTCGGCTGCCGCGGCAGCGCCTCGGTGTTCGGCGGCAGCGCCTCCTCGGCCACCGGCACGATCAGGACGTCCCCCTGTCGGTACATGTGCCTTCCCCTTTCACGGCATTTCACGGAATTTCACGGCATGGCGCGTCGGGCCCGCCGTTCGCACGGGGGCCGGTCTCGATGTCCACGACGTTAGGGGCGGGGTCTGACAACAACGCCCGCCGACGCCGTCCGACAACGCCCGCCGACACCGCTGTCGGTGGCGCTTGGTAGAACTCTTCGCACGCCATTCGTCACCGGGCGGCTCCGCCCGAACGCATCTGGAGACCAGCGCCATGGACTACGCCGCACACCTCACGGAACTGCACGGCCTCCCGGCCTTCGACTTCCCCGCGCCCGGTGCGAAGGAGCAGCTGCCGGAGCCGGAGGCCGTGGCCTGGCGGATCTCCCACGACCCGTACGCCGGGGAGGAGGAGAAGAGCTTCGCCGAGCGCTTCCAGCGGTTCCTGGACACGGTGGACACCTCCCGCGTACGGGCGCTGATCTTCGGCATCTGGGGCGAGTCGTACGGGTGCGACTCCAGCACGGTCATCGAGCCGCTCGTCGCCGCCAAGGACCGGCTGGCCGCCCTGGAGGCCCTGTTCATCGGCGACATCGAAGCGGAGGAGGCCGAGATCTCCTGGATCGAGCAGTCCGACGTCACCCCGGTGCTCCACGCCTTCCCCGGGCTGCGGGAACTCGGCATACGCGGCGGCACGAAGCTCGCCTTCCCCGCCGTCCGCCATGAGCACCTGCGCACGCTCCGCTTCGAGACCGGCGGCCTGCCGGGCCGGGTGGTGCGCGGCGTCGGCGAGAGCGAGCTGCCGGCGCTGGAGCGGCTGGAGATGTGGCTGGGGGTGGAGGAGTACGGGGGCGACGCCACCGTGGCGGACCTCGGCGGGCTCCTCGCGGGCAGCCGCTTCCCCGCACTGCGCCACCTGGGCCTGCAGAACAGCGAGATCCAGGACGAGATCGCCGCCGCCGTCGCCACCGCGCCCGTCGTCGCCCAGCTCACCTCCCTCAGCCTGGCCATGGGCCTGCTGACCGACGCGGGCGCCGAAGCCCTGCTCGCGGGCCAGCCGCTGACCCACCTGGCCTCGCTCGACCTGCACTACAACTTCCTCTCCGAGGCGATGGAGCAGCGGCTGCGGGAGGCCCTGGAGCCGTCGGGCGTGGAGCTCGACCTCTCCGAGAAGGGCGAAGAGGAGGAGGACGAGGACGAGGACGGAGACGGCGAGACATGGCGTTACACCGCGGTCGCCGAGTGACGGCCCCGCGCCCCGGGGCCAGGACCGCCGCCCGCCACGACCACGGAAAGGACCACATCGCCTCATGATCAGCGAAAACCTGGAGTCCTTCGCGGGTCTCCCCGTCGCCGACTTCGCCACCTCCGGGACCGACGCCACCGATCTGCCGCCCGCCGACGCCGTCGCCTGGCGACTGGCCTGCGGCTGGGACGACGAGCGGCCCTTCGACCAGCTCTGGCGGGAATTCCTGGAGACCGTCCCGGCGGACCGGGTCCGCGCGATCGTCATCGGCTCCTGGTGGGGCGACGGCGAGTACGACACGGTGCGCCCGGTGTTCGACCTGCTGGTGGAGTCGGCCGGGCGGCTGCCGGCGCTGCGGTCGCTGTTCCTCGGCGATGTGGTGGCCGAGGAGTGCGAGGTGTCCTGGTTGCAGATGAGTGACGTCACGCCCGTGGTCGAGGCGTATCCGCTGCTCGAGGAGTTGGTGGTGCGCGGCTGCGGCTACGGTTCCGGCGAGGACGACCCGCTGACGCTCCGCCCGGTGCGCCACGAGCGGTTGCGGACGCTGCGGTTCGAGTCCGGCGGTCTGCCCGCCGACATCGTCCGGGCCGTCTGCGAGAGCGAACTCCCCCGGCTGGAACACCTCTCGTTGTGGCTGGGGGTCGAGCACTACGGCGGCGACACGACCCTCGCCGACCTCGCCCCGCTGCTGGCCGGCGGCCGCCTCCCCGAGCTGCGCCATCTGGGCCTGCAGAACAGCGAGATGCAGGACGAGATCGCCGCCGCCGTGGCCGCCGCCCCCGTGGTCGCCCAGCTCACCTCCCTCGCCCTGTCCCTGGGCACGCTGACCGACGCGGGCGCCGAAGCCCTGCTCGCGGGCCAGCCGCTGACCCACCTCGAGGCGCTCGACCTCCACCACCACTACCTGAGCGAGAAGCTGGCGCAGCGGGTGCGTGAGGAGCTGGAGCCCAGCGGGGTCGAGGTGGACCTCTCGGAGCCGCAGGAGGTGCGCCGGTGGGGCAACAGTGACGAGGAGTTCCGCTATGTCGCCGTCTCCGAATGAGGTGAGCCCGGAGGCGGGGCGCGGGGTGCGCTTCGCGGTGGTCGGCAATCCGGGGGGCCGCCGGGTGGAGATGTTCTCCGACGCCGTGCGGGCGGCGGGCCTGCCCGAGCCCCGGGTGCTGCCCTGGCGCGAGGTGCTGGTGGACAGCAGCCCCCGGTTCGAGCCGGGCGAGGTCGTGCGGCTGGACTCGCCGGGCGAGGACGACGAGGTGGAGCTGCTGCTGCGCGGCACCGCCGACCCGACCCGCGTCGAGGGCACCGCGCGCTGGTACGCCCGGTTCACCGGCGCCGCGCGCCAGGTGGCCGAGGCCGCCCGCGCGGCGGGCGCGACGGTGCTGGACGACCCGGACGAGCTGGCCGTGGTGTTCGACAAGCGGCTGTGCCACGGCGTGCTGAGCGAGGCGGGGGTGTCGGTGCCGCCGTCGCCGACCTCCGGGCCAACGGCGCCGCCGGTCCGCGGCTGGGATGACGTACGGGCGCTGCTGGCCGGCTCCGGAGGACTGCGCCGCGCCTTCGTGAAGCTCGCGCACGGCTCGTCCGCCTCCGGGGTGCTCGCCGTGGAGGCGGGGGCCCACGGCCGGGTGCGGGCGGCCACCTCGGTCGAGCGCACGGCCGACGGGCGGCTGTTCAACTCCCTGCGGGTGCGCCGGTACGAGACGGAGGCGGAGATCGCCGCGATCGTCGACACGCTCGCCCCCGACGGGCTGCACATCGAGCGCTGGGTGCCCAAGGCCGCGCAGGACGGGCGCGCCGCCGACCTGCGGGTGGTGGTGGTCGGCGGGCGGGCGACCCACGCCGTGGTGCGCACCAGCCGCTCGCCCATGACCAATCTCCACCTCGGCGGCATCCGCGGGGACCTGGCCGCCGCGCGCGCCGCGGCGGAGGCGGCCGGGGTGCCGTGGCAGGAGGTGCTGGGTCTGGCGGAGCGGGCGGCGGCCTGTTTCCCGGGCACGCTGTGCGTGGGCGTCGATCTGCTGCCGGGCACCGGATGGCGGCGGTTCTCGGTCGGCGAGGTCAACGCCTTCGGCGATCTGCTGCCCCGGCTGACCGGCCTGCCCGGCAGCGGCGCGGAGGGCCTGGACACCTACGGCGCGCAGGTCGCGGCCGTGATCCGGCGGCGCGAGTCCGCCGCGGGCGGAACGACGGGAGGGGGTGGCACCGATGCCGTTGGCTGAGCCCGACATGAACGGGATCGTGGGAAGCCACGATCTGCTGCTGGTCACCTTGGACACGCTGCGCTACGACGTGGCGGCCCAGCTCGCCGCCGAGGGGCGGATCCCCCGTCTGGCGAGCCGGCTGCCCGGCGGGGTGTGGGACAGGCGGCACGCCCCCGGCAGCTTCACCTATGCCTCGCACCAGGCGATCTTCGCCGGGTTCCTGCCCACGCCGGCGGCGCCCGGCCCGCACCGGCGGCTGTTCGCCGCCCGGTTCGCGGGCAGTGAGACCACCGCCGGGGGCACCTATGTGTTCGACACCCCGGACCTGGTGTCCGGGCTCGCGGCCGCCGGGTACCACACGGTGTGCGTGGGCGGCGTGGGGTTCTTCAACAAGCGGGGCCCGCTGGGCTCGGTGCTGCCCGGCCTCTTCCAGGAGAGCCACTGGGAGCCGGAGTTCGGGGTGGCGTCCCCCACCTCCTTCGAGGCGCAGGTCGCGTGCGCCGAGAAGGTCATCGCCGGGCTGCCGCGGGACCGTCGGCTGTTCCTCTTCGTCAATGTCTCGGCGCTGCACCAGCCCAACTGGTTCCATCTGCCGGGCGCGACCCGCGAGGCGGGCGACTCGCGCGCCACCCACGCGGCCGCGCTGGAGTACGTCGACCGCCACATCGACCGGCTGTTCTCCGCGATGAGCGGCCGCGGCCCCGGCTTCGCGATCGTCTGCTCCGACCACGGCACGGCGTACGGAGACGACGGCTACACGGGCCACCGGCTCGGCCATGAAGTCGTCTGGACCGTGCCGTACACCCACTTCTTCCTCGAGGCCTCATGAGCACCAGCACTACCGGCACCATCAGCACCGCCGGCACCGGGACCACCGGCGGCGGCACCGCCGCGCCGGTCCGCCCCTACCAGTCGTACGTCTACGCGTACCCGCACAAGACCGCCTACCGGCCGCTGACCCCGCGCCCCGCGCTGCGCGACCTGTGGGCGGCCGAGCCCAAGGACTCGCTGTCGCTGTATCTGCACATCCCGTTCTGCGAGGTGCGCTGCGGCTTCTGCAATCTCTTCACACGCGTCGGCGCCCCCGAGGGGCTGGTGAGCGCCTATCTCGACGCCCTGGAGCGGCAGGCGGACACGGTCCGCGAGGCGCTCGGCGAGGGGGCCCGGTTCGCCACGGCGGCCTTCGGCGGCGGCACCCCGACCTTCCTGGAGGCGGCCGAGCTGGAGCGGCTGTGCGACATCGCGGTGCGGCGGATGGGGGCCGATCTGGCGGCCGTTCCGCTCTCGGTGGAGGCCTCGCCGGCCACCGCCACGGCCGACCGGCTGGCCGTGCTGGCCGAGCGCGGCGCCACCCGGCTGAGCCTGGGGGTGCAGAGCTTCGTGGACGCCGAGGCGCGCTCGGCGGTGCGGCCGCAGCGCCGGGCCGACGTCGAGGCCGCGCTGGGGCGGGTCCGGGACGCCGGCATCCCCGTCCTCAACATCGACCTGATCTACGGCATCGACGGGCAGACCGAGGACAGCTGGCGGCGGTCGCTGGACGCCGCTCTGGCCTGGCACCCCGAGGAGCTGTATCTCTACCCGCTGTACGTCCGCCCGCTGACCGGTCTGGGCCGCCTCGGCGGCGCGGCCGGCGAGGCGGAATGGGACGCCCAGCGGCTGCGGCTGTACCGGTCGGGCCGGGACCATCTGCTCGACCAGGGCTATGAGCAGGTGTCGATGCGCATGTTCCGCCGCCGCGGCACCCCCGGCACCGGTGGGGAGGACTACGCCTGCCAGACGGACGGCATGGTCGGTCTCGGCTGCGGGGCCCGCTCGTACACCTCCGCGCTGCACTACTCGTTCGACTACGCGGTGGACATGCGGGAGATCCGCGGGATCATCGACGACTACACCTCCCGGCCCGCCGCCGACTTCGCGCGCGCAGAGGTCGGCCGCGCGATGACCGCCGACGAGGCCCGCCGGCGCCATCTGCTCCAGTCGGTCCTCCAGGCGGAGGGCATGCGGGTCGCCGGCTACCGGGCCAGGTTCGGCACCGATCCGGCCGAGGACTTCCCCGCCGAGCTGGCGCGGTTCGCCGAGCGCGGCTGGCTGGACCCGGACGCCGCCCCCGGTGTGCTGCGGCTCTCCCCGGAGGGGCTGGCGCACTCCGACGCGGTCGGTCCCGAGCTGTTCTCCCCCGCGGTGCGCGCCGCCATGGCCGCGTACGAGCTGAAGTGAGGCGGTCGGCGTGGACCTGACGATCCTCTACCGGGGCCCGCTGGCCTCGTGCGACTACGACTGCCCGTACTGCCCGTTCGCCAAGCGGCGCGACAGCACCGAGCAGCTGCGCGCCGACCGGGCCGCGCTGGAGCGCTTCACGGCCTGGGCCGCGGCGAACACGGGTGACCGGCTCTCGGTGCTGTTCACCCCGTGGGGCGAGGGTCTTGTGCGCTCCTGGTACCGGCGCGCGCTGACCGAGCTCAGCCGGCTGCCGCACATCGCGCGGGTGGCGATCCAGACGAACCTGAGCTGCCGCGTCGACTGGACGGCGCAGGCCGACCTGGACACCCTGGCGCTGTGGTGCACCTACCACCCGGGCCAGACGCCGTACGACCGGTTCGTGGCCAAGAGCCGCGGGCTGGCGGCGCTCGGGGTGCGCCACAGCGTCGGCGTCGTGGGCCTGCCCGAGCACCTGGAGCCCGCCCGGCGGCTGCGCGCCGATCTGCCCGAGCACGTCTATCTGTGGGTGAACGCCGCCGAGGGGCGCTCCTACACGGATGAGGAGGCGGCCGAGTGGACCGCCCTGGACCCGCTGTTCGGCTACAGCCGCCATCCGCACCGAAGCGCCGGCCTTCCGTGCCGGACCGGCGCCTCGGTGATCTCCGTGGACGGCGACGGCACGGTGCGCCGCTGCCATTTCGTCCGTGCGGAGCTGGGCAACCTCTACGACGGCTCGTACCGCGCGGCCCTGGCGCCCCGCGCCTGCCCGCTCGCCGTCTGCGACTGCCACATCGGGTATGTGCACCTGGAGTCGCTGCCGCTGTACGACGTGTTCGCGGGCGGGGTGCTGGAGCGGATTCCGGCCGACGCGAGCGCGGGCCCGGGGTTCACGCCCCGCCCCGCCGTGGACGCCGCCGTCCTCACGCCTCCCCTCGTCCGTTGATCGTCCGGTGATCGTGGCGGTGATCGTGCGGTGTCAGGCGAGCAGGAAATCCGCTTCGCCGGCCTTCGCGCCCTGGATGAAGCGTTTCATCTCCAGGTGCGTATAGATGAGGGCCGGTCCGTCCGGATCCGTGGACTGGCGCAGCGCCACCCGTCCGTCCGTCAGCCTCATCGCCTCGACGCAACTTCCCCCGTTGCCACCGCTCCACGGCTTGTGCCAGCCCTCGGTACCGAGGTCTGTCGCCGGCATTCCGCTGTAGACACGGTCCCTGCGAATGCGATCCATTGGTCAGATCTCCTTGCGAATGCCACTCAGAATGGCCTGAGTGGTCTGTGCAGGCGCGGCCTGCGCACTCATCCGGTCCAAGGCCTCCAGGAACGACGACACATCATCGCGCTGGTCGAAGTAGGAGCCGCTGACGAGCGTCTCCGTATACGCGATATCCGGCAGCTCCTGGATCGGGAACCGGAAGATATGGAAGGGGCCGTACATCGCCGGGTGCGGCCCGGCGTCGAACGGCATGATCTGCAACCTGACGTTGGGCACCGTCACGGCTTCGATGAGCCGCGTGATCTGATCGCGCATGACCTCGGGCCCGCCGATGGGGCGGCGCAGCACCGTTTCGTCCATCACCACCCACAGCATGGGCGGGTTCTCGCGGGTGAGGAGGGACTGCCGCTCCATGCGCAGGGCGACATTGCGCTCGATCTCCGAGTCGGGGGCGTGGGGCATCCCGGCGCGCAGCACCGCACGGGCGTAGTCCTCGGTCTGCAAGAGGCCGGGGACGTAGTGCGGCTCATAGGCCCGGATGAGGTTCGCCTCGCCCTCCAGGGCGACGAAGGTGTTGAACCACTCGGGCAGCACGTCCCGGAAGCGGTGCCACCAGCCTGGCTTGTTGGCCTCGCGCGCGAGGGAGAGGAACCCCTCGACCTCCTCCGGGTCGGTGACCCCGTACGTGCGCAGCAGCTTCTCGACGTACGGGAGCTTCAGGCCGACCTCGGCCTTCTCCATGCGGCGGATCGTGGCATGGGTGACGTCGAGGGCACGGCCCGCCTGCTCGTACGACAGCCCGGCCTTCTCCCTGAGGTCCTGCAGCCGCTTGCCGAGCACGACTCTCAGGACGGTCGGGGCGCCGCCCGCCCGCGCATCCGCCACTACCGTCCCCCTCCAACTGCCTTCACATCGCAGCAGTCTGGCATGCGCTCAGCCTCAGCGACAGACTGTCTCTTCGATTCTGCAATTTACAGACTGAACCTTGCCATACGCGAGTGGCGCAGAGCATAGTGGCGCTGTGGCTCCTTCCTATGAGGCTCTCCGGTTAGAGCGCGGCGGCTCGCTCTCCGCTCCGTGCCTGCAGGACGCGTTTCGTCTTCCGGCACTGAGCACGTCCGTCGCGGAGGCGAGAAGGCTGGTCGTGCTGCGGCTGTGCTCATGGGGCGCCGGGCAGGAGATGTGCGACAACGCCGAGTTGGTGGTCTCCGAGCTGTTCACCAACGCCGTGCGCCACACCTCGAGCGAGGAGGTCCGGTGCATGATGCAGCTCAGGGGCAAGCGCTTGCGGCTTGAGGTCGCCGACCAGGGGTGCGCGCGCACGGAGCCGCAGGCCCGGTCGGTGAGCGTGGACCAGGAGGGCGGACGCGGGCTGATGCTGGTGGAGGCCCTGTCCGAGGCGTGGGGCGTCAGGCCGGACGCCCGCGGCACGGGCCGCGCCGTGTGGGCCTACCTGGTGTAGTCCCCCGCCGGCGCGGCCCCGCGGCGCTCTCGCCGTTCGCCGCGGTTCGCCGCCGTTCTTCGTTCCGGGAGCCCGCGCGGCGCTTCGCCCTCCGGGGCCCTCCAGGTCACAGCGGCAGCAGGTCCGGCCGCTTGGGTTCCACGTGGTCGCCGGAGGACTCCCCGCGCAGCCGCCGGCCGATCCAGGGCACCAGGTATTCGCGCGCCCAGTGCAGATTGTCCCGGCGCACCTCGGCGGCCGTGCGCGGGCCCTCCGCCGGCCAGGGTTGGTCCGGGTCGGCCGGCACCTCCAGGCCGAGCACCTGGGCGGCGCGCAGCGCGACCCGGGTGTGTCCGTCGGGTGACAGGTGCAGCCGGTCCTGGCTCCAGGCCCGCCGGTCCTGGACGGAGCGCAGCGACCACAGGTCGAGCACCGGGCACCCGTACCGGTCGGCGATCGCCCGCACATGGGCCGTGTAGGTGGCGATCTTGCCGCGCAGATGACGCAGCACCGGCACGCCGCGCGTGTCGAACCCGGTGCACAGCAGCACCGTGTCCACGCGGGCGGTGAGTTGGGCGACGGCCGCCTCGTACCGCTCGGCGACGTCGTCGGGGTCGCAGCCGGGCCGCAGGATGTCGTTGCCGCCCGCGCAGAAGGTCACCAGATCGGGCCCGAGTTCCCTGGCGCGCGGGACCTGCTCCTCGACGATCTGGTCGAGGAGCCGGCCCCGCACCGCGAGATTGGCGTAGCGGAACGGGGCCTGCTCCTCGCCGGGGGCGGGCCCGCCCCCGGCATGCCGGTCGGAGAGCAGGACGGCCAGCCGGTCCGCCCAGCCGACGAACGCGCCCTCGGGACCCGGATCGCCGACGCCCTCGGTGAAGCTGTCCCCGATGGCTGCGTACGACCCGATCACGCCACTCTTGAGTCTCTTCACATCGTCTGCCACGTCCGGACATCCTCCACCCTGACGAGTGACCTACGCCACCGTAGGCAGGGGTTGACGAGGGGTGATCTATCCCACCCGGTCAGATTCGCCGAAGGTGGAATACGGCGGCGTCCAGGTCGCGGCGCAGCCCGGTCGCCAGGCCGCGGTGGGTCAGCACGGCCCCCCGGTGGACCTCGCCGGTCGCCAGGTCCTCGTACCGGCCCTCGGGGTCGAGGCCGCGCAGCCGCAGCGGAGGCTGCCGGTCGCCGAGGCTCTGGGCGTGCAGCCAGGCCAGCACCACGGTCTCCTCGCCGCGCACGTACTGCACCGCGGTGAGCCCGCCGTCCCCCGGCGGCCGCAGCCGGTACAGCTCGCCGTGCTGGACGACGGGGCGGACGCTCTTGTAGAGCGCCACCCAGTCGCGGGCCTCGGCGAGTTCCGACTCGCTCCACCGGCTCAGGTCGCCGCCCACCCCCAGCACCCCGGCCATCGAGCTGATGAAACGGAAGCGCAGCGAGGTGACCCGCTCGCTGCCCAGGGAGTTGGGGGTGTCGGTGACCCAGGCGGCCATGACGCGGGCCGGGTGCAGCTGGCTGAAGCCGTGCTGGATGGCCAGCCGGTCCAGCGGGTCGGTGTTGTCCGAGGTCCACACCTGATCGGTGAGGCCGAGGACGCCCAGGTCGATCCGGCCGCCGCCGCCCGAGCAGGACTCGAAGGCGACGTTCGGGTGCGCGGCCCGCAGCCGCTCCAGGAGTCCGTAGAACCCCCGCACATGCTCGATCCACAGCCGCTGGGGGTACGGGTCGCCGGGCCACCCCGCGTCCGTGAACGACCGGTTGAAGTCCCATTTCACATAGTCGATGGGCGCGTCGGACAGCAGCGCGTCCAGCCGCTCGTACAGGTGCTCGCGAACCTCGGGGCGGGCGAGGTTGAGCACCAGCTGGTTGCGGAACTCGGTGCGGGTACGGCCGGGGTGGTGCTGCACCCAGTCGGGGTGGGCCCGGTAGAGGTCGCTGTCGGCGTTGACCATCTCCGGCTCGACCCAGATGCCGAACTGCATGCCCAGGGCGTGCACCTCGTCCGCGAGCGGCTTCAGCCCGCCGGGGAAGCGGTCCGGGTTGGGGGTCCAGTCGCCCAGCCCGGCGCGGTCGTCGGTGCGCGCCCCGAACCAGCCGTCGTCGACGACGAACAGCTCCACGCCCAGCTCGGCGGCGCGGCGGGCGAGCCCGCGCTGCTGCTCCTCGCCGACGTCGAAGAACGTCGCCTCCCAGGAGTTGTAGAGCACCGGCCGGTGCCGGTCGGCGCCGGGGATCACATGGGCCAGCTGCCAGGCGTGCCAGCCGCGGCTGGCGGCGCCGAAGCCGCCGTCGGTCCACAGCCCGGCGAAGACGGGCGTGGTGAAGGACTCGCCGGGCGCCAGGGTCAGCTGGCCCGAGTCGTCGTGGCCGACGCCGCCGACCGCCTGCACCTCGCCGGTGGCCAGCTGCTGGACGGCGATCCGCCAGGACCCGGACCAGGCGAGCGCGACGCTGCGCACCTCGCCGTGCTCCTCGGTGGCCTCGCCCTCGTCCAGGGCTATCCAGGGCAGGTGCTGGTGGCTGGTGTGGCCGCGGCGGCTGCCGAGCACCTTCTCGCCGGGCGTGAGGTCGGTGCGTGCCACCCGGCTCTCGGCGGCCCAGCGCCCGTACAGGTGCGTCAGCCGCCAGCGGTCGCGCGCCGGGAGGGACCAGGCGGCGGAGTCGACGCGCAGCAGCTCCAGCGGGGCGTCGTCCGGGCCGCCCGCGTGGGTGGCGGTGGTCCAGCGCTCGATCACGTCGTGGTCGTCGCGCATCCGGTAGTGGAGGGTGAGGGCGAGGTGGTGCAGGGGGTCGTGGAAGTGGAGCCGCAGTTCGTCCCCGGACTCGGTGACCACGCCCCGCTCGAAGCGCCACTCGGTGCCCCGGACGTCCTGCGACCGCACCGACAGGGCGGGGCGCGCGAAGCGGGGCCCGCCCTCCACCGGATACTCCTCGCGCCCGTCCAGGGGGGATTCAAAGCCCCAGGAGGGGGGCAAGGGGTCCAGCGCGAGCGCCTCCGCGTCCGGGAGCGCTATGCGCGGGCCCCAGTGGAGGTGAAGCAGTTCGTCCTGGTCCGTGAGGTGCAGCGCATAGCTGCTCCGCCGTCCCGACAGCAGCCAGACCCGACCGCTCCCACCGATTTCGATCATCACTCTCCCCAATTCCGCACAGACCGCAACATCATCGGGGCAGCGGACCCGGCGCGCAATGCCCGGGCGCCGCGAACCGGCCGACCGCCGCCCGACCGCTTCCGCCTACCCGTGTCGTATGGTCAGCACAGCCCGCCGCGCCGACGAGCGGCACCGGCGGCCGAGCCCGAAGGAGCGCCCGTGACGCAGCAGACGCCGCAGGTCCCGTCGACCGGGGAGCCCGAGCTGACGGGGGTGCGCAACTTCCGCGACGTGGGCGGCCTGCCGACCGTCGACGGACGGCGGGTGGGGCCCGGCGTGCTGTTCCGCAGCGGTCATCTGGCCCACGCCACCGACAGCGACACGGCCTTCCTCGACTCCCTGGGGCTGCACACCGTCTTCGACTTCCGCAACTCCGCCGACATCAAGCTGGAGGGGCCGGATGTGACGCTCACCGGCGTACGGACCGTCAATCTCCCGCTGTCCGACCCGGCCGACGGCGCCGGGTTCTGGACCATGGTCCGCGAGGGCGATCTGGCCACCCTGCGCGAGATGCTCGGCGAGGGCCGGGCGGAGCAGCGGATGACCGCCTCCTACCGGCTGATCATCACCACCCGGACCGCCGAGCACGGCCGGGTGCTCGACGAGCTCGCGGACGGCAGCGCGCCCGCGCTGATGCACTGTTCGGCCGGCAAGGACCGCGCCGGCCTGTCGATCGCGATCACCCTGCTGGCCCTCGGGGTGGAGCGGGACGCCATCGAGGCCGACTACCTGGAGTCGTCCGCCGTCCACCGCCGCTACAAGGTCTGGCGCGCCGCCCACGCGCAGGACGGCATGTCCCCCGAGGTGATGGCGCTGCTCACCCCGCTGTTCGACGCCCGCGCCGAGTATCTGGCGGCCGCCTTCACGGCCATCGAGGAGACCTGGGGCGACACCGACACGTATCTCAGGCGGGGGCTCGGGCTCGACCCGGCCAAGCGGGAGCGGCTGCGCGAGCGGCTGCTCGCCGGCTGAGCCGCCCGGGGCCGGCCCCGGGCGGGCCGCGTGCGCCGGTGGGCGCCGCGGCCGGCCGGGGCGGTCAGCGGCTCGCCATCGCCTGCTTGACGAGCGTCCGCCCGAAGTCCCACATCAGCCCGCCGCCCCCGTGGGCGTCCTCCATGACGGCCGTGAACGCCTCGACGAAGCGGTCCACCTCCCGCTCCCCGATGATCAGCGGCGGAATCAGCTTGATGACCTCCAGGTGATCGCCGGAGACCTGGGTGAGGATGCGGTGCCGCTGGAGCAGCGGCACCACCACCATCTGCGCGAACAGCCCCTTGCGCGCCGCCTGGAGCATCGTCCAGCGGCTGCGCAGCCCCAGCGAGACCGGCTTGCCGAACTCGATGCCGATCATCAGCCCGCGGCCGCGCACCTCGTGGAGCAGCTCATAGCGGTCCACCAGCGCGGCCAGGCGGGTGCGCAGCAGGTCGCCGGTCCGCCGCGCGTTCTCCACGACCTTCTCGTCCTCCATCACCGCGAGCACGGCCAGGCCCGCCGCCATCGCCTGAGCGTTGGCGCCGAAGCTCGCGGAGTGGACCAGCACCCGGTCCATCGACGAATAGACGCGCTTGAAGATCCAGTCCTTGCCGAGGGTCGCGCCGACGGGCACATATCCGCCCGACAGAGCCTTGGCCACGCACACCAGGTCCGGCTCCACGCCCGGCTCGTGCTGATAGGCGAAGAAGTCCCCGGTCCGGCCGAGCCCCGTCTGCACCTCGTCGGCGATCAGGAGCGCCTTGTGTGCGCGCAGCAGGTCCTGGGCGGCGCGCAGAAAGCCGGGCGGGGTCTCGTGGACGCCCTTGCCCTGGATCGGTTCGACGACGAAGCCGGCCACATCGCCGCGCCTCAGCTCCCGCTCCAGCGCCGCCAGGTCCCCCAGCGGGATCGCCGTGTCCGGCAGCAGCGGGGCGAACCCCTTGCGGAAGCTGTCCTCCCCGTTGACCGACAGCGAACCGGTCGTCAGGCCGTGGAAGGCGTGGGCGCAGTACAGCACGCGCGGCTTGCCCGTGGCGTACCGGGCGAACTTCAGGGCGGTCTCCACCGCCTCCGTGCCGCTGTTGCCGAAGAAGACCCGGTCCAGGTGGGGGGCGTGGCTCAGCAGCCGCTCGGCGAGCAGGCCGGGCAGCGGCTGGCAGTCGAAGCGGGTCAGGTCGGCCAGCTCGGCGTCCAGCACGTCGTGCAGCGCCTTGCGGACGACGGGGTGGTGGCGGCCCAGGCCCATCACCCCGAAGCCGGCGAGCATGTCGAGGTAGTCCCGGCCCTCGGCGTCCCAGAAGTACGCGCCCTCGGCACGCTCGTAGACCTTGTCGAAGCCGATGGTGCGCAGCATGCGGGGCAGCTGGTGGTTGAGGTACCGGGCGTGCAGCTCGTACCGCTCCGAGCCGCGCTCGGCCAGGAGCTTCCCGAGGTCGAAGCCCGATCGCTGCTCGGCTGCTGTCATGCGTCCTTCTCCTTGCGGGCCGCGGGCGGGGCCGGCCGGGCGGTGACCGCGGGCCGCTCGGCGCCCGGGGTGGTGACGATGGCGGGGACGGAGGCGTCGATACGGGCCAGGGCCGCCCCGATCCGGCCCGCTATCTCCGCCGGGGTGAGCCCGATGTCGGCCAGCACCTCCCCGCGCTTGGCGTGCGGCAGGAACGCCTCGGGGATCCCGAAGGCGCGCACCGGCAGATCCACCTCGGCGTCGCGCAGCGCCTGCGCGACCGCCGTCCCCACCCCGCCGGTGCGGCTGTTGTCCTCGACGACGGCCACCGCGCGGTGGCGGGCCGCGAGCCCGGGCAGGGCGGGGTCGACGGGCTTGACCCAGCGCGGGTCGACGACCGTGGCGCCGATGCCGCGCTCGGCCAGCAGCTCGGCGGCCTCCAGGCCGACCCGCGCCATCGCCCCGGCCACCACGAGCAGCACATCACCGCCGCCGCCCCGGTCCGCCGGCTCGGGCCCGCCGTGCCGCAGCACGTCCATGCCGCCGACGCGGGCGAGCGCCGGGACGGGCTCGCCCACCGACTCCTTGGGGAAGCGGACCACGGTGGGCGCGTCGTCCACGTCGAGGGCCTCGCGCAGCTGGGCGCGGAGCTGGTCCGCGTCGCGCGGGGCGGCGATCCGCAGGCCCGGCACCACCTGCAGCACGGACATGTCCCACATGCCGTTGTGGCTGGGCCCGTCGGTGCCGGTGACACCCGCCCGGTCCAGGACGAAGGTCACCCCGCACTTGTGCAGCGCGACGTCCATCAGCACCTGGTCGAAGGCCCGGTTGAGAAAGGTGGCGTAGACGGCGACGACCGGGTGCAGCCCGCCGGTCGCGAGCCCCGCGGCGCAGACCGCGGCGTGCTGTTCGGCGATGCCGACGTCCCACACCCGCTCCGGATACGCCCGGGCGAACCCGGTGAGCCCGACCGGGCCCAGCATCGCCGCGGTGAGCGCGACCACGTCGGGGCGGTCGGCCCCGATCCGCACCATCTCCTCGCCGAACACCGAGGTCCACGAGCGGCCGCCGGAGGGTGCCAGCGGCGCGCAGGTGAGCGGGTCCATGGCGCCGACCGTGTGGAAGCGGTCGGCCTCGTCCTCCAGCGCGGGCCGGTAGCCGCGGCCCTTCTCGGTGAGGCAGTGGACCAGGACCGGGCCGCTGAAGCGCCGGGCGCGGCGCAGCGCCGACTCCACGGCCGCGATGTCGTGTCCGTCGATGGGGCCGAGGTACTTCAACCCCAGGTCCTCGAACATGCCCTGGGGCGCGAAGGCGTCCTTGAAGCCCTTCTTGGCGCCGTGCAGCGACTCGTACAGCGGCCGGCCGACCACGGGCGTGCGCTCCAGCACGTCCTTGCCCCAGGCCAGGAAGCGCTCGTAGCCGTCGGTGGTGCGGAGGGTGGCGAGGTGGTTGGCGAGGCCGCCGATGGTGGGCGCGTACGAGCGCTCGTTGTCGTTGACGACGATGATCAGCGGGCGGTCCCGGGCGGCGGCGATGTTGTTGAGCGCCTCCCAGGCCATGCCGCCGGTCAGCGCGCCGTCGCCGATGACGGCGACGACATGCCGGTCGGTGCGGCCGAGGACCTCGTTGGCCTTGGCCAGGCCGTCGGCCCAGCCGAGCACGGTGGAGGCGTGGCTGTTCTCGATGACGTCGTGCTCGGACTCGGCGCGCGAGGGATAGCCGGACAGGCCGCCCTTGCCGCGGAGCTTGGAGAAGTCCTGACGGCCGGTGAGCAGCTTGTGGACGTAGGACTGGTGGCCGGTGTCCCACAGGATGCGGTCCACGGGCGAGTCGAAGACGCGGTGCAGGGCTATGGACAGTTCGACGACGCCGAGGTTGGGACCGAGGTGGCCGCCGGTTCTGGCCACCGCGTGGATCAGGAACTCGCGGATCTCTCCGGCGAGTTCGGCGAGTTGCTCTTCGGTCAGCGGCTTGAGATCGCCCGGGCCCCGGACACTCTCCAGCAGTGGCATGCGCGGATCCCCTCCTTGTGTATCAGCTCACGGTGACCTGGGGGGTACCCGAGAGGGCCCCGTCGTCCTCCATCTGTTCGGCGATCTTCATGGCCTCGTCGATCAGGGTCTCCACGATCTTCGACTCGGGCACCGTCTTGATCACCTCACCCTTCACGAAGATCTGCCCCTTCCCATTGCCCGAGGCCACCCCCAGATCCGCCTCCCGCGCCTCACCAGGACCATTGACCACACACCCCATCACCGCGACCCGCAACGGCACCTCCATGCCCTGCAGACCCGCCGTCACCTCATCCGCCAGCTTGTACACATCCACCTGCGCCCGACCACACGACGGACACGACACGATCTCCAACCGCCGCTGCCGCAGATTCAACGACTCCAGAATCTGGATACCGACCTTCACCTCCTCCACCGGAGGCGCCGACAACGACACCCGGATCGTGTCCCCGATCCCCTCACTGAGCAGCGCACCGAACGCCACCGCCGACTTGATCGTCCCCTGGAACGCCGGCCCCGCCTCCGTCACCCCCAGATGCAACGGATAGTCACACCGGGCCGCCAACTGCCGGTACGCATTGATCATCACCACCGGGTCGTTGTGCTTCACCGAGATCTTGATGTCCCGGAACCCGTGCTCCTCGAACAGCGAGCACTCCCACAACGCCGACTCCACCAGCGCCTCCGGAGTCGCCTTCCCGTACTTCGCCAGAAGCCGCTTGTCCAGCGACCCCGCGTTCACCCCGATCCGGATCGGCACCCCCGCCTCCGAAGCCGCCTTCGCGATCTCCTTGACCTTGTCGTCGAACTGCCGGATGTTCCCCGGATTCACCCGCACCGCCGCACACCCGGCATCGATCGCCGCGAACACATACTTCGGCTGGAAATGAATATCCGCGATCACCGGAATCTGCGACTTCCGCGCGATCACCGGCAACGCGTCCGCGTCGTCCTGCGACGGACACGCCACCCGCACGATCTCACACCCCGAAGCCGTCAGCTCCGCGATCTGCTGCAGCGTCGCACCCACATCCGCCGTCACCGTCGTCGTCATCGACTGCACCGACACCGGCGCGTCCCCACCCACCGCCACCGACCCGACCTGGAGGCGCCGCGAGAGGCGGCGCGCCGCCAGAGGCCGGGCCGGCACCGCGGGCAGCCCCAGGGAAACGGGCTGCGTCGAACTCGTGGCGTTCACCCGCGGCCTCCGGTGGCGGTCTCGCGGGCCGCGCGCAGCGACTCCTTGAGAGAGCCCATCGTGGCCAGCACGGCGGTCGGCTCGTAGCCGCAGTGGGCCATGCAGTTGTCGCAGCGCGGGTCCTTGCCGCGGCCGTACTTCTCCCAGTCCGTCTCCTCGACGAGCTGACGGTACGTGGGGACGTATCCGTCCGCCATCAGATAGCAGGGGCGCTGCCAGCCGAAGAGCGAGTAGTTGGGGATGCCCCACGCGGTGCACGGGAAGTCGGTCCTGCCCTCCAGGAAGTCCAGGAAGAGCGGGCTGTGGTTCAAGCGCCAGCGCCGCCGGTTGCCGCCCGCGAAGGCCTTCTTGAACAGCTCGCGGGTCTGCTCGACCCCGAGGAAGTGTTCCTGGTCGGGCGCCTTCTCATAGGCGTAGGCGGGCGAAATCATCATCTCGTCCACCTTGAGCTCGTCATTGAGGAAGTTGAGCACCTCGACGACGGTCTGCGGGGTGTCGGTATTGAAGAAAGTGGAATTGGTGGTCACCCGGAAGCCGCGCCGCTGCGCTTCCTTGATCGCCGCGACGGCCTCGTCGAACACCCCCTCCTTGGCGACCGACTCGTCGTGCCGCTCGCGCAGCCCGTCGATGTGCACCGCGAACGCGAAATAGGGGGAGGGCTTGAACTTGTGGATCTTCTTGCGCAGCAGCATGGCATTGGTGCACAGGAAGACGTATTTGCGGCGCTCCACCAGCTGCCGCACGATCTCGTCGATCTGGGGGTGCATCAGGGGCTCGCCGCCCGCGATGGACACCATCGGCGCCCCGGACTCCAGCACCGCCCCCACCGCCTGGGCGACCGGCATCCGCTGCTTCAGCACCCCCGCGGGATGCTGGATCTTTCCGCATCCCTCGCACTTCAGATTGCAGGCGTACAGCGGCTCTAGCTCGACGATCAGCGGAAACTTGTCACGACGCTTGACCACCTTCTGGTCGAAGAGATACGTCGCGACCCGGATGGTCTGACGGAGCGGCATGGCCATCTAGCTCACCTCCTGGGAGCAGCGAAGAACGGTGCCAGGCAAAGAAAGCGGGAAGGACGGTGCGTAGAACACGGAAAGCAGATATTCCCCCGCGCAGAGTTCCGATACGGACGAGTTCATGTTCAGGAGCGTCCACGATCACTCGGACGGCCGCAACCGGGCCTGCCCCGGCCGCCACGGCGGTCCGCAGGGTCGCGGCGGATTCCATGTCCACCGCGATGGCGCCGGTGGCGTGCAGCCGGGCCCGCTCGGCGCCCCGTACGACATGGCCGGACCCGACGAGCGGGCCGGTGTGGACCGCGCGCCCGGGGCCGGCCCGGGCCGGCCGGGTGAGCGCGTCGGCGAGGACCGCCGTGCCGGTGCACGGGGTGGCGCCCGCGCCGTCCCGGGTCTCGTCGGCCACCACCAGGTCGCCCGGGTGCATCCCGGGGGCCAGGCCGGCGCAGAAGCCGGTGGCGATGACCGCGGTGCCGGGCGCGTGCCCGCCGCTCTCGGCGAGGGCGCGCGTCACCGCGCGCTCGGCGGCCTGCGGCCCCATGCCGGTGCGCAGGACGGTCACCGGCCCGGCGGCCGCGCCGAAGTCGCCGCCGCGCAGGGCGAACCGCTCGATGCCGAGCGCGCACGCGATCAGCAGCGGCGCCGGGCCCTCGCCCCGGTGCGGGGGCGGGGCCGGGCCGGCGGCCATCAGGATCCCCGTGGGCGGGTCAGGGCCGGCTCGCCGTTGACGTACCGTCCCAGCGCGGTGACCGGGAACACCTGCCGGTACAGGTGGTAGTTGATGGAGAAGTCCCAGGGGAAGCCGGTGCCGGTGAAGTGGGGCTCGTCCCAGGAGCCGTCCTCCTGTTGGGTCTCGGCGAGCCAGGTGACCCCGCGCTCGACCGCCTTGCCCTCCCGCTCCCCCGCCGCCAGCAGGGCCATCAGCGCCCATGCCGTCTGCGAGGCGGTGGAGGCGCCCCGCCCGGCCCACTGCCGGTCGGGGTAGGAGCGCTGGTCCTCGCCCCAGCCGCCGTCCTCGTTCTGGACGCTCTCCAGCCAGCGGACGGCCCGGCGGATCGCCGGGTGGGAGGCGGGGACCCCGGCGGCCACCAGGGCGGGGACGACGGAGCCGGTGCCGTAGACGTAGTTCGTCCCCCAGCGGCCGAACCACGAGCCGTCGGCCTCCTGCTCGGCCAGCAGCCAGGCGACGCCGCGCCGGGCGGCCGGGGTCTGGGCCCTGCCCTCGTGGGCGAGCATTTCGACCACGTGGGCGGTGACATCGGCGGACGGCGGGTCGATGACCTCCCCGAAGTCGCAGAACGGCAGCCGGTTGGGCAGCGGGCTGCTGTTGTCGACGTCGAAGGCGCCCCACCCGCCGTCCCTGGACTGCATGCCGAGCGTCCAGCGCGTCCCGCGCCGCACCGCCGCCTCGATCCGCTCGGGTTCGGGGTGGCGCACCCGGCGCAGCGCCAGGACGACCTCGGCGGTGTCGTCGATGTCGGGGTAGTTGTCGTTGTGGAATTCGAACGCCCAGCCGCCGGACGGGAGCGTGGGGCGGCGCACCGACCAGTCGCCGGGCCGGGTGATCTGCTCGCCGAGCATCCAGTCCGCGGCCTTGACCAGCGCGGGGTGGTCCGGGGGCAGCCCGGCGTCGGCGAGCGCGATGGTGGCCAGGCAGGTGTCCCACACCGGCGACTGACAGGCCTCGACCATCCGGCTGCCGTCCTCGCGCCACACCGCGAAGCGGTCCAGGGAGGCCAGCCCGGCGCGCATCACCGGGTGGTCGAGGTCGTAGCCGAGCAGGTGCAGGGCGATCAGGGAGTACACGGCGGGCGGCTGGATGCCGCCCCAGCAGCCGTCGTTCTCCTGGCGCTCGACGATCCAGCGCGCGCAGGATCTCAGCGCCGCCCGGCGCAGCGACCGGATCGCCACCTTGTGGTAGGCGTGCAGCGCCCGGTCCAGGCGCTGGAAGGCGCCGTCCCAGGAGGCCAGGGGCGCGGGTCCGGCGGGCGGGTTGGGCCGCCGGGGGTCGGTGTGGAGTTCGTCGAGGGGGAAGGGCGCGGGCCGCACCGGGCGCCTGGCGGAGACGATGGTGAGCGGCACGATGGTCTGCCGCGCCCAGCAGCCGAAGTCGTAGATGTTGAGCGGGAACCACTTCGGGAAGTAGATGATCTCGGGCGGCAGCTCGGGCAGGTCCTCCCACTTCCACCAGCCGAACAGGGCCAGCCAGATGCGGGTGAACACCCGGCTCTTCGCGATGCCGCCCCGCTCGCGCACCCACGCGGAGGCGGCGGCCATGTGGGGGGCGTCGGGCCGGTCGCCGGCCAGCCGCAGGCCGACGTACGCCTCGATGGTGGTGGACAGCTCCGGGGGGCCGCCGTGGAAGGTGGCCCAGGTGCCGTCCTCGCGCTGCTGGGAGCGCAGGTAGCGGGCGGCGGCCTGGAGCGTCGCCGGGTCCTGGATGTCCAGGAACTGGCGCAGCATCAGGTCTTCGGCGTCCATGGTGACGTTGGTCTCCAGGTCGCCCTTCCACCAGCCCTGCTCGTCCTGACGGTCCAGCAGGTGGCGGGTGGCCCGGGCCATGGCCTGCCGGGCAAGCGTTAACGTCGCGGGTTCGAGGGGCTCGGGCGGGTGGACGGTTGTCGCTGTCATGGCTTCCCCTTCTGCAGTGTGAGATCTCTGCCGTCGTGGGGCTTCCGTCGGCCGGCACCCCGGCTGGGTGCCGGCCGGCGACTGCGAGCTATATGCGGTCGATAGTGATCATCTCTTTCGTACGACGACGAAATCGGCGAGCGCCACGAGCTGCGCCCGGACCCGATCCGGCATGTCCACCTCGTCGAGCGCCGCCACCGCGGTGGTGTGCTGGCGGCGGGCCTCCTGGGAGGTCCAGTCGCGGCCGCCGGCCTGCTCGATCAGCGCCGCGCGGGCGGCGAACTCCTCTTCGTCGAAATCGGCGAATTCCGCCTCGGTCTTCTTGGCGTCGTCCGCGAGCAGCCGGGCGAGGCGCTCGGAGGCCTCGCCGCCCCCGGCGAGGGCGGCCACCACCGGCAGCGACTTCTTGCGCTGGCGCAGGTCGCTCCAGGTCTGCTTGCCCGTGGCCTCGGGGTCGCCCCAGATGCCGAGCAGGTCGTCCACGGCCTGGAAGGCGAGCCCGAGGTGGTGGCCGTACCGCTCCAGGGTGTCGGCGGTGCGGTCGTCGGCCCCGCCCAGGACGGCGCCGATGGAGGCGGCGCAGGCGAGCAGCGCGCCGGTCTTGTTGCCCTCCATCTCCAGGCACTCCGCGACGGTGACCCGCTCGCGGTGCTCATAGCTGATGTCCTGGGCCTGGCCGTCGATGAGTCTGCGGGTCGCGGAGGTGAGGCGGCGGGTGGCGCGCCCGGCGTCCACCGTGCCCAGTTCGAGCAGTATCTCGCCGGCCAGCGCGAACAGCGCGTCCCCGACGAGGATGGCCTGGGCCGGGCCGTGCACCTTCCAGACGGTGTCGCGGTGCCGGCGCTGCTCGTCCCCGTCCATCAGGTCGTCGTGCAGCAGGGAGAAGTTGTGCACCAGCTCCACCGCGACCGCGCCGGGCACGCCCACCTCGGGGGCCCGGCCCGCCACCTCGGCGGACAGCAGCGCGAGGGCGGGGCGGACGGCCTTGCCGCCGTCGCCCGCGGCCGGGCGGCCCTCGGCGTCGATCCAGCCGAAGTGGTAGGCGGCCACGGTGTCCATGGGCGGGGCCAGCCGGTCCACCGCGGCGCGCAGCACCGGCGTGGCAAGCGTGCGGCCGCGCTCGAGCAGCGCGGGGACGCCTGCGGTGTCGACTGCTGGGGTCGCCGGGGTCACGGTCTCTCCTTGGTTCTGTGTGATGGTGCTCATGCCGCCTCCTTGGGGCTCCCCCGGCCGGAGGCGGGGAAAGGGTCGCGGTGCGGGCGGCCGAGGTGGGTCAGGGCCGTACGGGCGGCGGACAGTCCGCTGCGCACGGCGCCCTCCATGGTCGCGGGCCAGCCGGTGGCGGTCCACGCTCCGGCCAGGTACAGGCCGGGCGCGTTCGTGGGGGCGCCGGGCCGCAGCCGTCCGACGCCGGGGGTGGGGGCGAACGTCGCGGTGCGCTCCCGGGTGACGAAGAAGTCGCGCACCGCGGCGCCGCGGGCGGCGGGCAGCAGCCGCTCCAGCTCGGGCAGGTAGCGGGCGCGCAGCTCGGCGGCGGGGAGGTCGATCTCCCGGTGCGCCGCGGACTGGGACAGGGCCAGGTACTGGCTGGCCCCCGCCCCGGGGAGCCTCGCCAGGCCCGAGGCGTCGGTGCGGTCGAAGACCCACTGGACCGGGCTGCCGATCGCGGCGAAGAAGGGGCGGCGCATCACTTTGCGATCGTAAACTACATGGATGTTGAGGATCGGCGCGTCGCCGATGCGCAGCAGCCGGTCCGGGTCCTCCAGGGCCCCGTCGGGGAGCAGCGCGTGGGCCTCCCGCTGCGGTACCGCCAGCACCACGGCCGCCGCCTCCAGCGGCTCGGCGGCGTGCGGCCCGGCCATCGTACGCACGGCCCAGCGGCCCTCGGCGGTGCGGGTGACGGCGGTCGCCTTGGTGCGCAGCGCGCAGCTCACGCCCGCCTTCTCCAGGGCCTCGCGGGCGAGGGTGTGGTGCAGCTCGCCGAGCGGGGTGCGGGCCCAGCCGATGTCGGCGGCGCCGGGGTGGGAGAGCAGCCCGGTCTTGAAGACCATGGCGGCCAGGCCGAGCGAGGCGTCACGGGCGGTGGCGTTGAGCGTGGCGACGCCGACCAGGTCCCACAGCGCCTCGACGGCGCGCGGCGACTGGCCGTGGCGGCGCAGCCAGCCGGCGAAGTCCACCCCGTCCAGGGCGGGATCGGCGGGGTCCAGCCGCCCCAGGGCGAGCGCGGCGCGGCCCACCTGGGCGCGCTCGGCGAGCGAGAGGTGGGGGTAGGTGGCCAGGCTCGCGGCGAGGTGCAGCGGCACCGGCAGGGCGGTGCGGCGCAGCCGGCCGAGCCGCCGTCCCGGCCGCCCGCCGGCGTCCAGGACGGGCACGTCCAGCCTGTCCTGCAGCGGGGCGAGCCCCACGGCCCCGACCCGGTCGAGAAACCACTGGTAGGCGGTGCAGCAGCGCAGGTACACATGCTGGCCGTTGTCGACGGTCAGCTCGCCGACGGGGGACGGGCGGCGGAAGGAGAAGGCGAGCCCGCCCAGCCGGGGGCGCCCCTCCAGCAGCGTCACGTCCAGTCCGGCGTCGGCGAGCGCGAGCGCCGCGGTGGTGCCCGCGAGCCCGCCGCCGACGACGGCCACGGGGCCCCGCCGCCCGCCGCGGCCGGTGCCGAGGGGGCGGCCCGCCGGGGCCCCTGGAAGGCTCATGGCCGCCCCCCGGCGGGGCGGCTGGCGGCGGCGCGGGCGTCGAGCCCGGCCAGGCCGCGGACGGCCACGTAGGCCTTCTCACGGCCGGGGAGCGAGACCCGGCCGCGCAGGACGGCCTCCGGGTCGCGGGCGATGCGCTCCAGGAGCCTGCGGTAGATGCCGGCCATGGCGGCCACGCAGGCGCCGCTGCGCCGGTCCAGCATCGGCAGCAGCCGGTAGCCCTCGGCGAACAGGGCTCTGGCCCGCCGGACCTCGAAGTGCACCAGTCCGGTGAAGTCGGCGTCCGGCGGGGCGGTGGAGGTGTGGATGCCCGCCGGGCAGCCGAACTTGGCGAGGTCGTCGGCGGGCAGGTAGGTGCGGCCGCCGGCGGCGTCCTCCCGGATGTCCCGCAGGATGTTGGTCAGCTGCAGGGCCAGGCCGAGCGTATCGGCGTACTCGGGGGCGCGCTCGATCTCGCGCGCGCCCACCCCGGGGGCGCTCACGGTCCCGAAGACACCGAGGGAGAGCCGCCCGATGGCGCCCGCGACACAGCGGCAGTAGGCCTTGAGGTCGTCCCAGGTCTCATAGGTCTGGCCGGCCACGTCCATCAGCACGCCGTCGATCAGCTCGTCGAGCCCGCCCAGCGGGATCGGGAAGCGGCGCGCGGCGTGGGCGAGCGCCACCGCGACCGGGTCGGTGTCGTCCTCCCGGATCCCGCCGTTCCTGATGCGGTCGAGGACGGCGCGGGTCTCGGCGAGTCGCGCCCGCTTGGCGTCGGCGTCCAGGCGGCCGTCGCCGATGTCGTCGACACGGCGCGAGAAGGCGTAGAGCGCCGACATGGCCCGGCGCTTCTCGGTGGGCAGCAGTCTGATGCCGTACGCGAAGTTGCGGGCCTGCTGTCCGGTCACGGCCTCGCAGTATCGGTACGCCGCGAGCACTGGCGCGGACGCGTGCGGAGATCCGTCCACGGTCCGGCTCACCCCTCTCTTCGCAGTGTCGCCCCCGCCTCGCGCAGCAGGCTGAGCTTGGTGGGCCTGGGCGGTCCAGGAAGTACGTCGTATCCCGTGGCGGCGACCGCCCTCAGGGCGGCCCGCCCCCCGGCCACGAACCCGGCGAGCAACCACTTGAGCCTGCCGTGGACGCTACCCACGAGGGGGGCACCTTCATTCAGCAGGGTTTCGGCGCGGGCCGCCTCATGGGCGATCAGGGCGCGCACCGGGGCGCCGGCCGAGGGCGCGGCGAGGTCGGCCTCGGTCACTCCGAAGCGCCTCATGTCCTCGGCGGGGAGGTAGACGCGGTCGCGGCGGAGGTCCTCGGCCACGTCCTGCAGGTGTTCGATGATCTGGAGTGCGGTGCAGATGGCGTCGGAGCGGCGGACCCGCTCGGGGCTGGTGGTGCCGGTGACCCCGAGCACCAGGCGGCCCACGGGGTTGGCGGACAGCTCGCAGTAGGCGAGGAGTTCCTCGTAGGTGGCGTAGCGGCGGACCCGCTGGTCCTGGCGGTTGGCCTCGATCAGGCCGAGGAACGGCTCGGGGGCCAGCCGGTGGTGGTGGACCGTGGGCCGCAGGGCGCGCAGCAGCGGGTGGCGGGGGGTCGCGGAGGGGGCCGCGGACACGCCACGCGCGCCTCCCGCGCCGTCGAACACGCGCCTGAGGTCGGCCTCGAACGCGTCGAGCATCGCCAGCGGGTCGTCGGCCCGCTCCGGGTCGACGCCCAGCAGCCGGGCGTCGGCGCCGCCGGGGGGCAGATCGCCGTCGCCGATGTCGTCGACCAGACGGGCGTACCCGTAGATGGCCATGAGGTCGGTCCGCCAGGCGCGGGGGAGGAAGAAGGGGGCGACGGGGAAGTTCTCGTGCGCGGCCTTGTCGAGCACGGCCCGGGCGGCTTCCTGCCCGTCGGAGGGACCGCTGGACGTGGTGTGCAACCCGCTGTGCTCGTCCTCCACGGTCACCATGGACAGCCAGGCGTACGGGCAAGGACCAGGTCTCCGCCGGAGCCCGGGTGACCGGGCCCTGTGGGAGAGCTGGAGATGGGCCGGGTAGCCAATGCCGTCACATCCCCCGTTCTACACCGGTTGTCAGGGTCGACACGATGCGGACACGCCGCGCCGCCAGGTCAAGGGCGCTCGACGCCGCGGCCCCGCTCACGCCCACTTCACAGGGGGCAGCGACACGTGTCCGGCGCGTGTCCGCTCGGGCGCCGCTCCAGCTTACGCCTCTCGGTGTACAAACGTGCGGAGATGTATCCCTGGCCGGCCCCCGGGCCATCCCTGGGCGATCCCCTAGATGAGTGAGTCCGATGTTTGTGCTGGCCGCAACCATGGCGAAGGGCGCCCGTTGGCTCGTGTGTGACTACCAGCCTGGACGCCCTTCTGGCGGCACTGTACGTGTTCATCGACGACCATGTGGCCCCCCGTCGTCGGATCGGGCGACCCCCGAAACTGACGGACGCCGAACTGCTGTGCCTCGCGGTCGCCCA